>NZ_AFUB01000001.1 GCF_000222705.1 Streptococcus mitis bv. 2 str. SK95 | reverse complement strand
CGAATCCCCTCTCTCTCCATCTCATCATTGGGGTATAGCCAAGCGGTAAGGCAAGGGACTTTGACTCCCTCATGCGTTGGTTCGAATCCAGCTACCCCAGTTCTTAGGTAATAAATTCAAGATAAAAAGAAAAATATCTTAGGGTATTTTATTTTTATATTGAAAGACATGAACAAAACGAACATGTTCTTGCGGGTGCTTAGGAAAAAAATTATAAGTATGTCAAGTTTTGGAAAAGACTTGATTGTTGGAGGATTTTTTAGATGAACGAATTTGAAGATTTGCTAAATAGCGTTAGCCAAGTTGAGCCTGGTGATGTTGTTAGTGCTGAAGTATTGACAGTTGATGCGACTCAAGCTAACGTTGCAATCTCTGGGACTGGTGTTGAAGGTGTCTTGACTCTTCGCGAATTGACAAACGATCGCGATGCAGATATCAATGACTTTGTGAAAGTAGGAGAAGTATTGGATGTTCTTGTACTTCGTCAAGTAGTTGGTAAAGATACTGATACAGTTACATACCTTGTATCTAAAAAACGCCTTGAAGCTCGCAAAGCATGGGACAAACTTGTAGGACGCGAAGAAGAAGTTGTTACTGTTAAAGGAACTCGTGCCGTTAAAGGTGGACTTTCAGTAGAATTTGAAGGCGTTCGTGGATTCATCCCAGCTTCAATGTTGGATACTCGTTTTGTACGTAACACTGAGCGTTTCGTAGGTCAAGAATTTGATGCTAAAATCAAGGAAGTTGATCCTAAAGAAAACCGCTTCATCCTTTCACGTCGTGAAGTTGTTGAAGCAGCTACTGCAGCAGCTCGTGCTGAAGTATTCGGTAAATTGGCTGTTGGTGATGTAGTAACTGGTAAAGTTGCTCGTATCACAAGCTTCGGTGCTTTCATCGACCTTGGTGGTGTTGACGGATTGGTTCACTTGACTGAATTGTCACACGAACGTAACGTTTCACCTAAATCAGTTGTAACTGTTGGTGAAGAAATTGAAGTGAAGATCCTTGATCTTAACGAAGAAGAAGGACGCGTATCACTTTCACTTAAAGCAACAACACCTGGACCATGGGATGGTGTTGAGCAAAAATTGGCTAAAGGTGATGTAGTAGAAGGAACAGTTAAACGTTTGACTGACTTTGGTGCATTTGTTGAAGTATTGCCAGGTATCGATGGACTTGTTCACGTATCACAAATTTCACACAAACGTATCGAAAATCCAAAAGAAGCTCTTACTGTTGGTCAAGAAGTTACTGTTAAAGTCCTTGATGTTAACGCTGACGCAGAACGCGTATCACTTTCTATCAAAGCTCTTGAAGAACGTCCAGCTCAAGAAGAAGGACAAAAAGAAGAAAAACGTGCTGCTCGTCCACGTCGTCCAAAACGTCAAGAAAAACGTGATTTCGAACTTCCAGAAACACAAACAGGATTCTCAATGGCTGACTTGTTCGGTGATATCGAACTTTAATCAAATTGATAATCACAAAATCCTTTGTTTAAAACAAGGGATTTTTCTTTTGTCTCTTTCCCATTTTTGATATAATAGTTCTATGTTAGATTCAGAAAAACAATCACAATATCAATTGTTAAACGAGGAACTCTCCTACTTACTTGAAGGTGAGAGCAACGTTCTTGCCAATCTTTCTAATGCTAGTGCCCTTCTAAAATCTCGCTTTCCCAATACTGTATTTGCAGGTTTTTATCTGTTTGATGGTAGCGAGTTGGTTTTAGGGCCTTTTCAGGGTGGTGTTTCTTGTATTCGCATTCCGCTTGGAAAAGGAGTATGTGGAGAAGCTGCTGAGTTTCAAGAGACTGTTTTAGTTGGCGATGTGAGCACCTATCCAAACTACATTTCTTGTGATAGTAAAGCTAAGAGTGAAATCGTAGTTCCCATGCTTAATAATGGTCGATTGCTGGGTGTTTTAGACCTGGATTCTTCACTTATTGATGATTACAATGCCATTGACCGTGATTACTTGGAACAATATGTCGCTATTTTGCTTGAGAAGACAGAATGGAACTTTAAGATGTTTGAGGAGAAAGCCTAATGTATCAAGCACTTTATCGAAAATATAGAAGCCAAACTTTTTCACAATTGGTCGGACAAGAGGTTGTGGCTAAAACCCTAAAACAGGCGGTCGAGCAGGAAAAGATTAGTCACGCTTATCTTTTCTCAGGTCCTCGTGGAACTGGGAAAACCAGTGTAGCCAAGATTTTTGCCAAAGCCATGAACTGCCTGAACCAAGTGGACGGAGAACCATGTAATAACTGCTATATCTGCCAGGCAGTGACAGAAGGTAGCCTAGAAGATGTTATCGAAATGGATGCAGCTTCGAATAATGGAGTCGATGAAATCCGTGAAATTCGTGATAAATCCACCTATGCTCCTAGTTTGGCACGTTATAAGGTCTATATCATAGACGAGGTTCATATGCTGTCTACAGGAGCTTTTAATGCGCTTTTGAAGACTCTAGAAGAACCAACTCAAAATGTTGTCTTTATTTTAGCGACCACCGAATTGCACAAGATTCCAGCAACTATTTTATCGCGCGTCCAACGTTTTGAGTTTAAATCGATTCGAACGCAAGATATTAAGAACCATATCCAAACCATTTTGTCAAAAGAGAATATCAGTTCTGAACCAGAGGCTGTGGAAATTATCGCTAGACGGGCTGAAGGTGGGATGCGGGATGCCTTGTCAATTCTGGATCAAGCCTTGAGTTTGACACAAGGGAATGCTTTAACTACAGCTATCTCTGAGGAGATTACAGGCACTATTAGTCTATCAGCACTAGATGATTATGTAGCTGCCTTGTCCCAGCAGGATGTTCCAAAAGCGCTTGATTCTCTGAATCTTTTGTTTGAAAATGGTAAGAGTATGACTCGTTTTGTGACGGATCTCTTGCAGTATTTGCGTGATCTACTGGTTGTTCAGACAGGTGGCGAAAATACTCATCATAGTTCAGTTTTTATGGACAATCTAGCTCTGTCTCAGGAAAGTCTCTTTGAAATGATTCGTCTAGCGACAGTGAGTTTAGCAGATATGAAGGCCAGCTTGCAACCTAAGATTTACGCTGAGATGATGACCATTCGTTTAGCGGAGATTAAGCCTGAACCAGTACTTTCAGAAGCTGTTGAAAGTGAAATTTCTGCACTGAGACAGGAAGTCGCCCGTCTCAAACAAGAGCTTGCCAATGTGGGCACGGCTCCTAAACAAGTTGCGCCAGTTCCTAGTCGTCCAGCCACTTCCAAGACAGTCTATCGAGTGGATCGCAACAAAGTTCAGTCTATCCTGCAAGAAGCTGTCGAAAGTCCTGATTTGGCACGTCAAAACTTAATTCGCCTCCAGAATGCGTGGGGAGAAGTGATCGAAAGCTTAGCTGGTCCGGATAAAGCTCTTCTCGTAGGTTCTCAACCAGTTGCGGCCAATGAACACCATGCTATTTTAGCCTTTGAGTCTAATTTCAATGCAGGGCAAACCATGAAACGTGATAACCTCAATACCATGTTCGGCAATATTCTCAGCCAGGCAGCTGGATTTTCACCTGAGATTCTGGCTATTTCCCTAGAGGAATGGAAAGAGGTTCGAGCAGCATTTTCAGCTAAAAACAAGTCTTCTCAAGCTGACCAAGAGATGGAAGAAGAGAGCCTAATTCCAGAAGGATTTGAATTTCTGGCTGATAAAGTCATGGTTGAAGAAGACTAAAAATGGATTTCATGATACAATAATCTTATGAATAGACAACAATTTATCATAATAGCGTTATTCACGGCTGCTGAGACCTATTTTTTCAATGAATCTTTAATGACTGGTCGCTACGTTATGGCAGCTTTTTGGGCGATTTTACTCTTTCGAAACTTTAGGTTAAGTTATCTGATGGGAAAAATTGTAGACGCTATTGATCAACACTTAAACCGCAAGGATTAGCCCCCCAGCTTCTAGACAAAATCAAAGCCTTTTAGGCTTTTTTTTGTTATACTAGTAGAGTATATTTATTGACCTTTTGTCCTATTTTTTAGGGATTGTAAGCAATTTCCTAAAGTATTGAGCAAAATGTTTGAAAAAGAAAGGAATTATCATGTCAGTATTAGAGATCAAAGATCTTCACGTTGAGATTGAAGGAAAAGAAATTTTAAAAGGGGTCAATCTGACTCTGAAAACAGGAGAAATCGCAGCTATCATGGGACCAAATGGTACTGGTAAATCGACTCTTTCTGCTGCTATCATGGGGAATCCTAACTATGAAGTTACCAAAGGTGAAGTCTTGTTTGATGGCGTAAACATTCTTGAGTTGGAAGTGGACGAGCGTGCGCGTATGGGACTTTTCCTTGCCATGCAATATCCATCTGAAATTCCAGGAATTACCAATGTAGAATTTCTTCGTGCAGCCATGAATGCTGGTAAAGAAGACGATGAAAAGATTTCAGTTCGTGAGTTCATCACTAAACTGGACGAGAAAATGGAATTGCTCAACATGAAAGAAGAAATGGCAGAGCGTTACCTCAATGAAGGCTTCTCTGGTGGTGAGAAAAAACGTAATGAAATTCTTCAACTCTTGATGTTGGAACCAACTTTTGCCCTTTTGGATGAGATTGACTCAGGTCTTGATATTGACGCTCTTAAAGTTGTTTCTAAAGGTGTCAATGCCATGCGTGGTGAAGGATTTGGTGCCATGATCATCACTCACTACCAACGTCTCTTGAACTACATCACACCAGACGTGGTACACGTGATGATGGAAGGTCGTGTTGTCCTTTCTGGTGGTCCAGAATTGGCTGCCCGTTTGGAACGTGAAGGATACGCAAAACTAGCTGAAGAACTTGGCTATGACTACAAGGAAGAATTGTAATTCCCTCGTATCTTTTAGGAGAAGTAAATGACTAAAGAAACTATTAAACTTTTTTCAGAAATGCACGCTGAACCAAGCTGGTTGTCCGACCTCCGCCAAAAAGCTTTTGATAAGATTGAGAGTTTGGAATTACCAGTCATTGAGCGTGTGAAATTTCACCGTTGGAATCTGGGAGATGGAACCATTACAGAAAGTGAGCCGTCAGCAAATGTTCCAGATTTCACAGCTCTAGACAATCACTTGAAATTGGTTCAAGTAGGAACCCAAACTGTTTTTGAACAAATTCCAGTTGAGTTAGCTGAACAAGGTGTTGTCTTCACAGATTTTCACTCAGCTTTAGAAGAAATTCCAGAGCTTATTGAGGAGTTCTTCATGTCATCTGTTAAGTATGACGATGACAAGTTGGCAGCCTACCATACAGCGTATTTCAATAGTGGTGCTGTTCTCTACATTCCTGATAATGTTGAGATTAAAGAGCCAATCGAAGGGATTTTCTACCAAGACAGCGATAGCGATGTGCCATTTAACAAGCATATCCTTATTATCGCTGGTAAAAACTCCAAAATAAGCTATCTTGAACGTCTAGAGTCACGAGGTGGAGGTAGTGCAAAAGCAACTGCAAATATCACAGTTGAAGTGATTGCTCGTTCAGGTGCGCAAGTGAAGTTTGCGGCTATTGACCGTCTAGGTGAAAATGTCACTGCCTACATTAGCCGTCGTGGTAAACTAGGCAACGATGCAAGCATTGACTGGGCAATCGGTGTCATGAACGAAGGAAATGTTGTTGCTGATTTTGATAGCGATTTGATTGGAAATGGTAGCCATGCTGACCTTAAAGTCGTAGCTCTTTCAAGTGGCCGTCAGGTGCAAGGGATTGACACTCGTGTGACTAACTACGGATGCAATTCTATCGGAAATATCCTCCAACATGGGGTTATTCTTGAGAAAGCAACCTTGACCTTCAACGGTATTGGTCATATCATCAAGGGAGCTAAGGGAGCAGATGCCCAACAAGAGAGTCGAGTTCTTATGCTTTCTGACCAAGCTCGTTCAGATGCCAACCCAATTCTTTTGATTGATGAAAATGATGTTACTGCAGGTCACGCGGCTTCTATCGGTCAGGTAGGTCCAGAAGACATGTACTACCTCATGAGCCGTGGCTTGGACAAGGCAACAGCAGAACGCTTGGTTGTACGTGGTTTCCTTGGTTCTGTAATCGTTGAGATTCCAGTCAAGGAAGTTCGCGATGAAATGATTGCAACTGTCGAAGAAAAATTGTCAAAACGCTAAGGGGAAACCGATGTTAGATGTAGAAGCAATTCGTAAGGATTTTCCGATTTTAGACCAGATTATTAATGATGAACCGTTGGTCTATCTGGATAATGCTGCGACGGCACAAAAACCACTAGCAGTTCTGGAAATAATCAACCGCTACTATGAGCAGGACAATGCCAATGTTCACCGTGGTGTCCATACCTTGGCTGAGAGAGCGACAGCATCTTATGAAGCTGCTCGTGAAACCATTCGTAAATTTATCAATGCAGGATCTACAAAGGAAGTTCTCTTTACCAGAGGAACGACGACCAGTCTTAATTGGGTAGCACGTTACGCTGAGGAAGTGTTGACTGAGGGAGACCAGGTCTTGATTTCCGTCATGGAACACCATTCCAATATCATTCCATGGCAGGAAGCCTGTCGAAAGACTGGAGCAGAGCTTGTCTATGTCTATCTCAAGGACGGGGCTCTGGATATGGATGACTTGCGAGTTAAATTGACTGACAAGGTCAAGTTTGTTTCGCTAGCTCATGCCTCTAATGTCCTTGGTGTGGTCAATCCTATCAAAGAAATCACTCAGATGGTCCACCAAGTTGGAGCTATTATGGTGGTGGATGGCGCCCAGTCTACACCCCATATGAAGATTGATGTCCAGGATTTGGATGCGGACTTCTTTGCCTTTTCAGGTCACAAGATGGCTGGTCCAACTGGTATTGGTGTTCTTTATGGTAAAGAAAAGTATCTGGAACAAATGTCACCAGTAGAATTTGGCGGCGAAATGATTGATTTCGTTTATGAGCAATCTGCTAGTTGGAAGGAATTGCCTTGGAAATTTGAGGCTGGAACTCCTAATATGGCAGGAGCTATTGGACTTGCGACTGCAGTTGATTATCTGGAAAAGATTGGTATGGATGCCATTGAAGCTCATGAACAAGAATTGATTGCATATGTCTTTCCAAAACTGCAGGCCATTGAAGGATTGACTATTTATGGTTCTCAGGATTTGGCTCAACGTTCAGGTGTTATTGCCTTTAACCTAGATGATCTTCATCCTCACGACCTTGCGACCGCTTTGGATTATGAAGGAGTGGCTGTTCGAGCAGGTCACCACTGTGCGCAACCCTTGCTTCAGTATTTGGAAGTCCCGGCAACAGCTCGTGCTAGTTTTTATCTCTACAATACCAAGGCAGATTGCGACAAGCTAGTCGATGCCTTACAAAAGACAAAGGAGTTTTTCAATGGCACTTTCTAAACTAGATAGCCTTTATATGGCAGTGGTAGCGGACCATTCGAAAAATCCACATCACCAAGGGAAGTTAGAAGACGCTGAACAAATCAGTCTCAACAATCCAACCTGTGGTGATGTTATCAACCTATCTGTCAAGTTTGATGCAGATGATCGTTTGGAAGATATTGCTTTTCTAAATTCAGGATGCACCATCTCAACTGCCTCTGCTAGCATGATGACAGATGCCGTTTTAGGAAAAACCAAGCAAGAAATTTTAGAACTTGCGACCATTTTTTCTGAAATGGTTCAAGGACAAAAAGATGACCGCCAAGATCAACTAGGCGATGCAGCCTTCTTGTCAGGTGTTGCCAAATTCCCTCAACGAATCAAGTGTGCAACCCTAGCTTGGAATGCCCTTAAGAAGACAATTGAAGATCAAGAAAAACAGTAAGACAAGTTACATTTGTCTTATAAATCATTAGAAATGAAGAAAGAAAGGAAATTATGGCTGAAGAAAGAGTAGAACCAAAACCAATTGATCTTGGTGAATATAAATTTGGTTTCCATGATGATGTAGAGCCTGTCCTATCGACAGGAAAAGGTTTGAACGAAGATGTCATTCGCGAATTATCAGCTGCCAAGGGTGAGCCTGAGTGGATGTTGGAATTCCGTTTGAAATCTTATGAAACCTTCAAGAAAATGCCTATGCAAACTTGGGGAGCGGACTTGTCAGAGATTGACTTTGATGACTTGATCTATTACCAAAAACCATCTGATAAACCAGCCCGTTCTTGGGATGATGTACCTGAAAAGATTAAAGAAACCTTTGAACGTATCGGGATTCCAGAAGCTGAACGTGCTTATCTAGCAGGAGCCTCTGCCCAGTACGAGTCGGAAGTGGTTTATCATAACATGAAAGAAGAATTTGAGAAGTTAGGCATTATCTTTACAGATACGGATTCTGCCCTCAAGGAATATCCAGACTTGTTTAAACAATACTTTGCGAAGTTAGTACCACCGACTGATAACAAGTTGGCTGCCCTTAACTCAGCAGTATGGTCTGGTGGAACCTTTATCTACGTACCGAAAGGGGTCAAGGTAGACATTCCGCTTCAAACTTACTTCCGTATCAACAACGAAAATACAGGTCAGTTTGAACGTACCTTGATTATCGTTGATGAGGGAGCAAGCGTCCACTATGTAGAAGGATGTACAGCACCGACTTACTCAAGCAACAGTTTGCATGCAGCCATTGTAGAAATCTTCGCCTTGGACGGAGCTTACATGCGTTATACAACTATCCAAAACTGGTCTGATAATGTCTATAACTTGGTAACAAAACGTGCCAAAGCTTTGAAAGATGCGACTGTTGAGTGGATTGATGGAAACTTGGGTGCCAAAACAACCATGAAATACCCATCTGTTTACCTAGATGGAGAAGGGGCGCGTGGTACCATGCTTTCGATCGCCTTTGCTAATGCTGGGCAACACCAAGATACGGGTGCCAAGATGATCCACAACGCTCCGCATACCAGCTCGTCTATCGTGTCTAAGTCTATTGCTAAAGGTGGAGGAAAGGTGGACTACCGTGGACAAGTAACCTTTAACAAGAACTCTAAGAAATCTGTTTCTCACATCGAGTGTGATACCATTATCATGGATGACTTGTCAGCATCTGATACCATTCCATTTAATGAAATCCATAACTCGCAAGTTGCTTTGGAGCACGAAGCCAAGGTATCTAAGATTTCAGAAGAACAACTCTACTACCTCATGAGCCGTGGCTTGTCAGAATCTGAGGCAACTGAGATGATTGTCATGGGATTTGTCGAACCCTTCACAAAAGAACTTCCAATGGAATACGCAGTTGAGCTGAATCGCTTGATTAGCTATGAGATGGAAGGATCAGTTGGGTAAGAATATGCAAATTCTGAACAGGAATCCTTTCTGTTCAGAATTTTTTTCAAAAAAGGACCTAATAAATATTCACAAAAATACTTTTATATGGTAAAATAAAACAATTACATTTAGTGGAGATGAAGTATGAATATTTTTAGAACCAAGGATGTTAGTCTGGGGCGAACGGAAATGCGTCGCCATTTGAAATTATGGGATTTGATTCTATTAGGGATCGGTGCCATGGTGGGGACAGGGATTTTCACCATTACAGGAACAGCAGCGGCTACCCTAGCTGGTCCATCACTAGTGGTTTCCATCGTGATTTCTGCCCTGTGTGTTTCTCTATCAGCCTTATTTTTTGCAGAATTTGCCTCTCGTGTTCCTGCAACTGGGGGCGCGTATAGCTATCTCTATGCGATTTTAGGAGAATTACCAGCATGGATTGCTGGCTGGTTGACCATCATGGAATTCATGACGGCTGTTTCAGGTGTGGCGTCTGGCTGGGCAGCTTACTTTAAGGGATTGCTCAGTAATTATGGTATCTCCATGCCTCAAGCCTTGAATGGCACCTTTAACCCTGAACAAGGCACCTATATCGACCTTCTGCCTATTCTGGTACTGATCTTGGTAACAGGATTGGTTTTATTAAATTCTAAGGCAGCCTTGCGCTTTAATTCGCTTTTAGTAGTTTTGAAATTCTCTGCTCTTGCCTTATTTATCCTAGTAGGTATTTGGTACATCAATCCTGAAAATTGGACGAATTTTGCTCCTTTTGGTTTTGGTCAGCTTTATGGAGGAAGTACTGGGATTATGGCAGGAGCCTCTTTGATGTTCTTCGGTTTTCTCGGATTTGAGTCGATTTCCATGGCAGTTGATGAAATTCAAAGTCCGCAAAAAAATATTCCCCGCGGAATCGTGCTTTCTCTGACAATCGTCACCATTCTCTATGCCTTGGTAACAATAGTATTGACTGGGATTGTTCACTATAGCCAACTCAATGTGGATGATGCAGTGGCCTTTTCATTGCGTAGTATCGGAATTGGCTGGGCAGCCAACTATGTTTCACTGGTAGCTATTCTAACCCTGATAACCGTATGTATTTCCATGACCTACGCTCTGTCTCGAATGATTTACAGCTTAGCACGTGATGGTCTATTACCTCGAAGTTTTAAACAGCTAAGTAAAACTAGCCGGGTTCCAAAGAATGCGACCATCTTAACAGGAATTGCTTCAGCCATTGCAGCAGGAGTCTTTCCGCTAGCCAGTATCGCTGCTTTTTTAAATATCTGTACACTAGCCTATCTAATTCTACTTGCCTACGGTATTATCAAGCTCAGAAAGGATAAGGGCGTGCCAAAAGAAGGAGAATTCAAAACTCCTTTAGTGCCGCTCTTGCCTATTCTCTCCATTCTTATCTGTGTTTCCTTTATGCTTCAGTACACCAAGGAAACATGGATTGCCTTTGGATTTGCTTTGTTGGTTGGACTAGTGATTTACTTTACTTATGGCTATCGTCACTCTACACTTTCTGAAGAAGAATAAAAGCTGGGAATTCCCAGCTTTTTTAATCTTTTACATAAGTAAATCCTTCCCCCAGAATTTCATGAGCCTCTGTGATGGTGATAAAGGCTTGAGGATCGACTTGGTGAATCACATCCTTCATTTTAACGATTTCATTTCGACCGACGATACAGTAGATAATTTTTAAATCCTTTTTGCTGTAGTAACCTTGACCAGATATAAAGGTTACGCCGCGTCCGAGTTCATCGTTAATTTTTTCGGCTAACCGATCTGGAAATTGAGTTATAATCATAAATCCTTTACCAGCATAACCTCCTTCACCGATCAGGTCGATAACACGAGCGATGATAAAGTCAAATAAGAGGGTATAAGTCACTAGGCGCAAATCTTGGAAGATAATCAAAATCAACATTAGAATAATGAAATCAAGCGAGAAAAGCAATTTTCCAATTGAGATATTGGTGTATTTGTTGAGGATGCGAGCAACAATATCTGATCCACCTGTTGTACCACCAGCATTAAAGATAATTCCTAAACCAACTCCCAGTAAAACACCAGAAACTAAAGAGACAATAATGAGATCACCTTGCAAGTCAAATTGTAAAGGAATTCGTTCAAAGACAGCAAGCCAGATCGAGAGGGAAATGGTTCCCAAAAGGCTGGAGTAGAGCGTTTTAGGACCAAAAATCTTCCAGGCCAAGATAAAGAGAGGGATGTTAATCAAGAGATTCATCACTGAGACAGGAATTTTAAAGAGATAGAAGGTAATCAATGTGATACCAGTTGCTCCGCCTTCAAACAAATGATGAGGAACTACAAAATAGGTGAGACCAAAGGCATAAATAGCTGCCCCAAGTATGATAGTGACAATAGGCTGAACTTTTCGGATCATGATTCTCCCTCGCTTTTCTATAGATAGATTATACCAAAATTCCAAGCTTTTTCATTGGATTCATTATGATTTTTTAACAATTTTTTGATATAATAAAGGTGATAAATCCCTATCTTATTGAGAAGAATAGAAAGATTGAAGATATGACACAAGTAAAAATTGTAACGGATTCCTCTGTTACTATTGAACCAGAAGTGGTTAAAGAATTAAATATCACCGTTGTTCCTTTATCTGTGATGATTGATGGTATCCTTTATTCTGATGCAGATTTGAAAGAGGGAGAATTCCTTCATCTTATGCAGCAAAGTAAAAACCTACCCAAAACCAGTCAGCCTCCAGTGGGAGTATTTGCTGAAGTTTTTGAAGAACTAGGTAAAGACGGCAGTCAGATACTCGCTATTCACATGTCCCATGCTTTGTCTGGAACTGTTGAAGCTGCTCGCCAAGGAGCAAGCCTCTCTAGCGCTGATGTGATCGTTATTGATAGTTCTTTTACAGACCAGGCGATGAAGTTTCAAGTTGTTGAAGCTGCTAAACTTGCCCAAGAAGGCAAAGATTTAGAAACTATCTTGGCACGTGTGGAAGATGTGAAAAATCATACTGAACTTTATATCGGTGTTTCGACTTTGGAAAATTTAGTCAAAGGTGGTCGTATTGGGCGTGTGACAGGCTTGATCAGTTCTCTGTTAAATATTCGTGTAGTAATGCAGATGAAAAACCACGAACTGCAACCTATTGTAAAAGGGCGCGGTGCTAAGACATTTAAAAAATGGCTTGACGAGTTGGTCGAGACCCTTTCTCATAAATCGGTTGCAGAGATTGGAATTTCCTACGCTGGTACCAATGAATGGGCCAATGAGATGAAGAATGTTTTACAAACTTATGTCGAAAAACCAATCTCAGTACTGGAAACAGGCTCCATCATTCAAACCCACACAGGTGAAAATGCGTGGGCCATCTTGGTTCGATATCATTCCTAAAAAAATAGAGAAAAATCGTTAGAAATAGCGTTTTTGACTTGACCTGTGGGCAATTTTAGGATATGATTATATTTGTTAATTAGAAATTATTTGGAGGAATTATTAACATGGCAAACAAACAAGATTTGATCGCTAAAGTAGCAGAAGCTACAGAATTGACTAAGAAAGATTCAGCAGCAGCAGTTGATGCTGTATTTGCAGCAGTAACTGAATACCTTGCAGCTGGTGAAAAAGTTCAATTGATCGGTTTTGGTAACTTTGAAGTTCGTGAGCGTGCTGCACGTAAAGGTCGCAACCCACAAACTGGTAAAGAAATCAAAATCGCAGCTTCTAAAGTTCCAGCATTCAAAGCTGGTAAAGCTCTTAAAGACGCTGTTAAATAATGAATTTAGAAAAAGCCTATTGTATCAAGCTTCATTGCTTGGTTGATAGGCTTTTTTGTTTTGGAAAATATGATTTTATCGTTCTGTGCAAAAAGAAAAAGGCTCCCATGAAATGAGAACCTTCTTTTAATTAGTTTTTAGAAGCTGCTTGGAAATCAGGGTTTTTCCATGCTTCATCAATGATTGCTTGCAATTCTTTAGCAGATGCTTGCATTTTTTGAGTTTCCGCATCGTTCAATGGGATGTTTACTGGACGAACGATACCGTGTGCACCAACAACAGCTGGTTGACCGATAAAGACGTTTTTAACACCGTATTGACCTTCTTGGAATACAGAAAGTGGAAGTACTGCATTTTCGTCATCAAGAATTGCTTTTGTGATACGAGCAAGTGCTACGGCGATACCATAGTATGTAGCTCCTTTTTTGTTGATGATTGTGTAAGCAGCATCACGAACACCTTCGAACAATTCAATCAATTCAGCTTCTTGAACGTTTTGAGTGTCTTTAAGGAATTCTTCAAGGTTTACACCAGCGATGTTGGCATGTGACCAAACAGCGAATTCAGAGTCTCCGTGTTCACCCATGATGTAGGCGTGAACTGAACGAGCATCAACGTCCAATTTTTCGGCAAGTGCTTGACGGAAACGTGCTGAGTCAAGTGAAGTACCTGAACCGATAACGCGTTCTTTAGGGAATCCAGAGAATTTCCAAGTTGAGTAAGTCAAAACGTCAACTGGGTTAGCAGCAACAAGGAAGATACCATCAAAACCTGATTCAACAACTTGTGTTACGATTGATTTGTTGATAGCCAGGTTTTTACCTACAAGGTCAAGGCGAGTTTCACCTGGTTTTTGAGGAGCACCTGCAGTGATAACAACAAGGTCAGCGTCTGCACAGTCAGAGTATTGAGCAGCGTAGATTTTTTTAGGTGAAGTGAAGGCAAGGGCGTGGCTAAGGTCAAGCGCATCACCAACAGCTTTTTCGTGTAATTGTGGAATTTCGATAATTCCAAGCTCTTGTGCAATTCCTTGGTTAACAAGTGCAAAAGCGTAAGATGAACCTACGGCACCGTCACCAACAAGGATCACTTTTTTGTGTTGTTTAGTTGAAGTCATTATCTAAACATCTCCTTCATTTTTTTTAGGGGAATCCCCGGACACTTTCATTCTATCACTTTTAAAAAGCTTTGTCACGAATATTCTATTCGGTTATCGATGTAAACGTTTTAGTAGTTTCAGAAGCCTGAAATAAAGGACATTTTATGGTATAATATATCTAATTACTAATAGTGAAATGAGGCATTTATTAATGCAGGATAAAAATTTAGTGAATGTCAATCTGACAAAGGAGATGAAGACCAGTTTTATCGATTACGCCATGAGTGTTATCGTAGCGCGTGCTCTTCCTGATGTTCGAGATGGCTTAAAACCAGTTCACCGCCGTATTCTTTACGGGATGAATGAACTAGGTGTTACTCCAGACAAACCTCATAAAAAATCAGCCCGTATCACAGGGGATGTTATGGGTAAATACCACCCACACGGGGATTCCTCTATTTACGAAGCCATGGTCCGTATGGCCCAGTGGTGGAGCTATCGTTACATGCTTGTCGATGGGCATGGGAACTTTGGTTCTATGGATGGAGACGGTGCTGCCGCTCAGCGGTATACTGAGGCACGTATGAGCAAGATTGCTCTGGAAATGCTTCGTGACATCAATAAAAATACAGTTGATTTCGTAGATAACTACGATGCCAATGAACGTGAACCCTTGGTCTTGCCAGCCCGTTTTCCAAATCTTTTGGTAAATGGGGCAACTGGGATTGCTGTTGGGATGGCAACCAATATTCCGCCTCACAACCTGGGTGAAACCATTGATGCTGTGAAGCTCGTCATGGACAATCCGAATGTGACTACTAAGGACTTGATGGAAGTTTTACCTGGTCCCGATTTTCCAACTGGTGCCCTTGTTATGGGGAAATCAGGGATTCATAAGGCCTATGAGACTGGTAAAGGCTCCATTGTTCTTCGTTCTCGCACAGAGATTGAAACTACTAAGACGGGTCGTGAGCGCATCGTTGTAACAGAATTCCCTTACATGGTCAATAAAACCAAGGTCCATGAGCATATTGTTCGCTTGGTTCAGGAAAAACGCCTTGAGGGCATTACAGCTGTACGTGATGAGTCCAACCGTGAAGGGGTTCGCTTTGTGATAGAGGTCAAACGCGACGCGTCTGCCAATGTTATCCTTAACAACCTTTTCAAGATGACCCAGATGCAAACCAACTTTGGTTTCAACATGCTGGCGATTCAAAACGGTGTACCGAAGATCTTGTCCCTTCGTCAAATCTTGGATGCTTATATCGAGCACCAAAAAGAAGTGGTTGTTCGCCGTACCCGTTTTGACAAAGAAAAAGCAGAAGCACGGGCACATATCTTAGAAGGTCTTTTAATCGCGCTAGACCATATCGACGAAGTAATTCGAATTATCCGTGCTAGTGAAACAGATGCGGAAGCGCAAGCTGAGTTGATGAGCAAGTTCAAGCTTTCTGAACGTCAAAGTCAGGCTATCCTTGATATGCGTCTTCGTCGTTTGACAGGATTGGAACGAGATAAGATTCAGTCAGAGTATGATGAATTGATTGCCTTGATTGCAGATTTGGCCGATATTCTTGCCAAACCAGAGCGTGTGGCTCAAATCATCAAAGAGGAATTGGACGAAGTCAAACGCAAGTTTGGTGACAAACGTCGTACAGAATTGATGGTCGGAGAAGTCTTGACCCTTGAGGACGAAGACTTGATTGAGGAGACAGATGTTTTGATTACCCTTTCGAACAAGGGCTACATCAAACGTCTGGACCAAGGTGAGTTCACAGCTCAAAAACGAGGTGGACGTGGCGTTCAAGGTACTGGAGTTAAGGATGATGACTTTGTGCGTGAGTTGGTTTCAACCAGCACCCATGATCATTTGCTCTTCTTTACCAATAAAGGACGCGTCTATCGCCTTAAAGGTTATGAAATCCCAGAATATGGTCGTACAGCCAAGGGCTTGCCAGTTGTCAATCTTTTGAAGTTGGACGAGGGTGAGAGCATTCAGACCATTATCAACGTTGAGTCTGAACGTAGTGATGATGCCTATCTCTTCTTCACAACTCGTCACGGTATCGTGAAAAGAACCAGTGTTAAAGAATTTGCAAATATTCGTCAAAATGGACTTAAGGCCTTGAATCTCAAGGATGAAGACGAATTGATTAATGTCCTATTGACAGAAGAAGACACAGATATCATTGTTGGTACCAAGTTTGGTTATGCTGTTCGCTTTAATCAGTCAGCTGTTCGTGGAATGAGTCGTATCGCCACGGGTGTCCGAGGAGTTAATCTTCGTGAAGGAGATACAGTAGTTGGTGCTAGCGTGATTACTGATCAGGATGAAGTTCTTATCATCACTGAAAAAGGTTATGGTAAACGTACCCTTGCTACTGAATATCCAACTAAAGGCCGTGGTGGTAAAGGGATGAAGACAGCCAATGTTGCTGAAAAGAATGGTCCTCTTGCAGGCCTCCTCACTGTCAAAGGTGATGAAGATCTGATGATTATCACGGATACAGGTGTCATGATCCGAACAAACGTTGCCAATATTTCACAAACAGGACGTTCAACTATGGGAGTTAAGGTGATGCGTCTAGACCAAGATGCCAAGATTGTGACCTTTACAACAGTTGCTGCAGCAGAAAAAGAAGAAGTTGGGACTGAAATTGAAACAGAAGGTAAAGCATAATGTCTCATAAAAAAATAAAAAGTAAGAAGAATAAGCGTAGGAATCTATTTCTCAATATTTTAGCCGGTTTCTTGATTCTTCTATCCCTTGCCTTGATTTTTAATGCTCAAATTCGTGACATCTTTATGGTTTGGAATACCAATAAATACCAGGTCAGTCAGGTGACTAAGGAAAAGATTGAAGAGAATAAAGAAACAGAGGGAAATTTTGATTTTGATTCTGTCAAATCCATTTCATCGGAAGCGGTGTTAGCTGCCCAGTGGGATGCTCAGCAACTTCCAGTTATAGGAGGGATTGCCATTCCTGAAGTAGAGATCAACCTGCCTATTTTTAAAGGTTTGGATAATGTAAACTTGTTCTATGGAGCAGGAACCATGAAAGCAAATCAGAAAATGGGAGAAGGCAACTATTCACTAGCCAGCCACCATATCTTTACTGCTGAGAATGCGAGTCAGATGCTCTTTTCACCTTTGGTCAATGCCAAGGCAGGGATGAAAATCTATCTGACTGATAAAGATAAAGTATACACCTATGAGATTCGTGAGGTGAAGCACGTAACGCCTGATCGCGTTGACGAAATTGAAGATCGTGATGGTATTAAAGAAATCACATTGGTAACTTGTGTGGACTATAATGCGACAGAGCGGATTATTGTTAAAGGTGATTTTAAAGAAGTTAAAGCATATTCTGAAACATCTGATGATATCCTAAACGCCTTTAATCAGCCATATAAACAACGTTATTAACCTCAAAAACCAGTGAATTGTATTTTTCACTGGTTTTTTCTCAAATAGAGTCATCATTCAAAGGAGAATAATACATGTTCGAATATTTTTGGATTGGAATGAAAATGATGTGGGAAAGTCCTGTCTTTAGTTTTGCCTTTTACTTATTAACCTCTATTCTTTTACTAATCTTTTGGCGACGTTTTATAATTGTCCGTCGTAGTGGTGGTAATTTTTTTGCCCCATTTCACATTGCCAATGGGAGACTTTATATTCACAATGCTTTCGTATTTGTGAAGCGAATCATTCCGCTGAATAACATCAAAAGGATTGAAGTCAAATATATTCGAAGTGTCAAATTGAATGGGGCAAGGTATCATGTGTTTATTGAACAGAAAAACAGAAAGATTCTATCATTTTTCTGTGGCAAATCAAAACAGAATGATCTCCTTGTGAAGAATCTAAAGAATGAAACTAAAAACTACCATATTAGAATTGTAATAGATGGATAAGTTGAAAGATTTATCGTAAGAAACCGAAGGATGCCTAGTATAAGAGAGGATAGATAATGAGTCGGTTAAGAGAAAAGTCTTTAGTTACGCTCAAAGAAGACATAACAAGTAGTTTTCCATTTGCCAAGGATCTTCCTATGATATTCTTGGGAGGAATTACCAATATGGCTGGACAAGGAATCTTCATAGGAAAATCGGGGAAGTGTTATTTTGGATACCATATTTCACATTTTAGAGAACTAGGTGAAGATGAGGTATAGAGCTTTCGCAGTAGGAAAAATAGAATAGGAGCTGACAATGAATCATCAGATTGATTTGGTACTTCCAAACCTATACGCAGAATTCTTGAGCAAAATTGACAAAGCAGGAGACTTTGTCATAGAGAATACAGGTATTACCTTATATTCGAGGTTAGATTTGCTAGAAAGAAACTCCACCTACCAAATAGAAGAGTGGGAACCAGATTTTCTCCTGATTGGGCAAGATGGGGATGCCGCATTTTTTATAAAGAAAGATGCTGACGATACCATTTATATGAATGATTTGGGGGCATTAGGCTCACTGGAAATGAAACCCATATCTTTGAATATTTTCGAGTTTGTGCAACAAGCAAGTGAACATTATGATGATATGTTTTAATCGTTGTAGGAATATTTGGAGAGTGAAAAATGAATTTTGATGAGAGTTTGCCGCAATATACTTATGAGTATGAAGGAGTGATCTTTGTTTGGGACGAGGAGCCTGATTGTGGATTTATGGATAAAGTTCAGTTGTTAGCAAAAAATTATCGGAAAAATATCAATAGAATCATCAACTTCATGCTTGCTGATCTTAAGGAAAGGTATGGAGATGTCAGTGAGGAAGATGTGAAGAACAAGCTGGGGAAACCCATCATTGATTACAATCAAGGAACAGTTAGTTATTGTGAGCAAACCTTCGATGACTGGCATCTATTTGAGTTTGAATTTTTAGATGATCAATTTGAAAAGTTGAAGTGTTTTTCTGTTAATGGATAAAGGAGAGATTTATGGAATTCCCAATACCTTGATTTTCTTTGTAGAAAACGGATACAAGAAAGGCTTTTCAAAATGCGTGTTTTATGTTATAATATTCACAAATAAAAGTTTTAGGAGTTTTTTATGGTCTCTTCAGAATTTATTTCAAAAATTGAATTTGCTTGCAAGAAGAAAGAAAGTCTTTATAGCCAAAGTAAGTTTAAGTATGCGATTCGTTCCATGTTTGCAGGTGCTTTTTTAACATTTAGTACGGCTGCGGGCGCAGTTGGGGCTGACTTGATTAATAAGATCGCACCAGGCAGTGGACGCTTCCTCTTCCCATTCGTTTTTGCTTGGGGATTGGCCTACATTGTTTTCTTGAATGCTGAGTTGGTAACTTCAAACATGATGTTCTTAACTGCGGGTAGTTTTTTGAAGAAAATCTCTTGGAGAAAAACAGCTGAGATTTTACTATACTGTACCTTGTTCAACCTTATCGGAGCTTTGATAGCAGGTTGGGGCTTTGCCCACTCAGCAGCCTATGCAAATCTGACTCATGATAGTTTTATCTCCGGGGTTGTAGAGATGAAGTTAGGCCGTTCCAATGAGCTAGTCTTGCTTGAAGGTATTTTAGCAAATATTTTTGTAAATATTGCCATTCTTTCATTCGTTTTGGTGAAAGACGGTGGGGCAAAACTTTGGCTTGTTTTGTCTGCAATTTACATGTTTGTATTCTTAACAAACGAACACATTGCTGCGAACTTTGCTTCTTTTGCGATTGTTAAGTTCAGTGTTGCAGCTGATTCAATTGCTAACTTTGACATACCTAATATCCTTCGTCACTGGGGTGTAACCTTTGTCGGGAACTTTATCGGAGGAGGTCTCTTGATGGGCTTACCTTACGCCTTCCTCAATAAAAATGAAGATACTTATGTAGATTAAAAAACAGGCACGAGTTAATCGTGCTTTTTTGTTTGAGGTGTAAGACTAGTCATAGTTGTTCCTTATATCAAAATATAGAAAAACGGTATTGGAAAAGACTGGCTCAAGATGATACAATATCCGTAATGAAGCTATTTGGAGGTCGTGAAATGACTCGTGAATTTAAATTTGAAACCCTACAATTACATGCTGGGCAGGTAGTTGATCCAGCTACTAAGTCTCGTGCAGTGCCGATTTACCAGACAACATCCTTTGTTTTTGATGATACACAAGAGGCGGCGGATCTTTTTGCCTTGAAGAAAGCGGGAAATATCTATACTCGTATCACTAACCCTACAACAGCAGCCTTTGAAGAACGTATCGCTGCCCTTGAAGGTGGTGTCGGAGCGCTAGCGACAGCATCTGGTATGGCTGCTGTAACCTACACTATTTTGGCTCTTGCTCACGCAGGTGACCACGTAGTAGCGGCCTCAACTATTTACGGTGGAACATTCAATCTCTTGAAAGAAACCCTTCCTCGTTATGGGATCACAACAACCTTTGTCGATGTTGATAATTTGGAGGAAGTAGAAGCAGCTATCGGTGACAATACCAAGCTTGTCTTGATTGAAACCTTGGGCAATCCCTTGATTAACATTCCTGACTTGGAAAAATTGGCAGAGATTGCTCATAAACACCAAATTCCTCTCGTTTCGGACAATACTTTTGCAACACCATACTTGATCAATGTCTTTTCTCACGGTGTCGATATTGCAGTCCACTCAGCAACTAAGTTTATCGGTGGTCATGGTACGACTATTGGCGGTGTCATCGTGGACAGTGGTTGTTTTGATTGGGAAGCATCAGGGAAATTTCCTCAATTTGTTGAGGAAGATCCAAGTTACCACAATTTGAGCTATACTCGGGATGTTGGTGCAGCAGCCTTTATTATCGCTGTTCGTGTTCAATTGCTTCGTGATACAGGTGCTGCCTTGTCGCCATTTAATGCCTTTCTCTTGCTCCAAGGACTTGAAACTCTTTCACTTCGTGTGGAACGCCATGTGCAAAATGCAGAGAAAATTGTTGATTTCCTTGTCAACCATCCTAAGGTAGAGAAGGTAAATTATCCAAAGCTTGCTGACAGTCCATATCATGCCTTGGCTGAGAAATATTTGCCAAAAGGTGTGGGTTCAATCTTTACCTTCCATGTTAAAGGTGGAGAGGCAGAAGCTCGCAAGGTGATTGATAATTTGGAAATCTTCTCTGACCTTGCAAACGTAGCGGATGCCAAATCGCTTGTTGTCCATCCTGCGACAACCACTCACGGTCAATTGTCAGAAAAAGACCTAGAAGCAGCAGGTGTCACACCAAACCAAATCCGCTTGTCGATCGGTCTTGAAAATGTAGAGGATTTGATTGAAGATTTGCGTTTGGCCTTGGAAAAAATTTAAAGTAACAGATATAAACAGTGGGTTTCGACTCGCTGTTTTTGATTTTCCCTCAGGCATGATATAATGGTTACAGAAGTCTAGAAAGAGGAAAGTTATGAACGAAATCAAATGTCCCAACTGTGGGGAAGTCTTTACAGTAAATGAAAGTCAGTATGCCGAACTTTTATCCCAAGTGAGAACGGTAGAGTTTGATAAGGAATTACACGACCGGATGAAGCAGGAGCTGGCCTTGGCTGAGCAAAAGGCCATGAATGAGCAACAGACTAAACTGGCTCAGAAGGATCAAGAAATCGCTCAATTGCAGAGTCAAATCCAAAACTTTGATACAGAGAAAGAGTTGGCCAAGAAAGAAGTTGAACAGACAAGCCATGAGGCTTTATTGGCCAAGGACAAGGAAGTACAGGCCTTGGAAAACCAATTGGCCACCTTGCGTTTGGAGCATGAAAATCAACTACAAAAGACCCTTTCTGACCTAGAAAAAGAACGCGATCAGGTCAAAAATCAGCTCCTCTTGCAAGAAAAGGAAAATGAGTTATCTCTAGCTTCTGTCAAGCAGAATTACGAAGCCCAGCTTAAGGCTGCTAGTGAACAAGTCGAATTTTACAAGAATTTCAAAGCCCAACAATCTACAAAAGCTATCGGGGAAAGTCTGGAACAGTATGCAGAGAGTGAGTTTAACAAGGTCCGTAGTTTTGCCTTTCCAAATGCCTACTTTGAGAAGGATAACAAGGTCTCTGCGCGTGGTTCCAAAGGGGACTTTATCTTCCGCGAGAGTGATGAAAATGGAGTCGAAATCATTTCCATCATGTTTGAAATGAAAAATGAAGCGGACGGAACAGAGAAAAAACATAAGAATGCGGATTTTTACAAGGAATTGGACAAGGACCGTCGGGAGAAGAACTGTGAATATGCCGTTTTGGTGACCATGTTAGAAGCAGATAACGACTACTTTAACACAGGGATTGTTGACGTCAGCCACGAGTATGAAAAGATGTATGTGGTTCGTCCTCAGTTCTTTATCCAGTTAATTGGTCTCCTGCGAAATGCGGCGCTTAATTCCCTAAAATACAAACAAGAGTTGACCTTAGTGCGAGAGCAGAATATCGATATTACGCATTTTGAAGAAGACTTGAATGCCTTCAAAGTAGCTTTTGCCAAAAACTACAACTCTGCTTCGACCAACTTTGGTAAAGCAATCGATGAAATCGACAAGGCCATCAAACGCATGGAAGAGGTCAAGAAGTTCCTAACCACATCCGAAAACCAACTCCGCCTCGCTAACAATAAATTAGAAGATGTTTCCGTCAAAAAATTGACCCGAAAAAATCCAACTATGAAAGCGAAGTTCGAAGCACTGAAAGGGGAGTGAGAAAGCAACACATGAACGGTATTATCAACTTAAAGAAAGAAGCGGGGATGACCTCGCACGATGCGGTCTTTAAACTGCGTAAGATTTTAGGAACCAAGAAAATTGGTCATGGTGGGACGCTGGATCCGGATGTGGTGGGTGTTTTGCCGATTGCGGTTGGCAAGGCGACTCGCATGGTCGAGTTTATGCAGGATGAGGGTAAGGTTTATGAGGGAGAAATCACCCTGGGCTATTCAACGATAACAGAGGATGCTAGTGGGGAAGTGGTCGCAGAGACCCCTGTTTTGTCGCCCTTGGATGAAAAGCTTATCGATGAAACGATTGCGAGCTTTACTGGGCCTATTACACAGATTCCGCCTATGTATTCGGCTGTAAAGGTCAATGGCCGCAAGCTATATGAGTATGCGCGTGCTGGTCAGGAAATAGAGCGTCCAGAACGTCAGGTGACTATTTATCAATTTGAGCGGACAAGTCCGATTTCTTATGAGGGCGAACTTGCACGATTCACTTTTCGCGTAAAATGTAGCAAAGGAACTTATATCCGTACCTTGTCTGTTGACTTGGGAGAGAAGCTTGGTTATGCGGCCCATATGTCCCACCTAACACGTACCAGTGCTGCAGGTTTGCAGTTAGAAGATGCCTTGACCTTGGAAGAAATTGCTGAAAAAGTGGAGGCTGGGCAACTGGACTTTCTCCATCCTTTAGAGATTGGTACAGGTGACCTTGTCAAAGTTTTCCTAAGTCCAGAAGAGGCTACAGAAGTGCGCTTTGGTCGTTTTATCGAGTTTGATCAGTCAGATAAGGAATTGGCTGCCTTTGAAGGCGATAAATTGCTAGCTATTCTAGAAAAAAGGGGCAATCTCTACAAGCCGAGAAAGGTTTTTGGCTAGTCTAACTGAGATGTAGGGATTTGAAGTGTTACCCATAATCTATCCAAAATCAGACTATAAATTTTGCAAAAAATGTGATAGAATAGACCACGGATAAAAAAACGGAGGATAGCATGCAAAATAGACCAATCATTATCGGAGTGACAGGTGGTTCTGGTGGTGGTAAGACCAGTGTTTCGAGGGCCATTTTATCACATTTTCCTGATGAGAAGATTTCCATGATTGAGCATGATTCATACTACAAGGATCAGTCTCATTTGACTTTTGAAGAGCGTGTCAAAACCAACTACGACCATCCATTTGCCTTTGATACAGATCTGATGATCGAGCAAATTAAAGAGTTGTTGGCGGGTCGTCCAGTAGATATTCCGACTTATGACTATACAGCGCATACACGGAGTAGCAAGACCTATCGTCAGGAGCCTCAGGATGTCTTTATCGTTGAGGGGATTCTGGTCTTGGAGGACAAGCGTCTGCGCGATTTGATGGATATCAAGATTTTTGTGGATACAGATGATGATGTGCGCATTATTCGTCGTATCAAGCGTGATATGGAAGAGCGTGGCCGCAGTCTAGATAGCGTTATTGATCAGTATTTGGGTGTGGTCAAACCCATGTACCACCAGTTTATCGAGCCGACTAAGCGGTATGCGGATATCGTCATTCCTGAGGGAGTCAGCAATACCGTGGCTATCGATCTTTTGACGACAAAAATTGCAAAGATTTTGGAAGAAGCTCGTAACAGCAAATAATCAGATGAGGAGGCCTGGCCTCCTTTTTCTATTTTTCCTGTAGTTTCGGTAGGAAAAAGGAGATTTTTAATCATATTTTTGGTATAATAATACCCATGGAAAAGCAAGAAAATGAATAGTAGGTGGAGATGGAAAAGTATTTATCGGTAACAACTTTGACCAAGTATCTGAAAATGAAATTCGATAAAGACCCTTACTTGGAACGGGTCTATTTAACTGGTCAAGTTTCCAACTTTCGTAAACGTCCTACTCACCAATATTTCTCCCTAAAAGATGACCGAGCAGTCATTCAAGCGACCATCTGGTCTGGGATTTATCAGAAATTAGGCTTCGACCTAGAAGAAGGCATGAAGATCAATGTGATTGGTCGTGTTCAGGTTTATGAACCCAGTGGGAGCTACTCTATTATCATTGAAAAAGCTGAGCCTGATGGGATTGGGGCGCTTGCGATTCAGTTTGAACAACTTAAGAAAAAACTGACAGAAGAAGGTTTATTTCAAGAACGCTTCAAGCAACCTATTCCCCAGTTTGCTAAGAGAATTGGTGTAGTAACCAGTCGCAGTGGAGCCGTTATTCGAGATATTATCACAACCGTGAGCAGACGATTCCCAGGTGTTGATATTCTTCTCTATCCGACCAAGGTGCAAGGTGATGGAGCTGCGGAGGAAATTGCTCGAAATATTGCGCGTGCTAATGAGCGTGAGGACCTAGATGTCCTCATCATTGGCCGCGGTGGTGGTTCCATCGAGGATCTCTGGGCCTTTAACGAAGAGATTGTCGTAAGAGCTATCTTTGAATCCCGTTTGCCAATTATTTCCAGTGTTGGTCATGAGACGGATGTGACCTTGGCTGACTTTGTAGCGGATCGTCGGGCTGCGACACCAACGGCTGCAGCAGAACTGGCAACACCAGTGACCGAGTTGGATCTCTTGGCTCATTTGCAAAATCAAGAAAAACGAATGGCAACAGCAGTCCGAAATGTCCTATCTAAGAAACAAGAAGCTTTGAAAAAATGCAGTCAGTCAGTCATCTTTAGACAGCCAGAGCGCTTGTATGATGGTTATTTGCAACGATTGGACCAACTGCAACTGCGATTAAAACAAAGTTTACGAACACGGATTTCTGATAGCAACCAATTAGTACAAGCAAGGACGCATCAATTGGTACAATTATCACCTATAACCAAAATACAACGCTATCAAGACCGTCTAGGTCAGTTGGACAAGCTCCTCCGTAGCCAAATGGCGTTAGTTTATGATGCCAAGGTTGCTGAGGTCAAGCGACTTTCGGAAGCCTTGCTGATGTTGGATACCAGTCGAATCGTGGCGCGTGGCTATGCTATTGTCAAAAAAGAGGAGACAGTTGTGGATTCGGTTGAGAAGTTGAAGAAAAAAGACCAAGTGACGCTTTTGATGCGAGATGGTCAAGTAGAATTAGAGGTTAAAGATGTCAAAACAAAAGAAATTTGAGGAAAATCTAGCAGAACTGGAGACCATTGTCCAAAGTTTAGAAAATGGTGAAATCGCTTTGGAAGATGCGATTGCTGCCTTTCAAAAAGGCATGGTCTTGTCAAAAGAGCTCCAAGCGACGCTGGATAAGGCTGAAAAGACCTTGGTCAAGGTCATGCAAGAAGACGGAACAGAAAGTGATTTTGAATGAAGAAGCAAGAAAAATTAGCTCTTGTGGAGTCTGCCTTGGAAGATTTTTATGGAGACCAGCAGATTGCTTCTAGTTTACGAGAGTCCGTTCTCTATTCCATTCATGCTGGGGGCAAGCGTATTCGTCCTTTTCTCTTGCTAGAAGTTCTGGAAGCCTTGCAGGTCGCAATCCAACCAGCTCACGCGCAGGTGGCTGCGGCCTTGGAAATGATTCATACAGGAAGCTTGATTCACGATGACCTTCCTGCTATGGATGATGATGATTACCGTCGAGGACGTTTGACCAATCATAAGAAATTCAGCGAAGCATTAGCCATTTTAGCAGGAGATGCTTTGTTCCTAGATCCTTACGCCTTGATAGCGCAGGCAGATTTGCCAAGTCAGATCAAGGTGGACTTGATTGCCAACTTATCCCTAGCATCAGGAAGTCTAGGCATGGTTGCAGGGCAGGTTCTGGACATGGAGGGCGAACACCAGCACTTGTCTCTGGACGCACTCCAGACCATTCATGCTAATAAAACAGGTAAGTTACTAGCCTATCCTTTTCAAGCAGCTGCTATCATAGCAGAATTAGCACCAGAGTTACAAGCAAAACTGAAAACTGTGGGTGAATTGATTGGGCTAGCCTTTCAAGTTCGAGATGATGTGCTGGATGTGACAGCTAGTTTTGAGGAAATCGGCAAAACACCACAAAAGGACCTGCAGGCAGAAAAGTCAACCTATCCTGCCTTGTTGGGTTTGGAGGAGGCCATTGCCTTTTGTAACCAAACTCTGGATCAAGCTAATGTAAAATTAGAAGAAATTGCCCAACAGGTTCCCTTTAAGACAGAATCGATTGTGAAAGTAGTAGAAAGTTTGAGAATCAATGGCTAAGGAAAGAGTGGATGTATTAGCTTATAAACAGGGCTTGTTTGAGACACGAGAACAAGCCAAGCGGGGTGTTATGGCTGGGCTTGTTGTGGATGTTCTTAATGGAGAACGCTTTGACAAACCAGGAGAGAAAATCCCAGACGATACCGAGCTAAAACTCAAAGGTGAAAAACTCAAGTATGTCAGTCGTGGTGGTTTGAAACTGGAAAAGGCCTTGCAGGTCTTTGACTTGTCAGTGGAAGGAGCGACAACGATTGATATTGGGGCCTCCACTGGAGGATTTACCGACGTCATGTTGCAGAATGGTGCTGAGTTGGTCTTTGCAGTTGATGTTGGTACCAATCAGTTGGCTTGGAAATTGCGTCAAGATCCTCGGGTTGTCAGTATGGAGCAGTTTAATTTCCGCTATGCTGAAAGGACTGACTTTAAGCAGGAACCGAGCTTTGCCAGTATTGATGTGAGTTTCATTTCCCTGAGTCTGATCTTACCAGCCTTGCATCGTGTTTTGGCTGATCAAGGTCAAGTTGTAGCACTTGTCAAACCTCAGTTTGAGGCAGGCCGTGAGCAGATTGGGAAAAATGGAATCATTCGTGATGCCAAGGTTCATCAACATGTCCTTGAATCAGTCACTGCTATGGCAGTTGAGCAAGGTTTTTCAGTGCTTGGATTAGACTATTCACCAATCCAAGGTGGACATGGAAATATCGAATTTCTGGCATATTTGAAAAAGGAAGAGGGAGCAAGCAACCAAGTTGCCCCTGAAATAGAAAAAGTTGTAGAGAGAGCACATAGAGAATTTAAAGATGAATAAAAAAGAAAGACTTGAAAAAATTAGAAGATTTGTAACAGATTATCAAATCGGAACACAGGAAGAAATCGTTGAGCACTTAAAGGAAGCAGGTATCTCTGCCACTCAAGCGACGGTGTCACGAGATATTAAGGAACTGGGTATCGTAAAAATTCCTTTGAAGAACAATAAATACATCTATGAATTGCCAAAAACAATTGTAAGAAGTTTGCAGTTGGCTGAGAATAACATAGTAGGTTCTGAGCGCATGGGAAATATGATCAATCTGGACGTCATTCCTGGGAATACTGCCTTTGTCAAGAGTCAGCTGATGAATACTTTCTCAGAGAGAATTTTCAACTGCCTGGCAGACGACAACTCAATTTTGATTATCTTGAGAAATGAAGAAGACGCCAAGGAAATGTTTGAACAAGTAAAAAATTGGTAGGTTTATATGTTACTTGAAATTTCGATAAAAAACTTTGCCATTATTGAAGCCATTTCCCTCAATTTTGAAAAGGGTATGACTGTTTTGACTGGGGAAACGGGTGCTGGAAAGTCTATCATTATAGATGCTATGAATCTCATGTTGGGGGCTCGTGCAACGACAGACGTTATTCGTCACGGTGCTCCTAAGGCAGAGATAGAGGGGCTTTTCTCGGTTGAAAATAGTCGCCTTTTACAGGAACTTTTTGAAGAGCAAGGCTTGGAATTGGGGGATGAGATTATCATCCGTCGTGAAATTTTACAGAACGGGCGTAGCATCAGTCGGGTCAATGGGCAGATGGTCAATCTTTCTGTCTTGCGTGCTATTGGGCAACACCTTGTGGATATCCATGGCCAGCATGACCAGGAGGAATTGATGCGTCCGCAACTCCACATCCAGATGTTGGATGAGTTTGGTGATGCAGCTTTTGTAGAACTCAAACAAGCTTATCAGACAAGCTTTGACGCCTATCGCAAAATGCGTAAACAAGTTCTTGAAGTCAAGAAAAATCAGCAGGAACACAAGTCTCGTATTGAAATGTTGGAATTTCAAATGGCAGAGATTGAGGCAGCAAACTTGCAAGCAGGTGAAGACTTGGCTCTCAACCAAGAACGAGATAAACTCCTCAATCACAAGAATATAGCGGATACGCTAACCAATGCTTATAGTATGTTGGACAATGAGGAGTTCTCCAGTCTTGCTAATGTCCGTTCCGCTATGAATGACATGGAAAGTGTCGAAGAATACGACCCTGAATACCGTGAAATTTCAAATTCTCTATCAGAAACCTACTATGTTTTAGAAGATATTACCAAACGTTTGGAAGATATTATTGAGGACTTGGATTTTGATGGCAATCGCCTCATGCAGGTCGAAAATCGCTTAGACCTTCTGAATACTATTACCCGCAAGTACGGTGGGACTGTGGATGATGTCCTGCTTTATTTTGCTAAGATTACGGATGAGTACAATCTCTTGACGGGTAATAATTTTTCTTCCGAAGACATGGAAGCAGAGCTCAAAAAATTGGAAGTCGATCTTGTCGATTTGGCAGGTCAGCTTGCATCTGCTCGTCATAACTTAGCCCAGCAGCTTGAAGCTGAGATTAAGCAAGAATTGCAAGACCTCTATATGGAGAAAGCACAGTTCCAGGTTCGCTTTAGTAAGGGCAAATTCAGTCGAGAAGGTAATGAAATGGTCGAGTTTTACATTTCGACCAACCCTGGTGAAGACTTTAAGCCTTTGGTTAAGGTTGCGTCTGGTGGGGAATTATCCCGTCTCATGTTGGCTATCAAGTCTGCCTTTTCTCGTAAGGAAGGTAAGACCAGTATTGTCTTTGATGAGGTGGATACGGGAGTCTCAGGTCGTGTGGCCCAAGCCATTGCTCAAAAGATTCATAAGATTGGCCAGCATGGTCAGGTTTTAGCTATTTCTCACCTTCCACAAGTGATTGCCATCGCGGATTATCAATTCTTCATTGAAAAGATTAGCGATGAACACTCAACTGTTTCGACTGTTCGTCTCTTGACTTTAGAAGAGCGAGTAGAGGAAGTAGCTAAGATGTTGGCTGGGGAGAATGTAACAGAAGCGGCCCTTACCCAAGCCAGAGAATTATTGCAAACGAGGGAGAAGTAAGATGACAGACTATTATGTAATTGGAGATGTTCACGGGAAAGCAGGTATGCTAGAAGATCTGCTCAAAACCTGGGATGGTCAAACTCAGTTGCTCTTTCTAGGGGATTTGATTGATCGAGGTGAAGATAGTCGCCGTGTTTTAGAAATGGTCAAGGATTTAGTTGACAATCATGGAGCTATCTGTCTATCAGGAAACCACGAGTATATGTTTCTGACTTGGCTCGATGATCCAGAAGAAAGCTATGACCATTATCGTCGCAATGGTGGAGACACAACCATTAACTCAATCCTAGGACGTCCTTTGGATGCACCAGTTGATGGCGTAGAAGATGCCAAACGGGTTGCGACAGAAGCAGCGGATTTGGTCGAATTTATCCGCCAAATGCCATTTGTGGTAGAGACAGACAAGTATATCTTTGTTCATGCGGGTATTGATTTGACCTTGGATGACTGGCATGAAACGACTGATTACAAGAAAGTCTGGCTCAGAAAACCATTCCACGAAGCGGCCAATCATACAGGAAAAACCATTGTCTTTGGGCATACACCGGTTTATGGTTTGCTCAAGCAAGACCGAGGTACTGCTGAGCTTTGGATGACAGAAGATGGCAAGATTGGCATGGATGGAGGAGCTGTCTATGGTGGTGTCCTTCATGGGATTGTCTTTACTGACCAAGGAATGACAGAACACCACTTTATCGAAAATGATGGCTTTATTGCCAAAGATTAGTACTCCTAGCAGGGTATGGTCTTGTCAAAATGTTAAAAACAATTTATAATTAATAGATACCCTGAAAGGAAGAGCATCATGAACTTAGAAGAATTAAAGAAACGACAGGAGAAGATTCGAAACTTCTCTATTATCGCCCATATTGACCACGGGAAGTCAACGCTGGCAGACCGCATTTTGGAAAAGACGGAGACGGTTTCTAGTCGTGAAATGCAGGCCCAGCTTCTGGATAGTATGGATCTTGAGCGGGAACGTGGAATTACCATTAAACTCAATGCCATCGAACTCAATTACACTGCAAAAGATGGCGAGACCTATATTTTCCACTTGATTGATACACCTGGGCACGTGGACTTTACCTATGAAGTGTCGCGTTCGCTCGCTGCCTGTGAAGGGGCGATTTTGGTAGTTGACGCTGCACAAGGAATTGAGGCACAAACTCTTGCCAACGTTTATCTAGCCTTGGACAATGATTTGGAAATTCTGCCAGTCATTAACAAGATTGACCTACCAGCAGCCGATCCTGAGCGCGTGCGTACGGAGATTGAGGATGTCATTGGACTGGATGCCAGTGAAGCAGTCTTAGCTTCTGCCAAAGCTGGTATTGGTATCGAAGAGATTCTTGAGCAAATCGTAGAGAAAGTTCCTGCACCAACAGGGGATGTGACGGCACCACTCAAGGCCTTGATTTTCGACTCGGTCTATGATGCTTACCGTGGGGTTATCCTTCAAGTGCGTGTTATGGATGGAGTTGTCAAACCTGGGGATAAGATTCAGCTCATGAGCAACGGCAAGACATTTGACGTTACTGAGGTTGGAATTTTTACACCTAAAGCAGTAGGGCGTGATTTCCTAGCGACAGGTGACGTTGGTTATATTGCGGCTTCTATCAAGACGGTTCAAGACACGCGTGTCGGAGATACAGTGACCCTAGCAAGCAATCCTGCAGCTGAACCGCTGGATGGCTACAAGCAGATGAACCCTATGGTCTTTGCGGGTCTTTATCCAATTGAGTCAAACAAGTACAATGACCTTCGTGAAGCCCTTGAAAAATTGCAGCTCAACGATGCGAGTCTTCAATTTGAACCAGAAACATCGCAGGCGCTTGGATTTGGTTTCCGTTGTGGATTCCTTGGACTTCTCCATATGGATGTTATCCAAGAGCGTTTGGAGCGTGAGTTTAACATCGACCTCATCATGACAGCTCCATCTGTTATCTATAAGGTTAACCAAACTGACGGTGAGTCTATGGATGTGTCAAATCCATCAGAATTCCCAGACCCAACTAAGATTGCGACCATTGAAGAACCTTATGTCAAGGCTCAAATTATGGTACCGCAGGAGTTTGTCGGAGCAGTTATGGAATTGGCTCAACGCAAACGTGGGGACTTTGTGACCATGGACTATATTGATGACAATCGTGTTAATGTTATCTATCAAATCCCACTTGCTGAAATTGTCTTTGACTTCTTTGATAAGCTTAAGTCTTCGACGCGTGGTTATGCAAGCTTTGACTATGAATTGTCAGAGTACCGTCCATCTAAGCTGGTCAAAATGGACATTCTTCTCAATGGAGACAAAGTTGATGCCCTTAGCTTTATCGTTCATAAGGATTTTGCCTACGAACGTGGAAAACTCATTGTTGATAAGCTTAAGAAAATCATCCCTCGTCAACAATTTGAGGTGCCGATTCAAGCAGCTATTGGACACAAGATTGTGGCTCGTACGGATATCAAGGCCCTTCGTAAAAACGTACTTGCCAAGTGTTATGGTGGTGACGTTTCGCGTAAACGCAAACTTCTTGAAAAACAAAAAGCTGGTAAGAAACGCATGAAAGCTATTGGATCAGTAGAAGTACCACAAGAAGCCTTTCTTAGCGTCTTAAGCATGGATGAAGAATAGAAATAAAAAACAAAACTCTTGAAGATTTTTCAAGAGTTTTTGCTTTAAATGAGAGCGAGTAAAATCATCAACTGACAAAATAGATCAGGTTAGAATTTGACAGAAGTCCTTATTTTTCTTATAATGCAGATGGAAAGGTGGTAGGATGAAAAAATTATTAATTTTAGGTACTGTAGTTACTGCTAGTGTTTTTCTAGCTTCATGCTCCAATAAATCGCAAACAGCAACCGAAGAAAGTTCGACTGCGGTGGTTAGTTCTTCTAGCAGTCAGGAAACGAGTAGCTCTAGCTCTACTGTTTCCGAAGCGAAGAAGGAAGAGACTCAAATCATCGGTTCAAATGAATATGGTTTTGTCAAGGTACCCAAATCATGGGTTCGATTCCATGAAGTAGAAGGCGGAAATGATATACAGTATTGCGATGGAACAGATATCAACATTGTTACGCTGAATACCTTCAAGGCTGAGCAGTTTAATATCAGCGAAGAAGAGTATGCCAAACTGGATGTTGTGACTGTCTCTGCTAGTATTTTAACTTCCAAAGAACAAAGCTCTGATTTCAGTAAGGTTTGGGGCTCCAAATCGACCATTGGAGGTTATGAAGCCTATGTTGTCAATGCAATTGCTAAGTCAGGGAAATACCTCGTTACTTGGGTTTTCCGATCAAATGATGGTAAAATCCGCTATGTTTCACTTGAAGGGGATGGGGAAACTTTAAAAACAATCTTACCGATGGTTGAAAGTAGTTGGTCAACTACTAAAGCTGAATAAATAACAAAAAGAAGATCAACTGGTCTTCTTTTTGTTATTTTTACGAATAGATAGATGAGTAGAAAAAGAAATGGAGTTGCTTATGAAGATCACAAACTATGAGATTTACAAATTGAGAAAAGCTGGGCTGACCAATCAACAGATTCTAACTGTCCTTGAATATGACGAGACTGTAGATCAGGAGCTCTTGCTAGGTGACATTGCAGAAATATCTGGGTGCCGTAATCCAGCTGTCTTGATGGAACGCTATTTCCAGATAGATGATGCACAGTTGGAGAAGGAGTTCCAAAAATTTCCATCCTTCTCGATTCTTGATGACTGTTATCCTTGGGATTTGAGTGAGATTTATGATGCTCCAGCGCTCTTATTTTATAAAGGAAATCTGGACTTGTTGAAGTTTCCGAAGGTTGCTGTTGTGGGGAGTCGTTCTTGTTCGAGCCAAGGTGCTAAGTCGGTCCAGAAAATTATCCAAGGTTTGGAAAACGAGTTAATCGTGGTCAGTGGTTCGGCTAAAGGGATTGATACGGCTGCTCATATGGCTGCACTCCAAAATGGTGGAAAAACGATTGCTGTGATTGGAACAGGATTGGATGTGTTTTATCCTAAAGCCAATAAACGCTTGCAGGAGTACATTGGCAATGACCATCTGGTTCTCAGCGAATATGGACCTGGCGAGCAACCTCTGAAATTTCACTTTCCAGCTCGAAATCGTATCATTGCAGGACTGTGTCGTGGGGTTATTGTAGCAGAGGCAAGGATGCGTTCGGGTAGTCTCATCACCTGTGAGCGAGCTATGGAGGAAGGGCGTGATGTTTTTGCCATTCCAGGAAACATTTTAGATGGCCATTCAGATGGCTGTCACCACCTGATCCAAGAGGGAGCAAAGCTGATTAGCAGTGGTCAAGATGTGTTGGCTGAGTTTGAATTTTAAGGAGAAATTTGTTCACTCAGATAAACTTTTCTTCTATATATAGGACTTAGGTCTTGACAGGTCTTTAAAAATGGTTTACACTTTATAAAGTTTATTACTTTGAAAAGGTGTGATAGTGTGGCTACGGCAACAAAGAAGAAAAAATCAACAGTTAAAAAAAATCTAGTCATCGTGGAGTCGCCTGCCAAGGCGAAAACGATTGAGAAATATCTAGGACGAAATTACAAGGTTTTAGCTAGTGTCGGGCATATCCGAGATTTGAAAAAATCCAGCATGTCAGTTGACATTGAAAATAACTATGAACCGCAGTATATCAATATCCGTGGAAAAGGCCCTCTCATTAATGACTTGAAAAAAGAAGCCAAAAAGGCTAATAAAGTCTTTCTGGCAAGTGACCCGGACCGTGAAGGAGAAGCGATTTCCTGGCATTTAGCTCATATTCTCGATTTAGATGAGAACGATGCTAACCGTGTGGTTTTTAATGAAATCACCAAGGATGCGGTTAAAAATGCCTTTAAAGAACCTCGCAAGATTGACATGGACTTGGTCGACGCCCAACAGGCTCGTCGTGTCTTGGATCGCTTGGTAGGGTATTCGATTTCGCCAATTTTGTGGAAAAAGGTCAAGAAGGGCTTATCAGCAGGGCGTGTGCAGTCTGTTGCCCTTAAGCTCATCATTGATCGTGAAAATGAAATCAATGCCTTCCAACCAGAAGAATACTGGACAATTGATGGTGTCTTTAAGAAGGGAACCAAGCAATTTCAAGCTTCTTTCTATGGTATGAATGGCAAAAAGATGAAATTGACTACCAACGAAGAAGTCAAAGAAGTCTTATCCCATTTGACTAGCAAAGATTTCACAGTAGACCAGGTAGATAAGAAAGAGCGCAAACGCAATGCGCCCCTACCTTATACGACTTCAACCATGCAGATGGATGCTGCTAACAAAATCAATTTCCGTACTCGAAAGACTATGATGGTAGCCCAACAGCTCTATGAAGGGATCAATATCGGATCGGGCGTGCAAGGTTTGATTACCTATATGCGTACAGACTCGACTCGTATCAGTCCAGTGGCTCAGAATGAAGCGGCAAGCTACATTAACGACCGTTTTGGTAGCAAGTATTCCAAGCATGGTAGCAAGGTCAAGAATGCCTCAGGTGCTCAGGATGCCCACGAAGCCATTCGTCCATCTAGTGTCTTTAACACACCTGAAAGCATCGCTAAGTACTTGGACAAAGACCAGCTCAAGCTCTATACTCTTATCTGGAACCGTTTTGTGGCTAGCCAGATGACAGGCGCTATCTTTGATACCATGGCTGTTAAGCTATCTCAAAATGGGGTTCAGTTTGCAGCAAATGGAAGCCAAGTTAAGTTTGATGGTTATCTTGCTATTTACAATGACTCTGACAAGAACAAAATGCTGCCAGATATGTCAGTAGGAGATGTGGTCAAGCAGGTCAATAGCAAGCCAGAGCAACATTTCACCCAACCGCCAGCTCGCTATTCGGAAGCGACTCTTATCAAGACCTTGGAAGAAAATGGAGTTGGACGTCCGTCAACCTACGCTCCGACTATTGAAACTATCCAAAAACGTTACTACGTTCGTCTGGCAGCCAAACGTTTTGAACCAACAGAGTTGGGAGAAATTGTTAATAAGCTCATCGTTGAATACTTCCCAGACATCGTAAACGTGACCTTCACAGCTGAAATGGAAGGAAAACTTGATGATGTCGAAGTTGGAAAAGAGCAGTGGCAACGTGTTATTGACGAATTTTACAAACCATTCTCCAAAGAAGTAGCAAAGGCTGAAGAGGAAATGGAAAAAATTCAGATCAAGGATGAGCCAGCTGGGTTTGACTGTGAAGTTTGTGGCAGTCCGATGGTGATTAAGCTCGGTCGTTTTGGTAAATTCTATGCATGCAGCAATTTCCCAGATTGCCGTCATACGCAAGCGATTGTTAAGGAGATTGGTGTCGAGTGTCCAAGCTGCCATCAAGGACAAATCATTGAACGCAAAACCAAGCGCAATCGTATCTTCTATGGTTGCAATCGCTATCCAGAATGTGAATTTACTTCATGGGACAAACCAATTGGCCGTGGCTGTCCAAAATGCGGACACTTCCTTGTGGAGAAAAAAGTCCGTGGTGGTGGCAAGCAGGTTGTATGTAGTAATGGCGACTACGAAGAGGAAAAGATTAAATAAAATGAAGAGTCCTGAAAATGAATTTCAGGCTCTTTTTAGTTTAAACTTGACAAATTTCCTCATTTTGTGGGAAACTAGTAGAAGATTATTTTATTAGGAGAAGACATGCGCTTTATTTATCTTAGTTTTGGTTTTATTTCTTTAGCCTTGGCTCTTGTTGGAGTTGTCTTGCCCCTCTTGCCAACAACGCCCTTTCTTTTGCTGTCTATCGCTTGCTTTTCAAAATCTTCTAAGCGTTTTGAAGACTGGCTTTATCATACAAAGCTTTATCAAACCTATGTAGCTGACTTTCGGGAAACCAAGTCAATAGCGCGTGAACGTAAGAAAAAAATCATTGTATCTATCTATATCTTGATGGGAATTTCTATTTATTTTGCCCCTCTTTTGCCTGTTAAAATCGGTTTGGGAGCCTTGATTATCTTTATCACCTACTATCTTTTTAAAGTCATTCCTGACAAAGAATAGTTAAAATAGTAGTAATTTGCCTTGATAAAAATAAAAGCATATTTAAAATAATATGATATAATAAATTTAAAGAAAACATCAAGGAGAATCAAATGATTTACGAATTTTGTGCTGAAAATGTGACCTTGCTTGAAAAAGCAATGCAGGCTGGAGCTCGTCGAATCGAACTTTGTGATAATTTAGCAGTTGGTGGAACAACACCTAGTTATGGAGTGACCAAGGCAGCGGTTGAATTGGCAGCTAACTACGATAGCACCATTATGACCATGATTCGTCCCCGTGGTGGCGACTTTGTCTATCAAGATCTGGAAATTGCAATCATGCTAGAAGACATTCGTTTAACTGCTCAAGCAGGTAGCCAAGGGGTCGTCTTTGGTGCTTTAACTGCTGATAAGAAGTTGGATAAGACTAATCTTGAGAAGCTGATTGCCGCATCTAAAGGAATGGAAATTGTCTTCCATATGGCCTTTGATGAATTGAGTGATGAAGACCAGTTGGAAGCTATTGACTGGCTCAGCCAAGCTGGTGTCACTCGTATCTTGACTCGTGCTGGCGTATCTGGTGACTCGTTAGAAAAACGTTTTGCCCACTATCACAGAATTTTGGAACATGCAAAAGGTAAAATTGAAATCTTACCAGGTGGAGGGATTGACTTGGACAACCGTCAAACCTTTATTGACCAGTTGGGCGTGACACAACTTCATGGAACCAAAGTTGTCTTTTAAAAAATAGAAAGGAACTGCTAGCTTTGGGTAGCAGTTTTCACTTATGTTTGAAATTTTTAAATCCTATCAGTTTAATCAAGAAAAAGCCAGTGCCTATGGTTTTCTAGAAAGTAGTGGAGTTTGGACTTATAGTTGCATGATTTTGCAAGGTGACTTTGTTATGAATGTTTCAGTTACCGATGGGAAGCTAGCTTTTCAGGTCTTTGACCAGGAAACGGGTGACCTCTATCCTCAAGTCCATATGGAAAGTATGAGAGGGACTTTTGTTGGAAGTGTCCGTGAGGCTTGTCTGGAGATTCTCTACCAGATTCGGAAGGCTTGTTTTGACGTGCAGGATTTTATCTGCCCTCAGACTAAGCGTATCATGGCTAAAGTTCAGGAAAAGTATGGTAATCAGTTGGAGTATCTGTGGGAAAAGTCGCCTGATACAGCTGTATTGCGCCATGAAGGCAATCAAAAGTGGTATGCTGTTTTAATGAGAATACCTTGGGATAGGCTAGATAAGGGGAGAGAAGGGCTAGCGGAAGCAGTCAACCTCAAACATGACCAAGTAGCTGACTTGCTTTCACAAAAAGGCATTTATCCAGCCTTTCATATGAACAAACGCTACTGGCTTAGTCTGGCGCTCGATGATAGTTTGCAAGATGAAGAAGTGTTAGAACTCATCGAAAAAAGTTGGAACTTGACCGTGAAAAAATAAAGAAGTTCGCTTGAATTTTCAAATGCTTTCAATTAGCAAAATATTCTTTACTGAAGAAATTTTCAGAAAATATTGGATTTTTTCTTGACAAGAGATTTTTCCTATGCTAAAATACTTAACAAGACATCAAACGAAGGAGAAAGTCAAACATGAAAACAGCTAAGTTTAATCAATTTGCTTTGTTGTTGAGGTACTCGGGCTAGTGCAAAAGCATTAGTCCTGTTTGGCTTACCAAGCGGGAGTAAATCAACATCTCGCTTGGGTTTCCGAGCGAGATGTTTTTTTTAAAACCACATTTGGAAAAGGGGAAATCTTATGCGTAAAGTTGAATTTTTTGATACAAGTCTTCGTGATGGGGAACAAACTCCTGGTGTTAACTTCTCAATAAAGGAAAAAGTTTCCATTGCAAGACAGCTGGAGAAATGGGGAATTTCTGTAATTGAAGCTGGTTTTCCTGCTGCTAGTCCAGATTCATTTATAGCCGTTCAAAAAATTGCTAGAGCCATGAAAAAAACAGCAGTGACAGGATTAGCTCGTTCTGTAAAATCTGATATTGATGCTTGTTATGAGGCACTTAAGGATGCCAAGTATCCACAGGTTCACGTCTTTATCGCTACCAGTCCGATTCACCGCAAGTATAAGCTCAATAAGAGCAAGGAAGAGATTTTAGAAGCTATTAAGGAGCATGTTTCTTATGCACGTTCTAAGTTTGAGGTTGTCGAGTTCTCTCCTGAAGATGCGACTAGAACAGAGTTGGATTTCCTATTACAAGTCGTTCAAACAGCGGTCGATGCAGGTGCATCTTATATCAATATCCCTGACACAGTTGGCTTTACGACTCCAGAAGAGTTTGCACGCATCTTTGATCACTTGACTGAAAATATTAAATCAGATCATAAAGTTGTCTTTGGTGTCCACTGTCACGATGATCTCGGTATGGCAACTGCAAATACTTTGACAGCAATTAAACACGGTGCTGGACGTGTCCAGGGAACTATTAATGGTATCGGTGAACGCGCAGGTAATGTTGCTCTTGAAGAAGTAGCTGTTGCTTTGAAGATTCGTGAGGATTTCTTCCAAGCAACTAGTGATATTGTTTTGGATGAAACAATGAATACGTCAGAAATGGTTTCTCGCTTCTCAGGTATTCCTGTTCCTAAAAACAAGGCGGTGGTTGGTGGTAATGCCTTTTCTCATGAATCTGGTATTCACCAAGATGGAGTCCTTAAAAATCCTCTTACTTATGAGATTATCACACCTGAATTGGTCGGTGTTAAGAGTAATAGTCTTCCGCTTGGAAAATTGTCAGGTCGCCATGCCTTTGTTGAGAAACTAAGGGAATTGGCCCTAGACTTTTCAGAAGAGGATATCAAACCACTCTTTGCTAAGTTCAAGGCGCTAGCGGACAAGAAACAAGAAATCACAGATGCAGATATTCGAGCTCTGGTAGCTGGAACCATGGTTGAAAATCCAGAAGGCTTCCACTTTGATGATTTACAACTTCAAACTCATGCAGACAATGACATCGAAGCGCTTGTTAGCCTGGCTAATATGGATGGTGAAAAAGTCGAATTTAATGCGACAGGACAAGGCTCCGTTGAAGCTACCTTTAACGCTATCGATAAGTTCTTTAACCAATCTGTTCGTTTGGTGTCCTATACTATTGACGCGGTGACAGATGGAATTGATGCCCAGGCTCGGGTCTTGGTCACTGTTGAAAACAGAGATACAGAAACCATCTTTAACGCAGCAGGTCTTGATTTCGATGTATTGAAAGCTTCAGCTATTGCCTATATTAATGCTAATACTTTTGTTCAAAAAGAGAATGCTGGTGAGATGGGGCAAAGTGTTTCCTACCGAGACATGCCTAGTGTGTAAAGGAGAAGGCTATGACAAAGAAAATAGTAGCACTAGCAGGGGATGGAATTGGTCCAGAAATTATGGAAGCTGGTTTAGTAGTTCTGGAAGCTCTAGCTTCAAAAACAGGTTTTGACTATGAGATAGATAGACGCCCCTTTGGAGGTGCAGGTATTGATGCTGCGGGGCAACCCTTACCTGATGAAACCCTCAAGGCAAGTAGAGAAGCAGATGCTATTCTCCTAGCGGCTATCGGTAGTCCCCAGTATGATGGTGCAGTTATTCGGCCTGAACAAGGCTTGCTGGCTCTTCGTAAGGAACTCAATCTCTATGCCAATATTCGCCCTGTAAAAATCTTTGACAGTCTCAAGCATTTATCACCTTTCAAACCGGAGCGAATTGCTGGTGTAGACTTTGTCGTGGTGCGTGAGTTGACAGGCGGGATTTACTTTGGAGATCATATCCTTGAAGAGCAAAAAGCGCGTGATATCAACGACTATAGCTATGAGGAAGTAGAGCGGATTATTCGTAAGGCCTTTGAAATTGCAAGAAGTCGCAGAAAAATCGTTACTAGTATCGATAAGCAAAATGTTCTAGCGACATCAAAACTCTGGCGGAGAGTAGCTGAGGAAGTCGCGCAGGATTTCCCGGATGTAACCTTGGAACACCAGTTAGTGGACTCAGCTGCCATGCTTATGATTACAAATCCTGCTAAATTTGATGTCATCGTGACAGAAAATCTTTTCGGAGATATCTTATCTGATGAATCAAGTGTTCTATCAGGCACACTTGGAGTCATGCCATCAGCCAGTCATTCTGAAAAGGGGCCAAGTCTTTATGAGCCTATTCACGGTTCAGCGCCAGATATTGCAGGTCAAGGAATTGCCAATCCTATTTCCATGATTTTGTCAGTTGCCATGATGTTGAGAGATAGTTTTGGACGTTTTGAGAATGCAGAGCGTATCGAACATGCTGTAGAAGCCAGTTTGGCAGCAGGAATTTTAACGAGAGATATAGGAGGACAGGCTTCTACCAAGGAAATGACGGAAGCCATCATTGAAAGATTATGAAGATAAATGAAGGAATAACTCTTGCCCTCTTGATTTGGAATGTCATAATTTTCATCATTTATGGAATTGATAAATCCAAGGCAAGAAGAGGTGCTTGGCGCGTTCCAGAGAAAATCTTACTCATTTTAGCCCTTGCTTGTGGTGGTTTTGGTGCCTGGTTATCAGGAATGACCTTTCACCACAAGACTAGAAAATGGTATTTTAAAACGGTTTGGTTCCTTGGGATGGTAACCACACTAGTAGCCTTATATTTCATTTGGAGGTAATGGATGGCAGGAAAATCAATTTTTGATAAACTATGGGACCGCCATGTCATCACAGGAGAAGAGGGGCAGCCTCAACTCATGTATGTGGATCAACACTATATTCATGAAGTGACCAGTCCCCAAGCTTTTCAAGGATTACGAGATGCGGGTCGCAGATTGAGACGGCCAGACTTGACATTTGGAACCTTTGACCACAATGTCCCTACGGTCAATATCTATGATATTCGAGATGTCATTTCGAAAGCGCAAATTGATAAGTTAGCTGAAAATGTTGAGGAGTTTGGGATCGAACATGCGGCCCACGGTTCTGAGAAGCAAGGGATTGTTCACATGGTAGGTCCAGAAACAGGACGGACGCAACCAGGAAAATTCATCGTCTGTGGAGATAGCCACACAGCTACTCACGGAGCTTTCGGAGCTATCGCCTTTGGGATTGGGACCAGTGAGGTCGAGCATGTCTTTGCTACTCAGACACTCTGGCAGGTTAAACCCAAGAAAATGCTGGTAGAATTCACTGGTGTTCCTCAAAAAGGAGTTTATTCTAAGGATTACATTTTAGCCTTAATTGCCAAGTATGGCGTTGCTTGTGGTGTAGGATATGTGGTGGAATATCGTGGGCAAGCGATTGATGCTTTGACCATGGAAGAGAGAATGACTATCTGCAATATGTCTATCGAGTTTGGTTCTAAGATGGGAATTATGAATCCAGATCAGACTACCTATGATTATTTAAAGGGACGAGAGTGTGTCCCAAAAGATTTTGAGGAAGCGGTTGCCGATTGGAAAACCCTAGTCAGCGATGATGATGCTGTTTATGATAAGGTTATCCATATGGATGTCTCTGACTTGGCACCTATGGTGACCTGGGGAACCAATCCTGCTATGGGCGTTGGCTTTGACAGTAGTTTTCCAGAAATTAAGGATATGAATGATGAGCGCGCCTACAATTACATGGACTTGGAGCCTGGTCAAAAGCCAGCGGACATTGAACTAGGCTATATTTTTATCGGGTCTTGTACCAATGCTCGTCTCAGTGATTTGCAATTGGCTGCTCGATTTGTCAAAGGGAAGAAAATAGCTCCCAACTTAACGGCTATCGTGGTTCCAGGCTCTCGTCCTGTCAAACGAGCTGCTGAGAAGTTGGGCTTGGATAAGGTTTTCTTAGACGCTGGCTTTGAGTGGCGAGACCCAGGTTGCTCTATGTGCCTGGGGATGAATCCTGACAAGGTCCCTGATGGGGTCCACTGTGCCTCAACCAGCAACCGTAACTTTGAAGACAGACAGGGATTTGGTGCTAAGACCCATCTCTGCAGTCCAGCCATGGCAGCGGCGGCTGCTATCGCAGGGCGCTTCGTAGATGTTCGGCAAATGCCAGAGGCCCAGTAAGGAGAGGATATGGAGAAATTTACAGTTTATATGGGAACGACCGTTCCTCTCATGAATGATAATATCGACACCGATCAAATACTCCCCAAGCAGTTTCTCAAGTTGATTGATAAAAAAGGCTTTGGTAAGTACCTCATGTATGCTTGGCGTTATCTGGACGATAATTACACTGAGGATCCAGATTTTGTCTTTAACCGACCTGAATATCGTAAAGCTAGTATTCTCATCTCAGGGGATAACTTTGGAGCAGGTTCTTCGAGGGAACATGCGGCTTGGGCACTGGCTGACTATGGTTTTAAGGTCGTGATTGCAGGATCTTTCGGTGACATTCATTACAATAATGAACTCAATAATGGCATGTTGCCCATTGTTCAGCCTAGGGAGGTTAGAGAGAAACTAGCCAACTTGCAACCAACTGACCCGGTAACCGTGGACTTGGAACAACAGAAAATCATCTCACCAGTCGGAGAATTCACTTTCGAAATCGATAGCGAATGGAAACACAAGCTCTTAAATGGTTTGGATGATATCGGTATTACCTTGCAGTATGAAGATTTGATTGCTGCCTATGAAAAACAACGTCCAGCCTACTGGCAGGATTAGAAAAAATAGAAAAGGAAATAGAACTATGACAAAACACATTCAATGGAACGGAACACTTTCTCAAGAAGGCTATGATATTTTAAAAGGTGAGGGAGGTTGTATCGTTTGCCCTACAAAAGTTGGTTACATCATCATGACTAGCGATAAGGCAGGTCTTGAACGCAAATTTGAAGCCAAAGAGCGTAACCGTAACAAACCAGGTGTTGTACTTTGTGGTAGCATGGACGAGCTTCGCGCTTTAGCACAACTCAATCCAGAAATTGAAGCCTTCTACCAAAAACATTGGGACGAAGACATTCTTCTAGGTTGTATCCTTCCATGGAAACCAGAAGCCTTTGAGAAATTGAAAGCATACGGTGATGGTCGTGAAGAACTCATGACAGACGTTCGTGGTACTAGCTGTTTTGTCATCAAGTTTGGTAAAGCTGGTGAACAGTTGGCTGCTAAACTTTGGGAAGAAGGCAAGATGGTCTATGCCTCATCAGCCAACCCATCTGGAAAAGGAAATCGTGGTAAGGTGGAAGGGATCGGAGAACGTATCGAAGGCGCAGTGGACCTTGTCATCGAAGCAGACGACTATGTGGCATCAATCCAACCTGACAAAACGATTGAAACGCGCTACGAGCAAGGTGTGATGGTGTCTATGGTTGATAAAGACGGAAAACTCATCCCAGAACAAGGAGGAGCACGATCAACCTCACCAGCGCCAGTTGTGATCCGCAAAGGGCTTGACATTGATAAAATCATGATGCATTTGTCAGATACCTTTAACTCATGGGACTACCGTCAAGGTGAGTATTATTAAGATTGAAAAGAAGTTTAGTGTTAAGAGACATTGAAGCTCCTAACACTGGGCTTTTTCTTTAGAAATTCTTTTCTTTTTCTATAGGATATGATA
>NZ_AFUB01000002.1 GCF_000222705.1 Streptococcus mitis bv. 2 str. SK95 | reverse complement strand
AGTAAGATTGATGGATAAAAGAAAGCTTGGCTTGGAAGATTTTTATGCTTGGTACCAAGAAAATAAAATAAGATTAAGAGAAGATGCATTTAAATATAGTATTCACAATGAAAAATTACGTGAAGAATTTCTTAAAGAATGGCCACTTGATAGAATTTTAACCATGTCTATCGATGAATATGTCATTGGGAAAGGCGCTAAAAGTAATTCTTTTTGCTACGGTCTTGAGAGGGGGAAATACAAATCTTTATTTATGGGAATTGGAGGCGGAGGTTCTTCAAAATTTGGTATTTATTGGAATGAAAAAACAAAGAGTTATAAAGATCAAGCTAATAAAGTCATTCCTCTTTCAGAGTTGGATCATCGATTTACTAAATTAAAAACAGATTTGTACGAAATTATTAAAGAAGGTATTCATCTCAAATTTGATAATCCGATCTTTGATATAAAAAAGTCTACGAATGAATTTATTGGTCGTTCTGCGGTGGTGACAAAATTACTTTGTATTTATTCTGAGAATCATTCTTTTTTAGGGGTAAATATGAATAGTCAGAATGAATTTTGGAATAGGTTGATTCCCCAACTTAATCAAGGAGGATCCTATCGTCAGAATCATGAGATTTGTAAACTGTTTTCTAAAACATATCCTGAACTAGAATCTTCAATGTTGGGTAGTATTTTATTTGAGTATTCAAAAGATTTTATAGACAATAATAATAAGCAAGAGGAGAAACAAATGAATGCACAAATTAATTTTCAACATCCATTGAGTCGAACTTTACTTTCATCAAAAAACCTCATCCTCCGAGGTGCTCCTGGTACAGGAAAAACTTATCTTGCTAAAGAAATTGCCAAAGAATTAACGGATGGCAACGAAGATCAAATCGGCTTTGTACAATTTCACCCTTCCTATGATTATACAGATTTTGTAGAGGGTTTGAGACCGGTATCAAATGGGGATGGAGCTATTGAGTTTAAATTACAAGATGGTATTTTTAAGCAGTTTTGCCAGAAGGCGAAAGAAACTCAGAAAACTGGAGGACAAGATAATTTTGAGGAAGCTTGGGATTCTTATCTAGCCTATATAAATAATTCGGATGAAAAAGAGTATTTAACAAAGGGTTCTTACCTGTCAGTAAATAGTAAACAAAACCTATCCGTTAATTATGATAAGGGAACATCAGGATGGAGTTTATCTAGAAATTATGTATACGAACTTTATAAAGATCCGAATTATGACGAACAAAAGTATTATAAGAGTGAGGGGAAAAAAGTTCTTGAAACTTTAAAGAAAAGATTTGGTCTGAAAGATTATATTTCTCCAACAGAGATTGACACAGATAAGAAATTCGTCTTCATCATCGATGAAATAAACCGTGGGGAGATTTCTAAGATTTTTGGAGAACTCTTTTTCTCAATTGATAAAGACTATCGTGGTGAAAAGGGAAGTGTATCTACTCAATATGCCAATCTACACGAAAGTGATGAAAAATTTTATATCCCCGAAAATGTTTACATTATCGGAACCATGAATGATATTGACCGTTCAGTAGATACCTTTGATTTTGCTATGCGTCGTCGTTTCCGTTTTGTTGAAGTTACTGCTGAAAGCCAGTTATACATTCTAGATAACGAACTAGATGGACATGAGGAAGAAGCGAAAAAACGTTTAAGAAACTTGAACGCTGCTATTGAAAACGTTCAGGAGTTAAACAGTCATTATCATATCGGACCAAGTTATTTCCGTAATTTAAAAGAGTTGGATTATGATTATGAATTACTTTGGTCTGATTACCTCAAACCGCTTTTGGAAGATTACTTACGAGGTTCTTATGAAGAGACTGAAACTCTGGATACATTGAAAAAAGCATTTGATCTGACAAATAACGAGCAAACAAATCAGCAAGAGACTGGTGATAATGATGCGGATAACTGATAATCAGCATAAAATTGCTAGAGAAGACTTTGTCGCAGAATATCCCAACCTAAGTCAAGCACTTCTTGATAGAACACTAGATAGCCTTTCTCTAGAGGACCGTATCTTTATTTTCCCGAATGATTTGATGAATTCTCCTGACTTAGAAAAGGACCAAAAGATTTTGGAAACAGTTAATCAGGAAATCAAGACAGGAAATGTGATTGGTTTTCTGGGATATGGTCAAGAAAGATTAACGATTTCCTCTCGTTTTTCTGATGAAAGTAACGACCATTTTTTGCATTATCTCTTACAAAAGGTTCTCAATATTAATCTGACTAGTTTGGATGTCGGTCTATCTCCTGAAGATAAACTCTATCAACTCTTGGTTTACCTCTTTCCCGAGTATCTGCAAGCTGCTCTCAGAAAAGGTCTTTATAAGGAATACCAGCGATTTTTCCATAACGATAGTCATGTGAAGGGTGTACTAGATGCTGGAAATCATCTGAAAAAAAATCTCCCTTTTATGGGAAATATTGCCTATACAACAAGAGAGTTCACCTATGATAATCCACTCATGCAGTTGATTCGGCATACGATTGAGTACATAAAGAATCAGAAAAGTTTCGGAGTTCTGCTCGATAGTAATCGTGAAAATATGACAGAAATTACTCGTGTAACCTCATCTTATAAACTAGCTGATCGTGCTAAGATTATCAGAATGAATAAAATCAAACCCATCCGACACGCCTATTTCAGAGAGTATAGAAAATTACAGGAACTCTGCTTGATGATTCTGAGTAGAGAAAAGCATGGTCTTGGACTTCAAGCCCAAAGGGTACATGGCATTCTCTTTGATGTTGCCTGGCTTTGGGAAGAGTATGTTCATACCTTGTTGCCAAAAGGTTTCATCCATCCACGAAATAAAGATAAGACGGATGGAATTTCGGTATTTTCTGATCGTAGGCGAATAGTGTATCCAGATTTTTATAATAGAGAACGAAAGATTGTTTTAGATGCAAAATATAAAAAACTGGAGTTTACTGAAAAAGGGATCAATCGCGAGGACTTGTTTCAGTTGATTTCCTATTCTTATATTTTAGAAGCTGGGAAAACTTGGAAAGCTGGATTGATTTTTCCTAGTATGGAGCAGTCAGTAAATAGTGAGATAGGAGAAGTAGCGGGGTACGGAGTCTTGCTTAAGAAGTGGTCTATTCGAATCCCTCAGAATGCCTCATCCTATAGTGCATTTTGTGAAATGATGAAAAATTCAGAAGAAAATTTTAAAGCGATTATTGATGAAGAAGTGGGGAGAAAGTAATCTCTTCACTTTTTTGCTATTTATATAAGTAATTTCCGAACGATATGATGTGATTGTTGCAAATATTTGACAAAAACTGTACTTTGATTTATAATAAATCAAGGAAACGTCGGAAAAGGCGTAGTGATGCGAAGGCATAGGTAGGTCATTACAAAAGAAACGAGACATCGATATGTTAAATGAATTTCCAATTTTTGATTACGAAGATATTCAGTTGATCCCTAATAAATGTGTCATTAAAAGCCGTGCAGAAGCGGATACAAGTATTACGTTTGGAAAACACACTTTTAAACTACCTGTTGTGCCAGCAAATATGCAGACAATTTTGGATGAGAACGTAGCAGAGCAACTTGCTAAAGGCGGTTACTTCTACATTATGCACCGTTTTGATGAAGCGGGACGCATTCCTTTTATCAAACGTATGCACGATCAAGGACTCATTGCTTCCATTTCTGTCGGTGTTAAGGATTACGAGTATGACTTTGTTAGCCAACTCAAGGCTGATGCTCCTGAATATATCACTATTGACATTGCTCATGGCCATGCAGATAGTGTGATTTCTATGATTCAGCACATCAAGAAAGAATTACCAGACACTTTTGTCATTGCTGGGAATGTAGGGACACCAGAAGCTGTGCGTGAATTGGAAAATGCTGGTGCCGATGCTACTAAGGTTGGAATCGGTCCTGGTAAGGTTTGTATCACCAAGGTCAAGACAGGTTTTGGTACAGGCGGTTGGCAGTTGGCTGCACTACGCTGGTGTGCTAAGGCTGCTCGCAAACCGATTATTGCTGATGGAGGGATTCGTACTCATGGTGATATTGCTAAGTCTATCCGTTTCGGTGCTAGCATGGTCATGATTGGTTCCCTATTTGCAGGACATATCGAAAGCCCAGGAAAGACGATTGAAGTCGATGGGGAACAGTTCAAAGAATACTATGGTTCAGCTTCTCAATACCAAAAAGGAGCTTACAAAAACGTGGAAGGCAAACGTATCTTACTTCCTGCCAAAGGGCATTTGCAAGACACCCTTACTGAGATGGAGCAGGATCTGCAAAGTGCCATTTCCTACGCAGGTGGACGCAAGGTTGCTGATCTCAAGCACGTTGATTATGTGATCGTGAAAAACTCTATCTGGAATGGTGATGCATCCCACTAATAGACGCTTAGTCCATCCATAAAAAACTTGTTATTAGAGCAAATTTCTGTTATAATAAGACAAGTTTCCACCCTTAGTGTAATGGATATCACGTAAGATTCCGGTTCTTAAGATGGGGGTTCGATTCCCTCAGGGTGGATGTAAACATCCTAAAAAAGCCTTTAAATAAGGCTTTTTTCTTTATATTGCCTCCAAAATTGGAAAATTTTTTCAAAAACTATCCCACTCCCCCTAGTCCCGTTTTAAAGTGACTCAGAGGTACTTTTTTTGTTATAATAGAAAGGATCGTAATTATTAGAAAGAGGTCAGTATGAAAGAATTACAAACTGTACTGAAGAAGCGTTTTGCAATCGAATTTGCAGACAAAAACTTACTAGAAACGGCCTTTACTCATACGAGTTATGCCAATGAGCACCGCCTCTTAAAAATTTCACACAATGAGCGCTTGGAATTTTTAGGAGACGCTGTTCTGCAATTATTGATTTCAGAATATCTGTATAAAAAATATCCTAAGAAACCAGAGGGTGATTTGTCCAAACTCCGTGCTATGATTGTCCGTGAGGAGAGTTTGGCTGGTTTTGCGCGTGATTGCCAGTTTGATCAGTTTATCAAGCTAGGTAAAGGAGAAGAAAAGTCTGGTGGGCGCAATCGTGACACCATTCTTGGCGATGCTTTTGAAGCCTTTCTGGGAGCGTTGCTTTTAGACAAGGATGTTGCTAAGGTAAAAGAGTTTATCTATCAGGTCATGATACCCAAGGTTGAAGCAGGTGATTTTGAAATGATTAAGGATTACAAGACACACTTGCAAGAGTTGCTCCAAGTCAATGGGGATGTGGATATTCGCTACCAGGTTATCTCTGAGATAGGACCTGCTCATGATAAGGTTTTTGATGTAGAAGTTCTGGTTGAGGGCAAGAGCATCGGAAAGGGCCAAGGCCGTTCTAAGAAGTTAGCAGAGCAAGAGGCTGCAAAAAATGCCGTTGAGAAAGGGCTGGATTCATGTATTTAAAGGAAATTGAGATCCAGGGATTCAAGTCCTTTGCTGACAAGACCAAGGTCGTCTTTGACCAAGGCGTGACAGCTGTCGTTGGGCCCAATGGTTCTGGAAAATCAAATATCACAGAAAGTCTGCGATGGGCCTTGGGAGAGTCCAGTGTTAAGAGCCTTCGTGGTGGCAAGATGCCCGATGTTATTTTTGCTGGGACTGAAAGTCGTAAGCCGCTCAATTATGCTTCTGTTGTCGTAACCTTGGATAATGAAGATGGTTTTATCAAGGATGCGGGGCAAGTCATTAAGGTAGAACGCCATATCTATCGTAGTGGGGATAGCGAGTATCGAATTGATGGCAAGAAAGTCCGTTTGCGTGATATACATGACCTTTTCTTGGATACCGGTTTGGGACGGGATTCCTTCTCCATCATCTCTCAAGGGAAGGTAGAGGAGATTTTTAACTCCAAGCCCGAAGAACGCCGTGCTATTTTTGAAGAAGCAGCTGGAGTTTTGAAATACAAGACTCGTAGAAAAGAGACAGAGAGCAAACTGCAACAAACTCAGGACAACCTAGACCGTCTAGAGGACATTATCTATGAGTTGGACAATCAAATCAAGCCTCTTGCAAAACAAGCCGAGAATGCTCGCAAGTTTCTCGACTTGGATGGTCAACGTAAGGCCATTTATTTGGATGTACTGGTTGCCCAAATCAAGGAAAACAAGACTGAACTAGAGCTGACAGAAGAAGAGCTAACGCAAGTTCAGGAACTCTTGACTAGCTATTACCAAAAACGTGAAGAGTTAGAGGAGGAAAATCAAAGTCTTAAAAAGAAACGTCAGGATCTCCAAGCTGAAATGGCCAAGGATCAAGGGAGCTTGATGGATTTGACTAGTTTGATCAGTGACTTAGAGCGAAAATTAGCCCTATCAAAACTGGAATCCGAGCAAGTAGCTCTCAATCAACAAGAAGCACAAGCACGTTTGACTGCTTTGGAAGATAAGAGAAAGATTCTAAGTACAGAGAAGGCTGAAAAAGAAGCAAACCTGGCGCAGTTAGAGGAAAGTTTGGTTGAAAATAACAAGGAACTCAATCGTTTAGAAGCAGAATTGCTAGCTTTTTCAGATGATCCTGACCAGATGATCGAGCTCTTACGCGAACGCTTTGTCGCTCTTTTACAAGAAGAAGCGGATGTCTCAAACCAACTGACCCGCATCGAGAATGAACTAGAGAACAGCCGTCAGTTATCTCAAAAACAAGCAGATCAACTTGATAAACTGAAAGAACAATTGGCTACAGCTAAAGAGAAAGCAAGTCAGCAAAAGGCTGAGCTTGAAACTGCCAAGGAGCAGGTTCAGAAATTATTGGCTGACTACCAAGCTAGTGCTAAGGAGCAAGAGGAGCAGAAAGTTTCTTACCAAGCTCAGCAGAGCCAACTCTTTGATCGTCTGGATAGTCTCAAAAACAAGCAGGCTAGAGCTCAAAGCTTAGAAAACATTCTAAGAAATCATAGTAATTTTTACGCGGGTGTTAAGAGTGTTCTCCAAGAGAAAGACCGCCTGGGTGGGATTATTGGTGCAGTTAGTGAGCATCTGACCTTTGATGTTCATTATCAAACCGCCCTAGAAATTGCGCTTGGAGCCAGCAGTCAGCATATCATCGTAGAAGATGAAAACGCGGCAACCAAGGCTATTGATTTCCTAAAACGTAACAGAGCTGGTCGTGCAACCTTCCTTCCGTTAACGACTATCAAGGCGCGTACAATCTCTAGTCAGAATCAAGACGCTATCGCTGCAAGTCCAGGATTTCTGGGCATGGCTGATGAGTTGGTGTCGTTTGACAAGAGACTAGAAGATATTTTCAAGAACTTGCTCGCTACGACGGCTATCTTTGATACCGTAGAACATGCGCGTACGGCAGCTCGTCAAGTTCGTTACCAGGTTCGTATGGTGACGCTTGATGGTACCGAATTGCGCACAGGTGGTTCCTACGCGGGTGGTGCCAATCGTCAAAACAACAGTATTTTCATCAAGCCAGAGCTGGAGCAATTACAAAAAGAAATTGCTGAGGAAGAAGCTAGTCTACGTTCAGAAGAAGCGACTTTGAAGACCTTGCAAGATGAGATGGCAGTATTGGCAGAAAGATTAGAAGCTATCAAGTCTCAGGGTGAGCAAGCTCGTATTCAGGAACAAGGTTTGTACCTCGCCTGTCAACAAACCAATCAGCAGGTCGAAGAACTGGAAACTCTTTGGAAACTTCAAGAAGAGGAATTAAATCGCCTTACTGAAGGAGATTGGCAAGCGGACAAGGAAAAATGCCAAGAGCGACTTGCTACCATTGCCAGTGAAAAGCAAAATCTGGAAACTGAGATTGAAGAGATTAAGTCTAACAAAAACGCTATTCAAGAACGTTATCAAAACTTGCAGGAACAGATTTCTCAAGCGCGCTTGCTTAAGTCCGAACTGCAAGGACAAAAGCGGTACGAAGTGACTGATATTGAACGCTTAGGCAAGGAACTGGATAATCTGGATATCGAGCAAGAGGAAATCCAGCGCCTCCTTCAAGAAAAGGTTGATAATCTTGAGAAAGTGGATACGGATTTGCTAAGCCAGCAGGTGGAAGAGGCCAAAACTCAGAAAACAAACCTCCAACAAGGTCTGATTCGCAAGCAGTTTGAGTTGGATGATATCGAGGGTCAACTGGATGATATTGCCAGTCATTTGGATCAAGCTCGCCAGCAGAACGAGGAGTGGATTCGCAAACAAACACGTGCTGAAGCTAAGAAAGAAAAGGTCAGTGAACGCTTGCGCTATCTACAAGCTCAATTAACAGACCAGTACCAGATCAGCTACACAGAGGCGCTAGAAAAGGCTCATGAACTGGAAAATCTCGATCTGGCTGAGCAAGAGGTTAAGGATTTAGAGAAGGCTATTCGCTCACTGGGACCTGTCAATTTAGAAGCTATTGAACAGTACGAAGAAGTTCACAGCCGTCTGGATTTCCTCAATAGCCAGCGTGATGATATTTTGTCAGCGAAAAATCTGCTTCTTGAGACCATCACAGAGATGAATGATGAGGTTAAGGAACGCTTTAAATCAACCTTTGAGGCTATTCGTGAATCCTTTAAAGTGACCTTTAGACAGATGTTTGGCGGTGGTCAGGCAGACTTGATTTTGACTGAAGGAGACCTGCTGACAGCTGGGGTTGAGATTTCTGTCCAACCACCAGGTAAGAAAATCCAATCTCTCAACCTCATGAGTGGTGGGGAAAAAGCCCTATCAGCTCTGGCTCTGCTCTTCTCAATCATCCGAGTTAAGACCATTCCTTTCGTCATCTTGGACGAGGTAGAGGCGGCGCTGGACGAAGCCAATGTCAAACGTTTTGGGGATTACCTCAACCGCTTTGACAAGGATAGTCAGTTTATCGTCGTAACACACCGTAAGGGGACGATGGCGGCAGCGGACTCTATCTATGGAGTTACCATGCAAGAATCAGGTGTTTCTAAGATTGTTTCGGTTAAATTAAAAGATTTGGAAGAAACAGTAGACTAGTTACCAAATGATAGCATCTCTTAGGAGGTGCTATTTTTTAAAACTAAAGTGCTAAATTTTCTCTTAAGGTCAGTTCAGGTGCAAAAAACGACATTTGGGATTTCCTCTTAGCGAAAAGACTTGCTCTATGATATAATAGTTTCATGATTACAACAGTACCTATTAAGAACGAAAAAGATATTGCAGTACCAGGTAATACAGTCCTTGTACTAGGTTATTTTGATGGCATCCACAAGGGGCACCAGAAACTTTTTGAAGTGGCCAGTAAGGCTTCTATGAAGGATTATCTGCCAGTTGTCGTGATGACCTTTACAGAGTCGCCAAAACTTGCCTTACAACCTTACCAACCTGAGCTCATGCTTCATATTGTAAACCACGAGGAACGGGAGCACAAGATGAAGTGGCACGGAGTAGAGGCTCTTTTCTTACTTGACTTTAGTAGCAAATTTGCTAGTTTAACGGGTCAAGAATTCTTTGATACTTATATCAAGGCTTTAAAACCAGCGATTATCGTAGCAGGATTTGACTATACCTTTGGTTCTGATAAGAAAACCGCAGATGACTTGAAGGATTATTTTGATGGAGAGATTATCATTGTTCCTCCAGTCGAGGACGAAAAGGGCAAGATTAGTTCTACACGGATTCGCCAAGCCATTCTTGATGGAGATGTCAAGGAAGTCAATCATCTACTTGGAACTCCTCTACCATCACGTGGAATGGTCGTTCACGGAAATGCTCGTGGACGTACTATCGGTTATCCAACAGCCAATCTAGTCCTAAGAGATCGAACTTACATGCCGGCAGACGGTGTTTACGTAGTCGATGTCGAGGTGCAACGTCAAAGATATCGTGGCATGGCGAGCGTTGGCAAAAATGTCACCTTTGATGGCGAAGAACCACGCTTTGAGGTTAATATCTTCGACTTTTCAGACGATATTTACGGAGAAACAGTCATGGTCTACTGGTTGGACCGTGTCCGTGATATGGTCAAATTTGACTCCATCGACGAGCTCGTAGACCAACTCCAGAAAGACGAAGAAATTGCTCGGAACTGGAAGGATGGAGAGTAGAAAAGTTTAAAAAAGTGAACCATATTTTGTGTTTGCTTTTTTATTTTTGAAAGAAATTTTTATAGCGAGAAACATAATTGAAGCTTGATTGAAAATCTGTTAAAATAGTGATATTCATAACTTTAAAACCAAAGAAAAGAGACTAGTATGATTACAGGCGAATTAAAAAATAAAATTGATCAGCTGTGGGAAATGTTGTGGACTGAAGGAAATGCAAATCCTCTAACAAATATTGAACAATTAACTTATCTTCTGTTTATGAAGGATTTGGATAGTGTTGAGCTTGGACGCGAAAGCGATGCTGAGTTTCTAGGGATTTCTTATGAGGGAATTTTTCCAAAAGATAAACCTGAATACCGTTGGTCAACCTTTAAAAATATAGGAGATGCTCAGGAAGTTTATCGTTTAATGACACAGGAGATTTTTCCATTTATTAAGAATCTTAAGGGTGATACTGACGATACAGCTTTTTCACGTTATATGCGTGAAGCCATCTTTCAAATAAATAAACCTGCTACTCTCCAAAAGGTGATTTCTATATTAGACGAATTTCCAACTAGAGGGTCAGATATAGATTTTGATAATGACACACAGGGAATTAATGATATTGGAGACATCTATGAATATCTGCTATCAAAATTGTCAACCGCAGGTAAAAATGGACAGTTTCGTACACCTCGTCACATCATCGATATGATGGTTGAGTTGATGCAACCAACTATCAAGGATATTGTCTCAGATCCTGCTATGGGCTCTGCTGGTTTCTTAGTATCTGCTAGCCGCTACTTAAAGCGTAAAAAAGATGAATGGGAAACCAATCCAGATAATATCAACCACTTTCATAACAATATGTTTCATGGAAATGATACGGATACAACCATGCTTAGACTTGGTGCAATGAATATGATGCTGCATGGAGTGGAAAATCCACAAATTAGTTATCTTGACTCACTATCTCAAGATAATGAAGAAGCAGATAAGTACACTCTAGTTTTAGCAAATCCTCCATTTAAAGGGTCACTTGACTACGATTCAACTTCAAATGATCTCCTTGCAACTGTAAAAACCAAAAAAACAGAATTGCTTTTCCTTGCTCTTTTCTTGCGTACCTTGAAACCAGGGGGGCGTGCAGCAGTTATTGTACCTGATGGTGTCCTCTTTGGTTCATCTAAAGCCCATAAAGGAATTCGTCAAGAAATTGTTGAGAATCATAAATTGGATGCTGTAATATCAATGCCAAGTGGCGTTTTCAAGCCTTATGCTGGAGTTTCAACCGCCATTCTCATCTTTACAAAAACTGGAAATGGTGGAACGGATAAGGTCTGGTTTTACGATATGAAAGCAGATGGTTTAAGTTTGGATGATAAACGACAACCGATCAGTGACAATGATATTCCAGATATTATTCAACGTTTCCATCAACTTGAAAACGAAGCAGAACGTAAGAGAACGGACCAGTCTTTCTTTGTTCCAGTCGATGAGATAAAGGATAATGATTATGATTTATCGATCAATAAATACAAAGAAATCGAGTATGAAAAAGTTGAGTATGAACCAACAGAAGTCATCTTAAAGAAAATTAATGATCTAGAAAAAGAAATTCAAGCTGGCTTGGCAGAGTTAGAAGAATTACTCAAGTAGGGAGATGGAAGTATGAAAAAAGTGAAGTTAGGGGAAGTGGTAACTCTGAAAAAAGGTAAGAAAGCCACTATACTTAATGAACAAACTCCTCTAAGTCAACGTTATATTCAAATAGATGATTTGAGAAATGACAATAATCTAAAATTCACCGAAAGTTTAAATATGACTGAAGCACTTCTAGATGACATTCTGATAGCTTGGGATGGTGCTAATGCAGGAACAATTGGCTATGGACTATCGGGAGCTGTTGGTAGCACTATTATGGTCTTAAAAAAGAATGAACAATACAAAGACAAGATTATATCAGATTATTTGGGAGTTTTTTTGGAAAGTAAATCGCAGTATTTACGGTATCATTCAACAGGCGCAACAATTCCCCATTTAAATAAAAATATATTACTTGATCTAAAATTAGAATTGTTACGTATCGAAGAACAAGAGAACATTATCTGTATTCTTAATGTCATCAAAAGACTTATTACTAAAAGAAAATGTCAATTGGAAGAACTAAACTTACTCGTCAAATCCCGAT
>NZ_AFUB01000003.1 GCF_000222705.1 Streptococcus mitis bv. 2 str. SK95 | reverse complement strand
AGAGAGGCTATGCCTCTCTTTTTGTATGCAGTTGAGGTAGTGAGAAGTACAGAAGAGGAGAAGTAGATCAAAGGCTGGATGCTTTCTGCTAGACTAAAGGTAGAAAGGAGAGGTCTATGAATCTAAAAGAATTATACGAAGAAAGCAAGGGGATCGTCCATAAGTGCCGCAAAGAATACCATTTACATCTGTGGGAGAAAGAGGACTGGGACCAGGAGGGGATGATGTGCCTGTATGAGCTGGTCAGTCACCATCCAGAGTTACTAGTTGGTGAGCGCCATCAACTATATGTGTGCTTTAAAACCAAATTCCGCAATCGTATCCTAGACTACATCCGTAAACAGGAAAGTCACAAGCGCCGTTTCGACAAAGAGCCTTATGAGGAGGTGAGCGAAATCAGTCATCGCCTAGGAGAAAAAGGACTGAGACTGGATGATTACTATCTCTTTCACGAACTGCTAAGGAATTACAAGGCAAGTCAGAGTAAAGAAAAACAAGAACAACTTGACCGTCTAATGGGAGGAGAATGTTTCAAAGGACGCAAGGCACTTCTAGGAGAATTAAGAGTGGTATTGAGTGATTTTAGATAAAATGAAAGGAGATT
>NZ_AFUB01000004.1 GCF_000222705.1 Streptococcus mitis bv. 2 str. SK95 | reverse complement strand
TTTAGCCCTTACTATAACTTGGCTAAACAGCTTTTTCCATGTGCTAGAATCGTTCTAGATCGTTTTCACATTGTACAACATCTTAGCCGTGCTATAAGCCGTATTCGTGTCCAAATGATGAATCAATTCGATCGAAAATCCCATGAATACAAGGCTATCAAGCGCTACTGGAAACTCATCCAGCAAGATAGTCGTAAACTCAGCGATAAGCGATTTTATCGTCCTACTTTTTGCATGTACTTAACGAATAAAGAGATTCTAGACAAGCTTTTGAGCTATTCAGAAGACTTGAAACACCACTATAATCTCTATCAGCTCTTGCTTTTTCACTTTCAGAATAAGGAACCCGAGAAATTTTTCGGACTTATTGAGGACAATCTGAAGCAGGTTCATCCTCTTTTTCAGACTGTCTTTAAAACCTTCCTCAAGGATAAAGAAAAGATCGTCAACACTCTCCAATTACCCTATTCCAACGCAAAATTGGAAGCGACTAATAATCTCATTAAACTTATCAAACGAAATGCCTTTGGTTTTCGGAATTTTGAAAACTTCAATAAAAGAATTTTCATCGCTCTCAACATCAAAAAAGAAAGGACGAAATTCGTCCTTTCTCGATCTTAGCTGACTTCAACCCACTACAGTTGACAAAGAGTCGTTTATTTCCGCTTTCTCGCAATCAAATGAATTGGTGTTCCTTCAAAGACAAAGGCCTTGCGGATTTGATTTTCCAAGAAACGCAGGTAAGAGAAGTGCATGAGTTCTTCTTCATTGACAAAGATGACAAAGGTTGGTGGTTTTGTTGCCACTTGGGTTGCATAGAAGATTTTGAGGCGTTTTCCTTTGTCTGTCGGTGTTGGATTGATAGCAATGGCATCCATAATCACATCGTTCAAGACAGCTGATGGGATACGGGTGTTTTGGCTTTCACTGATTTGCTTGATCATCTCAGGAAGTTTGTGGAGTCGTTGCTTGGTAAGAGCTGAAACAAAGACAATCGGTGCATATGGCAGATATTGGAACTGCTCACGGATATCTTCTTCCCATTTCTTCATGGTGTGGTTGTCTTTTTCAAGGGTATCCCACTTGTTGACCACGATGATCATTCCTTTACCAGCTTCGTGGGCGAAACCTGCGATACGCTTGTCGTACTCGCGAATACCTTCTTCTGCATTGAGGACCATCAAGACCACGTCAGAACGGTCAATGGCACGCATAGCACGCATGACAGAGTATTTTTCTGTATTTTCGTAGACCTTACCAGACTTACGCATACCAGCCGTATCAATCATGGTAAACTCTTGACCATCAGCATCTGTAAAATGGGTATCAATGGCATCACGAGTTGTTCCAGCTACTGGACTAGCAATCACACGGTCTTCTCCCAAAATGGCGTTGATCAAACTTGATTTCCCAACATTGGGACGGCCAATTAAGCTGAATTTAATGACATCTGGATTTTCTTCTTCGACTTCATGTGGTAGATTTTCCACGATGGCATCCAGTACATCACCCGTACCGATACCGTGGACAGACGAAATTGGCAGCGGTTCGCCCAATCCCAGAGCATAGAAATCATAGATGTCATTTCGCATCTCAGGATTGTCAACCTTGTTAACGGCAAGGATAACAGGTTTATGGGTTTTATAAAGTTTACGGGCTACGTACTCATCTGCATCCGTGATTCCTTCTTTCCCAGACACCACAAAAACGATGACATCAGCTTCTTCCATAGCGATTTCTGCTTGGTGCTTGATTTGCTCCATGAAGGGAGCATCGACGTCGTCAATCCCTCCCGTATCAATCATACTAAAGGAACGATTGAGCCACTCACCCGTTGCATAGATACGGTCACGTGTTACACCCTCGACATCTTCTACGATTGAGATCCGCTCACCAGCGATCCGATTAAATAGGGTTGATTTCCCAACATTGGGACGTCCCACAATGGCAATAGTTGGTAAGGCCATGTTTTCTCACTTTCTACAATAACTTTTTCTGTTCTAGATTCTTCCGAGTTGAACTAGGTTCGGCTTGACCGAACTGCTCTGCCAAACGCTGACTCCAAGAGGTCGACGCACGCGCACCAGCATAGTCCGCTTGTACTTGGTCATAGTCCAAAATCGCTTCAACTGGCTGTTCTTGGTATTCTTCTTCAAATACCACTTGGTTCAAAGGTAGTCTTGGTTTGACATCGTGTTGTTGATTTGGCACGCCAAGGGCAATCCCAAAAACAGGGTAGGTATAGTCAGGCAGGTTAAAAAGCGCTGCCACTTCTTCCGACTTGTAACGGACCAAACCGATGATAACACCACCATATCCCAGACTCTCAGCCGCAAGCAAGGTATTTTGACCAGTAAGCGCCGCGTCCACAGACGTGATAAGGAGACCTTCTACCCCTTGAGGTTGGAAAGTGTCCGTATGAAGGCTTGCTCCCTTTTCCGCTCGATTCAAGTCACCAACAAAGAGCAAAAAAGCTGCTGACTGGCGAATGGCTTCCTGAGGAACCAATTCATATAAGGCATCCTTCTTCTCTTGACTGCGCACAAGAATCACAGAGTAGGATTGGAAATTTTTCCAAGAAGACGCCATTTGTCCAGCAGTCAAAATCTCTTCCAAGTCTGCTTGAGGAATCTCTTGCTCCTTAAAGCGACGAACTGAAGTATGAGCTTTCATCAGTTTAATGGTTTCTGTCATCGGCGATTTTCTCCTTCTAGTCTCGTTTCCTCTGCTAAATAGCGGATCCTTTCCATGACCCGTCTAGCTTCCCAAGTCTCATCATTTCCATTCTTTCCTTTGGCAAAATGTTTTTCCAAATCTTGGAAATTAAAGTTGGAAGTAAAGAAGGTCGGCAAATCTTCCTGCATGCGATACTGGAGAATAACTTGGAGAATCTCATCACGCACCCAAGGGGTAGACTGTTCTGCACCAATATCATCCAAGACCAAGACCTCTGCTAACTTGATGTCATCCACCAAGGTCTTCACAGATCCTTCACCGATGGCATTTTTCACATCAATGACAAAACTTGGATAGTGGAGAATGGTTGTAGAAGCACCACGTTTTTCAGATAGGTCATGGGCAAGGGCCGCCATCATGAAACTCTTACCAACACCAAAATCTCCATAAAGATAGAGACCTTTTCGGATGCTTGGGTAAAGATCGACAAAGGCATAGAGTCTCTCAAAAATCGGTAAACGACCTAGATCATCCAGGTCAATCTGAGCCAATTTTGCTTTCTTGAGACTTGCTGGTAGATTGATCAACTTGAGGCGATTCTTGATTGCCGCCTCTTTTTCAGCCGCGATTAGTTCTGGTGTTTCCTCATAAGATACATCTGCATAGCCGTGATTCATGACCAAGATAGGCTTGTAGCCACGCGCTATATAGTCCGCATCCCCACGAAGAAACTTATCCCGTTCTGTGATATATTGGTTGAACTTGGAAATGCTACGATTCAACTCCTCTGGGCTGAGGGATTCTTTCTGGATAAAAGCCGCTACATCGGGGTCCTTCATGATCTGCTGGACTAGGTCCTGATACTGAAAACGACTTGTCTGACGTTTGATAACGTCACCCACACTTTCCATCTAGTCTCCTCCTTCTTCTAATCGGGCTAACATTTCTTGTTTTTTGCGTTCTAGTTCCAGACGAGTTTCCTCGCTGGTTTGATTTTTATATTCTGGATTACTCCACTTAGGAACATTTGTCTTAGTCGGGCTAGTTTTCGATTTTTGGTCTTCCTGGCCTTTTTGCTGACGTTCTCGAATCCGAAGCACAGCTTCCTCTGCTGTTCGAATCTTACGATAGGCATAGTCGTTGGCAACTTTCATAGCATATTTTTCATTGACATTGGCCGAATCAACCTTGTTAAAGGTTAAAAGTAAGACGATATTGATGACTTCATCCAACAAGCCTAAAGATGCCATCTGGTGAAGGAGTTCTCTTTCACTTTGGGTGATGTTCCCCTTACGCGTTTGCTTGATTTCCGCTAAAAAGTGCAGGGGAGTTTTATTTTTGGCTTCCCTGATAATGGTCATTTCTTTGGGGCTAAAGTCAGAAGTCGCTGGTTTTTGCGCAATCTTTTCACGCATGCGTTTGACTGAGATGACCTGAGCCACCGCTGTCGCCTTGGCTAATTGATAGATTTCAAACCAGGTCCATTTTTTTTCATCTGCAATGGCAAACAATTCCAAAACATCTGCCTGCTCATTTTCAAAACGCAAACCATCTCGAGCCATCAGGCGCTGAAAATGCTCCAAGTCAAAATCATTTTTCATCTTGATTTTAGACTCGGTTGGAGTCACTTCTTCAGTCAGGTTTGGAAAAACTTGACTCAAGGAAACAGAGAGTTCTTCTCCCTCACTTGGAACCTGCTTCATAGTAGAAACAGCTGTATCACCAATCTTTTTTTCCAACAGTGTGCGGTAAATAGAATGCCGCAAAAATTCCTGACTTGAAAGGGGAGAATGAAGCTGCAATTCATAGGTTTCTCCCTTCTGATAAAGAGTCAACAAATCTAAAGCAGATAAAATTTTAAAGGATTGGAGCAAGGTCGGCATGCCAAAGTTTAAGTGATTGAGGATATGGGAAAAGAGATGTTCCTTTTGCCCACCATCCCAAAAGGTAATGGCATATAGATAGAGGCTCAGCGCCTCCTGACCGATAATCGGGAGGTAGCACTGCACCAGAGAAGAGGTATCTTGCGACACCCGATTATTCTTTAGAAAAGAAAAACGGTCATTTGGTTTCATCTATTTTTCCTTTTTCTTCTTAGAGGACTGGGTAATCTGCTGAAGCAAACTTTCCAGCTCACTCACATCCTTAAAGCTACGGTAAACACTGGCAAAACGCACATAGGTAATCTCATCCAGCTCTGCCAATTCTTCCATGACTAAAGAACCAATGTATTCACTTTGGATCTCATTCTCACTGCGACTACGGAGTTTTTGTTCGATACGATTGACCACCATGCCGATCTCGTCACTTGAAACAGGGCGTTTCTGGGCTGAGCGGATAATCCCATTAAAGATTTTATCTCTTGAAAACTGCTCTCGCGTACCGTCTTTTTTGACGACAACCAGCGTTCTTTCTTCTACTCGTTCATAGGTTGTAAAACGATGCTGACACTCATCACACTCACGTCTTCGGCGGATGGTATTTCCTTCTTCGGCTTGTCGACTATCAACAACACTAGACTTGGTAGCCCCACATTTTGGACAACGCATGCTTTTCCTCCTTGTCGTTTTCTTTTCATTATACCATTTTTTGAGCAATTCCCAAAACAATTCTTATTTTTACTTGACAAGTTTTTTGTTTTATTGTATTATTTAATTAGAACAATAAAGAAAAAGAAAGGAGACTATGATGTCCTGGTCATTTGATAATACAAAACCCATTTATTTGCAGATTATGGAAAAAATCAAACTACAGATTGTTTCCCATGAACTAGAACCCAACCAACAGCTCCCAACCGTAAGGGAACTAGCGAGCGAGGCTGGGGTCAATCCCAATACAATTCAGCGTGCCTTGTCTGATCTTGAGCGCGAGGGCTTCGTTTATAGCAAGCGAACAACTGGTCGTTTTGTCACTGAGGACTTAGATCTCATCCTTCAGTCCCGCAAACAGCTTTCTGAGGAGCAACTGAAAAACTTTGTAACGGGCATGCTTCAATTTGGCTATCAAAAAGAAGAACTGCCAAGTGTGGTTAGCGAATACATAAAAGGAGTGTAAAATTATGACATTACTAGCATTTGAAAATGTATCCAAATCCTATGGGGCTACAGCAGCCCTTAACAATGTTTCCCTTGAGATTCCCGCTGGAAAAATCGTCGGGCTTCTCGGTCCAAACGGATCTGGAAAAACAACCCTGATCAAGCTGATCAACGGACTTCTCCAACCAGACCAAGGTCGTGTCCTCATTAACAACATGGATCCGAGTCCTGCTACCAAGGCCATTGTCTCTTACCTACCAGACACGACTTATCTGAATGAAGAGATGAAAGTCAAGGATGCTCTAACCTACTTTAAAACTTTCTACCAAGATTTCAATCTTGAGCGGGCTCAGCACCTTTTAGCAGATCTTGGCATTGATGAAAACAGTCGCCTCAAGAAATTGTCAAAAGGAAACAAGGAAAAGGTTCAGCTCATCCTCGTTATGAGCCGTGAAGCTCGTCTCTACGTGCTCGACGAACCAATTGGTGGTGTGGATCCGGCTGCCCGTGACTATATCCTCAACACCATCATCAACAACTACTCACCAACTTCAACTGTTTTGATTTCTACCCACTTGATTTCAGATATTGAGCCAATCTTGGATGAAATCATCTTCCTCAATAACGGAAAAGTCGTCCGCCAAGGAAACGTGGATGATATTCGTTACGAGTCAGGTGAATCCATTGACCAGCTCTTCCGCCAGGAGTTCAAAGCTTAGACAAAGGAGATTATTATGTTTTGGAATTTAGTTCGTTATGAATTTAAAAATGTTAACAAATGGTATCTAGCTCTCTACGGTGCTGTGCTTGCAATTTCGGTTTTGATTGGTGCATCCATTTCTGGTATTAGTCAGACCTACACCAGCTATGGCAATAATCCCTACTATCTGTTAGGCTTTCTGATCTTAGTTTTTGGTGGGCTCAGCGTTACTCTTTGGATTGCAACAATCTTTTTAATCATTCGACGCTTCAAGGGAAGTGTCTACGATCGTCAGGGCTATCTGACATTGACTCTGCCCGTCTCTGAACACCAGATCATCACCGCCAAATTACTAGGTGCTCTCATTTGGTCAATCATAAGCTATATTGTATTTATCTTGAGTATCATTATTATCTTCTCACTCACCCCTGTAGTGAAAGATTTGCCACTCCTTTATCGATTTATCTCTCCTTATCTCGGTTACGGTTGGCTGTATGCCCTCTCTCTTCTGGTGGGTTCAATTACTTGGATTTTATCTATTTACCTTTGCATCTCAATTGGTCAACTATTTAACGAATATCGTACCGCTATAGGAATTTTAGCCTATATCGTGCTTAACATCGTGATTGGCTATATTTCCATCTTCTTCCGAGTTGATGACAACTTCAATTTACTAATAACAGTTGATATTATTAAAGACGCTATTCTAGCGACTATCTATTACCTCGGAACCTACTACATCTTGAAAAACAAGGTTAATTTGCAATAAAAAACGCCCAGCTTACAAAAGCTGGGTTTTACTTTAACTCAATATCAAACTGGCTACAATGGGACTAACAAAGACATAGAGAATACCGGTGACACCGATAGCCAAGCCACCCATAGCGCCTGCTACAGAGCCGTATCGAAAGGCCGTTCCCGTTCCGACTGCATGACCTGTCCCTCCAAGGGAAAGACCTACAGCCACTGGATCATCAATTTTCAACCACTTCAAAAGGGTTGGTCCAATAACACTAGTCAAAATCCCAGTTGCCACTACGACGACCAAGGTCACAGTCGTTAAACCTTGCAATTTTTCTGTGATTCCCACTGCCATGGCGGTTGTCACTGACTTGGGAAAGAGAGAAATGGCTAGGAAAAAGTCCATGCCAAATATTTTCGCCACTATGGCAGTGAAGCTAGTATTGACAACTACTGCTAGCAGACTACCAAAGAGAATACTCCGAGCATGGTGCTTCATCAGATGAAAACTTTTATAAAGCGGAATCCCTAGAGCCACTGTCGATGGGACTATCAAGTTATTCAGATAAACCCCACCTTGGTAGTAATCTTGATAAGAAATACCCGTCGCCTTAAGAAGGATGATAATGAAAATTGCCGACAAAAGCAAAGGTGTTGTCAAAGGATGGGGAAAACGTCTGTAAATCAGCATTCCCACTAGATAAGCTAGGATAGATAAGGCGATTCCAAACAAAGGATTCGATACAAATTCACTCATTTCGTTTCTCCCTTCTCATAATCTCCCTCAAACCGTCGCTTGATGAACTGAACCACTAGAGCTATGAGGATAATATTGATAACAGCCGCGAAAAAGACAATTAAGACGATGGGCAAGAGATAGGGGGCAATCACATCAAATTTTTCCATGATTCCCACTGCTGGTGGCAAAAAGAGAATGGTCATATTAGCCAGCAGAAAATTCCCTACCATATTGACATGCCTGGTCCTTAACCACTTGAATTGCAGGGCTAGAAAAAGAATAATCAAACCGATAATACTGCCTGGGATAGGCAGATGAAAGAAACTGGAGATTCCCTCACCGATTAGAGAAATCACAAAGAGAATCATTAATTGAACATATAATTTCATCACAAACTCCACGAAATAGACTTTCTGCATACCAGTTTACTCTTTTTTCAGAAAATTTCAAGGGAATACCAAAATTTTTCTTTCTTGCAAGGATTAGCTAAAAGTAGTATAATCATTGCATGCGCAATCATCTTGTGTTAGAAAGACAGTCAGTAATGACTTTGTGATTTTTACTTTGAAAAGAAAGGAGAAAGCAATGACCTACTTAGAAAAATGGTTTGACTACAACCGCCATCAAAAAGAAATGGAAGCCTTGTTGGAAGAAACTATTGCCCAGCAGAGTGAACAAAGGCTGAACTTGAAAGAGTTTTACCTGCTCTACTATTTGGATCTAGCCGATGAAAAATCCTTACGACAGATTGATTTACCCGATAAACTCCATCTCAGTCCGAGCGCTGTTTCTCGAATGGTGGCACGATTAGAAGAGAAAAACTGCGGTTTGCTTAGTCGCAGATGTTGCGATCAGGATAGACGGGCTAGTTTTATCTGCCTGACTGACGAGGGACAAACCACCCTAGCTTACCTGCAAAAAGCCGTCGAAGAAAGACTGGAAACGAGTCTTGATTTCATTTCTTAATCAGATTTTTTAAAAAAGTTGCGTGCGCAATCATTTTTCTTGACATTCCTCTTTTCAAGGAGTACAATAAAGTCAAGATCGAACAAAGGAGTTTTATATGATCGAAATTACTTATCTAGACGCCAGTAAGCAAGAGAGAACCATGACTTTCGAGTCTTACCAAGACTTTGAACGTTCTCAACACGCCTGCCTCATCGGCGTTGCTGATTACTATACTGTCCAAAAATTAACCTACAATGGTCATGATTTGGACTACCATGGGACTTATGGAGATGTTTTCTTCTATCTCATGAAACAAGATTTAAGCCAATATAACTAAAAAAGGAGAAATACAATGGCAAAAGCAATTACAGATGCAACATTTGAACAAGAAACAAAAGACGGTTTGGTCTTGGTAGACTTCTGGGCAACTTGGTGTGGTCCATGTCGTATGCAAGGTCCAATCTTGGATAAATTGTCTGAAGAACTTTCAGAAGATGTCTTGAAAATCGTTAAAATGGACGTTGATGAAAATCCAAATACAGCTCGTGCTTTTGGAATCATGTCTATCCCAACCCTTCTCTTCAAAAAAGACGGCCAAGTGGTGAAACAAGTTGCAGGTGTTCACACAGCAGAACAAATCAAGGCCATCGTTGCTGAATTGAGCTAATCACACGAGAGACCATGTACTTCATTTGGTCTCTTTTTTCTTACCCTTTGCCATTTTTCAAAAAATATGCTAGACTGTAGGTAGAATATTACGATGTTTGGGACATGCCATCGCTAAAAAAAACCTCTACTTGGTATTTTTTAGCTCCCCTCAAGGGAGCTTTTTGCGTGCTCTGAACATTTCCCATTTTAGAAGGAGTACTATGAAACGTCATTCAGCCTTGGTCGTCTTTAGCGGCGGTCAAGATTCCACAACCTGCCTCTTTTGGGCTAAAGAACACTATAAAACAGTCGAAGCCGTCACCTTTGCCTACGGCCAACGCCATCATCTCGAAATTCAAGTTGCTAGAGAAATCGCTAAGGAACAAGGCATTCGTCATCACATCTTAGATATGTCTCTGCTGGGACAAATCACTGAAAATGCCCTGACCTCTGATCTGGAGATCGAGCAAAAAGAGGGAGAGGTTCCCAATACCTTTGTTGACGGCCGCAACCACCTCTTTCTTTCCTTTGCGGCAGTTCTTGCCAAGCAACGAGGCATTAAAGATATCGTGACAGGTGTCTGCGAGACAGATTTCTCAGGCTACCCTGATTGTCGGGATGTCTTTGTCAAATCCCTCAATGTTACTCTCAACCTTGCCATGGATTACGACTTTGTTATCCAAACACCTCTCATGTGGCTAGACAAGGCTGAAACTTGGGAGTTAGCCGACCAACTTGGTGCCTTTGACTACGTTCGTGAGAAGACCTTAACCTGCTACAATGGGATTATCGGTAGTGGCTGCGGTGATTGTCCAGCCTGCCACCTACGCCAGCATGGCCTTGATGTTTATCTCTCACAGAAAGGAGAGAGCTAATGTTTTTTGCTCCCAAAGAAATCAAACAGGAAACTGGGGAATCTCTTATCTACAATCCTCACAGAACCTTGGTATCAAAAGAGTTCACCTTCGATGCTGCCCACCACCTCTTTCACTATGAGGGAAAATGCAAGTCCCTGCACGGCCACACTTATCATCTGCAAATTGCTGTCAGTGGATTTTTAGATGAACGGGGTATGACCTACGACTTTGGAGATATCAAAGCGATCTACAAGAACTACATAGAACCCCACTTGGATCATCGCTATCTCAATGAAACCCTGCCTTATATGAACACGACTGCTGAAAATATGGTTTACTGGATTTTTCAAACCATGAGCCAAGAGTTGCCAGACGAGCGCAATCTCCGTTTGGAATATGTTCGTCTCTATGAGACTCCGACTGCCTTTGCGGAGTTTAGACGGGAGTGGTTAGATGACTAGGGAACGTGTCCTCAAACTACCAGTTCTGGAAATTTTCGGCCCAACCTTTCAAGGTGAAGGTCGTGCTATCGGGCAGAAAACCATGTTTGTCCGCACTGCTGGTTGCGACTACCACTGCGACTGGTGCGACTCTGCCTTTACTTGGGATGGTTCTGAAAAACCAACTCGCATGACCGCTGATGAAGTCATTGCAGCCTTAGATAAGCTAGGAAGCTACGACTATGTAACCCTATCTGGCGGAAATCCCGCTATCCTAGCAGCTAACATGGCCGAACTCGTCACCAAGCTCAAGGAACGCGGTATCACTCTGGCTGTTGAGACTCAAGGTTCTCGCTGGCAAAATTGGTTAAAAGACATCGACCAGGTCACTCTGAGCCCCAAGCCTCCTTCATCAAAGATGGAAGTCAACTTCGAGACCTTGGACTTTATCGTTTCCCAATTGGATCCAGACAAGGTCACCTTTAAAATCCCTGTCTTTGATGATGCCGATTTGGCCTTTGCTAAAGGGATTCAAGAACGCTACCAACCAGATGTCCTTTTCTTATCGGCTGGAAATCCTGAGCCCAAGGCTACAGGCAATATTGTCCAAGACCAACTAGACCGACTCAAAGAACTCTGGGAATGTGTCGCTACTGACGATAGCTGGGGCAATGTCCGCGTCCTTCCTCAACTCCATACCCTCCTCTACGACAACCAACGTGGTGTTTAAATTAGAAAGAAAAAAACATGTCACAACAAGAAGAAATGAAAAACCTAAGCCTACTGGGCAACAAAGAAACCAACTACATTTTTGACTATCAACCAGAAGTTCTCGAATCCTTTGACAATCGTCATGTGGAAAATGATTATTTCATCAAATTCAACTGTCCTGAATTTACCTCCCTTTGCCCAATCACTGCTCAGCCAGACTTTGCGACCATTTATATTTCCTACATTCCTGACAAGCTCTGCGTCGAGTCAAAATCCCTCAAACTCTACCTCTTTAGCTATCGAAACCATGGGGATTTTCACGAAAACTGTATCAACACCATCGGGAAAGACTTGGTCAATCTACTAAACCCTCGCTATTTGGAGGTATGGGGAAAATTCACTCCGCGCGGTGGCATCTCAATCGACCCCTACTACAACTACGGTAGACCTGGAAGCAAGTATGAAGGTTTGGCAGAACAACGCCTCTTCCAGCACGACCTTTATCCAGAGAAAATTGACAACCGTTAAACAGATACGAAAAAGCCCTGTTCCTCAAACTGAGGAGCAAGGCTTTTTGAGTTTCAATTATTCTTCTGTTCCAAGGAAATTTTTCGCAACAAGTGCTGCAAGAACGCCACCAACGATTGGGGCAAGGATGAAAATCCATACTTGTTGAAGGGCTGCACCACCTACCAATGCAGCAGGAGCCAAGCTACGAGCTGGATTTACTGAAAGGCCAGTAATGTTCAATCCCACAAGGATCATAGCCATCAAGGACAAGCCGATTACCAAACCAGCGATTGCGCCATTACCCTTGCTTGCTGATGTTACAGTCATGATAACTAGGACAAACAAGAAAGTTGCGATGACTTCAAACAAGAATCCACCAAAGACAGTGACACCGTTTGCCAAGGCATTTTCACCAAGACTAGCAGTTGACATGCCTGAGTTAGACAAGAGGAAGAATACTGCAGCTGACGCAAGGAAAGCTCCAACTACTTGTCCAAGGATATAGTTTACAAGCTCTGAAGATGACAAACGTTTGTTTACAAACATAGCGATCGAAACCGCCGGGTTCAAGTGCGCACCTGAAACAGTTCCGATTGAGAAAGCTGCAACTACGATTGCCAAACCAAAGGCAAAAGCAATTCCAAGGTGTCCAAGGCCATTAAGACCATTTCCAAAAACAACAGCTCCTGTTCCAATGAACACAAGCATAAATGTACCGATTAATTCAGCAACAAATTTTTTCATGATAAATCTCCTTTTTTCAAACTATGTATTAGTCTATCAAAAGAAGGAAAGTGTTTCAAGAAAATTGACTGGAAAGTATTTGAAAATCGTGAAACGACTCGCTTATCCTTAGTACTGAAAAGATTGAATGGCTTCTTTCAAGGCATCTTGTAAACTATTTTTCTGGTCAAGTTGGATATAGACTTCCAACAGACAGGATCTGAAGTTGGAAAATTTATAAAAATCTTCCCTCTCTTCTATCGGAAAGTCAATAGTTTTTATCCAAGAAGCTACTTGTTCTTGCCCTAATTTCCCTTGCAAAATGGGTTCATAAAGTACTCTCGCTAAGCGCCAGTCCTCATCATTTGTAAAACGAATGGTAATTCTTTTAAATAATTGACCCAGTACATCAAATACTTCAGAAAATCTGTTACTAGGAAAATCTGGATGACAAACGACTTCCGTCAAGAGATCCGCTCCATGCGCAAAAGCGTGAACCCAACCATACTGACTTGAAAAACCTGTCGTATCCTTTTCTTTTTTAAGGTAATACAAACCTTGAGATAGCATAGCATTTCTTATATCAGCTTTTAAGCCTTTATAGAAAAGAGAGTGCTCGTTACCATCTGCATACAAAAGATTGGCATAAATAAGCGCCCTAAAAGAACGTTTAAGAGTTGAAACTCCTCTACTATCAATCTCTTTGTATAGCCTTTCATTAGAGGAGACCTCTTCTGAGATAAACTGAAACTGCTCAAGGGAAAACAGTTCTTCTTGAATTCCTCTAGCCAAACTCGTAAAAACAAGTTCATCTCGAATTTCTGGAGAGGGATCTCCTAAATGCTCAAGCAACCACTGAATTTCTTCTCGACTATAGCTTGGTTTTTCTTCTGTCACTTTTCTTTGTAATTTTTTACGCATCTCAAGCACCTCTACATTTCTAGTAACTTATCAAAAAGTCATCCGAAGATGACTTTGAAGAGGAATATTTGGAAAAATTGGAAAGGAACATGGCATAGTTAAAGCACTATTTTTTCTTTTTCGGAGTTAAATCTTCAAAAGATGTACTATTTTTACTAATAGTCTCGCTAATGGCTTTTTGTCCCAACCCATTAATTGAGCTATCCATTTGAGCTGCTAAAGTCGTTACAGCAGTTTTATTTGTCATAGCAAGAACCCCTATCTCCTCATCGTACTTATCTACAATACCTTTTCTACCTGATTTTATAGGAGGAGCACAAAATGTTTTGATAGCTGCTCTTTCTAATGTTTTTTTGATTTCTCGCCTGGCTGATTCTGACATAGGTCCAATCAAAGCGTCTATGACTAAATCCACTAGCATTTCTTCTGCCTCCTTTCTAACTCATATAAGTCTTTTCTTTGACTATAACTCTCTTCTAACTCTTTTTCTAAGCGAGAACGCTCTTTTCGGTACTGAGTCTGCAACTCTTCATCTTTTGCCTCTATTTTAGCATACTGCCGAAGATACTCACTACTCGTCTCACTTGAATAAGATTCTAATAACATCAGAAATTGGTGATGCTCCCCATCGTCTCCAGATTTCTGTCTAGCAAAATCATAAGCAACGTTCTCAAACTCCTCATATAGTCTTGTCAACTGAGAACGATTATGATCTAAACTTTCATAGGATTCTTCTATTTTCTTCTTAGCAGTTCTATAGTCATCCTCCAAGGACCAAAGTCCCTCTTCTTGCTTTTTTATTTTCACTTGGATTTCTTCTAGTTTGTCCATTGATTAATATCCCTTGCCAAGCTTTCGTCTCCTTCAACTGCTTGTTCAACACCCTTCTGAATATTCGTTTCCAAATCCGTAAAGGCTTTTACAATCTCAGCTGATTTACTTACTTTTTTATCAAAATGTCTCTGAGTTTCACCCACAATACTATCATAAGTTACCCCAGCTTCTGCATAGACATCCTCTATCTCATCATAAGTTAACTCTGTGACGAACCAAGGAACTTCCTTACTTTTATCGTAGAGTGTTTCAGCATCCGCAACTGCTTTTTTCGCAACTGCCTCAATCTCGCTGTGTCCGTTACTGACACTCTCTGTCATCGCCGTCGCAACAGCTGTTGCTTGGACGCTGTCCAAGAAAAACATCTCATGGCTATTTATACTACCATCTGATAAAAATTGAGTATTCAACTGCTTTAGAAGTCCGTTTTTGACTCCCTGTAATTTCTTGAGAGTTTCATAGTTCTTCTTTTCAAGTTCAGTCATCTTCTCTGGACTCTGATTTTCCAAAATATCCTTGATTTGGTTAATTTGATTTTTATCACCCGTAATATCTGGATCAATATTGTGCCCACCAGAATTTTTAAGCAGGTAATCTTCTCCCAAGTATACACCTAAAAAAGGCTTTGAGATATTGTTAAGAAAGTCATCTTGAGTCCGGATTCGTACTACTTGACCTGTGAATGTCTTTTGTTTATTGATTATCTTCTCCCTTTCCGAATCCCATGGAGTGAGATAATCTATGATTTTATCTTTAGATTCGATAAGACCTTCTAAATAGAGAGGGGCTGAGTTATATACCACAGTACGGGGAGCGTTATACTCTAAGGCCACCCTCTGAGCGATGTTCCCTCCTAAAGAATGTCCAGTTAGAGTAATATTATCCCCATATCTCTGTCGAATCCTTTCATAAAATGCGAAAGCTTCATCATAATGAAAACCGAGCGCCATGATTATACTACCGACATCTGTAGTGACATCCTTGGCTATATCCGCATTAGGATTCGTTCCCGTATAGGCAATAATCACCTCTCCACTATCCTTATCTAGGAAGGCTGTACCACTTGTGCCAGTGGAATCATCATGAAAATCATCTAGATATTGGAGGTTTGGAGGGAGTTTTTTCTTAGAGTACTTTTCTACATATTGAAGCACATTATTGTCAGTAGCTCCCTGATTAACTCGCACATTCTCAAATTCATAAGTTAGATTAGAAGCATCTAAGGTCGGCACATTACTATTTGGCATCTATCTTCTCCATACTCTTACTTTTTCCTGTTATAAGTTCTGAATGAGATATATTTTCTCCATCAAAAACCACAGGATAACCGTATTCATAGCCAATAGTTGCAGAATGATCTGCACTAATATAAAGGTCTAATGACTCATTTGATTGTATATGGAAGTAGTCCTGAATAATTTTACTATTTACATTTTTATAAGTAATAGAAGCATCACCAGTCTCCCAATTATAGTACGTTTTTTTGAGCTCAAATCGAGATAGAGCTGCTTTATTTAGTTCTAACTTTTGAAATAAAAACCCATCATAAAACAAATCATCTTTAGAAACTTCTGGATTCAAAAATTCCAATCCTTTTTCAGTGTACACAATACGGCTTTCTAAAAGCACTTTTTCTTCATAAGGATTACCTTGAGCTTCTATTCTTTTAAAATTGCCAGTTATTTCTTTTGTTTCTGCGTTTCCTACGAGTTCAATCTTCTGATAACGAGAATAGTCCTTCGTCTCATCGTAAGTATCAATACTTCTAATCTCAAACCCATCCGGAAATTGCTTAAACAAGTCAAACAGATTCTCAGTCGGATAGACTCGACTGACCTCAGAGACTTTGTTCTCAATCCATTCTCGGCTGTTCTTATTTTCTCCACATCCTGCCAATCCTATCATGATCAATCCTCCTAAAAGTACCATTGTGAGAAATCTACATTTTTTCATAACCTTCTCCTTATTATGATATTCAACAAAATAGCTAACCGTAGTTCCCTTATAGTATACCATAAAAGCAACAATTCCTTACTATCTTATTCAAATTCGTAAGTCATATTCGCCACGTCTAAAGTTAGAATTTCACTACTCACCATTATTCAATTCTCCATTTGACACTGTTTCTCTAAAATAATAACCGTCTTTGTAATCAACATTTACAGAATAGTAATAATAATCATTACTCTGCAAAGAGCTCCCAAATTCTAATACGCCATTTTCAAGATCATCCTTTTTAAAAAATTTGTTTATTATTGGATTATTCACACTATAAGATATGTCAAAACCATTAGTTACACTGTTATAACTCTTACTTTCTAATTTAAACTCAGATAAAATTCTTTTATTAATCGTTAATTCTTGAAACAGAAAACCTTTAAAATCCCAAATTTCCTTTGCTCTTTCTTCATCTGAAAAAATAAATTGCTGTTCTATGTAATGAACATCTATAATATCTGTCTTTTTTTCTAACTTCAAATCTTTTCGAATTAATTTACCAGTTATCGTCTTAAACTGACTATTTCCGGTTAAATATATTTTTATGCTAACTTTATCATTCTTGTAAACTTGATAGACCTCAAACCCTTCTGGAAATTGCTTAAACAAGCCAAAGAGATTCTCTGTTGGATAGACACGACTAACTTCAGATACTTTGTTCTCAATCCATTCTCGACTGTTCTTATTTTCTCCACATCCTGTTATTCCTATCATTATTAATCCTACTAAAACTAACATTGCGAAAAACATGCGTTTTTTCATAACCTTCTCCTTACTTATAATATTCAATAAAACAGCTGACCATAGCTCCCTTATAATATACCATAAAAGCAATATTTCCTTGCTTCTTATTCAAATTCATAAGTTAGTTTCGACGCATCTAAAGTTAGAATTCCACTATTAACAATTTTTTTATCCACCATTGAATCTCCTTTTAATTTGACACGGTTTCTCTAAATGAATAAACATTGTCGTAGTTGACAGTTACTGAATAATAGAAATAATCGTCGTTTCGGTATGAACTTCCAAAACCTAATATTGCCTGTTCGTTTTCATGTTTTTTAAAATACTGATTGATAGTTTGATTCCGAACCAAATAATCAATATCAAATGCACCATTATTGCCATTATAACTTTTGGATTTCATAGATAAAGAAGATAGAAAAGACTGATTAATCGTTAACTTTTGAAATAAGAATCCATCAAAAGGCCATAATTCTTTCGCTTTCCCCTCATCGGAAAAGATAAATTTCCCACCTATATAATCCACCCTTATTGTTTCTTCTGGCTTTTCAGTAATATCATCAGAAGCCCGTGTCTTGGTTAGCACTCCAGAAATTGTATGATTGCTACTATCCCCCTGTAAAGACATTTCGATAAGAAAAGTCCCACGTTTGATATACACTTGCTCTACTTTAAAGCCTTCCGGAAATTGCTTAAACAAATCAAACAGATTCTCGGTTGGATAGACACGACTAACCTCAGAGACTTTGTTCTCAATCCATTCTCGACTGCTCTTATTTTCTCCACATCCCGCCAATCCTATCATGATCAATCCTCCTAAAAGTAATATTGCGAAAAACGCGCGTTTTTTCATAACCTTCTCCTTTTTTATAATATTCAATAAGATAGCCACCATCATTCTCTTGTAGGATATCATAAAAGCAATATTGCCTTGCATCTTATTCAAATTCGTAAGTCATATTCGCCACGTCTAAAGTTGGAATTCCACTATTGGCCGTTAAATACCTCCACATTTGATACCGTTTCTCTAAAATAATAGCCATCATTGTAATCTAGTAAAATTGAGTAGTAGTAATAACCCTCATTTTGTAGAGAACTTCCAATCTCCAGTACGGATGTTTCAGAATCATTTTTATGAAAATAATTATTAACTACTTCATTTTCTGTAAAATATAAAATACTAAAACCATTTGTCACGCTATTATACGATTTCTCTTTTAATCTTAACTTAGACAATTCTGTTTTATTTAAAGTCAACTTTTGAAATAAAAATCTGTCAAACTTCCATATTTTTTTAGCAGTTTCTTCATCAGAAAAAATAAATTTATTGTCTACATATTGAACACTTACTACCTCTTCTTCGCTTTCTGGTGCATCATCCTTCGCTGGGTTTTTAGCAAGAGTACCTGTTATTGTATGCAATGTTGCATCACCTTTCAGCTTAATTTCTGTGATAAAATCGTCAATTCCATCACTTTTCTTTTTAAAATAAACCTGCTCAATCTCAAACCCTTCTGGAAATTGCTTAAACAAATCAAACAGATTCTCGGTTGGATAGACACGACTAACCTCAGATACTTTGTTCTCAATCCATTCTCGACTGTTCTTATTTTCTCCACATCCTGTTATTCCTATCATTATCAACCCTACTAAAACTAACATTGCGAAAAACATACGTTTTTTCATAATACTCTCCTTATTTATGATCAGTTCAATCAGGATATTTAAAATGTTATCAAATTAATTAGAAACACTATTTCTATCATCTATCCAACTTGAAACTATCTCACTCATTCCATCATTTGGGGTATCCTTAAAAGCAATATTAACATTCAATCGATAACCTTTTGTATTATTATAAGATTCCGCTCCACTTATTGATAACATGTGTTCTCCATTTGACTTAAGGAAATTATTTATCGTAGAGTTATCACTAATATAATAGATTTCAAACACATTGCGATTTGAAAAATATCGAAACTTTTCAAGCTTCATCTTAGATAAAACATCTCTATTCAAACTTAATTTTTGGAACAGAAAACCTTTATAACCCCAAATTTTTTCCGCTACCTCATTGTTAGAAAATATAAATTCACCATCCTTATATTCTACATCAACATGCTCTTCCACTTCTTCTTTATATGGATCAGTAGAAATTTGTATAGTCTCTATCTTTCCTTTTATGGTTTGACTTTCTTCATCTCCATCTAAGGAAACTACTGTTCTGAGCGAATCCTTATAAAATGTTTGAGTAATATTAAACCCTTTCGGAAATTGCTTAAACAAATCAAACAGATTCTCGGTTGGATAGACACGACTAACCTCAGAGACTTTGTTCTCAATCCATTCTCGACTGTTCTTATTTTCTCCACATCCTGCCAATCCTATCATGATCAATCCTCCTAAAAGTAATATTGCGAAAAACGCGCGTTTTTTCATAACCTTCTCCTTACTTATGATAATTAATAAAACAACTAATCATATTTCCCTTATAGTATATCATAAAAGGCTGATATGACTGTTTCATCTATGATGTTAAAATCCTGTCTAATACATTTTAAAACACTGTAATTCTAAAGGTCATGATATAATAGACAATGAATAACAAGCATTACTTGAAGGAGAAATGTATGAAAAAATCGTTCAGACTTTGTTGCCTAGCTTGTGTGACAACACTAGCCTTAGCCCTTGGTGCTTGCTCATCAAAGCCATCTACTAGTTCTACAAATAATTCAAACAATCAGGCTTCTACCTATCACAAGAAAGATGTAACTGGTCCTGCTGCTTCATTTGACTGGAATGCCAAAGTTGAACCTACCAACTATGAGAGAACCTTTGTTGAAACAAACAGTGGCAGTCAATTTAATAAAACTTTAGATCGCACGAAAGAGGCGGCTGAGAATCTTGAAAAAAAGAAAAAGAAATTTCGGATCCTAAGGTTCAAACAGCCCTCAAATTAGTGGATGCTGTCTTTGTCAATCAAGAAAATCTTGACCTAGTTGTGAAATCAGCGGGTGCTAGCAATCAAGAAGAGTTATTTGATAAGATTTGGAACGAATATTTAGTCCCTGAGTTAACTAAAATCCGTCCGAATTTTTCAAATGATACCGTCTTTGAATATAAAGGAGAAAAATATCCTCTCAAAATTTATGCTCCTATGTTTTTCAAGGTCAACACCAATGCATTAGGAAAAGCAGGTGCCTATACTCTTGAGGACTATAAGGTGGAGGGCGACATGGTTTATTTGAAATTTATGTCCCCATCTGTTGATACCTACCAATACGAAGTCAAGGCTACTTATCATGATAACTTCCAAGACTTCTTTCAAGGACTGGTGGAAGAGCAACAAAAGGTTGGTCAGTCCGACTATGCTAAGGCTCTAAATATTCGATTTGTTTATCAATTAGCGGCGCTTGATTTTAAAGCTGACAACTACGTAGACCTAGAGGGCATGGATTATCTTGATCGTAACACCCATTACCTTGCCATAAAAGTGGATAATAATGGTGAAGCTAGCCTTGACAATGAAAATCTCGCCAACCTTTTACAAATTAGCATGAAGGCTTCAAACGAGGCCAATAAAGGAAAATTTGAATAAATCTTTAAAGCATAAAAAAATCACCTCAAACAGGTGATTTTTGTGTATTCATCTTATCGATAAACCGTCTTAAATCCGACACTGGATACCCTTACTCTCCCAACTGGGCACTGTAAGCGATAATCTGGTCAACTGTTTCAGACAGAAACTGAATCGTATCACGGAGTGGTTTGTCTGTTGAGATATCCGCTCCGATAATCATGGCTGACTCAAGCGGTGTCTTACTACCACCTGATTTGAGGAGGTTGAGCCAGTCTTCAGCTCCAGTTTCCGAATATTTCAGATGGAGGTAACCCGCAGTCGAGATAACTAGTCCAGCAGAGTAAGTGTAACTATACAAGCCCATGTAGTAGTGAGTTTGGCGCATCCAAGTGAGTGCCGCATCGTCGTCAATTTCAATAGCATCTCCCCAGAAATCTGTCAAGACTTCCTTCATAATGCTGTTGAGCTTGCTTGCTCCAAAGGTCTCCCCTTCTTCAATCAGTGTATAAACCTTACGCTGGAAGGCTGCCTCCAAGAGGTGGGTGATGAAATTATGGAAGTAGGTGTCTGTCAAGCGATGAGCAAGAGCGAAGCGTTTTTGACGTGGATCATCAGACTGGTGCTCCAAGTAGTCACTGAGAAGCAATTCATTGAAGGTTGATGGCGCTTCGACATAGTAAGTAGACATGTGGGCATTGAAGTAACTTTGGTGATTATCTGAAAAGATGAATTGACCAGAATGCCCGATTTCATGAATCAAGGTATAAACATCGCTCAAACGACCAGTCCAGCTCATGAGGACATAAGGGTGCACGCGATATGGATCCGCCGCATAACCACCAGAATCCTTGCCACTATTAGCAGCGAAGTCCACCCAGCGTTCTTCTTGATAGCGCGCAACTTCCTGACAATATTCTTGTCCCAAAGGTTCTACTGACTTCATGACCAAATCATAGGCGTCATCAATAGTCACTTCAGGATTAAGAGCGCTATCCAAGTCCAATTTCCAGTCTGCAAAGGTCATCTTTTCAAGACCATTCACCTTGGCAACATGCTTGAGGTATCTCTGGGCAACTGGTGCAAAATCCTTCATGATGAGGTCAATCTGGCGGTCAAACATGGCACAGTCAACTTCTTGCTCAGCCAGAAGATAGTCGAATACTGAGTCATAACCCTTCATATCTGCCAATAGTTTTTCAGACTTGACCTGAGCAAGATAGGCTGCTGCAGCTGTATTCTGATGCTTGCGAAGGCCTTCTGAGAAGGAACGGAAGGATTTCTCACGAACCTCAGCGTCCTCGTGGTTTTGGTAGAAATTTTCATAGGTAACAAAGCTATTTTTGTAGGTCTTGCCATGGGCTTCAAAGTCAGCCATTTCAAAGTCCCCAGCTCGCATCTTAGTATAAATATCCTGCGGACTATAGAAAACTTCACCCAGATTGGTCAAGGCCTTCTCCACATCAGCCCCAAGATAGTGGGCTTTTTTGATTTTAGCCTGACGAATGGCTGCCGTCAAGTGGGGCAGTTCACCCAAACGGTCCAAGACTTCCTCGTCTGCTGCTACCAAAGCGTCGTCAAAAAAAGTCAAGGCTACGCTGGCGTCTGTTTCAAATTCCATCCCAGCTTGGGCAATATTAGCAAAATCTTCATTGCTATAGTCTGTCGTCTGAGGCATAAAGGCATAATTGCCAATATGGCTCATCTGGATATAGATTTGCTCCAATTCCGCAAAGGCCTTCTCGAAATCTTCGAAAGTGTGAAGATTGCCCTTGTAGTCACGGCTAAATTGGTTGATATCTTCGCGCGTTTTCTCGATTGCTCGCAAGAAATCCTCACGGTCTTGGTAAAGGGCGGTTAAATCCCAAAGTTCCTTCTCTGGAAATTCTGAACGGTGTTTTTGTTCCATTTTCTTCCTCTTATTTCTCTAATTCTACTAAAACACTAAGGGCTGATAAGGCGTAAAGTGGGGCTGTTTCCGCTCGCAAGATGCGAGGGCCAAGTCCTGCCAAGACGGCTCCTTTAGCTTCAAAACTTTCGATTTCTGCTGGTGAGATACCGCCTTCTGGACCAAAGATAAAGAGCAGTTTGGCTCCTTTTTCAAGACCAGCGACTGATTGCAGGAGCGCAGCGACTTCTCCTTCTTTTGCTGACTCTTCATAGGCTACTACGATAGAGTCAAACTGGTCAAACTGAGCTAGAAAATCTGCTTTTTTCTCGAAAAGCTGAATAGTTGGAACGATATTACGCTTGCTTTGTTCTGCCGCTCCAAGGGCGATTTTTTCTAGTTTTTCAACCTTTTTGCCTAGTTTCTTGCCGTCCCACTTGGCGACTGACCAATCGGCAGGGAAGGCCCAGATTTGACTAGCTCCTAGTTCTGTTACTTTCTGAGTAATAAACTCCAGCTTGTCTCCCTTGGGAAATCCAGATGCGATGGTCACTTGGATTGGCAGTTCCACATTGTCAACTAATTCTTCTACCAACTCAAACTGACGATTCTCCACATCCAACACGCGCGCCAAACGCTTGATGCCATCATCAAAGACCAAGGTCACCTCATCATCTTCTTTCAAGCGCATAACCTGAAACATATGCTTGCTGGTTTCCTTGTCCTCAATGGTGATAGGTGATGTAGCACTGCCTTTGACAAAATACTGCTGCATGCTAGCCTCCAATCACACCTGAAATATCCTTAGTCTTCTTAAAGACACAGGCATTCCATTCCCCTTGAATCATATGGGTTTCAAGGAAAAATCCAGCTGACTCAGCTGACTCGCGCACCATATCCCACTTGTCCTTGATAATGCCACTCATGATCAGATAGCCTTCATCCTTGACCAAACGATAAGCATCCTCTGTCAGATGAATGAGAATATCCGCCAAGATATTAGCCACAATCACATCTGCCTCAATCTCAACACCCTTAAGCAAATCTCCTGCCGCTACATGGATATTTTCCATGCCAGGGTTGAGCTCAATATTTTCCTGAGCAACACGAACCGCCACATCATCCAGGTCGTAGGCGAAAATTTCCTTAGCACCAAGTAGCGAGCTGGCAATAGAAAGGACACCTGAACCAGTCCCCACATCTAGCACCGTTTCGCCACCACGAAGAACCTGCTCCAAGGCGAAGAGACTCATCTTAGTGGTTGGATGCGTCCCAGTCCCAAAGGCCATACCAGGATCCAACTTGATAATCTTTTCTCCAGCAGTCGCCTCGTAGTCCGTCCAGGACGGCACAATGGTCAAGTCATGAGTAATGCGAGCTGGTTCATAATATTTCTTCCAATTGTCTGCCCAGTCTTCCTCAGCCAAGGCAGTCGTCCCCATCTTGACCTCTCCTAGATCCATAAAATCGGTCAATTCAGCCAGGCGAGCCTGCAAATCTGCCTCAACCACTGCTACATCAACCGTATCAGGATAGTAGGCGGTCACTACGATTTCTTCTTGTTGCTCAACCTCTGGGAAGATCTCACCAAAACGGTCGACATTCCCCACATAGTCCATGCTGTCTTCAATCGCAACACCTTGGGCACCTAACTCAATCAAGAGATTGGAGACCAGCTCCTCCCCCTCACGCTTCACTGTAACTTTTAACTCTTGCCATGTTTCCATCATTAAGATACCAAGCCCGTAAAACACAAAGTCAAAATAGGAAACTCTCTGAAGACGCTTGTGTCTAAGAGAAGTTTATCTTTTTGGCACAGTGTTTAGGGCGGGTTCAGTTTAGAAATGTAACCGAACCATCCTTTCTATTTGTCAATCATTTTATTCATGTAAACCATATCCATACCTTCTTTTTCAGGCTCGATATGAGTTTGACGGTAGCCATTTTTCTCATAAAAGGCAACCATCCCCGCATCCTGTAATACCGTACACAAATCCCACTGTTTAATCGTTGAAAATTCCTTTTCCAGTAATCTCAATCCCTCAGAACCATAACCTTTTCCTTGATACTGGGGCAAAATCGCTGCCGTTCCCAACCAAGCCTCCGTCAATTCCTCATTGGTCTGAACTCGTAAAAATCCGATATTTTCGTCCTTTTCTTTCACAAAGTAGTAATAGCTATTGGGACGCTCAACCAATTTCCACTTGATTCGTTCACGATCCTCTAGATAGGGATCATACTCATCTTGATATTTCTCATAGACAGCCTTAAAGCTAGCCCTTTGAATTGCAATTACGGTTTCTAAATCCTCTGCTCCTGCTCGGACAATCTGAATCATACTACTACCCCCAAATACACACTCTCTCAACTAGTACTTCTATGCTCTCCCTCACGCTTCACTGTAACTTTTAACTCTTGCCATGTTTCCATTTTGAATCTTCCTTATTTTTCTTAAATTCCTCAATCACATCTGTATAATGTTCTTTCATTGCGCTATGAATCTGCTGTTTAAAAATACCAAACGTAAGATAATAAACAATTAGAACAATTCCTTCAAACAGTATCAAAAACAAAAAATATTCTGAAAATGAGAGTGTTTGATTATTCTCACCTTGTAAAGACAGAACATACAGCAACCCCCAGATAAGGGCCATAGAAATCCCTGCTACTTTAGTGCCACCTTCCCTTTGTTTTTTAACTTTAAATATTCCAAATAGATGAATGTAGCTTCTTCTCTAGAATATTGTCCAGTTTTTAGTTTGCGTTTAACTTCCTTATTTAACGTCGTTGTTCCAATTATATAAACCACTTCATTTCCTCCAAATAATCCCTCACTCTATCCTGCAACTGGGGTACAACCTTATCTGAGCCAAGAAACTCGTCAATGCCCATCAGTTTGTAGCCCTGTCCTTCATCACCAAAGACGATACTATCAAACTGTTCCTGCGTCAACTTACCAACCAGAAAGACGGATTCCTTCCCATCAAAAAGCATACTTGGGTACACCTTACTCCAAAGCAGGCAATCCTTAGTCAGATGAATTCCTAATTCTTCGTAAACTTCGCGCGCCGCGCACTCAAAAGGACTTTCATCACCCTCTCGTCCGCCACCTGGCAATTCCCATGTATTAGGGTATGGAATGTTTGATTTGTCATCACGCAAGATAGTTAAAATCCTATCCTCACAAAAGAGGGCAATTTTGCAGCCTGTAAAATCTGAAATTTCTATTTCCATATCAGACTCCTTCGGATAATTCTTTCTCCAACTCTGCTAACCAGTTTTCATAATAACGTTTCTCATCCCGCACCAAACGGCTAGTCACCATGTTTTTTCTAGCAATTTTTATAGCCTTGTCAGTCTGATCCATATCTTTCTTTACCAGAAATTGATACCAGGCTTGCATTATCTGCGTATCTGCCATTTTTAGAGATAAGAAGGACTTGACTCCTCGATTGCTTGCATATTCCTCTGCTTTCTCATAATCTCCTTCTAGCAAGGCAATTTGAAGAAGGTATAATTGAGAAATCGTTTTAGACATTGGATTATCTGTTTTCTCTAGCAAAGACTGAAACTGTCGCTTAGCAAGTTCTATATTATCATCCAATATGAATACCAAGCCCTGAAGGGTCTGAACACTTTCTGCAAAACTCCCTCTCACATCCTCAGCAACAGGCACGATAAAGTCTTTCAAATCATATTCTTGAGGAGCTAGCAAGGTCTGGGCAGAATGCCTCAACACCGAATAAGCGTATTTCCTATTTTCAGGCTGTTGTAGCAATTCCCAGATTTTCGCTCCATCGGTAATCCCAACTGGCTTTGCATTGATGAGAAGAAAAGATAGATTTAGACAAACCCAAGTAGCCGCAAAATACCAGTTAGCTGTCAAAATTCCATACAATAGCGCCAATAAAATCAAGCCAAGATGAACCATCAAGCCTCCTGCAAGCATCAGGATGATTCTTTGGTCGCTTTCATCTTCTTTCAATCCAATATACTGAGCACCAACATTTTTCAGAACGGATGTTCGACTCAGATGAAACTTTCCTGACTTTTTGGTCAAAAGAAAGTTTCCTAATCCAAAAGCCACCAGGCGATAGCCTGTCAGGTAACCGCAAAATGCATGACCTAGCTCATGAAGGATAAATATCAGATAAATGCTGAAAAAAGTAAATAGGTAGCTTGGAACAAAGACTAACGAGAAATCTAACTCTTTAAAGGCAATCGTACCAAAAACAAATCCCAGCATCAAAAAAACAAAGGACAGACCAGAAATACAAGACAAGACTATTTTCTTCATATACTTCCTCGCTAGTTCCTAATATCTCGGATAAGGATAAAACTCTCCCTCTTCCAAGCCTGCTTTCCCTTCTTCAAAGACTTCTTGGTTCCATTCCATGACGAATTCCTCTGCTTCTGGGTCTTCCAAAAAGTCCATGAGCGCATCCAGCCCAACCTCTGCAGTGTCTTTGAGGAATAGCGCAAAATAAGCTAGAAACTCACGAGAAAAACCTTTTTTAGGTAGGTAAGGGATAACTGTCAAATAGTCTTCCTCATTGACTGTTGACTTGGCAGGATTGTAGAAAAGGACTGCTTCTTCAAAGAGGATATCGTCTGATGATACCTCTCCGTCCTCGTCCACCATCTCCACACCTGCAGCGTTTTGTGCTTCCAAAAGAAAACTCACTTCTACCGCATGGTTGCGCTTGTCCCAACTAATCTCAAAGTCAAAGGGAAAGTTCTTCTCCAATTCTTCCTCTAAAACATCTAAAAATCCGTATGTTGCCATTTTGTCCTCTTTCTATGCGACTCTTTAATCGCCCCGATTGCTCGGAAATATGCTAAAATAGATACTACCATCTTACCACATATACATCAGAAAATCCATGTTAGAAAGGACTGCTATGCCAGACAATCTCGCGCTTCGCATGCGCCCCAAAACCATCGACCAGGTCATCGGTCAGGAGCATCTAATCGGACCTGGAAAAATTATCCGTCGCATGGTGGAAGCCAATCGTCTGTCCTCCATGATTCTCTACGGACCTCCAGGAATCGGAAAGACCAGTATCGCCTCTGCCATCGCTGGGACCACCAAGTATGCCTTTCGGACCTTTAATGCGACAGTCGATAGTAAGAAGCGACTGCAAGAAATTGCTGAAGAGGCTAAATTCTCAGGTGGACTAGTTCTGCTACTGGACGAGATTCACCGACTAGATAAAACCAAGCAAGATTTTCTACTTCCCCTCTTGGAAAGTGGTCTGGTCATCATGATTGGGGCTACGACTGAAAATCCTTTCTTTTCTGTCACTCCAGCCATTCGTAGTCGTGTTCAGATTTTTGAGTTAGAACCCTTGGCCAATCAAGATGTTAAAGAGGCGATTCAAATCGCTCTAACTGACCCTGAACGTGGCTTTGATTTCCCAGTTGAGCTAGATGAGGATGCACTGGATTTCATCGCGACCTCTACAAATGGAGACCTGCGTTCTGCCTTTAATTCACTAGATTTAGCCGTCCTCTCTACTCCAGAAAACGAAAAGGGAACTCGTCATATCACCCTCAACATCATGGAAAATAGCCTCCAGCGGAGCTATATTACTATGGACAAGGATGGAGATGGACATTATGATGTTCTCTCAGCCCTACAAAAGTCCATTCGTGGCTCGGATGTCGATGCCAGTCTCCACTATGCTGCCCGCTTGATTGAGGCTGGGGATCTTCCTAGTCTCGCTCGTCGCTTGACCGTTATCGCTTATGAAGATATCGGCTTGGCCAATCCTGAAGCTCAGATCCATACCGTAACTGCTCTAGATGCTGCTCAAAAGATTGGCTTCCCAGAAGCCCGCATTCTCATTGCTAATGTCGTCATTGATCTTGCTCTTTCACCCAAGTCCAACTCAGCCTATGTGGCTATGGACAAGGCCCTTGCTGATCTCAAAACATCAGGACATTTACCTATTCCACGACACCTACGTGATGGACATTATAGCGGTAGCAAGGAACTTGGGAACGCCCAAAACTATCTCTATCCCCACAACTATCCTGGAAATTGGGTCAAGCAGGACTATCTGCCAGAAAAAATCCAAAATCACCACTATTTTACTCCAGAAGATACCGGCAAATACGAACGAGCCTTGGCGCAACGCAAGGAAACCATTGATAAATTACGGGACTTGTGAAATCCTTTTCAAAAAAATAAATTTTCCTCTTGATTTTTTTTGAAAAAGTGGTATCATATAAACATAGAAACGCTGTGGTGTACGACTTCACACTTAAGTGTTGACCGACTATTTTTGTATTATTAGGGAAACAAAAGTCTTCTAACAGCATGTAGGCCGTCTCACACGGAAACAGCTTCAGTTAGAGCGAGTTGCCCACCTGCTTAATTGCGCGGGTTCAATACAAACCGTGAAGTTTCGGCACCAATACAGCTTTTTCTTTGCCTCCTTAGCTCAGTTGGTAGAGCAGTAGACTCTTAATCTATGGGTCGCAGGTTCGAGCCCTGCAGGGGGCATCTAAATACAACAGGAAAACCCTTGGAATCAGGGCTTTTTTTGTGTCCTCCCTACTTATGTCCCATCAACAGATGCTCAAGATATATTTTGTGTGTAAAAAAATTCTTTTGCTCCTCTACGAAAAACAAAAAAGCTATCCTACCTTTGCAAATTTGGATAAGATAGCAGAATATTTTAATGCAACTCCAACCCAACTATTTGGAACGAGTAAAGAGATTGAGTTAGAAAAGAGTGTTCTTGAATCTAATGAATACTCTGATAAAGTAAGTGAAATCTTAAAAGCTGTCAAATACATCGAGCATTTCCTACATACTGATGGACAGTACTTAGAGGATTTACTTTACTTAACAAGAGGCAACCAACTATACACAGAAGATGGAGATGAGTTGTATATTGATCCAACTTCTCAGAAAAGAACACTTCATAACCAATATGAACCTGGTTTTATTGTAGCAAGGGATAAATCTCCACTAGAACTCTTAATTGAAAATAAGGAATTGTTTGATAAATAGAAAAAGCGAGGATAACCTCGCTTCAGATTGAAGTTAAAATCTTTAGAAGACACTTTTATAAGGACTTTGTCTTCAATCTGTGAAAAGGAGTGGAA
>NZ_AFUB01000005.1 GCF_000222705.1 Streptococcus mitis bv. 2 str. SK95 | reverse complement strand
CCTCTTTATCGAAATTCTGAAAATATAAGGGAAAAGAGCCAGTTAAACTGACTCCTTCTATTTATCTTGCCAATTAGTCGCACGTTCCTCTCCCCACCAGTATGGGATCAACTTGGCAACTTTGATTGTTTTTCTTGTTTTGTAGTCCATCATGAACTCTGCTTCTTTATTTTCAGCATTCAATTCTAAGAGAAATTCTCTGCAAGCGCCACAGGGCATACCTGATCCTTCGCCGTAAGGAGGTTTATCTCGAAAAGCAAGGATTTTCTTAACTTTAGTTTGTCCTGAAAATTGATACATATTGAAGAGAGCCGCTCGTTCTGCACAGAGATGAAAAACGCCACAAGTGCCCTCCATACAAAATCCTGTGAATATCTGACCATCTTCCGCTTCTACCGCGGCAACTACATGGTTTGCATAAACAAAGTCAGAAACTTCATGGGGATTGTATAAGGTTCGTGCTTCTTCATACATCTTTTCCCAGATGTCCATTGTTGGTTACTCCTTACTTAGCAATTTCTTTTAACATGTTTTCGATATGCTGGATTGACTTTTCACGTCCGAGTAAGAAAATGGTGTCTGGTAATTCTGGTCCATGCATTTCACCTGATACAGCAATACGAATCGGCATAAAGAGGTTTTTACCCTTGATACCTGTTTCTTTTTGAACTGCTTTGATTTGTGGGAAGATGTTCTCTGTCACAAATTCCTCATCTGTCATTACTTCTAGTTTCGCTTTGAAGGCTTCTAGAACAACCGAAACGGTTTCTCCTGCCATGACCTCGCGTTCAGCGTCTGTCAACTCTGGGAAATCTGAGAAGAAAAGATCTGTCAATGGAACGATTTCATCCACTGACTTCATTTGTGGCTTGTAGAGTTCTACCATTTTTTCAGACTTGTCAGTCAAACGTCCTGCTTCTTCTAAGTAAGGTTTGGCCATTTCAAAGATAGTAGCAAGTTCTGCTCTCTTGATGTAGTCGTTGCTCATCCAGTCTAGTTTCTTCTGATCAAAGGCAGCAGGTGACTTGCTGAGACGATTTTCATCAAATAGTTTAATCAATTCCTCACGAGAGAAAATTTCGTCTTCCCCACCTGGGTTCCAACCAAGAAGAGCGATAAAGTTAAAGACTGCTTCTGGCAAATAGCCTTTTTTACGGTAGTCTTCGATAAACTGAAGGGTGTTGGTGTCGCGTTTAGACAATTTTTTACCCGTTTCAGAGTTGATAATCAAAGTCATGTGACCGAACTCTGGAGCTTCCCAACCAAGAGCCTCATAAACCATGAGCTGTTTTGGTGTGTTGGCAATGTGGTCATCTCCACGGATAACATGAGAAATTTGCATATCGTGATCATCAATAACAACGGCAAAGTTGTAAGTCGGGTAACCGTCTTTCTTTTGGATCACCCAGTCACCACCGATGTTGCCACCTTCAAACTCGATATCACCTTTGACCATGTCATGCCATTTGTAGATACCAGACTCATTGACAGCCAAACGAACAGTTGGGATGATACCAGCTGCTTCACGTTCTGCGATGTAAGTTGCTTTTGCTTCTTCGCTCATACCAAGATATTCATTGATGTAACGAGGTGTTTCGCCAGCTGCTTCTTGACGCTCGCGCTCGGCTGCCAACTCTTCTTCTGTAACGTAAGATTTGTAGGCTTTTCCTTCGGCTAGCAATTGGTCGATGTATTTTTGATAGAGTTCCAAACGCTCTGATTGGCGGTAGTTTTCATGAGTTTCTGGGCTTTCATCCCAGTCCATGCCCAACCAGCGAAGATTTTCAAGCTGTGAGCGCTCTCCATCCTCAACATGGCGTTTACGGTCAGTATCTTCGATACGAATGATAAAAGTTCCACCATGATGGCGTGCGTAGAGGTAGTTAAACAATGCTGTACGGGCATTTCCGATGTGTAGTAGTCCTGTTGGACTTGGTGCGTAGCGTACGCGGATATCTTTTGACATAGTTTCTCCTATAAAGTCTCTAGGCGTCTGCCTTTTTGCTTTCTATATTATATCACAAGTCTCGCCTGAGTCCAATGTCTACGAATAAAGAGAGTAAAAAAGAGTGGACAAGCCACTCTTTTCTTCTGTTATAGACGTGCGTTAAGCTCTTTGCTCAATTCTTCAAATCCTGGTTTTCCAAGAAGGGCAAACATGTTACGTTTGTAGGCTTCAACACCTGGTTGGTCAAATGGGTTGATGGCATTCAAGTAACCTGAAAGGGCAATTGCCAATTCGAAGAAGTAGATAGTGTAGCCAAGAGTGAAGGCATCTTGCTCAGGAAGAGTCACATACATGTTTGGTACGTCACCATCTGTGTGAGCAAGAAGAACACCGTCAGTCGCTTTTTTGTTTACAAAGTCAACGTCTTTTCCTTGAAGGTAACCAAGTCCGTCAAGGTCTTCTTCCAAAGTAGGGATGATCACGTTCTTACGCGGTTTGTCAACACGGACAACTGTTTCAAACATGATACGAGTTCCTTCTTGGATAAATTGACCAAGTGAGTGCAAGTCAGTTGAGAAGTTTGCTGAAGTTGGGTAGATACCTTTTTGATCTTTCCCTTCTGATTCACCAGCCAATTGTTTCCACCATTCTGAGAAGTATTGAAGTGATGGTTCGTAGTTTACCAAGATTTCAGTAGCGTAGCCTTTACGGTAAAGGATGTTACGAACTGCTGCGTATTGGTAAGCTTCATTTTCTGAAAGTTTGTCTGAAGTGTAGTCTTTACGAGCTGCATTCGCACCTTCCATAAGAGCTTTGATGTCTGCACCTGATGCAGCGATTGGAAGCAAACCAACTGCTGTCAAGACTGAGAAACGTCCACCGATGTCATCTGGAACTACAAATGTTTCCCAACCGTTGGCATCTGCTTCAACCTTAACAGCACCTTTTTGGCGGTCAGTTGTTGCGTAGATACGTTTGTTAGCTTCTTCTTGACCGTATTTTTTAACCAAGAGTTCTTTAAAGACACGGAAAGCGATAGCTGGTTCTGTTGTTGTACCTGATTTAGAAATCACGTTTACTGAGAAGTCTTTGTCAGCTACGTACTCTACCAAGTCAGCAAGGTAAGTAGATGAGATTGAATTCCCAGCGTAAAGGATTTGTGGCGCTTTGCGCTCTTCTTTTGTTTGCAAGTTAGCAAAGTGGTGGTTCAAGAAGTCAATAGCTGCTTTGGCACCAAGGTAAGATCCACCGATACCGATTACAACCAAGACATCGCTATCTGACTTGATTTGCTCAGCAGCTTTCAAGATGCGGTCGAATTCTTCGCGGTCGTAGTTTTCAGGAAGGTCCAACCAACCCAAAAAGTCGCTACCCGCACCAGTTCCTTTACGAATCAATTCGTCTGCAGCTGTTACTTGTGCTTGCATGTATTCCACTTCATGTGGGGCAACAAATTTGTCTAAAACTTTTGAATAATCAAATTTAATATGTGACATGATAATCCTCCAAAATTTCTTCTTTTCTATCATAACGCTTACCTTCGATTTTTTCAAGCTTTTTTATTGAATTTGCCCAATTTTTATCAGAATTCAAACGTTTGCGTAAATTTGCTGAAATATAAAAAATCTGAAAGAACGAATAAAAACGGCTAGATATTCTAACCGTTACAATTCATTTAATAAATACTCAAATAGTTCTAAATTGCCGTCTTCTTCATTGACCAGAAATTCTGGATGCCACTGCAAGCCGATGATACGATGCTCGTCGACAGACTCAATCGCTTCGATGGTCTGGTCTCTTGGATCAATAGCAGTCACACGGAAATTAGGCGCCAGGTCTTTGATGCTTTGACGATGGACTGAATTGACTTGACTTTCTTTGCCAAACAACTTAGCCACCACGCTTCCTTCTACTGTCTCAATAGAATGAGAGGTTCCAAAAGGCAAGCCTTGCCAGTGACCTTCAATTTCTTGGTGGAGAGTGCCACCAAAAGCAACATTGACCAGCTGAACCCCGCGACAGATTGCCATAATTGGTTTATTCTGATGGAGTGCTTCTCTCAAGAGTGCCAATTCAAATTCATCACGAGCAAGGTTGTAATCATCGCTCTCAATGGTCTTTTTCTCTCCATAAAACTGAGGATGGACATTTTGCCCACCTGTCAAGATGAGTTTGTCAATCATTTCTACATAATCGCGCACAATGGACTCATCTCCTACAGGAATCACTAAAGGGAGACCTCCGACTTGACGAATGCTCTCTGCAAATTTACAGGATACAGATGAGTGGATGTTTTTCCCTTCTGCATCTACAGGACATAGATTTGCAGCAACTCCTACAACCGTTCTAGCCATGATGTGTCTCCTTTCGATTTTCTTGCGACAGTCTTATCTTATCACTCCAACCCTTTCCTGTCTAATATGTTTTTTTAAAGACCGTGATAAGTATTTTTTATGGACAAGAAAAAGCTGCCCACGAGGACAACTTTTTTATTCGAAGACAAATTGATTGTGATACAGTTCTGAGTAGAAGCCACCGAGTTTGAGCAACTCGTGATGATTTCCACGTTCAATGACCTCTCCATCTTTGAGGACAATAATCTGATCGGCATTGAGGATGGTCTTGAGACGATGGGCAATGACAAAGCTGGTTCGTCCTACCACAACCGCCTCCATGGCATGCTGAATCTTGCTTTCTGTTACGGTATCGACATTGGAAGTCGCTTCATCTAAGATTAAAACTTGGGGATCTGTCATCAAGGTCCGAGCAATGGAAATCAATTGTTTCTGACCAGTTGAAAAGATATTTTGCTCATCATCAATAAGGGTATCATACTTATCAGGCAAGCTTTCGATGTAGTCATGAATATGAGTTGCCTTAGCAGCTGCTTCGACCATTTCCTGGCTAGCATCTGGAACACCGAAGCGGATATTGTCCCGAATCGTTCCACTAAACAAGACCGAATCCTGCAGGACAATCCCGACCTTGCTCCGCAGACTGTCCAAGTCGTAGTCACGGATGTCTTTTCCATCAAAGCAAATGCTACCTGCATCCACATCGTAGAAACGATTGATGAGGTTCATGATGGTCGTTTTCCCTGAACCAGTCGGGCCGACAACTGCTACCATCTGCCCCTTAGGAGCTGAAATGCTGACATCTTTTAAAATCGGCTTGTCTGGCACATAAGAGAAATCAATATGACTGATTTCAACACCTTCTCGCAATTCCGTAAAGGCTGGTGCATTTTGCGGACGAATCTCTTCTTCTGCATCGAACATTTCTTGGATACGATCGGCTCCCGTAAAGGCCAACTGGAGGCTCCCCCAGCTAGCAGCCACCTGGATAATCGGCTGGTAGTACTGCTGAGAAAATTGGGTAAACATGACGATCAAACCTAGGGCTGTCGTTGTTTCGATACTTGGATCGTTCAGTAAGACCGCAGAACCTGCAAAAATGACGATAGCTGTATTGACCAAGCTCATCCCATTCATAACTGGAAAGAGGATGCCTGAGAACATTCTTCCTTTAATGGTTGCCTTGCGCACGCGCTCATTTCGCTCCACAAAGCCTGCTACGATGTCGTTTTGAATTCCTTGTACAATAACAGCTTTCTGCCCTGAAATACTTTCATCCATATAGGCGTTGAGTTTCCCAACCTCTTTTTGCTGGAGATTGGTGTACTTGCGGGCCATTTTCACAATGAAGACCAACATGAGAAAGGCCACTGGGGTGCTGGCTACTGTTATCAGGGCTAGCGTCATATTTTTTGAAAACATGACAAAAATCAAACCGATGTAAAGAGCAATATTGCTCATAACCTGAACTAGACTTTCATTGAAGGCTTGAAGGATATTGTCTAAGTCACTAGTGAAGCGAGAGAGGATGTCACCATCCTGGTGGCGGTCAAAGAAAGAAACCGTCAAACGTGAAAGTTTGCCAAAGAGGCCCTTACGCATCTCATTAGTTGACTCAGCAATCACACGGGTCATCAAGGCCATGTAAATCAAACTGGATACTACTAGGGCGAGGACAACCAGAGCTAGATTCAGCATCAGAGCTGATAAACTCTGCCAGGCTAGTTCGGAAGTCCCGTTTTGATAAGCTAGAACTAGGTTAGCGAGCTCTGTTACTGCTTGACCTGAAAAAACAGGGAAGAGGGCTTGGGCAATTGTCGCAATCGCAACCATCAGAATCACAATGACAAAGGAGAGCTTGTAGACTTTAAAATAATTCCAGAAAAATCGAACGGTTTTCATTTTATTCCTCCTTTCCCTTTTGTGTTTCGTAGATTTCGCGGTAGACGGCATTGCTAGCTACCAAGTCTGCATGCCGTCCTTCTCCAATCAAACGCCCTTGATCCAAGACCAAAATCTTGTCCGCATGGACGACTGAACTAATCTTTTGAGCGATGATAATCGTTGTTGTCCCTTTCAGATCATTGTTCAAAGCTTCCTGCACGAGTCTTTCTGACTTAGCATCCAATGCCGAAGTCGAATCGTCAAAAATCAGGATACGGGGATTGCTGACAATCCCACGGGCAATGGACATCCGTTGCTTTTGTCCACCAGAAAAATTGGTGCCACGTTCTTCGACCTGACTCTCAAATTTGTTTTCCATGCGCCCGATAAATTCACTGGCTTGGGCAATCCGTGCTGCACGTTCCATTTCTGACACGCTGGCATTGCCTTTCCCTTGGCGAAGATTATCTGCAATGGTCCCGCTAAAGAGAATAGCACGTTGCAAGACGATGGAAACTGTTTTTCGTAAGGTTCCCTCGCTGACGTCTCGAATATCCTTGCCACCAATCTTGATAGATCCCTCCTGTGGATCAAAAAGTCGTGGAATTAACTGAGCTAGAGTGGACTTCCCTGCTCCAGTCGCCCCAACCACACCGACCATCTGACCAGGCGCAATATCAAAGGTCACATTCTTCAGCATAGGTTCATCGTCATTGGGATAGGTAAAGGTCACATTTTCAAAAGAGAGACTTCCTTCTAACTCTTCATCTGGGAGATCTTTAAAGGTCATCGCTGGCTCGGTATCTAGAACCTCACGGATACGCATCATCGAAATCATAGCCCGACTGACAGAATTCCCTAAAAATCCAACCATGACGATTGTAAAGATAATCTGACTGAGATAGTTAACAAAGGAAGCAATAGAACCAACGACTGACGGATCCGACTGAGCCATTCCCGCAACCAACCAGATGGAGAGGAAAACCGCTCCGTACCCAATGAGCATCATAAAAGGTTCCACTACTGAAAAGGCATAGCCAATATAAATATTTTGTCCCAGAAGCTCATCTGAGACCTCAGTAAACTTGTCAAATTGCTCTTTTTCCTGCACAAAGGATTTGACCACACGCACACCACGTAGATTTTCCTTGGCGATGGCATTAATTCGTTCAAGAAGAGTTTGAAACTTGGCGAAGCGCGGCCCCATCATTCCCATCATGATACCTGTAAGCGCAAAAATCAGCACTACCATAAGGACAATTACCCACCAAAGCGAAGGCAGGGTGTGAACCGCTAAGATAAAGGAACCGATAAAAAGCAAAGGAAGACGGAAAAGGATTTGGAAAACCATCATCACCATGTTCTGAATTTGGTTGATATCATTGGTCATGCGGACAACCAGATTCCCAGCATTAAACCGCTCAATGTTGGCATAAGAAAAGGTTTGGATCTTACGAAAAGCATCTTCCCGAAGATCCGAAGATACTCCCTGAGCGATATAGGCTGCAAGAATAACATTGACACCACCTGCAACCAGACCCACGAGGGCTACTCCTATCAACCATGCCCCAATACTATAAATAGCCTCATGTCGGCCAGCCAGTAGAGCATCTAAAACCTCCTGCAAATAGCGAGGTTGCAAGAGCGAGCTCGCAACCATCAAGCCTGTCATCACAAAGGATGCCAAGGCTTGCCATTTATAGGCTTTAATTTTTTCAATCAGCATACTTCCTCCTAATCAGATAGACAAAAGGGAGTGACGAAATTCGTCAGCTCCTCTCATTCTTTCATGTTGATGCTATTCTAGCAAAAAAGAGGAATCTTGTCAAAGGCGTTTTCTTATTATAAATTAGTGCGCTTTCACTCGCAAGTAATGCATGAAAAGGCTTTTTATGGTAAAATGAAAAGAAGAACTCTTAAAAGGAGGAGAAGATGAAGAAACAAACCATCGCTGTCTTGGGTCCTGGTTCTTGGGGAACTGCCCTTTCGCAGGTCCTAAACGACAATGGACACGAGGTTCGGATTTGGGGAAATATTCCTGACCAAATCGATGAAATCAATAGCCAACATACAAACAAACGCTACTTTAAAGACATCCTACTCGACGAAAACATCAAGGCATACCATGACTTGGAAGAAACACTAAAGGATGTGGATGCTGTTTTATTTGTAGTCCCAACAAAAGTAACGAGACTGGTTGCCCAACAAGTAGCAAAGGTACTCAATCACAAGGTTGTCATCATGCATGCCTCCAAAGGATTGGAACCAGATAGCCACAAACGCCTCTCAACTATTCTTGAAGAGGAAATTCCAGCTGACCTCCGTAGTGACATCGTCGTTGTTTCAGGACCTAGCCACGCTGAGGAAACGATTGTACGGGATATTACCTTGATCACTGCAGCCTCTAAAGATCTTGAAACTGCCCAGTACGTTCAAAATCTCTTTAGTAATCACTACTTCCGCCTCTATACCAATACAGATGTTATCGGGGTTGAAACCGCTGGTGCTCTTAAAAACATCATTGCAGTTGGTGCAGGAGCATTACATGGCCTAGGATTTGGCGACAATGCCAAGGCAGCCATCATCGCCCGTGGCTTGGCAGAAATCACCCGTCTAGGTGTCGCTCTTGGAGCTAATCCTCTGACTTATAGCGGTCTTTCTGGAGTTGGTGATTTGATCGTAACGGGGACATCTGTCCACTCTCGTAACTGGAGGGCAGGTGACGCTCTTGGTCGTGGAGAATCCCTCGCAGACATCGAAGCCAACATGGGCATGGTCATTGAAGGAATTTCAACGACTCGAGCAGCTTACGAACTGGCTCAGGAATTGGGTGTCTACATGCCAATCACACAAGCCATTTATCGAGTTATCTATGAAGGTGTCAATATCAAAGAAGCAATCAATGACATCATGAACAACGAATTTAAAGCAGAAAACGAATGGTCTTAGACCCTTATAGAAAGGAACATTATGAAACAAAAAGTCAGAAAAGCAGTCATCCCTGCAGCTGGATTGGGAACTCGTTTCCTCCCTGCAACTAAGGCCTTAGCCAAGGAAATGTTGCCAATCGTAGATAAACCAACCATCCAATTTATCGTTGAAGAAGCCCTCAAATCTGGAATCGAAGATATCTTGGTTGTTACTGGTAAGTCAAAACGTTCTATCGAGGACCACTTCGACTCAAACTTCGAATTGGAATACAACCTCAAAGAAAAAGGGAAAACGGATCTTTTAAAGCTAGTTGATGAAACAACTGGCATGCGCCTGCATTTTATCCGCCAAACTCATCCACGCGGTCTCGGAGATGCTGTTTTGCAAGCCAAGGCTTTCGTCGGAAATGAACCTTTTGTCGTGATGCTTGGGGATGACTTGATGGATATCACTAATGAAAAGGCTGTTCCGCTCACCAAACAACTCATGGATGACTATGAACGTACCCACGCGTCTACTATCGCTGTCATGCCTGTCCCTCACGATGAAGTATCTGCCTATGGGGTTATTGCTCCGCAAGGCGAAGGGAAAAACGGCCTTTACAGCGTTGAAACCTTTGTTGAAAAACCTGCGCCAGAGGACGCTCCTAGCGACCTTGCTATTATTGGACGCTACCTCCTCACGCCTGAAATTTTCCAAATCCTCGAAAACCAAGCTCCAGGTGCAGGAAATGAAATTCAGCTGACAGATGCAATCGACACCCTCAATAAAACACAACGTGTATTTGCTCGTGAGTTCAAGGGTTCCCGCTACGATGTCGGAGATAAGTTTGGCTTTATGAAAACCTCCATCGACTACGCTCTGAGACACCCTCAAGTCAAAGACGACTTGAAAGACTACCTCATCCAACTCGGAAAAGAGTTAGCTGGAGAGAAATTAAAAAAATAATCTATAACAAAAGAAGAACTAGGATGGTTGACTATCCTAGTTCTTTTTTTATTTGCACTCATCTCATCCCTGTACTTTGCCTATCATCGAAGAAAAGAATCGATAGGTCGAGCAGTTTCCACACTTGTCTCTAATTATTTGCCAATTTTTGTGAAAGCACTATACTTCTGTTTTCTTTTATAAAAATAGGAGTATACTAAGTTAGTATAATAAAATAAAAAACACCGAATCGGTGCTCACTTTTTCAAGTTGTGTACGGACAAAGCCTTATTTTAACTCGCTGTGTTGTTTCGAATGGTTCCAAAACTTTTTTTGTATGATATAACAGAATATTTTAAAAATGAAGGGGGGTTCTATGGAGATTGATATGTTTTTTGATTATTATTTAAAATCACTTAGGTTTTATTTTGGTGATAGGTGTAAGGATATTGGATTTATAAAGTTTTTCAAAGATGAAAACAATAGTTTTATTACAATAGAGGATTATGTTTTAGAAGCATTAGTAGTATTGTCAAATATTTTGAGTAAGGAAAGGATTGTGTTTTCTTGTGGATTTATTCATAGCAAGGGGGTAGTTACTGGAGTAGAAGTATGTATGAATGTATTAGAGTTAGAAAGATTAAATAATTTGTATAAGATATAGTTTTGAAGAATATTAAAAAACATTAGGTAAACTGTCTATGTAGGATGTGTGGAGTTGATAGTATCAATATTTCCTAGTTATAGAGCTATGCTGTTTCGAATGGTTCAAATTCGCATAAAAAGCTACTCGTTTTTTGAGTAGCTTTTTATGTATTTCAAACTTACACATAGCTCATCCCTTTGTAGAAAAGGAAAACGGTTAGTGCGATAAAAAGTACGGTTGCTCCGATTCGCTGGCTGGTACTAAACATCCTTTTTTCCCATTTGACTGGAAAGATGACTGCTAGAAAGGCACCGCCTACTGCACCACCAATATGCCCAGCTAGGCTGATTCCTGGAATCAGAATACTTCCAATGATATTTATCACGAAAAGCGTCAGGTAGGATTGCCCTAACTGCTGGATATAGGGGCTGCGAGTCGCATAGCGCAAAACGATAATCGCAGCAAATAATCCATAGAGAGAAGTGGAGGCACCTGCTGCTAGGACTTTCGGTGTGAAAGCAAAAACAAAGAGATTGCCCATCATTCCTGATAAGAGATAAAGAAGGAAAAATTGCTTAGAGCCGAAAATCTCCTCCACCTGTTGTCCAAGAAAGTAGAGTGAAATCATATTGACAATGAAATGTTCCCAACCGATATGCACAAATATAGCCGAAAAAAGGCGCCAGAACTGCTCTGGGAACAGGCGAATGATCGGTCCATACATAGCTCCAAACTGAAACAGAGTTTTGACTTGATCAAAGTTGATACCCGTAGTAATCAGCATCAGTAGAAATACAAAGCCAGTCACTAGGAGAAAAAAACTAGTCACAGGGTAACGTTTATCAAAGATTTCCTTCATAGATTAGCACCTCCTGAACGGGAATATCATGGTCTTCCGAGTTGAAATCCTGAATTTGACAAGGATAGATTGTACTCATGGTCTGACCAGCAAAATTCTCCAGATAGCGGTCGTAGTAGCCTCCGCCATATCCGATCCGATAGCCCTCTTTCGTAAAAGCCAATCCTGGAACATGAATTAAATCAATCTGAGACGGATCCACCACTTCCAAGTCCCCTTGGGGCTCCAGTAAACCAAAGGAAGTTTTTTTCAACTGCTGCGGATGATAGACTACAAAGTCCATCCGTCCCTTGGGATAGGTTTTGGGTATCAAAACCTTTTTGCCGTCCTTCAGCGCCTGGTCAATCAGTTCCTGCGTTTGAAATTCATGAGTGAAAGAGAGATAGGTTGCGATGGTCTTGGCTTCTTGGTAAAAGGGGTGTTGTAAGAAACGCTCGGTTAAAGCTCGATCCATAGCCTGTTTTTTCTCCTGAGATAAAGCCTTCATTTCGTGTAAGACTTGCTTTCGTAGTTCTGCTTTCATAGCCAGCACCTCTACTCTGCTGCCTTCTTTTTCAGGAAACTAGAGACCGCTTCCACCCCAACGGCTAAGGCTGCTTCCTTAGGACTCATCTGAGGGTGATGAAGGGCGTAGGGACTGTCGATACCTAGCCAGAACATAACGCCATCTACCTTTGAAAGGAGATAACCAAAGTCCTCACCAGTCATAGCTGGCTCGATATCAATCAACTCGATTCCGTCTTTTTCTTCAAAGAAGTCCATCAGTTCACGCGCCAAGGCTGGATTGTTCTCAACAGGCAAGTAGCCACCTTGTTTGAGCTCCACTTCGACTTCCATATCAAAGGCTGCCGCAACCCCTTCTGCGACTGTCTTGACTCTTTTTTGTACCATGAGGCTCATTTCCTGGGTCAAGGCCCGAATGGTTCCATGTAAAAAAGCTGTGTCTGTGATGACATTGTTGGTTGTTCCAGCTTGGAAAACGCCAAAGGTCACCACTGCTCCCTCGATTGGGTTGACATTGCGGCTGACAACCGACTGCACCTGGGTCACAAAGTAACTAGCAGCCACCAAGGCATCATTGGCCTCATGCGGGAAGGCTGCATGCCCACCTTTCCCTTTGAAACGAATCTTCACCTCACAAGTCCCTGCAAAAAGTGTATGGATATTGGTAGCAATCTGTCCAACCTTTAGATCTGGACGAACATGGAGACCATAAAACTGGTCTGGCAACCAGTCCCCAAAAGCACCATCCTCATACATGAGCATACCACCAGCTTCATTTTCTTCAGCAGGTTGAAATAGGAAGAGCAAATTATTCTTGGGTTGCTCCTCAAGGGCGCGTTCGAGACAGCCCAAGGCAATGGTCATATGAAAATCATGGCCACAGGCATGCATACGACCTTGATGTTGGGAAGAAAAAGGAAGGCCTGTTTGTTCAACGATAGGCAGACCGTCAATGTCTGTTCGCCAACCAATAGTCTTCTTCGGCTGGCTTCCCTGTAAATAGACCAAAATCCCTGTCCGCCAAGTACGAACTTGAACAAAATTCTTACCCGTAGTCAATTTCTCAATCACATCCAGCAAATAAGCCTGAGTCTTGAATTCCTCCAAGCCAATCTCTGGAATCTGGTGCAAATCTCGTCTGGTCTGAATCAAATCTAACATCTATCTGTCCTCCTATATAGCAGAAAGAGGCTGGAAAAAGGGTTCCGCCTCTTTTTTACTTTTACCATTACAAGGTACGAAGCGCATCTTCTAGCGCTGTTTTTTGTTGGGTTTGGGCATCAATCTCCTTGATAATACGAGCTGGAACACCTGCTACTACAACGTTTTCTGGAACATCTTGAGTCACGATAGCTCCTGCAGCGACAACTGAACCACTACCGATTTGGACTCCTTCGATAACCACTGCATTAGCACCGATAAGAACATTGTCTCCGACACGGACTGGATCGGCACTAGCTGGCTCAATCACACCTGCCAAAACTGCCCCTGCACCAACGTGGCTGTTTTTTCCAACGATAGCGCGGCCACCAAGGATGGCACCCATATCAATCATGGTTCCTGCACCGATTTCAGCACCGATATTGATAACTGCTCCCATCATGATAACAGCATTGTCACCAATTTCAACTTGGTCACGGATAATCGCACCTGGCTCGATACGAGCGTTGATAGCACGTTTGTCTAGCAAGGGAACTGCCGAATTACGAGCATCTTGTTCGACAACATAGTCTTGATTTTCTACCAAACCATCGAGAAGTGGAGCGACGTCCTTCCAGTCTCCAAATAGAACATTCCCTAGTTTGACAACAGAGCTAGGTAGAGCAGATGCGAGTTCTCCCTCAAAGGTTACTTTAACACTGGTTTTCTTTTCCGCATTGGCGATAAATTGAATGATTTCTTGGGCATTCATTTTTGTGGCAGTCATAGGCGCCTCCTGATTCATTATAATGATACCTATTCTACCAAAAAAGGCTTCAAATTTGAAGCCTTAAGCACTCGAACAGAGCATTTTACCTTTCCTTCGTTTCCTCAATTGATAAGAAAACCATTGGAACGATAATCAAAATCATAGCCAAAGCTAGAAAACCATCCAAAACCATACCTAGAAATAGCACACTTAACAATGCGGAAGATAAAGGTTCGCTGGCACTCACAACTGACACAACTAACGGTGAGACGAGTAGCACAGCCTTCATCGAAAGGAAAAAAGCAAAAGCCGTTCCAAACACAGCAATGGTAAAACAAATCAAAAGGCTCGTCACATCAAGTTGAAAGGTAATCTGATGAACAGGATAAAGAAAATTGCTAAAAACACCTGCTAGCAACATCCCCCAACCAACGGTTGGCACAAAACCATAGTCACGTGCAAAACGCTGAGGTAGGATAACGTTGAACATGACCCCTACAGCACTGAGTAGCCCTGTCACCAAAGCCAGAGGTGTCATTGATAGCTTGGATAAATCCCCTTTTGTAGCCATCAAAAAAACACCTAGCATGGCAATCAAAACATAGAGAATGGCTGTGATAGAAGCCTTCTTTTGATAAACGATACGATTATAAAACAAGATAAAAACTGGACTGATAAATTGCAAAATCGTTGCTGTCGTCGCATTCGAATATTCAACACAGAGATAGAAGAAAAACTGTACAGAAAAAATCCCCAGAATAGCGTAGGCTAAAAAAGGCAGATAGTTTTTCTTATTTCGCCAAATATCCAATAGTTGAAAGCGCAACTGAAAGGCAGATAAAAACAAGACCAAGCTACCCGCCAAAAGCAAACGCATGGAAGTGATCCAGCCAGACGACACCTGATAATGAGTGAAAAAATATTCTCCTAAAATACCACAAATTCCCCAAATCAGACCTGACAACAGTGAATATAGAGTTCCCTTAAAAATCTTCTTTTGATACTTATTCATTCTCCTATTGTAACACGAAATGAAAAAAGAAAAAAGTAGCACGAAACATAATATTAAATGAAACTTGCTACTTTTTTATTCTATCGATTTGATTGATTTGAGCGAGTTGATGAGCTTGTTCCCGAACTACCACTTGAACTTGGGAGAGTTGGGGTCGGGAGACTCGGTAAACTTCCTAGGATGTTCTTCCAAGCATTTTGATAATCTGCATCGCTCCCTCCGATGGCAAAGCGGTAAGTAGTTGCTGGAGCCCCTTCTTTAGTAGCCCAATAGCTCGTTACTGTAGAACCTGAAACGGTGACTTCTTTGCCATTGATTGTGACCTTGCCAGGTTTCTCTCCTGTCGATTTGAGGACTTGAGACTTGGTCACACTTGGGTCTAGACTAAAGCGCTCATTCCCCCAAATTCCAGGTTTTGCTTGCTGGATAGCATTGACCAAGTGGGCCATATAGTTGGCATTGCGGTAGTGGCCTGCTCCTTTGGCTAGCGGTCGGTTGTCATCGTGACCTAACCAGCCCCCTAGAGTCAAGCGTGGCGTAGAAAGCATGAGCCACATATTTTCATCTTCATTGGTCGTGCCAGTTTTTCCGATCCAGTCGGCGCGAGCTAGACTTGGATTGATAGAGGCCAAATCAGTCTGAAAGCTTGACGTAACTCGAGATGAGATCACCTCGCGAAGCAAACTCTGCATGATGGTCGCTGTCGCTTTCGAATAGACTTGGACAGGTTGACTTTTGTGCTCATAAATCACTTGCCCAGTCGTCGATTCAATCTTGGAAATCATATGTTTCTTGTGGTAGACCCCATTATTAGCCAAGGTCTGATAACCATTGGTATGCTGGGCGACTGTAACATCAATCCCCCCACCCATCGGTAAACTTTCGATACCATATTCTGGGATTTCATACCCCATTTTTTCCATATAACCCTTGACATCAACGCCCTTCTCTCGAAGCGTACGATAAGTCCAGTAGGCTGGGATGTTCCATGAATAGTTGAGGGCTTCTCCCAAGGTCATCATCCCTGTACCAGGACTATTGACATACATGATAGGATTGCCGTTTGAAAAGTTTGTCGGATAGTTAGACAAGATACTTGCACTCCCCATCAAACCTTGGTCAATCGCGATACCATAGGCCAGTATAGGCTTAGTGGTTGAAGCTGGAGAACGTTTGGTGTCAATGGCATGATTGTTCTGATTTTCTTGATAATTACGACCACCAACAAATCCAAGAATGGCTCCTGTTTGGTTGTCCATGAGGACATTTCCTACTTCGGGCTGGCCTGTCGAATCATCTAGCAGATATCCGTAAGTCGCAACCGCATTTTGCATCGCAGCATGAACGTTTTTATTGATAGTTGTCGTAATCTTATACCCACCATTCTCAATTTCCTTGGTTGCTAAGTCATGATAAGCCTTCTGGATGGACTCATTCTTTAACTCTTGAGCAGAGACATGGTCTCTCTCAACTAGATAATCATACATCCGATCGGTAGCTTCTGCCAAGGTTGCAAAGTAAAGATAGTCGCGTGAGCTTCCGTTGACACTACCTGATGGTAGGAAGTCTTGCTTAAAGTCATAATCCTTGTACTTGTCGTAATCTTCCTGGCTCAGAGCACCTGTCCGGTACATATTGTAGAGGACATCCTTGGCACGCTTGATACCCAAAGCCATATCCTCATCACTCTTCATACTGCCATCAGATTCATAAGGGGAATAACTAATCGGACTCTGTGGTAAGCCTGCGATAAAGGCCGCTTGAGGTATCGTCAAATCTGAAGCATTAACACCGAAAATTCCTTCTGCAGCTTGCTGGGCACCTGCAATATTTTGACCTTTGTGATTGCGACCGAAAGGAGCAATATTCAGATAGGTTGTCAGAATTTCGTCCTTGCTCATGACACGCTCCAAGGCAAGAGCATCTACGATTTCTGTCGCCTTACGAGCCAAGGTCGGAGCATCCCCCACCACTTGCTGCTTGATGACCTGCTGAGTCAAAGTCGAACCACCACTAGACGATCCCAAACCGACAAAGGTTCCCAGAGTCGCACGAATAACGGCCTTAGGCACAACTCCTTTATGCTCATTGAAATGCTCGTCCTCTGTCGCAATGATAGCCTTCTTGAGATTATCTGAGATAGCCTCCGAAGCGACTGACGTGCGCAATAGATCTCCTTCAATTGAAGCGATGGTACTGCCGTCAGAATAAGTGATTTCTGAGATAGAGGCAATATCCTTCACTTGCTTGACTAACTCTTCTGCTTGAGGTACCTGGGTCTTGTCAAAAAGAGCGACTCCATAACCCATAGCCACACCAGCGCCAAACAGTCCACCGATAAAACCTAGGATAAAGAGAGTGTTAAAGACTATTTTAAACCCACTCAAAACCTTAGCAAGAATAGACCCTGCCCTTCTAACTTTGTCAGAAGAGGTCCCCTTTTTACTGGTTTTCTTATTAGCTAGTTTTTCTGCTAGTCTTTTCTTCCATTTTGCAATTCGTTGCATTAGCTGCTGGAAAAAATGCAGCATTTTTGTTTTTAATTCATTAATTCTTTCTTTCATGAATGTCCTCGCTTCCTCTATTATACCATAAAAGGGAAACTTTCAATAAAATAGCCACTTTCTTCCCTATTCCACTAGGCTATTCACCAAGTTTGTGATACAATAGGTAGAAACAATATTTTATAAAGGAGAAAAGACATATGCACATTTTTGATGAGCTAAAAGAGCGTGGTTTGATTTTTCAAACGACTGACGAAGAAGCTTTGCGTAAAGCCCTAGAAGAAGGTCAAGTTTCTTATTATACTGGCTACGATCCAACTGCTGACAGCCTTCACCTCGGCCACCTTGTCGCAATCTTGACAAGTCGTCGTTTGCAATTAGCAGGTCACAAACCTTATGCGCTCGTTGGCGGTGCTACAGGTCTCATCGGAGATCCGTCCTTCAAAGATGCTGAGCGTAGTCTCCAAACAAAAGACACAGTAGAGGGCTGGGTCAAGTCTATCCAAGGACAACTTTCTCGTTTTCTTGACTTTGAAAATGGGGAAAATAAAGCTGTCATGGTCAACAACTACGACTGGTTTGGCAGCATCAGCTTCATTGACTTCCTCCGTGATGTCGGAAAATACTTCACTGTCAACTATATGATGAGTAAGGAATCTGTTAAAAAACGGATCGAAACAGGGATTTCTTACACTGAGTTCGCTTACCAAATCATGCAAGGATATGACTTCTACGTCCTTAACCAAGAGCACAACGTAACACTACAAATCGGTGGTTCTGACCAGTGGGGAAATATGACAGCTGGTACCGAATTGCTTCGTCGTAAGGCTGACAAGACTGGTCATGTTATAACTGTTCCATTGATTACAGATGCGACTGGTAAGAAATTTGGTAAATCTGAAGGAAATGCAGTCTGGCTTAACCCTGAAAAGACTTCTCCATACGAAATGTACCAGTTCTGGATGAACGTGATGGATGCTGACGCTGTTCGCTTCTTGAAGATCTTTACCTTCTTGTCACTGGATGAAATTGAAGACATCCGAAAACAATTTGAAGCGGCGCCACACGAACGCTTGGCTCAGAAAGTCTTGGCTCGTGAAGTTGTGACTCTTGTTCACGGCGAAGAAGCCTACAAGGAAGCCCTCAACATCACCGAGCAACTCTTTGCTGGAAACATCAAAAACCTTTCTGTCAAAGAACTCAAACAAGGACTTCGTGGAGTGCCAAACTACCAAGTAAAAGCAGACGAAAACCACAATATCGTGGAACTCCTCGTGTCATCTGGTGTGGTGAATTCAAAACGCCAAGCCCGTGAAGACGTCCAAAACGGAGCTATCTACGTCAACGGCGACCGTATCCAAGACCTTGACTATGTCTTGAGTGACGCAGATAAGTTAGAAAACGAACTCACTGTTATCCGCCGCGGGAAGAAGAAATACTTTGTGTTGACTTACTAAATTGTTAAACATTTACCTATAAACAAAGGAGTTACCCTCGAGAAAGGTAACTCCTTTTTGCTGTGAATAGTCCCCACCTATCCCTTAATAGACAGGCTACGCAGGACTATGCGTAAGGTTGTTAGATTATGTAGGATAGAGAGGTTTGAAGGACTGAGCCAATTAAACAAGCCAAAGCCAATCAAACTACTATTTACGACAACGGTATCTTGAATATTCTTCTTGATAAGTGTTTGCAAAGATGATGATAGCAAATCCAACTCTTGGAAGAAATCCAAGCGATTATCTAACAATAAGATATCACTCATTTGCTTAGAAATATCTGCACTTTCATTCATCACAACACCAATATCCGCAAGGGTTAGAGCTGCCGAGTCATTCAGGCCGTCTCCGACCATTAAGACAGTATGACCAGATTGCTGTAACTCCTGCACCAATTCAAATTTTCCATCAGGTTTCAAATCTGTATAAACTTGATCAAACGGCAAATCTTTTACAAGTTCTTCCGTTCTAACCAAGGTATCACCTGTTGCTAAAATCAGTTTCTTTCCTTGAGCTTTGAGCTTTTCTAGGGCAACTTTTGCTTCTTTTCTCAAAGGAGTATGGATACAGAACATCCCAATAAGATCATTGCGATAGCCCAAGAACAGTAGATTGTAGTGATTCTTATATTCTTCGATCAAGGCATTTTGTTCAGGACTAATATTGATTTGCTCGTCTTGCATCAGGACAAAATTTCCGATGACAACCGATTCACCATCAATTTGAGATTTAATTCCCTTGCTTGCGATATATTGGAGCTTCCCATGCATTTCCTCATGTTCAATTCCTTCTATTTCAGCTTGCTTGACAATTGCATTAGCGATTGGATGATAGATATGCTCCTCTAGACAGGCACTAATTCTTAAAACATCTTCCTCGTTATAATCACCAAAAGGTAGAACCTTTTCAACTAGAGGATAGCTAGTTGTGATGGTGCCTGTCTTGTCAAAGAGGAAAGTATCAACTTCTAGATATTTTTCTAGAACATCCCCATCCTTAATAACCATTTCACGGTTCAATCCCTCCTTGATAGCTGTCAGGTAGGCTACAGGCGTGGAGATTTTCAAAGCGCATGAAAAATCCACCAATAGAAAAGAAATGGCTTTTGAGAACGAACCTGTTAACAGATAAGTCAAGGCAGCACCTAAAAAGTTATATTTGACAATCTTGTCCGCCATCTTGATGAAATAGCGTTGTTTGGTCTTCTTGTTCTCTTCGGATTTCTTCATCAACTCAATCAGTTGCAAAATCCGACTATTCATTTGGTTGTCCGTTACACGAATGAGCAATTCGCCAGTCTCTAAGACAGTATTAGCACAAACGAGATCGGCTTCTCTTTTTTCAACTGGAAAGCTCTCGCCGGTCAAGGAACTTTCATTGACCATTCCTAATCCTGAAACCACTTGGCCATCAAACAGAATTTCATTTCCTTGAGATAGGACCAAGACATCTCCTATTTGAACATCGGAACTCTTGATGCTAACGACCGTATCGCCCTGTACCAAGAACACATCGCTCTCTTTTGCAAGAAGACTCTGTTCTAAATCTGTTGCAGTTTTTTTCAAGGACCACTGATCTAAATGATTGCCTAAATCAAGCATAAACATGATGTTACTAGCCGTCTTGGATTGGTTCATAAACATGGACAATAAAATAGCCGAACAGTCCAAGACTTCCATCGTTAACTCCTTACGCGCTAGAGTTTGATAAGCTTCTCTGACATACCCCAAAGCCTGGTAACAGGTCCAGATATATCGAATAGGATAAGGTACAAAACTGCGAAAAAGCCAGCGCTTAATCGCTGCGCCTGAAACGATAGAATAAGCACTCTCTTCTCTACGAATGGGAAGAGTCATCAACTCAGAAATTTTCCCTTTATCAATTCTTTTTAAAAAGGCTTCTGCATTATCTAATACAGAAAAGCCTTCTTTTATGCGTAGAGTAAAGTGCTGTTGATCCATGTAAAACTGGATAGACTCAATCCCCTTTTCATCTCTCGCCAAGGAACGAAGATAGTCTTGAATATCCAAGGTGAGTGAAAAAGAAGATGATAGTCGGATATGTTGGTATCCTCTATGTAGCACTTTAAAAGACATATTATTCTCCTATAAGGCTATCTAATTGCTCTTCTTTTTTCTCTTGCTCGTACAAATATTTGGCATCTTGCAAGACATCATCTCCATGTTGCTTCACAACAGAAACAGATGCATCCAATTCGTCTTTCAATTTGTAAGCCTTAGCCAAAGCTTTAGAATAGCCTTTTTTAGCTTCTTTACTTGCCAAGATTTTCAAACCAAGAGTGCCAAATGCTACACCACCCAAAAAGAGTGATGATTTTTTCGCAGCTTTTGCGATGGTTAATACTTCTTTTAACATAGTCGTTTCCTCCTTATCATTATTATATAGCAATTTAGATATAAAAGCAATTCCATTCTATGGATTAAAGAATTGGATTTATTTCTATTGAATCTCATATCTACATACTCCTATACTTGCTTTCGCTTGCCTCTTTTGCTAGACTTAAACTATGAATACAAACCACAAACCCAAACTTCAGCGTTTTGCTTCTGCGACTGCCTTTTCCTGCCCTATCTGCCAAGAAAATCTGGCCTTGGTAGAGTCTAGCCTCAAGTGTAGCAACCGCCACTCTTTCGATTTAGCAAAATTCGGCTATGTCAATCTGGCACCGCAAATCAAGCAATCCACCAACTACGACAAGGAAAATTTTCAAAACCGTCAGCAAATCCTAGAAGCTGGGTTTTATCAGAATATCTTAAAAGGCATCTCGGACATACTAGCGACTAAACCATCCGCAAAAACAGTCTTGGATATCGGTTGTGGCGAAGGCTTCTACTCTCGTAAACTCCAAGAAAGTCAACCTGACAAGACCTTCTACGCCTTTGATATTTCCAAAGATTCCGTTCAAATCGCTGCCAAAAGCGAACCCAACTGGGCAGTCAATTGGTTTGTCGGTGACCTGGCTCGACTTCCTATAAAAGACGCTAGTATGGATATCCTGCTTGATATCTTTTCGCCTGCCAATTATGGAGAATTTCGCCGTGTTTTATCCAAAGACGGTATCTTAATCAAGGTCATCCCAACTGAAAATCACCTCAAAGAAATCCGCCAAATGGTGCAAGACCAACTGACAAACAAAGACTATTCCAACCAAGATATCAAGGAACATTTCCAGGAACACTTCAACATCCAATCTAGCCAAACAGCCTCCCTAACCAAGCCCATCACAGCAGAGCAACGCCAAGCCCTGCTCAGCATGACGCCTCTTCTCTTTCACGTCGACCAGATCAAGATTGACTGGAGCCAACTGACAGAGATTACCATCGAAGCGGAGATTCTAGTTGGGAAAGTATTGTAAATTAGTTTAAATATGAAAAAACGCATCTAAAACAGATGCGTTTTTTATTTAATCTTAGTTCAAGTGCCAGATATCTTCGTTGTACTGAGCGATTGTACGGTCAGATGAGAAGAATCCTGCTTTAGCAATGTTGACAATGACTTTATCCAACCATGCGTCACGGTCTTCGTAGTCAGCAAGCATTTGCTCTTTGACTTTGATGTAGTCTTCCAAGTCAAGGAGAGTCATGAACCAGTCTTTTTTGATCAATTCGTTGTAAAGACGTTCCAAGCGTTCTTTCTTACCTACTGCAAGAACAGCGTCGCTGACGATGAAGTCAACCAACGGTTTGATGGCTTTACGAGCATAGAATTCGCTTGATTTGTAAGCTGCTTTTGCGTAAAGGTCGATAACAGTTTCTGAATCTTCACCAAAGATGTAGATGTTTTCGTCGCCAACCAACTCAGCGATTTCCACGTTAGCTCCGTCCATAGTACCAAGAGTCAAAGCTCCGTTCAACATGAATTTCATGTTACCAGTACCTGAAGCTTCTTTAGAAGCAAGTGAGATTTGTTCTGAGATGTCACATGCTGGGATAAGGAAGCTTGCTGCAGTAACGTTGTAGTTTTCAACCATTACGACTTGCAAGTGTGGAGCTACTGCTGGATCGTTTGCAATCACTTCTGACAAGCAAAGAATCAAGTGGATGATGTCTTGAGCGATTGTGTAGGCAGGAGCTGCTTTACCACCAAAGAATACTGTGATTGGACGAGCAGGGATGTTACCAGCCTTGATATCAAGGTATTTGTGGATGACATACAAAGCGTTCATTTGTTGGCGTTTGTACTCGTGAAGACGTTTGATTTGGATATCAAAGATAGAGTTTGTATTGATTTCCACACCTTGGTGTTCTTTCAAGTGACGAGCCAATTTACGTTTGTTGTGAGCCTTGATGCTTTCCAATTTTTCTTTGACAGCAGCCTTGTCTTCGTATGACAAGAGTTTTTCAAGCTCATCTGCTTCATGGTGCCAACCATGTCCAATAATCTCATCCAAGTAGTGAGAGAGTCTTGGGTTAGCATGCATAAGCCAACGACGGAATGTGATACCGTTTGTTTTGTTGTTAAATTTTTCTGGGTAAAGGTCGTAGAAGGCTTTTAACTCAGAGTTCTTCAAGATTTCAGTGTGAAGAGCCGCAACCCCGTTTACGCTGTATCCGTAGTGGATATCCATGTGAGCCATGTGGACACGTCCACTCTCATCGATGATTTGAACAGCTGGATCTTTGTATTCTGCCTTCACACGGCGGTCCAATTCTTTGATGATTGGTACCAAGTGAGGAACCACTTCTTCCAAGAATTCAAGAGGCCATTTTTCAAGAGCTTCAGCAAGGATTGTGTGATTAGTGTAGGCAGTCATGCTACGAACGATTGAGATTGCTTCATCAAGCTCGATACCACGCGCAGTCAAGAGACGGATCAATTCAGGAATCACCATTGATGGGTGAGTATCGTTGATTTGTACAACTGCGTAGTCCGCAAGGTCATGCAAGTTGCTTCCTTTTTCGATTGCTTCGTCGATGATCAATTGCGCACCGTTTGAAACCATGAAGTATTGTTGGAAGATACGGAGCAATTCACCCTGCTTGTCGCTGTCGTCTGGGTAAAGGAAGAGAGTCAAGTTGCGAGCGATATCTGTCTTGTCAAAGTTGATACCATCTTCGATGATAGAAGAATCAACTGAATCCAAGTCAAACAAACGCAAGCGGTTTTTAGTAGCTGTCTTGTAACCAGGTACATCAATATCGTAAAGAGTCGATGTCAATGTGAAGTGTGCAAATGGCACTTGATAGCTACGACTTGAGCGAACCAACCAGTTTTGCTCTGTCAACCAAGCATTAGGAATTGTTTCTTGTTGGTTGTTTTTAAGTACTTGTTGGAAAAGACCGAAGTGGTAGTTCAAACCAACACCATCACCATTCAAACCAAGTGTAGCGATTGAGTCGATAAAGCAGGCTGCCAAACGTCCCAAACCACCGTTACCAAGTGATGGTTCCAATTCTACTTCTTCGATTTCGATCAACTCTTTACCTGCGGCTGCGAGTTCTTTTTTGACATCGTCGTAAAGGCCGAGGTTAATCAAGTTGTTTGACAAGAGTTTACCGATCAAGAACTCAGCTGAGATGTAGTAAACTTTTTTCTTACCAGTGTTGACTGGTTTTTGACTGCTAGCAAGCTTGCTGTAGTTGAGAAGAGCAAGGTAAAGCTCTTCATTGCTACATTCTGCAATAGTTTTATTGTAACGTTTTTGTACAAATTCGTTTAATGGTAACATGTTTATGTGTCTCCTGATATTGTCTTATTTCTTTAATTCTACCACATTTTCATTGATTCGGCGATAAATTGTAGTCAAGTCAAGCAAAGTTTCTTCAACAGCTGGTGTGAGTTGGTCTGCTGTCATACGCCATGACCAGTTTCCGCCAAGAGTAGATGGGAAGTTCATACGAGCTGACTCATCTAGCTCTAGCAAATCTTGCATAGTTGCAATTGCCATGAAGCTAACTGATGAAAATACTGTGCGAAGCATTGCGTGCGGCACTGTTTCATACTCTTTACGGTTCGTGTAACGAGCCATGTATTCACGAGTTGGATCGTCGATCTCATTGCGGTACCAACCAAGAACTGTATTGTTATCGTGTGTTCCTGTGTACATAACAGAGTTGGCAGGTGCCAAGTGTGGGCTATCGATACTTTCGTCTTCTGGGTTGAAGGCAAATTGAAGAATCTTCATTCCTGGGAAGCCTGTGCGTTCACGTAACTCGATGACTTCATCTGTCATGAAACCAAGGTCTTCTGCGATGATGTTTAGCTCACCAAGTTCTTCCTTAACAGCTGCGAAAAGCTTGTAGCCTGGACCTTTCACCCATTTACCAGGTGCCGCTGTATCGGAACCAGCAGGAATTTCCCAGTAAGATTCGAAACCGCGGAAGTGGTCGATACGAACGATATCGTAGATTTTGAAGCTTTCGCGCAAGCGTTCAATCCACCATTTGTAACCGTCTTTGTCCATCGCTTCCCAGTCATAGATTGGGTTCCCCCAAAGCTGACCAGTGGCAGAAAACTCATCTGGTGGGCATCCTGCGATGCAAGTTGCTTTACCAGTGGCATCTGTCTTGAAGAGGTGTGGATTTGCCCACATGTCGCTTGAATCTTCTGCGACGTAAATTGGCATGTCTCCAACGATTTCAATGTGGTTGTCGTTAGCGTAGGCTTTCAATTTCAACCATTGTTGGAAGAAGAAGTATTGAGTCACACGGTGGTAAACCAACTTGTCTGCCAATTTCTCACGGTAGCTTTCAAGTGCTGAAGCTTTACGAGCACGAGCATCTGCATCTGGCCATTCTGTCCAAGCAAGATTGTCAAAATGCTCTTTGATAGCCATATATTCTGCGAAGAGTTCGAGCCATGATTGGTTGTCTTGAGCAAACTTCTCAAAATCTTTGACATCACCCACTTCCAAGAAGCGTTTAACTGCTTTTTCTAAAAGTGGACGACGTGCGTAATAAATCTTCGCATAGTCAACTTCAGATGCATCGCTACCAAAGTCAACACCTTTAAGATCACTGGCTTCGAGCAAACCTTGCTCTACCAAGATATCAAGGTCAATAAAATGCGTATTTCCAGCAAAGGCTGAGAATGATTGGTATGGAGAATCTCCATAGCTTGTTGTCCCAAGAGGGAGGATTTGCCAGTAACGTTGCTTGGTACGAACCAAGAAATCGACGAAATCATAGGCAGTCTGACCAAATGATCCAATCCCATAAGCTCCTGGCAGAGAAGAGATGTGCATCAACACACCACTTTGACGTTTTTTCATAATAGCACCTCATGTGTTTGTTATAAAACGTTGCGCAACCAAGGCGCAAACGTTTGCGTTAAGTTAAGTATAACGCATTTCAAAAACAAATGCAAGCGGTTTTAAAAAATTTTTTTGAATTATTTTAATCAAACAAAACTTGTTGCCACTGATATTTTATGAAATAAGCGAAAAAATTTTAAAGATTTTCTGATTTAAGATAATTCATTCCCAATATCTGCTCTATTTTCTGAAAAACCGAGCCGAATTTACGCAATCGTTTTCCTAATCTTAATATTTTATAAGAAAATGAACCTTTATCTCTTTTCTTCCTATTTATAAAGCAATTCTCCTTTTAAAAAACCTTAAAGTTTTTTTAAAATTTTTTCAAAAAATGCTTGCAACCGTTTTCTGTTTGTGCTATACTAAACACATAAAAGAAAACGTTTGCGTTTTCTCATTAAATTATTTTTGTTATTCTTTAGGAGGAATACACTATGTCATCTAAATTCATGAAGAGCGCTGTTGTGCTCGGAACTGCTACTCTTGCTAGCTTGCTCTTGGTAGCTTGCGGAAGCAAATCTGCTGATAAAGCGGCTGATACTAGCTCTTCAGAAGCAAAAGAACTCACTTTCTATGTTGAAGACCAATATAAAGCCTTTGCTGAATCAGCTGCAAAAGCTTATGAAAAAGAAGCAGGGGTAAAAGTTACCATCAAAACAGGAGACCAAATGGGTGGTCTTGATAACCTTTCACTTGACAACCAATCTGGTAAAGCTGCTGACGTTATGATGGCTCCATACGACCGTGTAGGTAGCCTTGGTACTGACGGACAACTTTCAGAAGTTACTCTTGGTGACGGAGCGAAAACAGACGATAAAACAAAATCTCTTGTAACTGTTGGTGGTAAAGTATATGGTGCTCCAGCCGTTATCGAATCACTCGTTTTGTACTACAATAAAGACTTACTTAAAGAAGCTCCAAAAACATTTGCTGATTTAGAAAACCTTGCTAAAGACAGCAAATACGCTTTCGCTGGAGAAGAAGGTAAAACTACTGCCTTCCTAGCTGACTGGACTAACTTCTACTACGCATACGGACTTCTTGCTGGTAACGGTGCTTACGTATTCGGGCAAAACGGTAAAGATCCTAAAGATATTGGTCTTGCAAACGATGGTGCTATCGCAGGTATCAACTACGCTAAGACTTGGTACGATAAATGGCCTAAAGGTATGCAAGATACTGAAGGAGCTCCAAACTTAATCCAAACTCAATTCCAAGAAGGTAAAACAGCTGCTATCATCGATGGTCCTTGGAAAGCTCAAGCATTCAAAGATGCTAAAGTAAACTACGGTGTTACGACTATCCCAACTCTTCCAAACGGTAAAAACTATGAAACATTTGGTGGTGGTAAGGCTTGGGTTATCCCAGCAAGCACTAAGAACCTTGAAGGAGCTCAAAAATTTGTAGACTTCCTTGTATCAACTGAACAACAAAAAGCATTCTACGATACTACTAACGAAATCCCAGCTAATACTGAAGCTCGTACTTATGCTGAAGGCAAAAAAGATGAGTTGACAACAGCCGTGATTGAACAGTTCAAGAACGCTCAACCAATGCCAAACATCTCACAAATGTCAGCTGTTTGGGATCCGGCTAAAACAATGCTCTTTGAAGCTGTAAGTGGTAAGAAAGATGCGAAAACAGCTGCTAACGATGCTGTAACATTGATCAAAGAAACAATCAAACAAAAATTTGGTGAATAATTGATTTGTTCAAGGGGGGTGGAAGTGAAATCCCCCTTTGAATGTATAGATGCGTTTCTTATTAAATATGCGTATCTTGCGATTGAACCCGAGTTTTATCTCGCATCCTATGAAAGGAGTAATCATGGAAAAACAACAGCCTCGCAAAGCAGCCTTGCTGTCAATCATTCCTGGTTTAGGACAAATCTATAACAAACAAAAAGCTAAAGGATTTATTTTCCTTGGTGTTACCGTTCTATTTGTTCTGTATTTTCTAACACTTGCAAGCCCTGAATTGAGCAATTTGATCACACTTGGTGTGAAACCTGGTCGTGACAATTCACTTTTCATGCTGATTCGTGGTGCCTTCCACTCTATCTTTGTTGTCGTCTACCTGCTCTTTTATATCTTTAATATCAAGGACGCACATACGACTGCTAAACGTATCAACAATGGTATTCCTGTAGCTCGTACCTTCAAGGATATGATTAAAGGTATTTATGAGAATGGATTCCCATACCTTTTGATTATCCCATCGTATGTAGCGATGACATTTGCGATTATCTTCCCAGTTATCGTAACCTTGATGATCGCCTTTACCAACTATGACTTCCAACACTTGCCACCAAACAAATTGTTGGACTGGGTTGGTTTGACTAACTTCACAAATATCTGGAGCTTAAGTACCTTCCGTTCAGCCTTTGGTTCCGTTCTTTCTTGGACCATTATCTGGGCTTTGTCTGCTTCTACTTTGCAGATTGTTATTGGTATCTTCACCGCTATCATTGCTAATCAACCATTTATCAAAGGAAAACGTATCTTTGGTGTTATTTTCCTTCTTCCTTGGGCTGTTCCAGCCTTCATCACTATCTTGACATTCTCAAACATGTTTAATGATAGTGTCGGTGCCATCAACACCCAAGTCTTGCCTCTTTTGTCTAAGGTCCTTCCCTTCCTAGATGGAGCTCTTATCCCTTGGAAAACAAATCCAACTTGGACTAAGGTTGCCTTGATTATGATGCAAGGTTGGCTTGGATTCCCATACATCTACGTTTTGACCTTGGGTATCTTGCAGTCTATTCCTAACGACCTCTACGAAGCGGCTTACATCGATGGTGCTAATGCTTGGCAAAAATTCCGCAACATCACTTTCCCTATGATCTTGGCTGTTGCAGCACCAACATTGATCAGCCAATACACCTTCAACTTTAACAACTTCTCTATCATGTATCTCTTTAATGGTGGAGGTCCTGGTACTGTCGGAGGCGGAGCTGGTTCAACTGATATCTTGATTTCATGGATTTACCGTTTGACAACAGGTACATCTCCTCAATACTCTATGGCGGCAGCTGTTACCTTGATTATCTCAATCATTGTCATCTCTATCTCTATGATCGCATTCAAGAAACTACACGCATTTGATATGGAGGACGTCTAAGATGAATAACTCAATCAAACTCAAACGTAGACTGACTCAAACCCTCACTTACCTCTACTTGATTGGCCTATCAATCGTGATCATCTACCCACTCTTGATCACCATCATGTCCGCCTTCAAAGCAGGTAACGTCGCAGCCTTTAAACTAGATACTAACATCGACTTCAATTTTGATAACTTTAAAGGGCTCTTCACCGAAACCTTGTATGGCACTTGGTACCTTAATACTTTGATTATTGCCTTTATCACAATGGCTGTTCAAACAAGTATCATCGTACTTGCAGGTTACGCCTACAGTCGTTACAACTTCTTGGCTCGTAAGCAAAGTTTGGTCTTCTTCTTGATTATCCAAATGGTGCCAACTATGGCCGCTTTGACAGCCTTCTTCGTTATGGCACTTATGTTGAACGCCCTTAACCATAGCTGGTTCCTCATCTTCCTCTATGTCGGTGGAGGTATCCCGATGAATGCTTGGCTCATGAAAGGCTACTTCGATACCGTGCCAATGTCTCTAGACGAATCTGCAAAACTAGATGGTGCTGGACACTTCCGCCGCTTCTGGCAAATTGTTCTCCCACTCGTTCGCCCAATGGTGGCTGTACAAGCTCTATGGGCCTTCATGGGACCTTTCGGAGACTATATCCTCTCTAGTTTCTTGCTTCGTGAGAAAGAATACTTTACTGTTGCCGTTGGTCTCCAAACCTTCGTTAGCAATGTGAAAAACATGAAGATCGCCTACTTCTCAGCAGGTGCTATCCTCATCGCCCTTCCAATCTGTATTCTCTTCTTCTTCCTACAAAAGAACTTTGTTTCAGGACTTACAAGTGGTGGCGACAAGGGATAATTTATCCCCGCCACCCTTTTTCATTTTGGATCTTACTTGTAAAGTTGAAAGATTAGACACAAGACCACAAATAGTAGCAAAATCCGCTTTTCAAAAAGCAATTTCTCTACTAGACTTGAAATAAAGCACATTTCTCTATATAATAATACTCATATAGAAAACACTTTTAGAAAGATGCCTATGCTTCCATATCCATTCTCGTATTTCTCTAGTATCTGGGGATTTCGTAAGCCCCTATCAAAACGTTTCGGCCTCAACTGGTTTCAGCTTCTCTTTACTAGCATTTTCCTCATCAGTTTGTCTATGGTTCCAATTGCCATTCAAAACAGCTCGCAGGAGACGTATCCACTGGATACTTTTATCGATAATGTCTACACTCCACTGACAGATGAAGCCATCATGGACTTGTCAGAGAATGCACAAATCGTAGATGGAAAGCTGAACTACTCAGGCACTAAGAATCAGCAGCCTTCTCTTTTGATTGGTCCAAGTCTAAGCAAGGAATTGCCAAAGGATTTGCAACTTCATTTTGATACGGAAGAACTCGTCATCAGTAAGGAAAGTAAGGAATTGACTCGCATTCGCTACCACGCGATTCAGACCGAGAGCTTCCATAGTAAGGAAAGTTTGACCCAGGCTATTTCTAAAGACTGGTACCAACAGAACCGTGTCTATATCAGTCTCTTTCTCGTCCTTGGTGCTAGCTTCCTCTTTGGATTGAATTTCTTCATTGTCTCTCTTGGAGCTAGTCTTCTCCTTTATATCACCAAAAAATCACGCCTCTTTTCATTTAGAACCTTTAAAGAGTGCTACCATTTTATCTTGAACTGTTTAGGATTACCAACTCTGATTACGCTTGTTTTGGGACTTTTTGGCCAAAATATGACAACCCTGATCACTGTACAAAATATTCTTTTTGTTCTTTATCTGGTCGCTATCTTTTATAAAACACATTACCGCGATCCAGATTATCATAAATAGGAGATTTTTATGCCCGTTACGATTAAAGATGTGGCCAAGGCTGCAGGTGTCTCACCTTCAACCGTAACCCGCGTTATTCAAAACAAATCAACAATTAGTGATGAAACCAAAAAACGAGTTCGCAAGGCTATGAAGGAACTTAACTACCATCCCAATCTCAATGCTCGTAGCCTAGTTAGCAGCTATACTCAAGTTATCGGTTTGGTGCTTCCTGATGACTCGGATGCCTTTTACCAAAATCCTTTCTTCCCGTCGGTCCTTCGTGGTATCGCCCAAGTCGCATCTGAAAACCACTACGCTATTCAGATCGCGACGGGGAAAGATGAGAAGGAGCGTCTCAATGCTATTTCTCAGATGGTTTATGGCAAACGTGTCGATGGTCTGATCTTCCTCTATGCTCAAGAAGAAGATCCACTGGTCAAGCTCGTAGCGGAGGAACAGTTCCCTTTCCTTATCCTCGGAAAATCCATTTCACCCTTTATCCCTCTTGTTGATAATGACAATGTACAAGCTGGTTTTGATGCAACCGAGTATTTCATCAAAAAAGGATGCAGACGGATCGCCTTTATCGGAGGAACCAAGAAACTTTTCGTTACACAAGACCGTCTAAGAGGTTACGAATTAGCTCTCAAACAACACCAACTTTCGATTGATACTAACCTGACTTACTTTGCAAATGAATTTCTAGAAGAAAAAGGTTATCAGTTCAGTGAACTCCTGTTCAATCACGATCCGCAGATTGACGCTATCATCACCACTGACAGTCTCCTAGCGGAAGGAGTTTGTGACTACATCAGTAAGCATCAGTTAACTGTTCCTGTCTTGAGTTTTGACTCTGTCAATCCACGACTGGACCTCGTAGCTTATGTCGATATCAATAGTCTGGAACTTGGACGTGTTTCCTTTGAAACCATTCTCCAAATCATCAACGATGCTAAAAACAATAAACAGATTTGTTACCGTCAGTTGATTGCCCACAAAATTATCGAAAAATAAATACCAGCCTCAAGGCTGGTATTTTGACTATTAATTGTCTGTTTCTACGAATCGTCCTAGGATGTGGACATTTTCGGATACAGAGACAAAGGCTGTCGGATCGACCTGTTTCATGATGTGTTTAAAATCATTAAACTCTGCTCGTGTGATAACCGTAATCAAGACTGCTTTTCTCTCATGATTATAGGTTCCTTCTGCATCGTGGATCATGGTTGCTCCGCGGTGCAATTTTTTATGGATTTTTTCGATTACCTTGTCAGGATTATTGGTCACAATCATGGCCTGCATCCGTTTTTGCTTGGTAAAGACCGCATCTGTCACACGACTGGATACAAAAATGGTAATCATGGAATAGAGGGCGTATTTCCAACCAAAGGTCAGACCTGCTATCAGCATGATGGTTCCATTTACCAGGAAAGAAATACTACCGACATTTCTTCCTGTTTTCTTTCGAATGGTGAGACTGACGATATCTGTACCTCCGCTAGAAATATTGTTACGGAGCGCAAAACCAATCCCCAAGCCCATGACAACACCCCCAAAAAGGGCATTGATAATGGGATCCTCTGTCAAGATCACAACTGGCACAAGCTGGATAAAGAGGGAACTCATGGATACTGTGATAAAGGTAAAGATTGTAAACTTATGCCCAATCTGATACCAAGCCAAAATCATCAACGGAAAATTAATAGCATAAAAGGTTAGCGATATCGGAATGTAAAACCCAAACCAGTGATGACTCAAGGCAGAGATAATCTGTGCCAGACCCGTCGCACCACTGGAGTAAACGTGTCCTGGTTGAAAAAAGAAATTGACTGCTACTGCTGACAAAAAGCCATAAACCAGAGAAGCCGATACTTTCTCATCATATTTTTCCCGAGAGATACTTTGTAAAACTCGTAAGATTTTTATCTGATAAGCAAAGCGGCGCAGATAATAGCGCCACCGCTTAGTTCGTTTCGCTTGTTTCATCTTGTTCTACTTGTAGACTGAGTTCTTCTAGTTGTTTGAGAGCGACTGTTGATGGGGCTTGTGTCATTGGATCCGTCGCCTTGTTATTCTTAGGAAAGGCAATGACTTCACGGATATTTTCTTCTCCTGCTAAGAGCATGACAAAGCGGTCAAGACCGATAGCCAAACCACCGTGGGGTGGGAAACCATAGTCCATGGCTTCCAATAGGAAACCAAACTGGTCATTGGCTTCTTCAGCTGAGAAACCAAGAGCCTGGAACATGCGTTCTTGAAGGTCTTTTTGGTTGATACGAAGACTACCACCACCAAGCTCATAACCGTTCAAGACGATATCGTAAGCAATGGCACGAACTTTAGCCAAATCACCTTCTAGTTCGTGAGCTGTGTCTGCCTGCGGAAGAGTAAATGGATGGTGGGCGCTCATGTAGCGACCTTCTTCTTCAGACCATTCAAACATCGGCCAGTCAACAATCCAAAGGAAGTTAAATTTGTCGCTATCAATCAAATCAAGCTCTTTAGCAATACGACCACGAAGGGCACCGAGCGTTGCATTGGCCACTTCAAGCGTATCCGCCACAAAGAGAACCAAGTCCTTATCTTTAAGACCAAGTGCTGCAATCAAGTCTGCTTGGATGCCCGTCAAGAATTTAGCAACTGGCCCATTCAATTCACCACCAACAACCTTAACCCAAGCAAGACCTTTAGCCCCGTACTGCTTGGCTACTTCGGTCATCTTGTCGATATCTTTACGTGAATAATTGTCCGCAGCCCCTTTAACCACAATGGCTTTCACAGCAGGTGCTTCTGAAAAGACTTTGAAGTCTACACCTTTGACCACTTCTGTCAAGTCCCGAAGCAACATGTCAAAACGAGTATCAGGCTTGTCAGAACCATAAAGAGCCATCGCGTCATCGTACTTCATACGAGGGAATGGAAGGCTCACTTCAATCCCTTTCGTTTCCTTCATCACGCGCGCAATCAAGCCTTCTGTGATATCTTGGATCTCTTGCTCTGTAAGGAATGAAGTTTCCAAGTCGACCTGGGTAAATTCAGGCTGGCGGTCTCCACGCAAGTCTTCGTCACGGAAACATTTGACGATTTGGTAGTAACGGTCAAATCCAGCATTCATCAACAACTGCTTGGTAATCTGTGGACTTTGAGGAAGAGCGTAGAAACGCCCTTTGTTGACACGAGATGGAACCAAATAGTCACGCGCCCCTTCTGGCGTTGATTTAGAAAGGAATGGCGTCTCCACATCGATAAACTCCAACTCATCCAAGTAATTACGGATAGAGTGCGTTACTTTAGCCCGAAGTTTAAGATTTTCCAACATTTCTGGACGACGAAGGTCAAGGTAACGGTAACGTAGACGTGTATCGTCATTTGCCTCAATACCATCCTTAATCTCAAAAGGTGTTGTTTTGGCTGTATTGAGCACTGTCAGAGCCCTTACGTTCAACTCAACTGCTCCAGTTGGCAATTTATCATTTGCTTGCTCACGCGCCACAACCTGACCCGTCACCTCGATGACAAATTCGCTGCGAAGGCTTTCAGCTGTTGCCATAACCTCTGCTGAAACTTTTTCAGGGTTGATAACCAACTGCATGATTCCTTCACGGTCACGAAGGTCGATAAAGATCAAACCACCAAGGTCACGACGACGGCCAACCCATCCTTTCAAGGTAATTTCTTGTCCGATATGTTCCTCACGAACACGACCAGCATACATACTACGTTTCATGTTTTCTCTCCTCTTTTATTCTGTTACTATTTTACCATAAAAGCGCAGGCTCTTCATGAAAATCAGCAGAAAAGTTTGATTGACTTTAGGAATCAAAACAAACAGACAAAAAATCCGATGAAAACGTCATCGGATTCCCTAAATATGATTTTTAACCTTTTTTTCGCTTTTCGGCAATCTCAGCTGCCTTTTTGGGTAGGACAATCTCCGTCGCATAAGCCGAAGCAAAACGTAAGATTCCAGCAATAGGCGCAAAAACCACTGCTAGATAGTTGTAAAAGAAATCGCCTTTAAAGGCATAGGCAAGGCCCCCAATAATAAAGAAGAGAACGACTGCCTGTATCACTGCTAATAAAATTACTCGTTTCATGTGACCTCCTGACTCTATTATAGCATGAGTATCATCAAAAAGCCGATTAAATTATTCAAAGCATGTAAAGAAATGCTATAAAGAAGACCTTTTCGGCTCACATAAGCCAATCCCAAACTCAATCCCAGACTGGCATAGACTAAAAACTGTTGCAAACTACCTGGAAAATGAATCAAGGCAAAAAGCACACTCGATACGAGGAGAAATAAAGCTGTCTGTTTGCTGTTGTTCTGCTTAGAAAAGAGATAGCGCGCTAACATCCCTCTAAAGATGAGTTCTTCCGTTAGAGGAGCAAAGACCACCACCATAAAGAAACCAAAGACAGGCTGAGCAACTGTCAGTTGTGATACGATTTGTTGATTGACCGACGGATCATCTGGCAAAAAGAACTGGGCTGTAATCGCCACTAGCAAAACCAGAGTAGGCAACCAGATATAACGATTAAAAACTGTCGTCTGGATGCTAACCTTTTCTGTCTGATACCACTTGTAAACTCCATAAACATAGGCCCCTGACAGGACGATATAGAGTGGCAAGACTCCAAAGATTGAAGCCCCTAGTCCAAGAGCTGACAGCGCCATACTCTGAACCAGACCATAGCCAAAGAAAAAGGATAGGACAGCTAGAAGAAACCAGCCAAGATTTTTAAGTAATTTCATATGAGGCTCCTATTTTCCTTTATAACTATTTTTCAATACAAAGAGATTTGCTATTCCTAGCACAACTACCCAGGCAAGTAACATACCAATATTAGAAAAAGAGATTTCCCCACCTTTTTTATTTAAAAGATTTGCAATAGGACCAATGAACGAGTAATCCAACACTTTTTGAACCGTATCATTTTGAAGAGCAATTATAGGTAAAAAAGAGACAATTAACATAGGAAAGATACTATAGACTTGCGCTTTAGACTGAGTATCTGACACCGCACCGATTAGAAGGTTGAGAAAAATAATACTAATAGTTGCTAGGATCAAATAGATAACATAGGCAAATAAGTAACCTGATACATCTACTTTAAGATAGATTGGTAGTAAAATCATTCCAAGCAACATAATCAACAAAGGTAGAACAAGCATACTGAAAGTATATTCTGTTGCTGTCACACCACTTAGAATGAGTGATTTAAGATTGCGCTTTTCCTTATCTTCTGCCATCATAATCGATACCATAAAACCACTTCCCATACTCAAGACCATTGTCAAACTCGTAGAGAGGAGAAACATACTCAATTCTCCATTCTTATTTAAGAATTCATTTTGTAGAATAGTTATTCCAAAAGGCATCAATAGAGTCGCCAACAAAGTTGAATTGCTGATAAGAACTTGTAATCTTAACCATAGTAGGGCATTTAATTTTCTAAACATCTAACTTTTCTCCTGTCAATCTAATAAAGATTTCTTCTAAAGTCGGTTCACAAGAATGAACAGCTATCAGATCTGTCGTATACAGATGAGGCAATTCTTCAAAAGAAACCACTTGTTCGCGTCCATCTTGATAGTTTAAACGAACCTTTTTATCCACATGGTATTTCTGGATAATCTCTTGTGGACTACCATACTCAATCAAGTTCCCCTTATTTAAAAGAGAGAGGCGATCGCAAAGCAAGGTTGCTTCATTCATATCGTGGGTTGTTAAAAAGATCGTTGTTCCAGTCTGCTTTAATTCTTGTAAGAGAGCATGAATCGATTTTGAAGTGGTAGGATCAAGACCACTTGTTGGCTCATCTAGAAAGAGGATTTCGGGAGCATTTAGAAGAGCACGAGCCAAGAACATTCGCTGTTTCATACCTGTAGATAGTTTTTCCGCGATAAGATTTTTAGCATCTGATAACCCAACTTGATCAAGCACTGTATCTACTCTAGAAGCTTTAAGGCCATATAATTTTGCATAAATGAGCAGATTTTTATAGAGACTCATCTTTTCATAAAAACCACTGTTATCACTAACAATCCCGATTTGTTCCAAATCATTTGAAGTCAAATTTCGAGAGGACTTTCCTAGGAGAACGGTCTCCCCCTGATCTGCAGCTAACTGCCCCGTCAGAACATTGATCATGGTTGTTTTACCTGAACCTGAGGGACCTAGGAAACCAAAGATTTCACCTTCTTGAATCTCAAAAGAAATATGATTCAGAGCTTTCTTGCCTCCAAAACTTTTGCTTACATTTTCAACACGAATCATAGGAACTCCTTTATTTGAAATAGCGTTTTACCATAGGTAATTGCATCACATTGATATAAATATGTATCGCTCCTACAAGCAAGAAGGCTAGTAACTGAATCTCTCCTGTCAGTAAGGAAAAGAGATCAATCAAAAAGTAGAGACCTGGCAAGACATACTGGTTTAATTGGAATAAAATCCGAAAACTCTGTTCCAAATTAGCCTGACGCTCCCCTTCATCATAGGAGTTTATGTAGTCCAAGACATCCTTTGGTGTAGAGAAGAATTCCAAATCAAACTGACGAACGATCGCAATGGTCTTATAGAGATATTTTTGAGCACTGAAAATCATCACTAATGCCAAAAAAGAAAGAGATAATGTTAGATGGCTTGCATTTAGTACAATTACTTCACTACCTGAGATGAAAAGAGCTAATAAAATCGCTACGCCTGTTATATTAAAAGCAATGGTTCCAAACTCAAGATTACGATACATTTGCACATAATAGGTTTCATTCAGATCATCATCCATTTCCTCTTGATACAAGGAGTGAAACTTTCTACTTTTCTTTAAGAAATTGAACGTCAAAACAATGCCAACGAAACCTAATAGTAAACAAATAGCTGATAGCCATGGAATCACGGTTTTGACATCTAAAATGCTTCCATAGTTTTCGGTATAGGCCTTAAACATCCCTGCAAACATGCCCAAGAAGCCTCCCAAGATAACAGCCATTAAAAATAACAATCCACGTTTCTTTTTCATATTCATCCTCTTTCTAAACTAGTCCAACCAACCACTGACCAAACGCTTTGCCTGATTCAAAAATAGATGTCAATCCCTCTGAACCAAGTGATACTAAAATCAAACAAACAGCAAACAAGAGAATAGCTTGGTTTCTCGCTTTTTTTGCTCCATCTCCCAAGGGTTCATTGCCAAGCCAACCTGCTAGATAAGCATAGAGAGTTACTGTTATAATCCCAATCTCTGTCGAAGAGAGAAACAGCAAGACTGTCACCAAACGAACGATATTGGCTTGAATGTTAAAATAATTGCCTAAACCTGCACAAACACCTGCAAGTTCTTTGTGTTCAGTATCTACTTGAAAATCTGCTAAAAACTTTTTCATATTCATTCTCCTTTTTCACTTGCTAGATTTTTGGTTTTCTTTTCAATCCATTCAACTACTGGGATGAGAGCAAAGTAGGCCCAAACAAATTGGTCACTTTGATACGGATTAAACCAGCCTAAGTCCATCCCAATCAGTAGAAATACGCTGACTAATAGAGCTATCGCAACTACATAATATATCACTTTATACTTGTTCATCACTCGTCCTCCTCCAAGCGAAATACTGATTCGACTGTTTCGTTGAAAATCTGGGATATTTTCAAAGCAATCACAATGGACGGGGTGTATTCGTCCCGTTCTAATAGACTGATGGTCTGTCTGGAAACCCCTGCTAGCTTAGCTAGGTCGGTTTGATTGAGACCATCGCGAGCTCGAAGCTCTTTTAGACGATTTTTAAGTTGCATGTTACACACCTACTCTCCGTCAAATTCAACGGTTTGGATATCCTCAATGCGTTGTAGTTTGAATTTTTCTTTTCCTTTTTTATCAACACGACGTAGCTTGACCCATTCCTCATCAACATCCACAACTTCCCAGTTATCTGTTCCAAAAACTTGTCCAACGATTGTCGGTGTTTTCCCAATCAATTCTTTTAATAATCTTGACATTTCTATATTTCCTTTCTGTTTTTGCTCAATTCTTTTGATTTTATTCTCTAGTTTCTTGACCTTTTGGAAATGGTAGATATAATACATAATCACAAGAGGTACAAATCCTAATGCTCACATAATCGTTCCTTTCTCCTTTTCTCTTAACTTGCTTACATTGTAACACATCTTTTTCTTTTTGACAATAATATTTGTCAAAAAGTTTATGATTTTTGTCATTTTGTAAAAGAAAAAGGTCAGGAATAAGATCCTGACCAGTTTTAAATACTATTAAAATCCTAATTTTTCAAAAATTTCTGAGAAGTTTTGGCTGATGGTCTCAAGTGACACTTGAACTTCTTCTCGAGTTTGGTTGTTCTTAACTGTCACTTGTCCGCTTTCGACTTCACTCTCGCCTAGGGTGATAAGAGTCTTAGCCGCAAAGACATCGGCTGACTTGAACTGAGCTTTAAGCTTCCGGTTAAGGTAATCACGCTCTGCTTTGAAACCTTGTTGGCGAAGAGCCTGTACCAATTCCAAGGACTTGACATTTGCTCCTTCACCCAAGACTGCGATATAGACATCTAGGGCATTTTCGATAGGGAGAGTCGCACCTTGCTTTTCAAGGATGAGAAGCAGGCGCTCTACACCAAGTCCAAAACCAAATCCAGCGGTCTCAGGTCCACCAAAGTAGGCAACCAAGCCATCGTAGCGACCACCTGCACAGACCGTCAAGTCATTGTCCTCAATCTCTGTGATAAATTCAAAAATCGTGTGGTTGTAGTAATCCAGACCACGCACCATATTGGTATCGATGATGTAATCTACTCCAAGATTTTCCAACATCTGACGCACAGCATCAAAGTGAGCTTGGCTTTCTTCATCAAGGAAATCCAAGATAGACGGAGCATTCTCCACTGCCACCTTGTCTTCTTTCTCCTTAGAGTCCAAGACACGAAGAGGATTTTCCTCCAAGCGACGTTGGCTATCCTTAGACAAGGTCTCCTTGAGCGGTGTCAAGTAGTCGATCAAAGCCTGACGATAGGCCGCACGACTCTCAGGATTTCCAAGAGTGTTGAGGTGTAATTTGACACCTTGGATGCCGATTTCTTTCAAGAAATGAGCTGCCATAGCGATTGTTTCCACATCGGTAGCTGGATTGCTAGAGCCAAAACACTCAACGCCAATCTGGTGGAATTGGCGCAAACGTCCTGCCTGTGGACGCTCATAACGGAACATTGGGCCCATGTAGTAGAACTTACTTGGCTTTTGCACTTCTGGGGCGAAGAGTTTATTTTCCACATAGGAACGGACAACGGGCGCAGTTCCTTCTGGACGAAGGGTGATATGGCGGTCACCCTTGTCATAGAAATCGTACATTTCCTTGGTTACGATATCCGTTGTATCTCCGACAGAGCGACTGATGACCTCGTAATGCTCAAAAATAGGCGTACGCACTTCTGCATAGTTATAGCGCTTGAAAATTTCACGGGCAAAGCCCTCAACGTACTGCCACTTGGCAGATTCAGCAGGTAAAATATCCTGCGTTCCTTTTGGTTTTTGTAATTTCATAGGAAATCCTCTTTAAACTTAATAGTCTTATTTTACCATAAATAGAGGGATTAAAACAGTGAGAAAAAATTAGAATTCAAATGTCATTTTTGAGATTAAGACTCGTCAGAAGGATAGCCAGCAAGGAAAGTCCAACAAATAAGATCCAGGTCAACTGCATATCCCATACGGCTACAAGTGAAAAACAGGCTGTTCCCACAGGAATAGAGAGGGTAAAGAGAAGATTTAAAAAATTGCTGGTACGAGCTAGAACCTCTGGAGCTAGATTTTTCATGAGCATGGCACTAATCTTTGGTGAAACTTTACCAGACACATACAGAGTTAAAAAGAGAAATAGTAAACCAAGCACAACTTGATTGAATAAATTAGCTAGACCAACTAGACTGAGTCCTAAGGTCGCCCACATCATCAATCTAGGCAAGGACTGCTTCCCAAAATAATCATTGCCCGTAAGGCTACTGATGATGATTGCTACTAAAACACAGACTTGATTGATAAATAGTGCCTCTGTGTAAGAAAAATTCAAGAGTGAATGGCTCAAAAAGAAGATGTTATAAATGCCTCCCAAAGCACCACCCAAGGCATTGATAAGCAAGACAGCAAAGAGCATAAAACCAAAGTTTTTCTGTCCACTTTTAAGAAAAACGAGATGTAAATTTCGGTAAATCGATAGAAACTGATCTTTGATAGAAAGAGTCTCATTTTTCAGTAATTCACCATCAGGAGATGAAATTGATAGGCTTAATTTGCTTTTTCCTAAAAAGAGAATAGCGGCTGATACTAGGAAAAAACAGGCATTGATTCCCGCAACGAGAGAAAAATTATTGACCGATAGCCCTAAGAGCCAGACTCCGAAAGCTTGACCACCAATAGCTGAAATATAGGTGATAAACTGGGAAAAAGAATAAGCCTCCATCAAATCATTTTCAGCTACCTTTTCCTTAATAAGAGGCATGCGCAAACCACCAGCAAAATCACTGATTATATCACTAATGACATTGATTAAACACAGGCTAGAAAAGGCAAATAAACTAGCTTGCTGAACAACTAAAGCTGCTAGAAAAAATAAAACTGCCTGAAACAAACCGCTATAGACCATCCATTTGACCTTGTCCCTCGTGTAATCTGCCCGAATCCCTACAAAAACTGTAAAGAGAGTCGGAAGAATCATCACAATATTCGCCATAGCAACAGCAAAAGAGGCTTGTGGTAAAGTTGATGCATAGACGATAAATACCAGGTTGAAAATCGAAGCACCAAAAGCATTGAAGAATCGTGACAAAGTCAAGAGACGATAAGCTTGATTTCTAAACAATAATTTCATAGATAATCTCCCTTCTTGTTCGAATACTCAATGAAAATCAAAGAGCAAACTAGGAAGCTAGCCGAAGGCTGTACTTGAGTACGGCAAGGTGAAGCTGACGTGGTTTGAATTTGATTTTCGAAGAGTATAAGTTCTATATAAAGTATGACTATAGTATAGCACTTATGAATTAGCGAAAAAATTTTTTGAATATATGCAACAAAAAAATAAGCAAAAAACGATAGAACTTCTTTAATAACCTGAGAGAGGTCAAGAGTTTTATCGCTTCAAATTTCAAATTATTTTCTTACCTTGCAGATATTCAAGCATCAGTCGTTTTTCTATAGTATTCGGCAGATTTGTTACAGCCAAGCATCTCAAAAATACGGACAGCATCTTCCATCTTTTTTTGTCCTTCTTTAACTCTTCCTTGCTTGCTATCAAGGAGACCTTCCGCCCACAAATAGACAATTCGGAAATAGGTCTCGTTTTCCTTGTAGAAATGCTCTTCGATAACACGTTTAAAATAAGAGGCATTGGTAAATTCTTCACACTCAATGCTGGCTAAAAAACCATTCAGTAGCATGGTGTGAAATAGGTGCCGATTTCCCTTCATTTCCATTAGAAAATCAGATTTTCGGACCATTTCTCGTACATATCTAGTGAAAAGAGGAACAGATAAGAGTGGGGAACTAACTGAGAACAAATTGAGTTCATAGTTCCCCCAAATCTCGGTAGAAAACAGGTAATCATGAAGGACTTTCCCTTCCTCTGTTGTTAACTCTACCGTTTCATCCATGCTCTTCATATAAGACTTGATCATAATGGCATTTAGAATATGTTTCTGTTTGTTTTGAGAATTGGCATACTTTTGATACTCCTTACGATACAGGTCTTCGAGAGGTGCTATATTCTTTGGATCCAAGACATCTATGATTTCTTTTCTCAACTCAGAATCGGTATCATAGTGAAAACCTCTCGCTAGGAAGAGGATTTCCTCCACACTCGCAGATATATTTTCCAGTGCAGATAGAAACTTTTCCACTGAAAGCTCACTCTGACCTGTTTCAAATCGGGACAACATGGACGGCGAAAATTGTCCCCCAGTTGCTTGTCTCAGCGAGATATTTCTTGACTCTCGTAATTGTCTAAAGACTTTTCCAATCTGCTCCATAGACTTCCCCTTAATTGAGTATTTTCTTCATTTTATCATATTTTTCAGAAAATTCATCAAAAACTTGCCAAATTGTCAGAATTATGAGAAAATAGAGGATATTTATCACGTGGAGGGACTGCTATGAGAGACGATATCAAAATCAATGACCGCGCTTTGGCCATACAAGACCAAATTATTGAAAAACTAGAGAGGGTTTTTGATACAGATGTGGAATTGGATGTTTACAATCTGGGCTTGATTTATGAAATCAATCTGAACGAAACAGGTCTCTGCAAGATTGTCATGACTTTCACTGATACTGCCTGTGATTGCGCCGAAAGCCTGCCTATCGAAATCGTCGCAGGTCTGAAACAGATCGAGGGCATCGAAGATGTCAAGGTTGAAGTTACTTGGTCTCCTGCCTGGAAGATCACACGAATCAGTCGCTACGGCCGTATTGCCCTTGGACTGCCACCTCGTTAATACTCTTCAAAAATCAAATTCAAACCACGTCAGTGTCGGCTTGTCGTACTCAAGTACTGCCTGCGCCTAGCTTTCTAGTTTGCTCTTTGATTTTTATTGAGTATAAGCAGGCAAATCACTTTTGAAGATGAAAAGAAGCAAGCCGAAAATGGCTTGCTTTTCTTGTTTATTTTTTACCTGACTTGTCCATATTCCAGAAGTCTGTCACGGCTCCGCGTGAAGCAGATGATACGATATGGGCGTATTTACCGAGGACACCTCGACTGTAAAGTGGTGGCAAGGTTGTTTCTGCCTTGCGTTTTTCAAGTTCTTCTTCGGATACGGCCATGGAAATTTCTTTGGTATCCTGGTCAACCGTAACGATATCCCCTGTACGGAGGTAGGCAATTGGTCCACCATCCTGAGCTTCAGGAGCGATATGTCCGACAACCAGACCATATGTACCACCAGAGAAACGTCCGTCTGTTAAAAGGGCAACCTTGTCTCCTTGACCTTTACCAACGATCATTGATGAAAGTGATAGCATCTCAGGCATACCAGGACCACCCTTAGGTCCAACGAAACGCACAACGACTACATCGCCATCAACGATTTCATCTGTCAGAACGGCCTGGATAGCATCTTCTTCTGAGTCAAAGACCTTAGCTGGTCCAACGTGGCGACGCACTTTAACACCTGATACTTTAGCAACCGCGCCGTCAGGGGCAAGGTTCCCGTTCAAGATGATAAGCGGACCGTCTGCACGTTTTGGATTTTCAAGTGGCATGATGACTTTTTGACCTGGTGTAAGGTCTGCAAAGTCAGCCAAGTTCTCAGCGACTGTCTTACCAGTACATGTAATGCGGTCGCCATGAAGGAAGCCATTTGCCAGCAAGTACTTCATAACCGCAGGTACTCCACCGACTTCGTAGAGGTCTTGGAAGACATACTGACCAGATGGTTTCAAGTCGGCCAAGTGAGGAACGCGTTCTTGGATCGTATTGAAGTCCTCAAGTGACAAATCAACATTAGCCGCATGGGCAATGGCAAGCAAGTGAAGAGTGGCATTAGTAGAACCACCGAGAGCCATGGTTACTGTGATAGCATCTTCAAAGGCTTCACGAGTCAAGATATCTGATGGTTTGAGACCAAGCTCCAGCATCTTGACAACAGCACGTCCTGCTGCTTCGATATCTTCTTTCTTGTCAGCTGATTCAGCTGGGTGAGATGAAGATCCTGGCAAACTCATACCGAGAACTTCGATAGCAGTCGCCATAGTATTAGCTGTATACATACCACCACAGCCACCAGGGCCAGGGCAGGCATTACATTCGAGACGCTTGACGTCCTCAGCTGTCATGTCACCGTGGTTCCACTTACCGATTCCTTCAAATACCGAAACCAAATCGATGTCTTTTCCATCAAGATTTCCCGGTGCAATGGTTCCACCATAGGCGAAAATAGCTGGAATATCCATATTGGCAATGGCAATCATAGAACCAGGCATGTTCTTGTCACAGCCACCGATAGCGACGAAGGCATCCACGTTGTGACCACCCATAGCCGCCTCGATGGAGTCCGCGATGATGTCACGAGATGTTAGAGAGAAACGCATACCAGGAGTTCCCATGGCAATCCCGTCTGCTACGGTAATGGTTCCAAACTGTACCGGCCAAGCGCCCGCAGATTTGACACCTTCTTTAGCCAATTTCCCAAAATCATGCAAGTGAATGTTACATGGTGTATTTTCCGCCCAAGTTGAAATCACTCCCACAATCGGTGTTTCAAAGTCCTTATCTGTCATACCAGTCGCACGAAGCATGGCACGGTTTGGTGATTTAACCATACTGTCATAAATGCTACTGCGGTGACGTTTATCTAATTCTGTCATCTTATCCCTCCCATTTCAGTTTTTACCATTATAGCACAATTTTCGCATGAAGAACAGAATAAAATTCTTGAATTTTCAGAAAATTCCGATTAACAACTTCTAATTTTTTCATCTTTTTTTGTCAAGTAACTTTACTTTACAAAAAAAATGTGTTATCCTAGTATGGTTGATGAAAATCAGTAGATTGAATCGAATATAAATACCTAAAGGAGAAATCAAAATGGCAGTACCTGCACGTCGCACTTCAAAAGCGAAGAAAAACAAACGTCGTACACACTACAAAGTAACAGCTCCATCTGTAAACTTTGACGAAACTACTGGAGATTACTCACGTTCTCACCGCGTATCACTTAAAGGATACTACAAAGGACGTAAAATCGCTAAAGCTGCATCAGCTGAATAATAGAAGGGAGATACCATGCGCGTAAATATTACACTTGAACACAAAGAATCTGGTGAACGCTTGTACCTTACTTCTAAAAACAAACGTAACACTCCAGACCGTCTTCAATTGAAGAAATACTCACCAAAACTTCGCAAACACGTTGTGTTTACAGAAGTGAAATAAGGGTTCACTACACGTCAATAGACTTTAGAAACCTTGATTTAAAGCAATTCTTGAAATTCAAGATTTCACTACATTGCAACATAAATCAATCGAATCACTACCTTTTATGAAATAAGAAACTGATTCGTTTATTTAAAAAAAAGAGGAACTTTAGTGTCAAGCTCCTCTTTTTTATTTGTTCTTTTACTTACAAATCGTAAGACCTGGTTTTGAAAGTATGGGCTTCAGTTGGACTAAAAATGGCGTAATATCAAGGCTTTTCAGAACGATATATACTTATTCATTTCATGAAATTTGAATCAATATTTTTTTAATAGGGGAATAGTTTAGTTCTGTAAAAATTAACTTCTACACCCACAAAGATTAATCTGATGGACTTTATAACAGTCCAAGCAAAAAAAGTAGAGAAAAAGGTAGAGATTGAAATAATAGTAGAAATTCAGCGATCACAGTTTCCCTCTCTATATTTTAATCACTCTGATAACTCTGTTTCCACCTTGTATTTTCGTTATACAGTTACTTAAATCTTGAGCGTACAAAAACTTACTCAAATTGACGAATAATAAAGATTGAATATTGTTAGTCTATGAATTATCCACCTGTTTTTCTAAATGGATTATTAAAACTGTATATTAAGCTCTAACTACTCAAAAATATTATTTTGAAAACTGATTTGTTACATTTTTCCGAATATCTCTTCTAAACTCTTTTCTATTTCTTTATGAACATAATCACTTAATGGTGTATTTCCACTAGAATTTCTTGAGAATAAAAGAGTTGAAAAATCACTACTACGACTAGAAACATCTTTAGGGACTCTGTTTAATGAGTGATAGCTTTGTAGTATTTCATCATATATTTTTTCATAACACTTACTTAAATCACCTAGCGATACTTCAATTAAATTTTTATCTCCGGAATATGCCACATGATAATAACCTATCCACGGATTTCTTTCATCATCCTTATAAGTGACCAGTAGTTTGTATGGCATATCTTGAATTTTCGAAAAATATCTATAAATATTTGGAAAGTTATATTTTACCATTTCCAAATAACTCGCCTCGGCGAAATTTAAAAATGTCTCAACTATTTTTATTTTTCTTTTTGTAGAATATAAGTTCATTACTAAGCCATTTGACTCTGAATATTCTCTATCACGATCAGGTATGACAAAACTTCTATAATCTACATCAGACTGCAGCAAAATAGTTATCAGTTTATTTAAACTAAACAGCTCTACTCCTTCAGAAGTAGTATAACTTGCAACCTCAGGACAATCTTGAAGGATTTCATCTATCCTTTTTCTAACATTTTTACTCATTAAAGATATTTCATCAATATCTTTAAGCCAAGGTAATTTATTTTTTATTTCTTTCAAAAGTTCACATAAAATATAATTACTTGCAGGTAATGATTTCTTTTCTAAAATAGTTTTCAGATTATCTTTAATAATATCTATTGCTATTTTTCTACCACTATCTCCTATAAGGCCTGATAATTCTAAGTTTGTACTACGCTGAACCATTTGAGTCGTTTTAAAAAAGATAGTAGCCTGATATTCTTGAATCGCTTGACTCAACAATTCAGCGCTGATAATTTTTACATCTGGAACGCCTTTGTCCACGATATCAAACCAATAATAAAGGGTGTTTTCTTCCATACCTCCAGCAATTCCTATTTTTGATTCCAATCTACAATTTTCCATGATAAATGGTTCAAATTGCTCTGATATAGAGGAGAAATAGTTTTCTACTATAAATTTATATGTTTTGAGAATCTCTGATAATATTCTTTCTACATTATCTTCCCTAGAGAAATCTGTAATCCCATTACTCCTCAATAAATCATTTTTAGAATTAACACATTCAACATAAAGAGGCAAGTTATGTTGTAGAATAAAATCTAAAAATTTATCCTGCTCTTCAATGGTTGAAAACAATCCAGAGATAAAAATGACTACTTCTCGCCATTCTTCATTATGGATAAGTTTTTCTAGAAGTGCTGTATCTGATGAAACTATTAGGTTATTTGTAATATAGTATGCAGCACAAAACTCCTTAAATAGCTTATGAGAAAAAGTAATTCTATCTGAAGTACTAAAAATTCCAAAATTTATAAAATAATCAATTAGATTTCTTTTATTTGGTGTAGAAACTGGATAAGCACTTATTATTTTATCTACTTCACTGTATGTAAAACTAGATTGATTAAAATTCTCGTAAGAAAATTTACCAAAAAGATTTAATGTTTCATGAAGGGATAATTCTGAATAACTATTTTTGTAGCGATAATTCTTTTCGAAATACTCTGTAAAAATTTGGGTTCTATTAAGCAACTCTTTATTCTGTCTATCAGTCAGAATAGTCTTACCAATTTTATACAATAAAGGGTTCCTAAACAGTTCAAGATATGCTTTAGGAAACTTGCTATACTCCCAAAGTCTAATTAAACTACTTTGAATTATACTATCGGAAAGACTTGTTAGAAAGAAACTCTTTTCTTCTCCAAGCTCATGATTATATCGATTATTTCGTGTTGTGAAAAAGAAAAAATTTTGATTATATTGTGTCATTAATTGATTTGCTTCAGAAAAAAATTTTAATCTCTTTCTCTCATCCACAATATCATCAATCCCGTCGAAGAACAATGCCAATTGATTATTAACAAATAGCTGATTAATGGCTTGTTTAGAGTTTCCTTCACAGAATGGTTCCATTTTCGATTGAATAATCTCGAATAATGTTCCTAAACTACCCCCATACTCTATTAATGGAACATAGACAGGAATTAATTGATAGGTAGAATATTTTGTACACAATTGATTTATTAGCTTAAAAGTTTCAAATGTTTTCCCAAATCCTGCTTCTCCTTTTAATACAACTTTATGGTGTTGTAAAAGGATATCTAACGAGTCTTTCACCTTACTGTCTACTGTATCCTGAAATAGATAACGATCAAAATAGTCAGACTGAACAAATGAAGCACTAGACGTTTCTAACATGGTTTTAATATAGAGGTATATTCTAAAATTTCCATTTACAACCTGCTTTAACATTGCATTACTATCATCCACAGTCGCCGATATGTACTGTAACCGTCTGTCTAATCCATCAACAATCTCTCTAATAGTTCGACACAGTGCTTGTGATTCAGAAGTACCGATTTTATTAAGTTGTTTAAATATGACTTCAAAATATTTTTGAAGAATTTGTTTTAAATCCCCATCATATAGTTTATATTTAGGATATTTTTCAATAAACAAATTGATGTAAAAATCTACTGATTGATTTATTGTTTTCGATTGCAAAACATCTTGGTTAAGAAAATTTTTTATTATCTTTTCAAGAACATTTTGTTCAATTAAAAATCTATCAAAATCAAGATAATATATCCTATCTCCATATTTCTCTAATATCGAGACTTCGACTTCATTTTTTAGTTTTTTACTGAAAAGCTTCAGTCTTAACTTCCCAAATACTCCTCTAAAATAATTTCCTAGTTCTTCTATCAGTAAGTTTTCTATTAAAGAAATAACAAGCATACATAATCTCCTTCTATATTCGATAGTATTCCATGTAAGCATTATCCAATGCTTTTTTAATATCTCAATTTTATCTCTGATACTAGTATTTTTAGATTTTTGATGAAGATATAAATTATCAACAGCATTTGAAACAGTAGTTACTAAGCCAAGTGCCGATTAATGTTGTCCCATTTTCAACTGAAAATATCTCTTTTAATTCAAAATTTGCTCATTATAAAATTTACAATAAATCTCTCTTTAAGTTTCTTAGTTTCTCCTTTTTCCCATCTCTCTAGTTTTTTTAAATTGTGACTCTTTAAGAGTCTTTTTCAATCCTAGTTTGATTTAAATCCATCTTAGAGAGTTTGAAAACAGCTTGATATCAAAATTTGCCAGAGATCATCTGTTTTCTTTTTTAGAAAATTTGAATAAATTTGATCGAAATATGGAAATTTCTCAATACTTTTTAACTTGTTTGTATGTATGTAATCATAATTTAGAATAATAAAGAAACTAACAAAATGAGAAGTTTATAATTTCTGTTATAGATAAAAAGGGAGCTCAATACATATTATATCCCTTTACTATTTATAGTGTTATTATAGCAAAAAACAATGGAATTTCCATTGTTTTTATATTCAAATTCAAAAGATTTTATTAACTTTCCGAAAAATTTATATTTTCCGGAAAAATATCGAAATTAAATCAAAACTAAAAATATCTCATACATTTGAACTGCACCCCATATATCTACTAAGCTTTTCCCGTCAAATACTTTAGCTTCCATAGCTTCATCAATTGTATCAAACTGCTGACCTTCATAATCATAACCAACTACACATATACTCGATAAAAAGCAAGCACCTCGGCTATTATAATTAAATTCAAGATCTTTGTCTAAATATTTTTTAATTTCATCCTTTTTCATATAGGACCATCCCAACTAAAACAATCTCAACAAACAAGATTTTTTCCTTAGATTCTATTCCCACTACTAGCTTTCTATGATGCTGACGATTTCATCTTCAAAATATTCATAAAGAGTTCCATCAACATCTACCAGCAAGGAGTCAATCTCCTCGTCATTGTCAGAGGCGTCACAATAGTCTTCTACAAATCCTCTAACTACCGCGCCATTTTTAAGCGTGATAACTACATCTGTACGGTTAAATTCCCAGAGCTTCATTTAAATATCCCTTTCAATATTGGCTAATTGCTTTGCTTTTTCGTAGTAAGGTGTTAAGAAATCGATAAAACCTTGTTTGTCGCTTGGATCATGTTCCTCTAAAAATATCATCAACTCAAAGTCATTGAGAGCGTCAAACATTTCAGAGTTTTCATTAGCCCAAGCCTCGGCAAATTCCTCATCTTCTCCAAAAAGTGCGTTAAACGTAAAGGAAAAATCCCAAAAATTATCAATCTGACCACTGACTGCTTGCTGGAGCATGTCTAATACTTGTTGATCATATCCCATTACCCATCCCCTCCTAATAAGAGCGTTGCAGCATATTGAACTACGTTCCAAAAATTTAACAAATAAAATCTAATTTTGGGATGCGATTCATTCATCAAGCGTGATTTTTATTTTAATAATACTGCACTTCAATTCCATCCATGATTTCTATTAAAGTGTTATCGCCATTTTTTAAAGAAATCAGATCAATGAATGACGATACCTGATATTCTTTACCTCCAATCACCACTCTAATGTCATGAACAGAATTAGGAAAAATCCCACATACTTGACCATTATAATCAAAAGAGGCGTCCCAACCATTGTCATATAAGGCTTGTAAATCATCTAATATCGCCATATAAACTAAATCCTTTTCCATAGTATTTTCTTTCAAATAAGGCAGGTAAAAGCACCTAGATTGTTCTAAGTCCTATGAGATTGTTTCAATCGAGATAATCTCACTCTCAAAGAGAGAAATTTCGGTAGCTTCATCAGTGCTAGGATTGTCAATGAGGATAGTGATTCCATCTTGCTCATCATTGTCCATTTCGTCAACAAAGTCTATGACACGTCCCTTGATTATCTTGTCGCAATTAGTGACTACCTGAACTCTTGATCGTAGATACCTCCAAAGTTTTTTACTCATTTATTTTCCTCTCTGCTATTTTTTCGATAGTTCTTATACTTTTTATAGTTAGTCGATAAAATCGCCTAGGTTGAACTAAGCTCTAATAATTTTTATTTCCTTGATAATATCTTCAGGATATGAGCGATCATCTATGACTAATTCGTCAAGAGCATCTAAAGCATAACCGTCAAATTAATCAACCACCCTACCCTTGATGTAGGTCCCATCTTCTAAAATAAGGCGAACATTTTTATCAACATATTCCCATAGTTTCATTGAGTTCCTTCTCTCTAACAGCAGAACAATATGACCCAATATTAGTTATTTACTAATGGCTTTTAGTTCCTGTTAAAAGCATTATAGCACACCTTCTTTGCTAAAGTACAACAAGCACTCCATTAGACTAACCTGCTACCTTGCTTTTTTTGTAAAAATATTGTATACTTAAATAAAAGGGACTGGTTTGCACCCAATGACCTATTTTAGGTCGGCGCCTAAGTCAGTTCCTTTTACTGTTTCGATTACTCCAAAGGATGTGCCTTTAATATTCTTGCGTCAGTTAGTTTTTTAGGCTATAATTAAATTAACGGATAGAGGTTTTCCATCTCCCCTTGAAACAGTTCATTCTGCAGTAGGAGGTGGGACACCTCTATTTTTTATAATCGCTAACCTCCGATTATACTTGTACTAGAAATTTTTTTGAGTTATAATTAGCTTAAGGTAAAGGTGGTCTAACGCCCATGAAACAGCTTACTGTGGAGGCGGTGGGTCACCTTTATTTGATTTCAAAATCAAGAAGATGTATAATTAAGTCAAGAAAGAAGCATGGTTTTCCCGCCCAAAAGCTCTATAGCTGTGGGAGAGTCATGCTTCTTTTTTGCCTCTAAAAAGAGAACGCCAAAAAAGCCGTCTCATTCTTTGAAACGGCTATGAAATCAATCTAGCAAATATCTAAGCAAACCCAGAAATCAACGTTTTAAGACAAAGCAAAAAGCCCACTGTTGTAGGCTTTCTGTAAGATATTTCTTAAAATTAAAGCATTTTGTTGTAGAATTCAACGACAAGTGCTTCGTTGATTTCTGGGTTGATTTCGTCGCGTTCTGGCAAGCGTGTCAATGAACCTTCCAATTTTTCAGCGTCGAATGATACGAATGCTGGACGTCCAAGAGTAGCTTCTACTGCTTCAAGGATAGCTGGAACTTTCAATGATTTTTCACGAACTGAGATTACTTGACCTGGAGTTACGCGGTATGATGGGATATCAACACGTTTTCCGTCAACAAGGATATGACCGTGGTTTACGAATTGACGAGCTTGACGACGAGTAGTCGCAAGGCCAAGACGGTAAACAACGTTATCCAAACGACGTTCCAAAAGAAGCATGAAGTTGAAACCTAGGATTCCGCCTTTGATTTTTGTAGCTTGTACGAACAAGTTACGGAATTGTTTTTCACCTACACCGTAAGTGAAACGAAGTTTTTGTTTTTCAGCCAATTGCAAACCGTATTCTGACAATTTAGAACGGTTGTTTGGTCCGTGTTGTCCTGGTACGTAGTTACGACGTGCCAATTCTTTACCTGTACCTGTAAGTGAAAGGCCAAGGCGACGAGCTTGTTTCCAAGATGGTCCTGTATAACGTGACATGTGTATGTCCTCCTGATATAAATAATATTTCGGTGGAAATAGTCACTTAGAAAGCCCTGATTCGTGCAGATGCCCTTCGCCTAAACAGCCAAGGTTACTTGTCATAAGACACCTGTTGACGAGCTTCATGCTTTCCTGCTGCTATTTCACACAAAGGCTATTATACCATGAAAAGCTAGATTTGTAAAGGGATTTTACGACTTTATTTCAAATTAAGGCTGAATGTAAACTTGCTTCCTAAGCCATATTGACTTTCTGCTGTGATTTCGCCACCAAGCTGATGGGCTAATTCTCTTGCAATCGCAAGTCCTAATCCATGTCCACCTGTCTTCATATTGCGCGAAGTTTCTACACGATAAAGCCGTTTAAAGATCTTTTCCAAATCCTCAGAATGGATCCCTTGACCCTCGTCTTTCACACTGATTCTCAGCTCTTGTTCTGTTAATTGGGCAAGAACCTCGATTCTGGTTCCTGGTTCTGAATATTTAAAGGCATTGTTTAACAAATTGACCAGAATGCGAGAAAGTTTGTCAGAATGGCTCTTGATTTTCGCTGACTCAGGTGACACTTGAATGTAAACATCCCGCTCCTCTTGTTCAATCTGGAGTTGAAATTCACTCATTGACTCAATCAACAACTGATCTAAAAAGACCTCTTCGACTTCTTCATCAGCAGTATCTTGAGGTTGTGTATTGAGAGTCAAAACATCCAATTCCTCCACTAGCTTGTTTAGACGCTCAGTTTGCCGACCAATCGTGGTTAAGTAGTGGAGCCGCTCCTCTTCCTTAATCACTCCATCTAGAATTCCCTCCACAGTAACCTGAATGGAGGTAATGGGAGTTTTAATATCGTGAGAGAGCTGCGCAATCATCATTCTCTTTTCTTGCTCGCTCTCATCAAGTGATTGAAAGGTAGCTTGCAAATTGTGGGACATGTCATTAAAAGCCTGACCTAGCTCTTGAAATTCTAATGGGCCTTTGGTTTCAATTTCTGTGCTGAAATCCTTGCTGGCTATATCCTGAGCTTGTTTTTTCAAATATTTCAGAGAAGAGAACACAGGCGACAAAAGAAAGATGCTCACTGCAGCGCCAATGAAACTAGCAATCAAGGTCATGCCAACTAGAAAGTAAACTTCACTTTTCTCAATCAACATTCGTTGGACTGCCCAGAAAACGACCAAAATCGTTAGTAGAGTCGACACTAGATACCCCACTAAAATATAGTTTTTTAATTTCATTTTCTACCTCTTGGTCTTTCCATCTTATAGCCCAAACCCCAGACAGTTTTGATAGCAGGAGCATTTGAATTTGTATACTTGGTCAACTCTTGCCTCAAAGCATGGATATGAACATTGAGTGTATTGGTATCATCCACATAGTCCTCTTGCCATACCTTCTCGTAAAGTTCCGTCTTTGAAAAGACTCTCTCAGGATTGCTGGCTAATACCCATAGAAGTTCAAAGGATTTTACTGTCAATTCCAAAGGTTGATCCCCAATGCGAACCTCATGAGTCACATGGTTGATCACTAAGTCACCAAACTCGATCTGTTCTGTCTCTCCTCCACGGCTAAGGCGACGCAAGATATTATTCACTCTTAAAACCAATTCGCGTGGGCTAAAGGGTTTGACTATAAAATCATCTGCCCCCAAACTTAATCCATAAATCTTATCCTGTTCGCTTGTCTTAGCAGTTGTAAAGAGGAAGGGTTGATCCGGAGCGATATACTGAACTTCACTGATAAAATCATAACCGTCCATATTGGGCATCATGATATCTGTGATAATGAGGTCGATAGATTTTTTTCTGAAAAGTTCTAATCCCTCCTTACCATCATGGGCGACCAAAACATCGTAACCTGCCTGTATAAGATAGCGGTTTTGAATATCTAGAATATCTATCTCATCATCAACCAGCAAAATTGTCTTTTTCATCTGACACTCCTTCGATAAAAACAGTGTTATACTTGCTTTAGTATAACACTATTTTCCCTAATGTTTAAGTGGTTTGAATCTTAATCTTCTCGTTTGGTTGTCAAACCCAAAAGTCCAACAAGACCTGCCAAGGCTAGACCAAAGATACCAAGTCCAGCTGTAGCCGTTTTAGCTTCCCCAGTATTTGGTAGCATCGCTTTATCATCTTTTTTCATCATATTAGCCATTGGGCTAGAAGCTGATTGATCTACTTTCATATCTGACATATGGTGATTTGTACCCATCATACCCTCAGTCGTACCTGTAGAGCCTGTTTCAGAAGGCTTCGTATTCATCTGACCTTGTTGAGATGGTATTGTCGCCATTTCTTTTCCACGAAGCTGAATCGTTACTTGACGAGTAGCAATCAGATTGGTCAAATCAGGTTTGCCATCCTTAGAACCATACACTTTGACAGTAGCTTGGTAAGTGTGAGTGCCATTGGAACGAAGTTGGTCTAGAAGGGCTTGTCCTTCTTTGCCTGTCGTGTTGCCATTCAAATCCACTTCGTAGAAATATTGGCCTTTAGCCAAGCCTTCAAGTGGCAATAGAGCAGGATTTTTAGCTGTTCCGTTGTCTGACCATGGGGCTTTGTCGGAAGCTTTTAACAAGAGGCGAGTCAACATGCCATCACCACCGAAAGCTTCGTATGGAATAACTTGGTTGACACCTGCCAAGAATGGACCTGGAACATTTGCTTTTTCAAGATAGCTAGCTGGAACATCAATCATGTCTTTGACATTGTTAACAACAGAGTCTTTAACCTGAGTCGGTGTGGTCGAACCATTCAAATTAACAGTCAAATCTTTAGTCGCTACCAGATTAGTTAAGTCAGGCTTGCCGTCTTTTGCACCGTACACTTTGATGGTAGCTTTATAGCTATGTGTGCCGTTTTGTTTTAAGAGGTCAAGCAACTCTTTGTCAGATTTTCCTTGAGTGCCTGCTAAATCCACTTCATAGAAGTAAAGGCCTTTGCCCAATTTCTCTACTGGTGGGAGAGCAGGATTTTTAGCTGTTCCGTTGTCTGACCACGGAGCCTTGTCGGATGCTTTCAAGATAAGACGAGTTAACATACCATCACCAGCGAAGAATTCATATGGAATAACTTGGTTGACACCAGCTGTGAATGGACCTGGGAAATTGGCTTTGTCAAGGTAGCTAGCTGGGACATCTACTGTGTCTTTGGTATTGTCGGCCACACCTTTTTGCACTTCAGCTGGAGTGGTCAAACCATTCAAGTTAACATCCAAATCTTTAGTCGCTACCAGATTAGTTAAGTCAGGCTTGCCGTCTTTTGAACCGTACACCTTGATGGTAGCTTTATAGCTTTGTGTACCATTTTGTTTCAAGAGGTCAAGCAGCTCTTTATCTGATTTTCCTTGAGTGCCTGCCAAGTCTACTTCGTAGAAGTAAAGACCTTTGCCCAATTTCTCTACTGGTGAGAGAGCAGGATTTTTAGCTGAGCCGTTGTCTGACCATGGAGCCTTATCAGATGCTTTCAAGATAAGGCGAGTCAACATGCCATCACCAGCGAAGAATTCGTATGGAATGACTTGATTGACACCAGCTGTAAATGGTCCTGGGAAATTAGCTCTATCCAAGTAAGAAGCTGGGACATCTACTGTATCTTTGGTGTTGTCAGCCACACCTTTTTGCACTTCAGCTGGAGCGGTTGCTGGCTGCGCTTCACTGACTTCACGGTCTTGCCCAGAAACTGTAGATGCAGGACTTTCCACAGGTTTAACTGCATCTTCTGTTTGTTTCTTAGAGTCAGGTTTGGCTTGCACTTCTTCTTTTAGTGCCACTACTGGCTCTTTGGCATCGGCATCCGCTTTTTCTGAAGAGTCTGTAGCATCCAAACTTGTTTTAGGTGTTGGAACAGACTGTTCTGAAGGAAGAGTTACATCGACTGCTTTTTTGAGAACATCTACTGGCAGGTCGCTTTTTCCACTCACGGAAGCAACGTCTGGCACGACTTGAGCAGGAGTTGGATTGACGACGTCAGCACGTGCAGAACTTGGTTGACCGACTAGAACAAAGAAGCCACTAGCCACAACAACTGAAGCAACACCGACACTGAGACGGCGAATAGACCAACGAGTATATCTCTGATTTGGATTGAATTTCATAGGATTCTCCTCAGAACTTTCTTTTTTTGATGACTCTAGTATAATCTCCTAAAATTAAAAAGGATTAAGAAAAAGTTAAAATTTTTCTTAAATCCCTCTTATAAAATACTTATATTGACTCATTAATCATTGAAAAAGAGAGTAGCCCTTCCTTTCCTACTCACTCAGCTCTGCTAGCGTATCCAAATGTTGGTTATTAATGACTGCCATGATATAGGTATCTGCCTGCAAGAGGTCATTGGGTCCGAATTGGACATCCAGAGGAGCATTTTCGTAGGCACGAAAACCAAGTACATTGAGGTTGTATCGCCCACGTAAATCCAACTGACTGAGGCTTTTACCTACCCATGATTGGGGGATTTTCATCTCGACAATCGATACATTCTTGTCCAACTGAAAGACGTCTACGCTGTTATGAAAGAGGATGGTCTGCGCCAAAGAGCGCCCCATTTCAAACTCTGGTGAAATGACTGCGTCTGCGCCAATTTTTTCCAACACCTTTTTAGCTGTATGGCTTTTGACCTTGGCAATGACGGTCGGCACTCCTAGACTCTTGCAGTGCATAACCGCAAGAACACTGGACTCTAGATTTTCCCCCGTTGCGACAACTACGGTATCACAGGTGTCAATCCCCGCTGATAGAAGGAGTTCTTCATCCGTGATATCTCCAACTACCCCTCGCGCCAGCACAGGTTCAAATTGATTAATGCGCTCCTCGTGGTCATCAATAGCAATGATATTCATGTCATGCTTGGCTAGGGCAGCCAAAACACTGCTCCCAAAAATTCCCAAGCCTAAAATTCCAATTGTCCGATCTGACATCGTTCTTCCTTTCTTATCCGATAGTGATATCTGCTTTCATATAGTGAATCGTATCTTTCTTGTCTGGCTGGTATTCCGCTACACTGACCAGTAGTGTCAAGGGACCAATACGGCCGATAAACATCAACAACATAACGATGCTGAGGGCTAACTTACCTAACTCCGGCGTTAAATTTGCCGTCACTCCAACTGTCGCAAGGGCTGAAATGGTCTCAAACATGAGGTAGATAAAGCGCGGATTTCCCTCTGCTGTTATTCCTAGCAGGATCAAGCCCAGCAAGAAAGTTAGCAAGAAGATAATAAAGACACTGAAAGATTTTTGCACGGTTCGGGGTTCAATGGTCCTCCGAGCCACATTGGCATGAGGCAAGCCCAATAGTTCGCTGCGGGCAAAGACCAACAAGACAAAGAAGGTCGTAATCTTGAGCCCTCCTGCTGTCCCTCCAGGTGCCCCTCCCAGAAACATCTGTAGGATATAGATGAACAAGGTCACCGGTCGAGCCTGTGTGTAGTCAATTGAAGCAAATCCTGCCGTTCTCATGCTGACGGTCTGGAAAAAGCTAACCAGCAGTTTTTCTGGGAAACTAAGATTTCCAATCGTCCCAGAATTGTTCCACTCAATTAAGAGAGTCGATACTGTTCCAAAGATCAGAATTCCCGCAGTTAAAAAGAGAACCAGCTTGGTATGGAAGCGCAGACGGCGTTTTTTCTTTTTCCCAAACTGGGTCGCTAGGTCAAACCAGACCATAAATCCTAGTCCCCCCGTGATAATCAATCCTGCAATCACTAGATTGATTAAGGGATCCGTTTGAAAGGCTACCAAACTCGTACTTCCAAAATTATCAAATCCAGCATTACAGAAAGCTGAAACAGCCAAAAAGATAGAGGTTAATATCCCTCGCCCCCAGCCAAATTCCGGAATAAAGCGAAAACTTAAGAGAACGGCACCAATCCCTTCCACCAGAAAAGTCGTCAGAAAGATTGAGCGGATGAAGTCCTTTAGAGACTGGGTTTCTCCATAACCAAAACTTTCTTGAATGGTCTCACGGCCACGAAGACTGAGCTTTTGCTTGCCTTGGATATAAAAGATTCCAATAAAGGTCATAAGCCCCAAACCACCGATCTGGATCAAGAGCATACAGATCAACTGGCCCCAGATATTGTAAGTAGAGGCTACCGGCTGGGTAAAGAGCCCTGTCACACAAACCATAGACACAGTCGTAAAGAGATGGTCAAAGTAGGTCGCTTGTGACGTTGCTGCTTGCACAAAGGGGAGGCTTAAAAGAAGCGAGCCTAAGAAGATAACTAAGGCAAAACTTAAAAAGATGCGACGGGCTGGCGACAAACGTCCCAGCGTCGTCTTGATTTTTTCCAAAAAAGATTTGAATAACATAACTACATTCTACCATAAAAACAGTAAGAACACTCACATGTGGTGCACAATGGCAAGACAGAGTTCGAGTGCCTTATCAAAAGCTTCTGAGCCCCAGTCACGACTGTCGTAGTTGTCCAGATCCGCTAAGGAATCTGCGGTAAAGAGCAACTCTCCCCAGACACCCCCACGTAGCTGGGCTACTGCCGCAAGAGCAGAGCACTCCATCTCCACAACAGCACAGCCTTCTTCCTTGCGATAGGCAACCTTTTCAGCCGTCTCTCGGTAAAAACCATCTGTCGTCCAGGTCATGACCTCCTCGTAAGGAATGCCTCTTTGTTCCAAGACTTGCTCAATGGCAGAGATAGCCTCAATCTGCATCTCCATATAACGAGAAGGCGCTACATAGTGGTAGCTGGTTCCCTCATCTCGCAGAGCGCGAACAGGGACGAGAAAGGCATTTTCCTCTATATCAGCTAGGACTCCACAAGTACCAGTGGAAATGATTTGCTCCACACCATAACCAATCAACCAATCCATAAACTGGGCCGCTGGAGCAGAACCAACAGGCGCTTGAGCCAGACAAATCTTCTCACCCTTGTAGTTGATGACGTACACTGGATAAGTCTTGGTGGCAGAAACGAACTTACCAACACAGTCCGCCCCTACTTCCTGAGCATAACGGTCAATCTCCCCCTCCAAAAATGCATAGATACACTTCTTTGGCAACTTTAAGTCTAAACCCTCATGTGTTGGCATAAGGACCGCTTGGGGGTTATCATCAAACTCTAAAATGGGAATCGCATGTTTCTGAATCATAGCCCACCTCCTCTAATTTTGTACTATTGTATCAAAAGCTGACGGAGTGTCAAGGAGTTGTCTTTACATTTCCTCTAGTAAGAACACAAAAATCTCCCTTCTCTTTCGAGAAAGGAGAATTTTGCTTATCCTTGTCCGCCAGGGGCTGGACCGCCCCCTTGAGGGCCTCCATTTGGTCCACCGCCTCCAGGCATAGAGTTGACAATTTCCGTTTGTTTTTCACCGTTGAGATAGATATCTCCACCTGTGTAGGTCGCTGTTCCATCAAAGTCAAAACCTGTTTGACCAATCATTTTAATGGTTCCGCCTGTGACAGTGATATTTCCATTTGAGTCGATTGGGTCTGTGTCCCCTTGACCGACTTCTACTGTCAGGTTCCCACCGTTCATGGTGAAGAAGATTTCACTCTGTTGAGCATTTTTGTTGGCTGCATTGACTCCATCGTCCGTTGAATAGATGCTAATGTCCCCACCGTTGATAGTGATTGACTTACCTTCAAGTCCTTCTGTCGAATTCTTGACGGTGTAGGTACCACTATCGATAACCAAATCACCTGATGCGTGGATGCCATCATCTCCTGCTGTAACTGTTATGGTATTGTTAGCCAAATACATATTGCCGACAGTCATATCGTCATCATTGTCGACCTTGACCCCATCCTCTTTGGCGTCGATAGTCATGGTCGTACCAGTGATGTTGAGTTCATCATTGACATTAAAGGCATCGCCAACTGCTGTGATGTTATAGGTTCCACCCGTGATATGAAGGGTGTCGTTAGCCTTGATACCATTGTTTTTCTTGCCATCTACATTGATAGTTCCTTTCCCGTTTATGGTCAAATCTACCTTAGAAAAGAGAGCTGCATCTGCTTTTTCGTCGCTGTTAGAGCTTGAGTCAGAGAGACTGTTGGTGGTTCCCTCTGCTAGAGTCAAGTAGACGTGGCCGGCTGATGTCGCAGATATCGCTGCATTGGTATTGGTCATGGTCGCACCTTTTAGGACTAGATGAACATCTGTCGACTTATCTGCCTCGACCTTGATCTGCACTCCGTCAGACTGACCTGAAATCACATAGGTCCCAGATTTTGTGATGGTCACTGTTGATTCAGAGACTGTCACCCCATCTCCAGAGACGTTTGCTGATGAGCCAGATAGCTCAATCTTAGAAGCTGTGCTTTCATCATAAGAAGTATCATTATCCTTATCTGTAAAATAGGAAGATTGATTTGTCTTTGTTTCAGTTGTTGTAGAACTATTTGTCGTTTCATTGGTAGTGGATGAAGTTGTTGACTGGGAACATGCTGCCATCAGCACCATTGTCGTTAAACTCGTTGCGAGTAGGATCCATTTTTTTGATTTCATACCTTTTTCCTCTCCTTCGTATGATATAGCTAGACAGTCTACAGAAGATTCCTGAAACAAAACTAAAACTTTTCTGAAAGTTTCCTTAAATTTAGTTTGGATTAGATTTCGCCTAGTAATTTTTTAGAGAGGACTGCCAGAAACAGTTTTTGAACGCTAAAATACCTTTAATAGATTTTTAAAACCAACATCCCTCAGTGCGATGTTTCCTTGACCAAGAAAACCAAAAAGAAGAAAAATTTATAAGAATTAAGCTCATAAAAAGAACAGCCAAGGCTGTTCTTTTTAGTTTTCTTTTACTGGGATTTCCTTGATAACACGCGCAGGATTCCCAGCTAGGACGACATTGTCTCCAAAGGACTTGGTGATCACGGCCCCGGCTCCCGCCACTACGTTATTGCCCAGTGTCACTCCAGGAAGGACGATGACGCCACCTCCAGCCCAGAAATTGTCACCGATGGTGATGGGCTTGCCGTATTCGACCCCTGAATTGCGTTCATGCGGATCCAGTGGATGGAGTGGGGTTAAAAACTGACAGTTGGGACCAAGCATGGCATTGTTACCGATGCGAATCGGACAAACATCCAGCATGGTCAAATTCCAATTAGAATAAAAATTTTCCCCTAGATGGATATTGACTCCATAATCGACCACCAAGCGTGGATTGACATAGAGATTTTGCCCGGTTGAGCCAAACCAAGTCTTGATAATATCCGCTCCCTTCAAGGGATCTGCTTCCTTGTTAAAGGTAGCCTGTTTTTGGCAAGAAGCCTGCGCCAAGGCCCGTAATTCTGGGTCCGACGGACGGTAAGGCTCCCCTGCTATCATTTTCTGGTATTCGCTGGTCATCTCATCACCTCATACTTACTTTGGAGCCCATCATATCAAAAAGCCTTTGAAAGGTCAAGAATAGCCTGCTTTCTAAACTCTCAAAACCAAGCCCTCTCCCAAGTCAAAACAACTTGCTTGACAAAAGCTTGACTTCATGGTTTAATATACCCCATAAGGGTATATTTGGAGGTGCCTATGTTTCACTTATTATTTACAAAAATTGACAGTATTTCTACCAGCGAGTTAGAAGCTAAACTCAGAGAACCAATTCAGCTACTGGATGTTCGGACGCCTATGGAATTCCGTAGAGGTCATATCAAAAATGCCAAAAATGTCCCTCTAACCGAAATCGGTTCTTACACACCTGCGACAAAAGAAACACTTTATGTCATTTGTCATTCTGGTGTGCGAAGCAAACTAGCTGCGAAGAAGCTAAAGAAAAAAGGTTACGATGTCGTCAATGTTCGAGGCGGTATGAGCGCTTGGACAGGTAAGGTCATCTAGAAGCATAAAGGAGAAAATCAATGAAAATTATCATTGTCGGGGGAGTTGCAGGCGGTATGTCAGCAGCAACCCGCCTCAGACGTCTCATGGAAGACGCTGAAATCACTATTTTTGAGAAAGGTCCCTTTGTTTCCTTTGCAAACTGCGGACTTCCTTACTATGTTTCAGGAGAAATTGCAAACCGTGATAGTTTATTGGTCCAAACTCCTGAAAGTCTCAGGGCACGCTTTAATCTCGATGTGCGGCCATTTCACGAGGTTATCCAGATTTCGCCAGAAGAACACACTGTGACGGTGCGGCACGATGAACAGGAATTCACGGAAAGCTACGACAAGCTGATCCTCTCTCCAGGAGCTAAACCGTTTATTCCTGCCATTGAAGGTTTGGCAGAAGCTAAGAATGCCTACACGCTTCGCAATGTTCCTGACCTCGATGAGATTATGGCAGCCTGGGACAATCATCCAAAAGAAGCTGTCGTTATCGGTGCAGGCTTTATCGGGCTTGAAATGGCTGAAAATCTGGCAAAACGTGGATTGCAAGTCACCATCGTGGAGAAAGCACCCCATGTCTTGCCACCATTAGATCAGGAAATGGCGGCCTTTGTCCAAGCAGAATTGGTCAAAAACGGCGTTCGCGTTATCACTTCTCAGTCTGCGACTCGATTTGAAGAGCAAGGAAAAACCATCGTTCTCGAAAACGGTCAAAAGATTGCTTCTGACCTCACCATCCTTTCTGTAGGTGTTGAACCTGAAAACAGGCTGGCCAAAGCTGCGGGGATTGAACTGGGACTACGTGGCGGTATCTTGGTCGACGAGCACTACGAAACCAGTCAAAAAGATATTTTTGCAGTTGGAGATGCCATCGTCGTCAAGCAAGAGATTACTGGCCAAGATGCCCTCATCTCTCTCGCTTCTCCTGCTAATCGTCAAGGACGCCAAGTGGCGGACGTCATTGCAGGACTCGGTCGTACCAACAAGGGCAGTATCGGCACTGCTATCGTTCGTGCCTTTGATATGACAGCTGCTTCGACTGGTCTCAGCGAACGTAGTCTTGGCATGAATCAACTTCCTTACAAGGCCCTTCATGTCAGTGGGAAAGACCATGCTGGTTATTATCCAGGCGCTACTGATATGACCTTGAAGCTCCTCTTTGACCCAACCACTGGAAAAATCTACGGTGCCCAAGGAGTCGGGAAGAAAGGCGTTGACAAGAGAATCGATATCCTGGCAACTGCTATCAAGGGAAATCTCACCGTATTTGACTTACCAGAACTGGAGTTCACCTATGCGCCACCATTTGGCTCTGCCAAGGATCCCGTCAATATGCTGGGCTACGCAGCTTTGAACCTTATCGAAGGCCTCAGCGACAATATCCAGTGGTACCAGCTCGAAGACGAACTAGCTTCTGGTAAGAAATTCCTAGATGTACGGACAAGTGGCGAATTCCAGAGTGGCCGACTCAAAGTCGATACCATCCACATCCCCCTAAACGAACTACGTGAACGCTTGGATGAACTGGACAAGAACCAAGCCTACATTATTAGCTGCCACAGCGGTTTACGTAGCTATATCGCAGAGCGAATCCTCAAGCAAGCAGGCTTTACCGTCCAAAACCTTGACGGCGCTTATTCCCTATACAAAATGGCTAACCCAGAAGGAGTAGAATATGGTAACTAATATCAGCATGGCTGACTTTTATGAAAAATACCAAAATGAAAAACTAGATCTTATCGATGTACGTGAAGTACATGAATTCCAAGCAGGACATGCACCAGGTGCAAAAAATCTGCCTTTAAGTACCTTGGAGCAAGGCTACAAAGAACTCAAACCTGACCATGAATACCATGTCATTTGTCAAGGTGGAGTGCGTTCTGCCTCTGCCTGTCAATTTCTTAGTGCCCAAGGTCTCACCGTTATCAACGTAGAAGGTGGTATGAATGCTTGGCCCGGTCAAGTAGAATAATCAAAAAACCGATTAAGATGAACTTAGTCGGTTTCTTTAATATTTATAACTCGATGATATGAGCCTCATAGCCAATGGCTTCTAGGAATTTGAGTATATCTTTCGTATCCAAAAAGAGGGTTTTCTCGTTGGTATTGGGGTGAAAACTCATCCGTTTTTCAGACATGATTTCTTTGTCGAAATAAACCTGAATGTCCTTGTCAGTATTGTTCAGCAAGCCAAATGGAGATACTACACCTGCTGGTAACATCATTTTTTCAAACAAGCTCTCAGAGGAAGCCATACGGATTCTATTGGCTCCTACCAAGTCTTTCAAGAGGTCCATATCCAAACGTTTCTTATCATCCATAATCACGAGATAATAGGCCGTTTTCTTTTTGTTGGTGAGAAACATGGTTTTTGTACGGACACCTTCGATCCCTTCGATAAAGCTATCGGCTTGCTCTGTCGTCAAGGCTGGCTCGTGCTCCACGATTTCAAAGGGAATATCTAGCTCATTTAGCATCTCTACTACTTTTTCGTATGCTTCCATTTGCTGGCCTCCTTTAACTTGTCTTACTACCTTTAGTTATACCACAAAAATAGGTTTTCTTCCAATTTGTATCCAAGCATCTCTAGGTTTCTTTCATTTTCATACAAGTTATCTTAGACGGAACCCCAACTGTTAGGCTGGGCATGATTTCCAGCCAGCAAGCCCATCTTTTCTTTCCACCGCATAGCCACAAGGTATATCCGCGACTTGTCCGATGGATGCGTCTAGTTTAAATGCTTCAGCTAGGGAAATGAGGCGTGCATCCTCTCCAGTGTGGTCTTCTGAACACAAAAATTGCCACATGCCATCCTCTTCATCGTGGGAGATAAAGGTGATCGGATTTTTCCCAGCCAAGACATGGTGACAAACTATACAGGCTGTGTTGGGTGCATCCTTAAATGCAAAAGTCATCTTGAACTCCCTCCTTGAAATACACTAGCAATTACATATTTTTTGCATGGCCGAAACGCTGATTGATTGTGTGACTCAAGGTGACTAATTTTTCCAGAATATCTCTCTTGCAGATAAATAGCACATAACTATCACTATTAATATCCATACAAGCAAGACAGAAATCGTGTCCAGCCCATCTTTCGTCCAAAATTTTACACCAAGTAGGGATGTCATCACCCTCGTCGAACCAATTCTCCTCCAAATCAAGAGTTTGTTTAGCTGCCAGAGGCTCTAGTTGGTACAGAAATTCATCCTTATCTGTCTTCCAGTCTAACTCAATCACTGCATCCACAGCAAGCAGTTCATCAGCAATAGCAAGCCATTTTATCGTAGCTTCATCAACCTCTTCGCTTATTCCTCGCTCGTCATATCTATCTGCATACTGCTTGAAATAGGCTTTCGGTGATTCAAAACAGGAGGTCAAACGAGATCGTACCTCACTATCATCTGTTAGCAGTTGGGTTATTTCTTGATAGATTGCGATATTTTTCTGCTCATCTGTCCGCATATCTAGTACAATTTCCCAGTCTTCTAGCTCTGATGTGACTCTGTTCTCCAAATATGCCCGAAGCATGTCTTGAGTTTCTTTCTTGCTCAGCCCATTTTTTTCGTAGATTACATTCTCGTTGATTCGTTCGGCGTCGGCAACACTGATCTCAAAACGAAAAGCGTCCGAATCTTCATCCTGACAAACCTGTACAAAATCCGATACAAGCTGACTCCCCTTTAGTTTAACTGGCTGCTGAGGTATTAAAGTGAGAAAATCCCTATCACCATCTTGTACAGCTGCTAGTTGCTGCCATACTTCCTCAAGTTCAAAGCCATTTTGTTCCTTCTCACCATCATCTAGCATCCAATCCGCAAAGATTCTTCCGGAAATACTCGCAAAATCTTCTCCCTCATCTCCTGCTAGATAAGGCTGATCACTTGTAACAGGGGCCATCTCTTTGACAACCTTTTCAGTCTCTTTTTGAATCCAAACTTGTCTAAAGAAATGGGCAACAACGCTAGGAAAGATCAAGACAGGCAGACAAATAAGAGTCCCTGCAAGTGCGAGACCCTTATATCGATTTTTTGTGGGGCTCCCTTCTGATAACTGATTTAGAAAGTCCGCTACTTGATTAAAAAGTTCGCCCCCAGTGACCCACAATAGGAACAAACATTCCACACCAAGTAGGCCAAGCCAGATAAACGCCATTCGCTTCGCTGCCTGACTACAGATCTCCATTTTAGTTTGCATAGGAATGGCTTCTGTCTCAGGAATACTCTGAAACCATTTTTCTGCTCGTTCTTCTTTTGTCATCTTTCATCTCCTGTGATCTACTTTCTTATCCTTGTTCTAACACGTAGAAAACGACTATTTTCGTTTGATTAGGTACTGAACAGCCTTTTCTAAGCGTTCTTTTTGAGCTTCAGGGTCGTCTAGGGGTTGGTTGATGCAGGCTGTGAGATTCTCGGTAATGATCATCTCAATCACACGCTCCACACTCGAACGAACCGCTGTCAACTGAGTAATGATATCTGCACAATCACGCTCTTCTTCTATCATTTTTTGGATACCACGTAACTGGCCTTCTGAGCGTTTAAGCCGTGTAATATACTTTGAGTTTGTCATTGATTTATCCTTGGTCACTTTTTCTTCATTATATCTCTAATGGACTTCTTTGTCAAAGTTCTCGTTCCCTCTTTATCTATAGAATCTTACCCTGCTATCGCTTTCATGGTATAATAGAATGACAAATACTATTAGAATCTATGCTCGTAGCAATACGAGTCATTCTTAGAATGGACCAGCCTATGAACTCTATCTACGGCACTTGCGAAGCCTACTTACCCACTATCTTGCAGACCTTTGTCCAAGATATAGAAAAAGCTGCTACAAACTACAAACAAGAAACCTCCCTCAAGCTATATGAACACTTGCACGCACGAATCAAAACCGAGGAAAGCATGCGCGAAAAATGCCGACGTAAAGGCCTGCCTCAGACGAGTCAATCCGCTCTCAAAGAAATCCGAGATGCTATCGGTGTTCGGATTATCACAGGCTTTACAGATGATATCTACCGCATCATAGAGTATATTCGCCAGATGCCAAGCATCCATATTTTTAAAGAGAAAGACTATATCCGTCAGGTCAAACCTAATGGCTACCGTTCCTACCATCTGATCCTCGAAGTGACTACTCCCTACCCAGACTGTCTGGGAAATGCCCAAGGGATCTACTTTATCGAGATCCAGCTACGCACGATTGCCATGGATTCCTGGGCCAGCCTTGAACACCAGATGAAATACAAGAAAAACATCCAAAATCCTGAGCGAATCACGCGCGAGCTCAAACGTTGTGCCGATGAGCTTGCTTCATGCGACTTGACCATGCAGACCATTCGTGATTTGATTCAGCGATCTGACCAAGACTAAGGAGAACCTATGAAAATCCTACTTGCCGAAGATGAAGCTCAACTAAATCGCGTCATCACTGTTGCTTTAGAACGCGAAGGCTATAGCGTTGATTCTGTTTTTAACGGACAAGACGCTGTCGAAAAGGCTAAATCTAACCACTATCACCTCATGATTTTTGACATCATGATGCCAATCAAAACTGGAATCGAAGCCCTCAAAGAAATTCGCCAGGCAGGCAATACGACCCACGTCATCATGTTGACAGCCATGGCCGAAGTGGATGACCGCGTAACTGGACTTGATGCAGGTGCTGACGACTACTTGACCAAACCTTTCTCGCTCAAGGAACTCTTGGCTAGACTCCGTTCTACCGCACGCCGCCTGGAAGACTATACCCCGGATACAGTCCAATTAGGAAATACCCGCTTGGATATTGACGAGCAAGAATTGGCTGCTACAAACAGCATTCGTTTAGGGAAAAAGGAGACTCAACTCTTGACCCTCCTCATCCAGCATGCTAACCAAGCCCTCAGTTGTCAACAACTACTAGAGCAGGTCTGGCCAGACGAGCTGGAAGAAAGTGATCACGAGCTCGTCTTTCTATATATCTCCTACCTACGCCAAAAACTCCAAAGTGTCCAGTCTAGCTTACAAATACTTGGGGATGCAGAAGGCCCCTTCCAATTGACAGGAGGTGACTAGATGTTTCGAAAACTTCGTATCAAATTTATCGCAACGGCCACTCTTGCCATCACTCTGATTCTAACCTTCTTTCTAGTTTTGATGAATAGTATCGTCTACACTCAGACAGAGGATAATATCCAAACCGTCCTCTCCATCTTGTCTAAAAATGAAGGCGAACTCCCAATCACAGATGAAATCAAGGAAAGTTTCACCAAAAAGAACATCCAGGAAGGGATTATCTACAATTTTCAGTATTTCTCTGTCAGAGAAAAGGCAAATGACTACACTATTTCTCTAGGGAATGTCCAATCACTGACCGAAGCAGACGTTAGAGGTTTTCTCCAGAGAATTCTTAAAAAACAGGAAACCTATGGCACGATTACTCGCAATGGGCGCTACTTCACCTACCAGATTAGTCAGACAGCTTCGGGTAAGCTCCTAGTCTTCTTTGAAGCTACCAACTACATTCGCGAACGGGACACCCTCTTTCAAGTCTCTATCTGGTTATCACTGGCTAGCCTATTTCTCCTTGCTCTGCTCTTTACCTTGATTTCTGGGATTGTTATCCGTCCCTTCGTCAAAAACTATGAGAAACAACGGATGTTTATCACCAATGCAGGACACGAACTCAAAACACCGCTGGCTATTATTTCGGCCAATACCGAGCTTCAAGAACTCATGGAAGGAGAGACCGAGTGGAGCATCAGTACCAAAGAACAGACCGAGCGTCTCAACCACTTGATTGGAAGACTTATCCGACTTGCTCGACTCGAGGAGCAAGAGGATATCAAACTAGCTCCTCAAAACATCTCCGTCATCGCTGAAAAGGTCGCCTCAGACTTTGCTCCTCTCTTTACCAAAGAGGATAAAAAATTTGAAAGCCTGATTGAAGCAGACCTTATAGAAAAAGTAGCCCAAGAGGAATTTTATGAGCTTCTTAGCATTCTTCTTGACAATGCCCGCAAATACTGTGATCCAGCAGGCACCATCCGTCTAACTCTCAAACGCAAAGCCTATCTCCTACGCAAGCGCACCTGTATCACTGTGTCTAACGACTATAAGGATGGGCAACCTGCCAATATCAAACGCTTCTTTGATCGCTTCTACCGCGCCGAAACATCACACAATAACCAAACCACCTCTGGGTATGGCATTGGTCTCTCCATGGCCCAGCACCTCGTCAGTCTGTTTAGAGGAAAAATCTTTGTCACCTATAAAAAACAAGTGATTACCTTTACCATCTGGTTGTAAACGTGGGAAAGCCTAGTCGGAGTTTACTCAATCAAAATACAAGGAGACGCCAATGGAATTTTTAGTAGCTGAAGAGGGTATTCCTCAATGCATCGGTTGCGAAGGAGCAACGATAGCATATTATGGGAGTGAGATAGAATTTCATTATGAAACAGTGCCACCGCATGGAGATGAAATTTTTTCTGCAAACTTGCCACTGTTAGATACGCAGCTTCCATTTTGGATCTATGGGAGAAATTTGATATTTTTAGATGCCTATTATATGCTTGCTGAAACCGTACAGAAAGGCACTTGGGATCCGATAACAAGCATGCTTATCAATATCCATACAGGGAAATATGCCAGTTTAGAGCACTGGTACAACAACATATCCGTTAAAGAAAAAGAAGTCGAGCTGAAAAACGACTACGATGGAGAGTCTATGGTTTTAAAAGATGTTGATGGGCTTAAGTGGGTTTAGAAATGTAAAATGCAAATGTTAGTTTTATATTAAAGGAGAAGAACAATGGCCAAAAAAAGAGTCACCTTACCTAAAAATTTTGATGAACTGATTACAGCAGGAGATATTGAAGCTCTTAAAGCAGTATATGATAAATGTGAGCTTACTGCTCATAACGGCAGATACAGCTTAAATACGGCACTTCATTATGGAGGTGTTCCTAACGAGCTTGTTATCTGGTTAGTAGAACAGGGTTTAGATGTAAATACTCCTGATTATTATGGGCGTACACCATTATATAAACATGCCGCTTTGGGGAGAGATACTGTAAAACTGCTGTATGAATTAGGCGGAGATATACAAAAACCTGATACATATGGGAGTACACCTCTACATACGGCAGCAAGGTTTTTCCGACCTAAGATAGTAAGTTTTTTGATTGAAAAAGGTGCAGATGTTAATCCCAAAACTGTTATGGGACGAACTCCTTTAGCTGAAGCCCTTGCTACTTGTAGGCAGATTAATATTGCACAGGTAGCAGAAATTGCAGAAATGCTCATAAAGGCGGGCGCTGAGGTAACTCCTGATATGGCAGAAAGAGTCGAACTAATCGGAAAGGATTTTGAATTTCACAGAGAAAACTTTAATAAAGATTACTTGACTGAAACAGAAGCAGGGCTTGAGAAACTCTATGCACTGTTTGATGTAAAGCCTGCTCCGAAACGCAAGATACATGACGGAGTTTCTCCTATTATTGTAAAAAAAGGTTCTTGGAAGGAGCAGTATAACGAGCTTTGGGATTTACTCATTCCTTCAAGCGGGCCAGCAAAAACTGTACAAGGCGAAGTGATCCGTATAACAGGGCGCGTACAGGATGAGCTCTATAGAAATGGCGGTGTCAACTGGGATAAACACTATCGGAACATGCTGAAAGCCCTGCCAAATCATTTCGCTTCAGGTACACCACTTTCCAAAGAAGAACTGGAAGAAACTAAGGAACTGATTTCCAGCATCCGTGCAAAAGGCTGTGATGAAGATACTATAACTGAACGTTTGTGTGAACTTTCGGTTCTCTGGGTAAGCCTAAATCCTGATCCGCTTCCTTTAGGGGAAATAAATTATAACAGATGAGTACATAATCTGTAGGAGACTTAAAATGGTCAAATTAAAAGATATAGGAAATTTTAAATCTGTTCCACAAATTGTAGGTGATATTATAAAGGGGAATATACCCGCACTAGATGAGTATTTTTCAAAGGGATGGGATATTGAAAAGGGTATAAAAATAGGTAAGTATACCACTTTGTCACCTTTAGAAATAGCTTTGATTATGGAAAGTTTTAACTCTGTAAAATGGCTTGTGCAAAAGGGCGTCAATCTGAATGTAAAAGGAAGTCCTTCATTTTTGCTTGCTGTAAGGTATTGTGACGAAGCTATTATCAGGTATCTGGTAGAACATGGCGCAAAGGTGAACTGTGTAAATGAGGTAAAAACAGAAGCCTTTGAACAGGCTTTATATGAAAAAAATACGAGAACCTGCCTCTTATCCACGAGTTAGGTCATAGGGTAGAAAAATACGGTGGACAGGCATTTCGCAGTGCAGTTTCAGACAGAAATTATGAAGTGCTTGATTTCTTTATAAAGAACGGAGTTAATATTAACTACAATGCCCCTGATACGGTCTATCCTTTTAAACCAACCCCGCTATGTGTAGCCGCAAGGTATGTTGATTTGAAAATGTGTCAATATCTTGTAGAAAATGGAGCAGATGTAACAATAACCGAAAAAGACGGGATGCGTCCATACAGTATCGCACTTGAAAATGGCGATGAAGAAATGGCTGCATATTTTAAGCAGTTAGAACCTGAAGAATACCACAGTTTACAAAATAAACTGGATGAACTGAAGTCATTTAAATTGCCTAAGGTAGTAATTGATTTTCTTCAAAGTGAGGAATTACATTTCGAGCTTAAAGACTGTGATTTTAAATGGATAGAGTTTTTCTCTTTAGTCAATACTGTTCCGATTAAAAAAGGTAGACAGAAACTTCTGCGTATATCTAAGCTGACAGGAGATTATGACCATATCTATATTGTATGGGATCCTAAAACAAAGAAAGTGGCTTCCTATGATATAGAGCATGAAGAGTTGAAAGATATGTGCAGTTTTGCGGAATTTGTAAATGATATGCCAGCATATATGCAACAAATAATCGAAGGAGATCTGTAACTAAGCAAATAAAGGGTGGATGGTATGCAGATAAGTGATGAGATAAAAAAGATAGAAGAGTACATCTGTGAAAATTTTGAGGAATGGGATTTGGATGACCCTGTAGAGGAAGAATATCTGGACGATTATCAGGAAATCCCTGGAGCTTCTGAGGAAGAACTGGTAGCATTTGAGGAGAAATTTGGGATAACGTTGCCTGATGAGGTAAAAGAGCTCTACAGGTATAAAAACGGGAATAACTATCTCAGTATTCTGCCTTGCCTTGTAGATGAAAGAGACATGGCATTTTGCTTGCTGAGCCTGCAGGCTATCGAAAACACTAAACACTATTTTCAAAACAGAGACTCCCTCTTAACTGAATTTCCTGAGCATTTTACAAGCCAAGACATTGAAAAAATGCGGGACGAGAGGATAAAACCCTATCTTTTTAATAAAAAATGGATTCCTTTTGCCGAGTATTGTGACAGCTGTTTCCTGATGCTGGATTTTGATCCGAATACAGAGGGAAAAGAAGGGCAGATTATCGGCTATATCCATGATCCTGATGAAGTTGTGTATGTGGCAGAAAATCTTAAAGACCTAATTTTTTCGATCATTAGGGAAATAAAAGCATAGAATGAATGCATTTGTAGGAAAAATGATAATGAGTACACAATTCTCTAACTCAGAAAGTACCAACCTAAAATAAAAGATTTAGAAAGGAGCTGTTTATGGAAAAAATACAAACTTCACAAGAGTGGTTGCAAAAATACCAAGAAATAAAACACCTGCTCACTTCGTCTATCAATTATGCAGACTGTTTTGATAGGAAAGAAATACAGGACATGGAAGTTTTTGTTTTGGATATGGGGGAAGTGACTTTCCCTAGCGGAGAAATTCTGGTTCGCGATCCTTTGGTCTGGCTCCGTAGAGAGGAAAAGCCCTACTTACAATCTGTACCCAAAGGAACATATAGAATAAAAACCTTAGTAGCCAAGTTAGAAGAAGATCACTACAGGTATGTAGCAACGAGAATCCAATTTACAGATCAAGTGCCAGTCATCTACTATGAAGCACTGACTGGTGATGAAGATATAGACACTGTTGAAAAAGACTCTTATTTTGGATTTGCAGTTGACGCAGGTCTGGCAACAATAGTGGACGTTGACACCAAGAATGCCTACTGCGATTTTGAAGACAATTGGTATAAAGAAAATCCTGACAAAAATATCTACGACGATTTCTTTGCAGCAGTTTTTGCCCAAAATGCCATAGACAATCCCCTTTATCAACGTGAGGGCGGGGATTGGATTAATTTTAAAATCCCCAACGCTGACCTAAGCATTCCGATGATCCAATCAGGTTTTGGAGACGGAGTCTATCCCGTCTACTTTGGCTATGATAAGGATAATCAGCTTTGTGATTTGGTTGTCGAATATATTTACCTAGGATAGAGAGGAATAGCAATGTCACTAGAAAAAGTCTATGATTATTTTCATCATTATGATTCTAAAACCTACCAAGTTGTAGCCTGCATGGGAAATGAACACTCCGAACAGGATATAGAAGATTTTGAAAAACTGTATCAAATCAGTCTTCCAGACGACTTTAGAGAATTTACCATGTCACCCCTAGGCGGACTATATATGGAAGTCAGGGAGGAACTGTGGCCTAGAGCTAAAGCATTTGATGTGGCACCATTTTGGACATTTTGCCGTGGTATTAAAGTCTATGGTATTGCAAATGAGATACCTAATTTTCTAGATATTCGACTGAAGACCAAAGAATTACATGAACTAGGTTTTGTAAATTATATCCCTTTTCTGTCTATCATCGGTGATGGAGATGTGATTTTCTGCTTTGATAAAAATAATCACATTGTCGCCTTAGATTGGTATAGTAGTGGAGAGGCTGAAGAACTCGATAGTGACTTTTCAGATCTTTTGCTCAAGCAAATCCAAGAACTGGAGGAGCGTAAAAACAGAATGTTAGAGAGAATCGAGAAACAGAAAAAAGAAAAATAAGCCATGTACTGACCAAACTGCCTCTAATGTCAATACAACAGCACGGAACCCAAAATGAGTTGGGACAAAAGTCTAACCTTAAATATAAAAAGCGAACAAGTCCGCATTCTAAAAACAGAATGCGAGCTTATCCGCCTTTCTCTATGTATATGATGCGTTTTCCTCATCTCATCGTTCCAAGCGAATGCGAGTCACAATCCCATCTGGATCTACCAAATCCAACTCACTCGAATTTAACCACTTGATCGGTGCTTCTAGCTCTTGTGCTTGCTTAACGATGTTCAGGAGTTCTTCTTTGCTTTCGACTTCAAGGACATAGTAAGCCAAACCTGGCAAGCCTTGCTCACGCGGAGCTAGCCCTTTTCCAGCCCATTCGTTGACAGCCAGGTGGTGATGGTACTGACCAGCCGCTATCCAACTAGCACTAGGAATGCTAAATTTATCTTCTAGCCCTAACACTTTTTGATAAAACTGACTCGCCGCGTGGCTATCCTTCACCGATAGATGGATATGCCCCATTCTCGTCCCTTCAGCTAGGATAAAGGGATCTACCTTTTCTCCTAACTCATAGATATCCTGTGCCGCAAGGGCTTCGGTCACACCGATAATGCGGCCGTCTTCTCGAATATCCCATGAAGACACTGGCTTATCACGGTAGAGTTCAATGCCATTTCCTTCCAAATCCTCTAGATAAATAGCCTCGCTGTATCCATGATCTGTACCCCCGACCAGAGGAATCCGCAAGTCAATTAGGTATTTCAAGACATCTGCCAAGGCTTTTCGTGTTGGCAACAAAATCGCCAGATGGTAAAGCCCATAGTGCTCCCTTACTTCGCCAGACTTTTCTGCCTGAATCAAGTGAACCAAGGCTTTTCGACCAAGTCCCAAAATCGCTTCTGTCTCCGTTTGAGATAAAATCTCCAAGCCAATAATCTGGTGATAAAAAGCCGTTTGACTCGTCAAATCCTTGACATTTAAAACCGCCTCTGCTAGGTAAATATGGCTTTGGTATGCATAAGTCATCGGGTGTCTCCTTCTGTTGTAACTTTATAAATTACATCAATTATACACTATTGAGATAAAATGTCAACGAAGACAACTCAAAAGAGCTGGAAACCAGCTCTTCTTTTTATTTGACAACAAGCTCGTAGCGAGTTTTGCTGGTGAAGGTTTGACCTGCTTTGAGAATGACTTGGTCTTTGAGGTCGCTGTGAATAGCATCTGGTAAGGCCTGCGCTTCAAGGGCAATCCCATTGTGCTGTACCATTGGCTGGCCTCCTATGATGACACTCTCATCCACAAAGTTTGCTGTGTAGACCACAAAGCAAGGGGCCTCTGTCTTGAAAAGTAGGAAACGACCTGAGTTTTGGTCATAAAGGAAACCAGCATTGTCATGACCTGTAGGAAGGGCAAATGGGTGATCCAAACCAGATACCAACTGGATTTGCTCATCATCCTCTGCAAAGATATCCTTGAGCAAAGCACCATTGTAGATGTGTTTCACCACATCACGATCAGCATCTGGAGTCTTTGCTGGAACACCGTCTGGAGCGATTGGGTAAATGCCCTCCGTATTTAGCTGAAAGACATGGCGGTCAATTGTCTGTGTGAAATCACCAGACAAGTTGAAGTAGCTGTGATTAGTTGGATTGACAAGCGTATCCTGATCTGTCGTCACCTTATAGCTGACTTCGTAGGCACCAGTTTCTTCCAAGTGGTAGCTAATCCAAATCTTGAGATTGCCAGGGAATCCCCCTGTCCCGTCTGTACGCTCTGTGTAGAGAGTCAAGCCATGGTCGCTCACCTCAACCAATTCAAACAAGCTCGAATCCCAACCTGTTGAACCACTGTGGTTGCAGTTGCTAGCGTTGTTGACTTCAAGATTATAGGTCTGACCATTGAGCTCAAATGTCGCACCTGCAATACGGCCCGCTACAGGACCTACACTTGCTCCATGTTTGGGACTATTGCCTACATAGCTAGCAAAATCATCAAAACCCAAGATAACATTGGCAAAATTTCCAGCCTTGTCAGGTGTGACATATCGTAAGATGGTCGCACCATAAGTCATAACTTCAAGCTGGTAACCACCATCAGTCTCAAAGCGATAGGCCAAGACATCCTTGCCCTCATGATTTCCAAATACACGCTCTGTGTATGCTTTCATTCTTCTCTCCTTTGATCCATTTCTCTTAAGTAAACAAACCATAGAGAGTGTATTCACCATCTATGGTTGTAGTTTCTATTTTCAGAATCCTTTGTCAGAAAACCTTAAGTATCTTCTTAACAAAAGGGAATTCTTCTATTCTTGTTTTATGCTTCTACATGTTCAGTCCATGAAGTCGCTGTTGTTTGAAGAACCTTGTTGAGTTCGTCAATGTTCTCAAATCCTGTTGTACGCAACCATTCACGAGCTGCTGCTTCACCATCTTTGATGTAAGCTTCAACCGATCCAGCCCAGGTTGCACGGCCGCAAAGAACGCCGTTGAAGTTTGCGCCTGATTCGTGGGCAAAGACAAGTGTTTCTTGGAAGAGTTTAGCTGACACACCTGCACTCAAGTAGATGTATGGAAGATTTGTCGCTTCATCTTGAGCTTTGAAGAAGGCTGCTGCTTCTTCGCGAGTATGGACGATTTCTCCATCACCAAAGCCTTCAACGTATTTGACATTGACTGGAACTTCCACTTTTAAGACGTCAATGTTAAAGCGTGGGTCTGAGAAGACCTTCATGGCACCGATAACCTTGTGTGGTTTCACTTTTGCGTATTCTGCAGAACCTGCGTCAGCAATTTTTTCATCGTAAGCCAAGATTTCAAGGAAGAATGGGATGTCTTCCGCCACACACTCAGAACCGATGCGTTCGATGTAGGCTTGTTTTTCTTGGTTGAGTTCGTTAGCACTATCTACGTCATAGTAAAGCAAGAACTTCACAGCGTCTGCGCCTTGTTCCTTGATGCGTTTTGCAGACCAAACATCCAAGCAGTCAGGCAAGCGTTTGGTGCTTGTTGTATCGTAACCAGTTTTTTCATAAGCAAGGAGAAGACCAGCATTTGGATCAAGCGCTTTTGTAGCTGGAAGTCCATACTCAGGGTCAAGAAGCATAGAAGATGCGTATTTTGTCAATTCATCTGCAACCAAGACTTTGAGTTCTTCCATTTGAGCAACAGTTGGCTCTTCCGTTTGGTATTGAGCCATGAGGCGTTTCAAAGCACCACGTTGGTCAAAGGCAAGAGCTGAGATAATGCCGTTTTCATCTGAAAGTTTTTGCAGGCAGGCTACTTTATTGGGACTTAATTGTAATTTACTCATAGACACTTCCTTATTTTTGATAGTCATGAATGATAACACCTTGTACCACACGGTTTACTGTACCTGTTGGAGACGGTGTATCTGGTTTATTTTCTACCTTGAGTGAAGTCAAAAGGGCAAAGAGTTGGGCATATACGATGTAAGGGAAGACACGGTAAATATCATTCAAGACTCCACCACAGCCAAGAGCCACTTCTTTGACATTTTCAAGACCAAAGGCTTGATCACTCAAAAGAACGACACGACGAGCAATCTGGTCACCAGCAACTTCACGAACCAAGTCCAAGTCGTACTTGCGAGTGTAATCTGTCGTTGTACCAAAGACCAAAACAACTGTATCTTCGTTGATCAATGATTTTGGACCGTGACGGAAGCCAACTGGACTTTCATACATAGTCGCCACCTGACCAGCTGTTAATTCCAAAATCTTCAACTGAGCTTCATGAGCAAGCCCAAAGAAAGGACCAGCGCCCAGGTAGATAACACGGTTAAAGTCAAGGTCAACCAGCTCTTTGACATCTTCTGCATTTTCTAGAACTTTGCGGGCAAGGCTAGACACAACTTCAAAACGTTGAACTTTCACAGCAAATTCTGTAGGATCAAAGACCAAGAGAGCTGTTAGCATCATAGACGTAAAGCTAGAAGTCATGGCAAATCCAGCGTCATTGGAAGCAGCTGGTTGCAAGAGCAAAAGATTGCGGTCATCGCCATGAGCTTGAAGCGCCAATTTCCCTTCTGCAGCACATGTAATGGTCACTTGATAGAGGTCATCAACCAAGGCTTTAGCCAAATCAACCGTCGCCACACTTTCAGGTGAATTCCCACTACGAGCAAAGGAAACAAGGACAGTCGCCACATCTTTTTTCAGATAGGTCTCTGGATTGACAACAATATCAGTTGTCGCAATGGCATTGAAGTTCCATTTGCGTTCGTCATAGACTTCCTTAAAGTATGGTACCAAGGTATCTCCCACATAAGCAGAAGTACCAGCACCCGTCAAGATAACCTTGATATAGTCATGTTTATCAGCGATCCCTTGCAAAAAGGCTGCAATTTCTTCTCGTTTTGCTTGATAGGCTTCAAAAGCCTCTTTCCATACATCAGGCTGTTGGTAGATTTCACGAGTCGTGATTTCTGCACCCAGTTCAAGTAATTCTTCTTTTGTGTAATTTAGCATAGAGTTCCTCTAATCTATTGTTGTTTCATTCCTATTGAAAATATGGGAATGGGAGTGACTCCCATTCCCATGTATATTCTATATAAGATGCTCTAAGTCACATCTTATTCATCTTCGTCATCATCGAAGCCCGCTAACAGGTCGTTGACTTTTACAATGCTTTCTGCAGCACGGCTCTTATAATCCGCATCTGCACCTGTAAGGCTGGCATTGATAAATTCAATCACCATTGGAAGATTCATCCCTGCGTAGAGTTCAATGTCGCGACCTTCCATTATCAAACGGCTTACCACGTTACATGGTGTACCACCGAGAAGATCCGCAAAGACTAGGAAATCATCCAATCCTTCGATAGCAGCTTCAAATTTTGCAGTAAATTCTTCTGGACCATCTTCTGGAAGAAGAGCCACTGCATGAATGTTGTCTTGTGGGCCCATAATCATTTCTGTGCTACCTTTAAGTTCTTCACAGAAACGACCATGACTCACCAAAATTAATGATTTACTCATAAATTATGCGCCCATTCCAAGCAAGAATTTACCGATGAATGAAAGACCTACTGCAAGAACGATAATGATACCGATAGCTTTAGTAGAGTTCATACCTTTCTTACCAAGCAACCAGAAGATGAAGGCAGTAAAGATTGCTGGAAGCAAGCGTGGGAAGATTGAGTTCAAGATATCTTGGAAGTCAATCAATTTTTCACCGATTGGCAATTTGTAAGAAATGTCAAAGTTGATCATTGTTGCTACAAGAGCACCCATCATGAAGACACCAAGTACAGATGCAGCGTCAATCAAAGCTGTCAAGGTACTTTGCATGTTGTTGATAAGGTTAACCCCTTCTTTGTAAGCAAATTCCAACTGTTTCCAACGGAAGATGTCATAAGCTACTGCAACTGCGATCCAAAGGAAGATACCCCATGGTTGGCCAGCGATAGCCATAGTTGCTGCGATAGATCCCATGATAGCAGGTACAAGTGAACCAAAGATTGTATCTCCAAGAGGAGCAAATGGTCCCATCAAACCTGTCTTGATACCGTTAACGGCGTCTTTTGAACCTACACCATCTTTTTCTTCCATGGCAAGGTCAAAACCAGCGATAATTGTGTGGAAGAATGGTGAAGTATTGAAGAATTGAGTATGAACTTTCATCATTTCTTTCAATTCAGGAGTTCCATCCCCATACATTTTACGCAATTGAGGCAAGATCATGTAAAGGTAACCAGAGGCTTGCATACGCTCGTAGTTCCAACCTAATTGGAAAGTAAACAAGCTACGTTTGTTGATTTGATTAAAATCTTCTTTTGTAAGTTTGTAATTAGAATTCGTCATCTTCGATTTCCCCACTTTCTGATGGTGTAGAAGGTGCTGCTACAGCTACTTTTTGGCTGTTCTTAAAGTGAACAACTGCAAGGAAGATACCTACGATAGAAACACCGATCATAGACAAACCTTTGAAGTTATTAGCAAAGCCAATCTTTTCAGCAACATCAGCAGGAAGAGTACCAAGGATACCCGCAACAACTCCACCAAGACCTGTTACATATGAGTAAAGAACAGTCAACATAGCTGTCAAACCGAATCCCATTGCAAGGTAGTGAAGGTTACGTTTAACTGGAAGGTAACGAAGCAAGATTGCAAATCCAAGACCTGGAAGCATACGTCCTGCAAGTGTCAAACCGTCCGCAACCCATTGGTATTCTTTAACAAGGTTTACAACACCTTGTACGAATTCTCCACCAAAAGCAAGAGCGAAGAAAACTGGAAGGGCACGTGATGCAGCCCAAGGAAGCGCACCAAGTAGGTAGTTGCGTTCGATACCTTTGTAGTCAAAGCGTTCGATTGCAGCATCAATACGGTGTGCAAAGAAAGTAGTAGTCATACGACCAAGTACGTCGAAGTAAGTCAAGAGAGCTGCTACTGGTACAGCGATTGTTGTGATCGCAAGATCTGTATTGATACCTTGTGAAACAGAGAAAGCTGTTGCAAGAACCGCACCAGAAGTTGCGTCGATACGAGAAGCACCACCGAAGGTACCAACTCCAAGAACAAACAACTGCAAGCTACCACCGATAAACAAACCGGTTGTCAAATCTCCCATAATCAAACCAGTAATAAAACCAGCGAATACAGGGGAACCTGCAGATGAAACGATTGTCAACTCATCACAGATTTGATAAGCTGAGTACAAAGTGAGAAGTAAAATTTGCCACCATTGTATCATAACAATGACCTCCTAAAAATTTTTTCCTATTTTAATAAGCTCAAAAAGTCTGAAACTGGATCATTTGGAACCATTTGAGCAGTGAGTTTCACACCTTTTTCTGCTAGTTTGTGGAAATCTTCCACATCCTTGTCTACCACGTTGATAGAACGTGTGATAGAGCGAGTTTCTGGTGTTTGAGACATATTACCAACGTTGAGTGTTTCAAGCGGTACACCTGCTTCGACCAAACCAAGGAAACGGTCTGGTTTACGTGCAACGATAAAGAGACGTTGGCTATCGTATTTACCAGCAAGGATATTTGCCGCTGCTTTCTCAATTGGCAAGATACTAAGTTTTACACCTGGTGGTGTAGCAAGCTTCAAACCACTCTTTTCAATATCGTTATTAACGACTTCATCGTCTACAACCATAATGCGTGAAACATTTAGTTTTCCAGCCCAAAGATTGGCTACTTGACCGTGGATCAAACGTCCATCGATACGGCATCCTACAATTGTCATAAGTTTTCCCCCTTTATGTGTTTTAGTGTAGGTTTACGAGTTAAATGAATCTCTTCTTTATATTCACCTTCAGTTTCAAAGATGATGATGCGGTTAGCACCTTCCTTGAGATAGCTATGAGGGATATAAAGTGAGAGGGTCGGGCCGACATTCCAGAAACGTCCTAGGTGACGCCCGTTGACAAAGGCAACTCCCTTACCAAACTCAGATAAATCTAAGTAGGTATCCTTAGGCTCTTCAACAGTAAAGTCGAAAGCGTAAAAGGCTGGTTGTCCTTCTGTCCATCCTTTTGAAAAATCAATTTTCTCAGGATTATCCAGTGGTAGTGGATATTGTTTCCAATTTAACATGAAGTGTAGATCTTTACAGATACCTGTACGAATTCCTTTATGTTGCGTATCTGCTAAGAACTTGTGTCCGTAGTTGACACGCCCCATATTTTCGACCAAGATGTCAATCTCTGAAAAACCTTCTTGATTTCCCTGACAATAGATATCTTCACCAATTTCTGTCTGGTATTGAGTGGCAATCCATTGACCATCTACAAAGAGTTGAGCGCGGTCACGTCCATCGATGATACGGAGACGTTCCTCTTCTGCATCCCAACTTGCTTCAGTACGATAGAGAAGGTAGCCATAACTTTGACCAAGTTCTTCCATCGCTTTTGGATAGAGGCTCTCAGTTGGACTTGCCAGACTATCCAGGGTTTCAAACAAGGAAACTTTTTCGGCTAGTGGAATGGCCTCTATCTCCATGCTTTCCTTGTAGAGTGGGGCCAACTGTGGATACTCTGGGAAGTGTGTTGCCATCATCTTCTTGACTGCTAGGTATTTAGCAGTTGGATTTCCTTCTTCATCGAGAAGGGCATCATAATCGTAAGATGTAACTTGTGGCAAATCTAGAGTTCCTCGAGCCGAGCAACCATTCATGAAACCAAAGTTTGTGCCGCCATGGAACATATAGAGGTTGATGGAGCCTAGCTCTAACACCTCTCGAACAGCTTCTGCCAATTCTTTCGGATCACGTGTGATGATAGGTTCTTTCCAACGATTGAACCAGCCATCCCAGAATTCCATACACATGAGGGGCCATTTCTTACCATGCTCATCAAAGAATTCCTGCATCTGTGAAAAGTTGTACGGAGCTTTAGAACCGAAGTTCCCTGTCACAAAGAGGTCGTCTTCGATCAATGTTCCAGCTTTCAGAGTAGCCCTCCATGGACCATCTGAAGTAAAGAGTGGGCAATCAATCCCTCGGTCTTCCATCAATTTTCGAATCGCTCTCAGATAAGACTTATCTTCTCCATAAGAACCATATTCATTTTCGACTTGCATCATGAGAATGTTTCCGCCATTTTCCAACAAGCGAGGCACAAGCCTTGGCAATAATTGGTCATAATAGCGAGCAACTGCCTCAATGTAGGCTGGGTCGGACGAGCGGATTCGCATGTCCTTGGTCAAGAGCCAAGCCGGCAAGCCACCAAATTCCCATTCCGCACAGATAAATGGAGACGGGCGTACAATAGCGTAGAGACCCAAATCTTGTGCAATTTGAAGAAATCTCTCCAAATTTCTGGCACCTTCAAAATCAAACTCCCCTTCAACAGGTTCGTGTAAATTCCAAGCCACATAAGTCTCGACTGTATTAAAGCCAAGCGCCTTTAAGTTGTAGAGGGAATGATACCAATCCTCTGCTGGAATCCTAAAATAATGAATGGCGCCGGATAAAATCTTGAACGGTTTTTCATCTAAATAGAAATCGTCCTCAATTTTAAATCTTGTCATGTTACTACCTCTGACGAATTAAGTTTGCGCTTTCATTTATTATAATATTAACTATAATCAAATCTCGTGCATTTGTCAATAGGTTTTAGAAAATTCTTTAAAATTTTTCTATTTTTTTACTTCTTTTTTACCAAAATTATCTAAAAAATAGCATGAAATGAGGGCTTTTGCACGACCTCTGTTTTGACGGCGATTTTATATATGTGCAAAATAATATTTTTAATGTATTATGTTATTTTTTCATCTAAATGCTACTATTTTCTTTGTGTTTGTGGTAAAATCAAAGAAGGAGAAAGAAAAAAATTGAGGTGCAATTATGGCTATTCCAAAATACCAATATATTAAAGACGAACTCAAGAATAAAATCATCTCAGGTCAATTTGCGAGTGGAGACAAGTTTTATACTGAAGCAGAGTTGATCGCGATGTATGATGTCAGTTCTATCACAGTTGTTCGTGCCTTGAACGACCTTGCCAAAGATGGCTATATTGTCCGCCAGCAAGGAAAAGGAACTTTTGTTTCACGCGCTCGTAAGCACAAACTCGTTGAGTTTTCAGATGTGGAAATTTTTGAAACAAAGGACGATAAGGTAACTGTCCTTTCTATCGAACGTGGAAATAAGCTTGAATATTTGGAAAAACTTGGTTTGCGTGGAGACCAGTTCTACTACAAGATCGAACGGACACGTCAAACTAACGGTGTGACCTATATCTACCACACTTCTTATATTCCCGAACAATATATCAATGCCAACTATCCAAATCTTGACTACTATAGCTCTATCTATAAACGTTTCAAATTGGATTACCGCATTCACATGACTGATGAGCATTTTGAAGAAATCAACGAAATCGCATTCCCAACACCCGAGCATGCTGCTTCTACGCTGGGAATTGATACACAATTTCCAACTGTCTTCCAAACGAAGACTACAAAACTTGAGGCCACTGGCCAAGTCCTTGCCTATAGTGAAACTTATAAACGAGCTGACTACTACAAAATCAAATTCATCTCGTGTGATCGAGGTCATTAAGAAAAAGCTTGAGCCTAGCTCAGGCTTTTTCTATTTCATTATAGCACGCTTGATTTGTAATGAACAGGCGAGAAAGGGTGAATCTTTAATTAGTAGTGCTTTTACTAAAACAAGTTAAATATTGGCTAGATTTTCCTTGTTTT
>NZ_AFUB01000006.1 GCF_000222705.1 Streptococcus mitis bv. 2 str. SK95 | reverse complement strand
GTTTTTGGGAATAGTTTCTTCACCTAAAGTACATCCATTCAGTGCAAAAAGTGTCGAAAGCATTAGCGTTACACTGACAACCCACAATAAATATTTATGATTTTTCATATTATCTCCCTAGTTAACATATATACTGTATTTTCAATAGCTTTACCTTTCAATCCGCTGATTACTCTTTTCAATTTCGTTCATGAAAACCTCATTCTTTTTCAAAAATAACACTACTAATTTGCACAATCTTTTGATTAGATTTTAGTTGAATAGTTACTCTATATATAGTTGAGCTAGAATGATTTACTAATACTATACATGTTGTTTCCTCTGGTAAATCATATTTGCTTTTTAGATGTTTATAGAGGTCAGAGTTATTTTCTGGCTGATATACAATCTCACGAAGTTCTGTTTCTGCACTCTTAAAGGTCTCCTTTACATCTAGAGAAGTAAAGAAATCTCTTTGTACCACTAGATTAAGAATTTCTTCATCATATAAAGGAGTTACCTCCGACCCATAATTTAACTTCCCATTAGAATATGTAACCGGAACAGTTTCGTTATTCTCCCCAATTGTTATTGTATAATCACCTTTAATATCAGCTTGAGTGATATCTAAATCCACTTCGTATTTTTTAACTTCATCTTGATTTTTTATATAAATTCTACTAGTGTATGCCTTTAATCCCGTAAAATC
>NZ_AFUB01000007.1 GCF_000222705.1 Streptococcus mitis bv. 2 str. SK95 | reverse complement strand
AATATTCTATACTATGTAATTAAAATCAATGATGACAGAATTTTTTATATTCTAACTAAATAAAAACTTGAATTCAATTAATAATACTCATACTATTATTTTATCATAGATTAAACAATTTCTTAGAATCAAATTAAATACCACCTACTAAATTTGAAAAATAATTTATTTCCATCACACCAAAAAACCCACCCAATGGGCAGGCTTCATCTGTATTGTTCAGCTAGATTAAGCTTTACCTTCTGAACCGAATACGTCGATACGTTCTTCAACTGATGCTTGGATAGCTTTTACACCGTCAGCCAAGAATTTACGTGGGTCGAAGAGTTTTTTCTTGTCGTATTCTGCTTCGTTAGCTTCGTAGTCACGAGCAAATTTACGAGTTGCGTTAGCAAATGCGATTTGGCATTCAGTGTTAACGTTAACTTTTGCAACACCAAGTTTGATAGCTGCTTGGATTTGGTCATCAGGGATACCTGAACCACCGTGCAATACGATTGGGAAGCCTGGAACTGCTTCTGTCAATTTTTGCAAGTGGTCAAGGTGAAGACCTTTCCAGTTTGCAGGGTATGGACCGTGGATGTTACCGATACCAGCTGCCAAGAAGTCGATACCAGTTGCAACCATTGCTTTAGCATCTTCGATTGGAGCCAATTCACCATCACCGATGATTCCGTCTTCTTCACCACCGATAGTTCCAACTTCAGCTTCTACTGATACACCATTTGCGTGAGCAAATTCTACAACTTTACGAGCTTTTTCAAGGTTTTCTTCAACTGGAAGGTGTGAACCGTCAAACATAACTGAAGTATAACCAACTTGAATACACTCAAGTGCATCTTCGTAGTGACCGTGGTCAAGGTGGATAGCTACTGGTACAGTGATACCCATTGACTCAACAAGGTTAGCGATCAAGTTGCGAGCAACTTTGTAACCACCCATGTATTTAGCAGCACCCATTGAAGTTTGGATCAAAACTGGAGCTTTTTTAGCTTCTGCTGCGCGCAAGATAGCTTGAGTCCACTCAAGGTTGTTTGTGTTAAATCCACCAACTGCATAACCGTTGTCACGAGCTGCTTGGACAAATTTTTCTGCTGAAACGATTGCCATTTGTCAGGCCTCCTATATATTTTTTGGGACATCCCATTTACATTGTTCATTTTATCACTTTTTGACAAAAAAAGCTAGTTTTTCCCATACTTTAGATTGAATTTCTTACAATTAAAGCAATGTAAACCTTTTCTTTCCCCTAGTCTTGCACGACTTTAGGATAACGCATGAAGAAGGTCAAACGCTCATCTTGCATCTCAAAATGATAAGGTAATTTCTCATGTTCTAATAGACTCTTGACCACAAAGAGTCCCATTCCTGAACCCTTAGCCTTGCGACTAGCATTGCCAGAAAAAGACTGGGCCAGTTTTTCTTGTTCTTCAGGACTACAGCTATTCTCGATAAAGAGTTCCCCTGCTCTCTCCCCGATGCGGACCAAGCCGCCTAGAGTCGAGTGCTTGATGGCATTGCTGATGAGATTAGATAGGATCAACTTCATCACAGATGGATTTATGTAAGCCTGCTGATGGGTCAGGCTAATGTCTACATGAAGTTCTCTCTCCTTGGCTAGCAAGGCATAATCCTTAACCAGAGTTTGCGTCATCTGGAGTAGGTCAATGTTCTCCTTCTCCTCTCGCAATTCCTGAACAGAAGAAAGAGAAAGTATCTGGAGAACGTGGTGACTGAGGTCATCCACAATCCCCAAGGCAACTCCAAGATAGTGGTCTCTATCCTTATAACGACCAATATTTTCTTTCATATTTTCGATTAGGATCTTCAAACTAGCCAGAGGTGTTTTCAATTCATGAGAGGCCCCTCGTAGGAATTCGACCTTCATCTTTTCAAGCTGGAGAATAGCTTCATTCTTCTCATGCAAGTCCGCAATAACTGTCAAAAGGTGCTGGTAGAGGCTATTGATTTGTTCCTTGAGATCACCTATCTCATCCTTAGAGTCCACGCGCAATCGTACTTGAGCATCCAAATCCATCATCCGACGGGTCACCCTCTTGATTTCCAAAATCGGGGCAACAATGGTTCGAGCATAGATGTAGGCCACCAAGAGGGAAATCAGAAAGGATGCCAGCAAGGTATAGGGAAGAAATTGAAGACTAATCTGCTCAGCTTCCTTTTGCAGGTCCATGGAAGCTAGAAATTGCAGAGTCATGGTGCTACCATCTTGCGTTTTCACCTCACGCTCCTCAATAAAGAGGGAAGTAGTTTGACGATCCGTGTCCAAAGGAAGGTTGTCCTTGACTTCTAACTTGTCCTCAGTCATCTCTCCCTTGACGGCCCCCTTGATATCACTAGTCTGGGAATACAAGTCTAACACTTGCTCGATACTCTGCCTATCCTTTCCTTCCAGGGACTGGGAAATGGCTGTCGCTTTCTGACCAATGGTTTCCTGACGATGGCTCAGATAAGTCGAGGGAAAGAGAAAATAAATAGCTAAATGAAGACAAATAACCAGAACACTAAAAATCGAGAAGGTATAGATAAATATCTTTGTAAACAAACCTGTTCGTTTCATTTTCTCTCCAATTTATAACCAACATTGCGCACAGTGAGGATACAATCCAAGTCTAGCTTTTTCCGCAGTTCCTTGATATAAACATCAATGACACGGTCAAAGGGGACCTCATCTGTCGCCTTCCAGACAGCATCGATAATCTGAGAACGAGTCAAGGCCCGTCCTTCATTTTTCACTAGATAGTCCAGAATTTCCAACTCTTTGGCATTGATAGCCACTTCTTGACCTGCCAGGCTTGCACTGTAGCTCTCAAAGTCCACCTTGGTATCCTTATAGGAGAAGATTCGTTCCGTATCGTAATAGCGCTTGAAAATCGCGTCCACCCTCACTTTTAAGAGGGAGAGGGAGAAGGGTTTTTCCAGATAGCCATCAGCCAGAGAAGCAAAAGCACTCATCTTGTATTCCTCATCCTGAAAGGCAGTCAACATCAAAACAGGGACCTGGCTAGTCTTACGAATCTCTGTCAGAACTTCCAGTCCATTCAGTTTTGGCATCTGGATGTCCAGTAGAACCAAGGCAACTTCATAGTTTGAAAATTGCTCCAAAGCTTCTTCACCGTCTGCTGCCTGAATAGTCTCATAACCACAATCCGTTAAATAATCACTGACTCCTTCACGGATCATATCCTCATCTTCTACAATTAAAATTTTCATAGAAAAAACGTTTCACATTCCTTTAAATTTCTTGTAAATCTCTCTGTTTCCCCCTGATAGGAAGAAGCCTTATCAAGACGAAGCAGATAAAAATGCTACCTATATTATACCCCATTTAGGGGAGAATAGGTAGCAAGTTTTTTTATTCGCTATCGAGCAAGAGCTCTTTTGGTTGTTTTCTAAGGAGATTGCTTGAAGCAAGCGCCATAACAAGAACGACTAGAACTAAAGCAAGAACAAAGACGATGATAAAGTCTGATGTCTGAATGGAAATGTCTAGGCTCGACAAGGTCTTGCTAAAGCCGTCTACTTCTGCACCACCACCAAGATTAGAGGCTTGAGCAGCCTTGCTGGCTTGCTTGGCAACACCTGAAGTGACATTGGCAAGAACAGTATTTCCGATTGCACGCGCTGTGTAGTTGGCTAGGAAGTAAGCAGAAACAAGAGCAGGGATGGCAATCAAAATCGATTCAGTGATGAATTGACCCAATATACTTGCCTGCTTGAGACCGATAGAGAGGAGAATTCCCACTTCCTTGCGACGGGCGTTGATCCAAAGGCTGAGTAAGAGTGCAAGGAGAAGGACTGAGAAACTCAAGCTACCCCAGAAGAGGAGATTAGCCATCTTGTACATACCAGAGATGGATTGCTCAAGAGCTGGGTAGTTAGAGGAGCTCTTCACAAGTGTGTAGCTCTTCCAGTTGATACCGCTGATGCCATTCAACTCTTTCATGACATCATCCAAGTTCTTGTCCGCTGTTACAAAGAAAGTTGCGTCCCCATAAATGGCTGTGTCTTCTGTGTATCCATAAAGTTTTGCAGCAGTGTGAATGTCTGTGATAGCTGTGTTTTCATAGAGTTCTTGTGAGTAGGTTACTGCTGACTTATTGTGACCATCAAAGAGTCCCTTAATTGTCACTTCAACTGTTTCCTTGGCACCTTTTTCATTGTCTGCATCATAGATATTAGAGTCTAGTTTGACCTTATCTCCGACTTTCCAGCCGTGTTTGGCTGCCAAGTCCTTATGCATGAGAATCTTGTCCTTGTCATCGTTGGTTAAGTGTTCTCCTTCGACCAGCTTATATGAGCCAGAGACAAACTTATCTTCTTTAGAGGAGTCATTGACACCTGTAATCATCAAACTGCTTCCAAACCGTTTGGCACGATCTGCAGTGAGATTTTTCTTGGTTTCTGGCGTTTCAATGAGATCATATCCAGTTAAATCTCCGATAGCGTTGATACGTTTAACATAAGACTCGATGGCCTTATTTTCAGTGATTTTTTTGATATCCTCACCCTTGATATTCCCAGCACCACGTGGCGTTCCTTGATTGACGCGACGATTGATTTGCATGGAGAAGCTGTTGGTGATATTTTTAAAGGTCTCCTGAGAAGCCTTGGCAGTAGCTCCCTTGATCGACAAGCCGACCAAACTCAAGCTCGCCATGAGGAGAATAATCAGGAAGATAACAATTGATTTGAAAAACTTCCTTGTAACATAGGCAAATGCGTTGTGTAACATAGGTTCCCTTTCTAGATTTGATAATTCTATCAAAACAAGCTCATATTATTTAGTAGTATTGCGAGTTTCAGTCAGTTTCTTGTCCTTCAACTCAAGTGTAATATCTGACGCTTGCGCCACTTCTTTACTGTGGGTGACGACAATTACACATTTACCTGTTTTCTCGGCAAGTGATTTGAGCAGTTCGATAATATCTCCAGCAGTTTTAGGGTCCAGATTTCCTGTTGGCTCATCAGCCAGAATAACTGGAGCTTCTGATACCAAACTGCGAGCGATGGCAACACGTTGCTGTTGCCCACCTGATAACTGGAGAACATTCCGCTTGATCTGACTTTCATCCAAACCAAGCTCAAGAAGGGTATCCTTAGTCGCCTTTTTGTTGACCAAGCGGATATTTTCCAGTGGAGAAAGATAATCTATCAAGTTATAATTTTGAAAGACCAGGGAAATATGGTGCATGCGATGGTAAGAATATCCCTTGTTCCGAATGTCCTCTCCTTGGAAAAGGATAGAACCTTCGACAGGACTATCTAGACCAGCAAGTAGGGACAAGAGAGTGGATTTTCCTGCTCCTGACTCACCAATGATACTATAAAATTTTCCAGGTTCAAAATTATACTTGATCTGATATAAAACTGCCTCAGCAGTGTTCTTATAACGGTAGGTAACATCTTGCAATTGTAATAAAGTCATGATTTCTCCTTCTTAACTAATAGATGATAAAATTTCCTTAGGCGATTTTCTAAATAGAAATACGAAACAAAGGGCTACTGATAAGCAACCAATCAGGAGCAGAAAGACATAGGATTCTGCAAAGGATAGGAGACTAGTTGATAGACCGCTTGCTTTAGCCAGCGTGTCCTGTAAGCTTGCCTGATCTCCACTGGCTAGTACAGTTTGGAGCAGATAGGATGTGATGGCGTTTCCTGCAATAAAGGATGGAAGCAAAGCTCCAAGAGATACCAAAACTACCTCTAAACAGAACTGTAGGAAGATCGAGCCCTTGCCTTTTCCAAGTGCGAGTAAAATCCCCACTTCGTAGACCCTTTCTCTCAACCAGAGAGACAAGACCAAAATTAAGGCTCCAGCTCCAGCTATCATAATCCCGTAAAGGAAGATGGTGAGGAAGGTTTGGAAGGTTGCTACTGAATCTTTGATTTGTTCAAAGGCCTTGTTTTCCTTTTCGACTTGATATCCTTGATTTTCCAAGGCCAAGTTTTCCACCTGCTTCATGAGTCCGTCCATTTCCTTAGGATTTTCTACATAGAAGCGTGCTGCACTGACTTGAGGTTCACTATTTCCCAAAAGGGTTTGGCTACTTTCATAGTCTGTAAAGACCTGGTTTTCACTGAAGTCAGAAGACAAGCCTGTGAATTTTTCTTGTTTTTTACCAGAAAAGATTCCGACAATCTCAAACTCAACTGTTTGCCCTTTTCCAGATTCTGACTGTCCAGCATCCAAGCGAATCTTGTCATGAAGCGAAAGACCGTTCTTCTTAGCCAACTCTTCGTGGATCAGGATTTTCTTGGAATCCCCTTTTTGAAGGTGTCGGCCTTCTTTTAGATTGAAAGCCGAACTAGTAAAGGTAACATCCTTGGATGAATCCTCAAGAGCCGTTAAGCTAACTAGATTCTTGTCCGCAGCTGACAAGTCATCACGTTCGACGCTCTGCTCACCACTCACTGCTTCCTTGTCTTTTAGTTTTGCCACCGTCTCGAGTTCAGGAGAGACATTTTCCAGTCCCTTAATCTTGCTCACGGATGCTAGGTCTGACAACTTGAAGGTCTGTCCATTTTCTATCTTTTTGATAGAAAAAGATGTATTGAGTGATTTGTAAAGATTCGTTTCTACTGTTTTGTTGGACTTCATCAGAGTCAAACAGGCTGAAATTCCTGCTAAAAGGACAAATAAAATCAGAAATAAAATAAAACTTCTCAGTCGTTTTCTGCTGACATAAGCCCAAGCTCTTTGGATTGGATTCATTTGTCACCTCCATATTTGTAAGACTATTATAAAATCCAAATATGAAATGTTTATGAAATCGAAAATATTTTTTGATTTATTTTTTGAAAAAATGAAGAAAGCTAGCAACTGCTAACTTTCTTCATATTAGAACACGTTTTACCAATCAAAAATCGATTCCATGCCATAAATGATGGTTCTTGATGCCAAGTTCTTCCGATAGTCGAACTGTACCTCTAGCCTTCTTTGGAAAAACAAAAAGAGCTAGCAACTGCTAACTCTTATCCTATGCGGAGAGAGGGACTTGAACCCTCACGACCTAAAGCGGTCACAGGATCCTTAGTCCTGCGCGTCTGCCAATTCCGCCATCCCCGCGTCGATCACTTTACTAGTATATCAACTTTCAAAATCTTTGTCAACACTTTTTTCAGATTTTTTTCATTTTTCCAAGGGAATCATTCTTTAATTTCAGCCAAATTTTCATCCAACAATTTGGCTCCCAGAGTGTTCTTAAAATGTCCAAGAGCAAACTGATGATTTTCTGGCCAGATAGAGGCAACCGCAGGCTTGACAACCTCAATTTGATAACCTAAATTATAGGCATCAATAGCCGTATGGAGAACACAAATATCGGTCAAAACACCAGTTAAGATGACTGTATCAACTCGACGTTCTCGCAAACGAATATCGAGGTCCGTTCCTGAAAATGCTGAATAGTGACGCTTGTCCATCCAAAAGACACGACTATCAGAAGCATGGGCTTGGTAAAAATCTGCTAGTTTTCCATACAAGTTGCGACCACTAGTTCCAATGATGTTGTGCGGTGGGAAAAGTTTACTCTCAGGATGAAAATCATCCCCTTCCTCATGAGCATCAATGGTGAAGAAAACATAGTCTCCACGATCAAAAGCCAGTCTAGTCACCCGAGCAATCGCCTCGGATATGGCTTGAGCAGGAGCACCAGCAGTTAGCTTTCCATGGTCTGCTACAAAATCCTCTGTATAGTCAATCGAGATTAAAGCCTTTGTCATTAGTAGTCCCTCTTTTTCACTTCCTCAAAGATATCTGAAATCAATACTTTGAGATAGGTTCCCTTCATTCCTAGTGAACGGCTTTCAATAATTCCTGCCGACTCTAGCTTACGGAGAGCATTGACGATCACTGAGCGCGTGATACCGATACGGTCTGCAATGACAGATGCCGTCAATTGTCCTTCATTTCCATTTAGCTCAGATAAAATAGCTGAAACAGCACGAAGTTCTGAGTAGGAGAGGGTATTGACTGCCATGGTTACAGCAGTACGACGGCGAATATTTTTCTCGTCTTCTTCACGTTGGAAGTTCAAGAGTTGAATCCCTACCACTGTACTCGCAATCTCAACAAGAATCAAATCCTCATCTTCAAATTTCTTATCATTACGCCAAATAATCAAGGAACCTAGGCGAATCCCTGATACATGAATGGGAGCAATGGTTGTCAAACCATCTGGAAAATCCGCACGGCTCTCTACAGGAAAAATGGTCAAATCATGTTCAATAGGAAGATTGGCCTCCGTATCGTAGATCATGTTTGCCCCTTGTACATAGTCATCTGGGAACGTCTTGGTTTGGAAAAACTGCTCTACGCGATCGGTATTAGTTTTATAGCGCATAAAATAGCCCAAAAGTCGTCCCTTGCTATTGACAATGCAGGCATTGCAATCAATAATGTCTGCTAGTTGACGTGTAATGGCATTGTACGGAAGTTCATCCTGCATTTGCTCTTCTGAGCGTTTTAAAATTGATGTAATTTTTCTTGTTTTTTCTAATAAATGTGCCATTTTTTACCTCACATATAATCGCTTCCATTATAACATAGAAAAGTCTTTATTTCAATAATTATCTGAAAATTGCTTATTGAATTGCAATTTTTAAAAGCAAAAATATTTTATAAAAATAGCAATTTTTTATTGACATTCCGTTTTGATTTTTATATAATAACATTATAAGAAGATGGATTAAAGT
>NZ_AFUB01000008.1 GCF_000222705.1 Streptococcus mitis bv. 2 str. SK95 | reverse complement strand
ATTATTTTTCCTTCCTTTAAAAAATTTTTATTTATATATTCTTCAAAATGGAACCGTTTTGTAAAAAATCCGTTCGTATAAAATAGATAAGAAAAACAAACTACATAGTCCATCACTAGTAACAAGAATATACTGGGTCTTGAAAGATATAGAAACATTGAAAAAGAAAACATAACAATAAATAATAAGGTAAGTAGCACTATGGTTTTGTTATGTTTTTTCACTTGCTTTCGAAATTCCTCATACTCATCCTTTGTAAATTCAACCTTTTCAAATTCTGTATTCTTATATAGCCGTTTATTAAAAACAATCGCAGCAATGATCGAAAGCGCAAAGGACACCAGTAACAGATAAATACTTAGAACCACGTTAGATTCAACGCTTTTAAAGAGCCCAATTCCTAGAATATGGTAACCAATGATAGAAGACAAAAATATTTTGGATTCAGATACCTTATGAGCAATAGATTTTTTTAAATCACCTGTGATTAAATCTACATAATAACTATCCTCTTTATAATTGCCTAAACTAAGCAAAGATTTATAATTATGCATAATTTCTTCTCCTTATTATTAAAATACACTACCTAACCCCGAGAAAAATCCATTAACTGCATCTCCCGCACTGTCCCATATTTTTCCAGCTGTATCACTGACAGAATCTACAAAATTTTCCACATTTTTTTTGGCACCTTCATAAGTTTTTCCTATCCAGTTTCCCACCTCTTCAATATTATCATCATAAATTTTATCAAATAACATGGAACCCGCTACACCTAAAACAAATCCTAAACCAGCACCTGCTACTGTCCCTATTGGACCACCAAATGACCCTATAGCAGCACCTAATTTTGCTGAGGCAAAACCAATTCCAGCATGCGCTCCTGCTTTAATTAACGCTTCTCCTGGTTGCTTACCATCTAAAAGTTGGGCACTAAAATCAAGTGCTGATCCCAAACCATATGGTAATGCTTTCGCAAATTTAGCGCTCCCTAAAAATCCATCTAATTTATTCACTAACGGTATTACACAATCTCCAATTTTCTCAATGGTTTCTCCCACCATTTTATTAACTGTAGATCCAGGTGCAGTTGATAGAAGCGCACTTAATCCATATTTCGTTAGTGTATTCCCAATCTGGGATTTTAAGCCATTGATTAAATATGGAACTTGATATGGAAGCATGTAAGAGGTATAATGTGCTGTCGCTAACTCAGACCATTTATCACTCAATTTTGAAGTAATACTTTCCTTAAAAAAATCTACAGACTTATTTTTTAGTATCATCCGAAGAAATATTTATACCATTTTGTTGTAGGAAATTAAAAACATCATTTATAGCTTCTTCGCTAATTTCTCCTCTTTTATATGCCTCTAAAGTATCTGATATCATTTTTACAAGATCATTGGTTTCTTTTTCAACATAATTCTTCAAAGCATTATTCACGCTATCAGGAAGGTTCCTTCCATAGCGTTTTCGATAAGCTTCGATCGCTTTCACATCATCCTCAGTAAGCTCTTTACCATCTTTTATTTTCTCAAGAACCTTCTTATAATCTCCGTCAATCTTAACCTTATTTTCCCACTCACCCTCGATATTCTGTGCCCATCCCAGAGTATTCACAGGGTGCTTGGGAAAAGTACCACTAAAACTTGCAAACTCTGTTTGGATTTGACTTAAGCCCGTTTGGAGATTTTGAGCTAAGTTATCAACTAAGCTACTACCTTCCCCTACAGAAAAAACGTCATTGGAGCTTCCAGCAAACATATTTAACTTGCGGAGCTTATCTATTTTTTCATTTCTTTGTTTTAGGAGGTCATCCATACGATTTGAAAGACTACTTAAAGTGCTTGCACTTGTAGATTCGTCTCCAACCATAGCATTGTACATTCCTCTAATACTATGAAGACTAGATTCAAGACTACGGATTTCACTCTCAAGTACCTCTGAATCAAGGTCATCATCTCCAACTTCTGAACGATATTTTGAGGGAAGACCTGGAACAGCTTCGCTTACTAATTCTGAGTACATGATAGCTCCCTTGAGCAAGGGAGTGATTACATTCATACCATATTGTTTACCACTATCATAGGCTGCCCCTTGCAAATCTCCTGCATTATCAAATGCTGATAATGCAGAAATTGCTTGATCGTAGGAAGCTATTCTAGCTTCTCCTACCCTTGTAGTCAATCAACAAGAAAGCCACATCATGAGGGTGGAAGTTGACGGCAAGGGACAGGATATTTTTTGAAAATAGCAGAAGAGATAAACAAGCGAAAATATAGAATTTTCAAGGTACTAGAAAATGTTCTTGTTCTATTATACCACAATATCAAAATAGCCCTCTTTCCATAGGAACAAAGCTATATCTTTGTATCATGAATTTAGGCTTATGGTCACGCTAATTCATCTTACGACATAGAACAAACAAAAGCGAGAAGTTGCTTTAATGATAAAGTAGCTCCTCGTTTTTGATTTTTATTTAAAGCATAGTGATTTTTTCAACAATCTCTAAAAATATAGCTTATTCGAATTTTGTTACACTTTTTAATGGTTTTAAAACTTTATTTACTTTCAAGTTAGCCACTAAATAGAGAGTTGAGAGTATAAAAAAGAGAGAACGAATCCCGTCC
>NZ_AFUB01000009.1 GCF_000222705.1 Streptococcus mitis bv. 2 str. SK95 | reverse complement strand
TGTATCAGCTAGCCAATCAGCTTCAGCGTCTGTATCTGCAAGTCAAAGTACTTCAGCGTCAGTATCTGCAAGCCAAAGTGCCTCAGCTTCAGCATCTAACAACCAGAACTCAGCTTCTATCTCAGCAAGCGCGAGCCACTCTGCGTCTGTATCAGCAAGCCAAAGCGCTTCAGCATCAGTAAGTGCTAGTCAATCAGCATCAGTATCAGCTAGCCAATCAACTAGCGCATCAGTAAGCTCAAGTCAATCAGCTTCAGCATCTGTAAGTGCAAGCCAATCAGCAAGCACATCAGTAAGCTCAAGTCAATCAGCTTCAGCATCTGTATCTGCAAGCACAAGCTTGAGTAACAGCGTATCAGCTTCAATCAGTGCATCTGAATCAGCAAGCACAAGCTTGAGTAACAGCGTATCTGCATCAATCAGTGCATCTGAATCAGCAAGCACAAGCTTGAGCAACAGCGTGTCAGCTTCAATCAGTGCATCTGAATCAGCAAGCACAAGCTTGAGCAACAGCGTATCTGCATCAATCAGTGCTAGCCAATCAGCAAGCGCATCAGTAAGCTCTAGCCAATCAGCTTCAGCATCTGTAAGTGCAAGCGAATCAACTAGCGCATCAGTATCTGCAAGTCAATCAGCTTCAGCATCTGTAAGTGCAAGCGAATCAACTAGCGCATCAGTAAGCTCTAGCCAATCAGCTTCAGCATCTGTATCAGCTAGCCAATCAGCAAGCGCATCAGTAAGCTCTAGCCAATCAGCTTCAGCATCTGTATCAGCTAGTCAATCAACTAGCGCATCAGTATCTGCAAGTCAATCAACTAGCGCATCAGTATCTGCAAGTGAATCAGCAAGCACAAGCTTGAGCAACAGCGTGTCTGCTTCAATCAGTGCATCTGAATCAGCAAGCACAAGCTTGAGCAACAGCGTATCTGCATCAATCAGTGCTAGCCAATCAGCAAGCACAAGCTTGAGCAACAGCGTATCTGCATCAATCAGTGCTAGCCAATCAGCAAGCGCATCAGTAAGCTCAAGTGAATCAGCTTCAGCGTCTGTATCAGCTAGTCAATCAACTTCAGCATCAGTAAGCTCAAGTCAATCAACTTCAGCATCTGTAAGTGCAAGTGAATCAGCTTCAGCATCAGTATCTGCAAGTCAATCAGCTTCAGCATCAGTATCTGCAAGTCAATCAGCTTCAGCATCTGTATCAGCTAGCCAATCAGCTTCAGCATCAGTAAGCTCAAGTCAATCAACTTCAGCATCTGTATCAGCAAGTGAATCAACTAGCGCATCAGTAAGCTCAAGCCAATCAGCTTCAGCATCTGTAAGCTCAAGTCAATCAGCTTCTGTATCAGCAAGTGAATCAGCTTCAGCATCTGTATCAGCTAGCCAATCAGCTTCAGCGTCTGTAAGTGCAAGCCAATCAGCAAGCGCATCAGTAAGCTCAAGTGAATCAGCTTCAGCATCAGTATCTGCAAGTGAATCAACTTCAGCATCTGTATCAGCTAGCCAATCAGCTTCAGCATCAGTATCTGCAAGTCAATCAACTTCAGCATCTGTATCAGCTAGTCAATCAACTAGCGCATCAGTATCTGCAAGCCAATCAACTAGCGCATCAGTATCTGCAAGTGAATCAGCAAGCACAAGCTTGAGCAACAGCGTGTCTGCTTCAATCAGTGCATCTGAATCAGCAAGCACAAGCTTGAGCAACAGTGTATCTGCTTCAATCAGTGCATCTGAATCAGCAAGCACAAGCTTGAGCAACAGCGTATCTGCTTCAATCAGTGCTAGCCAATCAGCAAGCACAAGCTTGAGCAACAGCGTATCTGCATCAATCAGTGCAAGCCAATCAGCAAGCACAAGCTTGAGCAACAGCGTATCTGCATCAATCAGTGCTAGCCAATCAGCAAGCACAAGCTTGAGCAACAGCGTATCTGCATCAATCAGTGCATCTGAATCAGCAAGCACAAGCTTGAGCAACAGCGTATCTGCAAGCCAATCAACTAGCGCATCAGTATCTGCAAGTCAATCAGCTAGCGCATCAGTATCTGCAAGTGAATCAGCTTCAGCATCAGTATCTGCAAGTCAATCAACTAGCGCATCAGTAAGCTCAAGCCAATCAGCAAGCGCATCAGTAAGCTCAAGTCAATCAACTTCAGCATCTGTATCAGCTAGCCAATCAACTAGCGCATCAGTAAGCTCAAGTGAATCAGCTTCAGCATCTGTATCAGCTAGCCAATCAACTAGCGCATCAGTATCTGCAAGT
>NZ_AFUB01000010.1 GCF_000222705.1 Streptococcus mitis bv. 2 str. SK95 | reverse complement strand
ATCAGAAATTAAATTATTTCCAAAATAATTGTAAGAGTATCCACTTTCTAATAGGTCGCTCAAAAAGTTTTAAAAATCATAAAAACGCATAATATCAGGCATTCAAAAACCTTAATATTATGCGTTTTATCAGGGAAAAATTTGCTAGATTTTCTCCTCAAATTGAGTCATTACCCAGCCTCTTCTATTATCTTCTTTTACCCTTTTTTACAGGCATGAGCGTAATATCTCTCAAGCTAAAGTAGGCTAGAGCCAGCATGGCGATTGTGACAAAGAATTCTGTTGGTAACTGGAAGATTTGCAAGATGGACAACATCAGCAAAATCAAGAGTGCAACAACTAAAAAGACTAAGATAACGATGTTGACTGTTCCTTTGATACTTTGGGGTGTCGCAAATACATAGAGTAGTAATAAGAGTATCCCTATGATTAAATAGACCATCTTTATCTCTTTCTAGCTGTTACTCAGCTGATTTTTTCTTTTTGTTGGCTTTCTCACGCTCTGCCTTGTTGAGGATTTGCTTACGCAAACGGATAGACTCAGGCGTTACTTCCATGTACTCATCGTCATTCAAGAATTCAAGAGACTCTTCAAGGGTCAAGATACGAGGTGTCTTGATAACCGCTGTTTGGTCCTTAGTAGCTGAACGGACGTTGGTCATTTGTTTCGCCTTAGTGATGTTAACTGTCAAGTCATTCTCACGAGAGTTTTCACCGATGATCATTCCTTCGTAAACCTCAGTACCTGGATTGACAAAGATGGTTCCGCGTTCTTCAATCGACATGATTGAGTAAGTTGTTGCCTTACCAGCATCGATGGAAACGAGGGCACCACGGTGACGTCCACCAATTTCACCCGGAATCAATGGTAAGTATTGGTCGAAGGTATGGTTCATGATACCGTAACCACGAGTCATTGACAAGAACTCAGTTGAGTATCCGATCAAACCACGCGCTGGAACAAGGAAGACCAAACGAGTTTGACCATTACCAGTTGAAATCATATCCAACATTTCACCCTTACGTTCAGAAAGACTTTGGATAACAGATCCTTGGTATTCTTCTGGAGTATCGATTTGAACACGTTCAAATGGCTCACATTTAACACCATCAATCTCTTTTACGATAACCTCTGGACGAGATACTTGAAGTTCATAACCCTCACGACGCATTGTTTCGATAAGGATTGACAAGTGCAATTCTCCACGTCCTGAAACAGTCCATTTATCTGGAGAGTCCGTTGGGTCAACACGAAGGGAAACGTCTGTTTGCAATTCTGCCTGCAAGCGTTCTTCTACCTTACGAGAAGTCACCCACTTACCTTCTTTACCAGCAAATGGTGAGTTGTTGACTAAGAAAGTCATTTGAAGAGTTGGCTCATCGATGTGTAGGATTGGAAGAGCTTCAACTGCGTCTGTCGGAGTAATGGTTTCACCGACAAAGATATCTTCCATACCGGAAACGGCAATCAAATCACCCGCTTTTGCTTCTTGGATTTCACGACGTTCCAAACCAAAGAAACCGAAAAGTTTTGTAACACGGAAGTTCTTCGTTGTACCATCTAGTTTAGAAAGGGTAACTTGGTCCCCAACCTTAACAGTACCACGGAAGATACGTCCGATACCGATACGTCCAACGAAGTCGTTGTAGTCCAATAGTGACACCTGGAATTGAAGTGGCTCATCAGAGTTGTCTACTGGAGCTGGGATGTGTTCGATGATGGTATCAAAGATTGGCGCCATTGTTGCTTCTTGGTCAGCAGGATCATCAGACAAGGAAGATGTTCCGTTGATAGCTGAAGCATACACCACTGGGAAGTCAAGCTGGTCATCATCTGCACCAAGCTCGATGAAAAGTTCCAAGACTTCGTCCACTACTTCTGCTGGACGAGCTGATGGTTTATCGATTTTATTAACAACCACGATTGGAACAAGGTCTTGTTCCAAGGCTTTTTTTAATACGAAACGAGTTTGTGGCATGGTTCCTTCGTAGGCATCTACGACCAAGACAACACCATCAACCATTTTCATGATACGTTCTACTTCTCCACCAAAGTCCGCGTGTCCTGGTGTGTCCATGATGTTGATACGTGTGCCATTGTAAGCTACAGCAGTATTCTTGGCAAGGATGGTAATTCCACGCTCTTTTTCGATATCATTTGAGTCCATAGCGCGCTCTGCCAATTCTGTACGAGCGTCCAATGTTGAAGATTGTTTCAACAATTCATCAACGAGGGTTGTTTTCCCGTGGTCAACGTGGGCAATAATGGCTACGTTACGGATATCTTCTCTTAATTTTGTCATGATTTCCTCTATAATATTTAAAATTTATTTTCTAACTGAGCAATTATACCACATTTTCAGTCAAATGACATAACTCAAGCAAGTGTAAATGTTTTCACTTTGTTTTTCTCATCCAGTCATCCCTTTTCAAAGTCAGAGACTTATGATAAGATAGGCTGGTATGCGTTTAGATAGATTATTTGCCCAAGAAAAGATCAGCCGCAAGGCTATGAAACAGGCTCTATTAAAAAAAGAAATCTTAGTGGACGATTGTCCAGCTCGCTCCCTCGCTCAAAATGTCGATACAGGATTGCAAAAACTAGTCTTTCAAGGACGGCAAATCCAAGGATATGAGCACAACTACCTCATGCTTCATAAACCAAATGGAGTCGTTACAGCTAGTAAGGATAAGAAACTGCCAACCGTCATGGACCTAGTCCCCAAAAATATCCAGTCAGACCAACTCTACGCGATAGGTAGGCTAGACCGCGATACGACAGGACTGCTCCTTTTGACAGACAATGGACCTTTAGGCTTTCAACTACTTCATCCTCAATATCATGTGGATAAAACTTACCAAGTTAAAGTTAATGGACCGCTCTCATCCGACCATATCCAAAAGTTCAAAGATGGGATTGTCTTTTTAGATGGAACACTCTGCAAACCTGCCAAACTTGAGATTTTAGATTCCAGCCCATCAGAGAACCATGCCTCCATCACCATTTCAGAAGGGAAGTTTCATCAGGTTAAGAAGATGTTTCTTTCTGTCGGTGTTAAGGTCACTGCTCTAAAACGAGTTCAATTCGGTGATTTTACATTAGACCCAGAACTAGCAGAAGGTCAATTCCGTCCCTTGAATCCAGAAGAATTAGAAATCATTAAAAATTACTTAGAGAAAAGTGGATAAAACAAAAAAGCTT
>NZ_AFUB01000011.1 GCF_000222705.1 Streptococcus mitis bv. 2 str. SK95 | reverse complement strand
TAAAGTAATCTGACTATAAATGCCAGCGATAAAGATTTCTTACATCATCCGTAAGTGTTATTCTACTCTGATTCATATTATAATGAAAGTAACAAAAGATGGAGGTGTTTCACATGGACACAATTTTACGAGTAGAATCATTAAAAAAGCATTATGGAAAAGAACCGAATATCACCAAGGCCTTGAACGGCATATCTTTTCAAGTTGTAAAAGGCGAGTTCCTAGGGATTATGGGAAGTAGTGGATCTGGGAAAACAACCCTTCTTAACTGTCTCGCCACTATCATCAAGCCAACTGACGGTTCCATTCAAATGCAAGAAAAGGATTTAGGTCAGTTAAAAGGTAGTCAGTTAGCTGATTATCGTGGTAAGGAAATTGGCTACCTCTTTCAGAATTTTGAGCTTTTGGACAATCTGACAGCCAAAGAAAATATTTTACTTCCCTTGTCTTTGCACAAGGTCAATGCTAACGAAAGCAAGGTTCGGTTAGAATTGCTTTCCCAATATCTGGATATTTCTGAACTTCTGGATAAGTTCCCATCTCAATTATCGGGTGGTCAACGTCAAAGGGTAGCTGCTGCGCGTGCCTTGATTTTAGACCCTAAGATTGTATTTGCGGACGAGCCCACAGGAGCTTTGGATTCAAAAAATGCGACCATTTTGATGCAAAAATTATCCGAAATGAATCAAGTGGAAGAAACCACCATTCTCATGGTAACCCACGATTCAGTTGCAGCCAGCTTTTGCAACCGCATCTTGTTTATCCAAGACGGAAAACTATTCCATGAAATCCGTCGCGATTATCCAAGAGAAAGTCAAGAAGACTTCTACCACAGAATACTAAAGGTCATGGCTGCACTGGCTGGAGGTGATGGCAATGTTTTCTAAATTAGTTTCAAGAAATAGCAAGAGAGATCGAAAGAATAATGGTTTGTACTTCAGTTCCATGGTTCTTTCTATCATCTCCTTTTACATCATCCTTTCTTTATCTCATCAAGATGTGATGCTCTTTCTAAAACAAATAGAAAGTGACGCTGTAAATAAACTCTTTAGCATGATTCCCATTTTTTACGTAGCAACGCTCTTTATTCTCTTTTTTCTAGTCTACTTCGCAAGCAGTATGCAGATGGAAAGGAGAAAACATGAATTTGGTGTGTATCTAACGCTAGGCATGCGAAGAAGCAAACTGTTCTTGCTACTTCTGCTCGAGGATTTGAGAAACAGTGTCCTTGCCCTTGGAATAGGCCTTCCTATTTCCATCTTAATTTCAGAACTGATCAGCCTAATAACCGCTAAAATTGTGGGACTAGGTATTATTGAGCATCAATTTTCTCTTTCTACTACAGCTCTATTCTATACAGTCATCGGCTTTCTGGCCGTAAAATTAGCTGTTTTTGTTCTTTTAAGTGCAAAAACAGCCAATAAGGAAATCGGAAACCTGCTTGCCTATTCACCCTCTGGAATGAAGAAACTACTCCCCAAGAGTGTGTACCTTCTTGCTTCCGTCCTCGGAATTTTGCTTCTAGGAACAGCCTATTACATGGGTATGAGTGGACGAGCTTGGGAGAGTGTCATCACCATGGGCATCACTGTTTTCTTGGGTACTCTGGGAACTATCCTCCTCTTCTTTGGTATGCGTTTATTTATAGACTTTTTGGTTAAGCTTAGAAGCAATCGAAAACTTCATGCCTATAATTTTAGACAGATTCAGGAATTAGTTATCCAGCGCTCAACTATACTGGCTATCTGCTCCCTCTTAATCTTTTCTGCCTTGTGCCTCTTTGGAGCAGGTGTGGCCATTGCAAGTGGCAATTCAGGCAACCAAACCCACGTTTTGGATTATACATTTAGAGATAGCAAGCAGGAAACAGATGAAAATCTTGATGTAAATACAGTAAAAAAAGAGCTTGAAGCTGCTGGACTAGCATCACAGTTTTCAAAGATTCTGCAAATTAAAGTGGGCATGCCTAAAGAACACGAGTCCGTGTCCTTCGAAGAGGTCATCAAGGAGTTGAAAAAGCAAAAAGACAGCAAGAACAAGGAAATTTTGCTCCATAAATTTAAACAGTCTACTACTTCCCACCTCATGCCTGTTTCCGAATACAACGAACTCAGAAAGACTGCCAATCTCCCTCCTCTAGAATTAACTAGTAAGGAAGCCTATTTGTATATGGGGAAAGATTTTCTGCCAGATGAGAGTCTTGTCAACTCTGTTCTGAAGACAAAGCCTCAAATCAAAGTCATGGGAAATGATGTAAAATTGATTGGAGAGGTGGAGTCTTTGCCAATCGTAACGGATCGTGAAATAACCCTCTCTGTTGCCCTAATAGTCCCAGATGAGGCCTTTATGAACTATACAGACGGTCGCTATTCGAACTATGTCAGCGGCATCTTGGCTCCTGAGCTGGTCAAGGAAAAAGGCCTGATGAGAGCTATCTCCGATACCAATGAAAAGCTAAATCGAACCTCTCTTGGCTATGAAAGCTATATACAAAATATGGGAAGACAATTATTTTACATTATCTCTGCCAGCTATATCACCATCTATCTGGCTATCATCTTCCTTGTTGTGGCAAATACAATCATTGGAGTTCAGTTTTTGATGGGACAAAGACAATCCTATAGACGATACCAGACCTTAATCCATCTCGGTGCCAACTACGAAACTCTTTGTAAATCGTCAGAAAAGCAAGTCAACTGGTATTTCGGTCTACCAATAGCCATTGCACTTATCAGTAGTAGCTTCGGTGTGGGCTCCCTCCTCACAGGAATAGTACCAGCCAGTGCAAGAATGGTCATGGGGCAAAAATTTATCACAGCCATGCTGACAGTACTGCTCTTAGCAGGCTTTGAAGTCATCTATATCAGAATTGTAAAGAAAAATAGCAATAAGTACTTGTTGTCCTTAATGGAACCCAAAAGAGATGAATAAGGTTGAATAAAATAGGAAAAGGAGGAACCGATATGAAGCATATTCTGGTTATTGAAGATGAAGACTTGATTCGAGATGAAATTGTCATCTTGTTAGAGAAAGCGGGTTATCAAGTTGATAAGTTGACTGACTTCAAAGATACAAGCCAGCAAGTACTGCAATACGATACGGATTTAATCATACTGGATTTGAATTTGCCAGGAGAAACAGGTTTTCAAATTTGTAAAAATCTCAAGTCCAAACGCTCTGTGCCCATATTGGTTCTCACCTCCCGTGAACAACTAAAAGATGAGATCTACGCCCTGAAATTAGGGGCAGATGAATATCTAACAAAACCTTTCAAGAAAGAAAGATTCTTGGCTCGCATAGAAAACATCTTGAAACGCTATGAAGGCAGACAAAATTTGCTTGAAAAAGATAATTTTCTGCTAGATAGAAATACCTATACCCTTTATATCAACGGACATTCGATTTTACTCCCCCAAAATCAAGGGAAATTGTTAGAAACCTTATTAGTGGCAACTGATTCTGTCGTCACAAAAGAAGAACTAAGCATGAAACTGTGGAATACAACTGAGTTCATCGATGAAAATGCCCTACAAGTAAATATTGCAAGACTGAAAAAGGTGATGAAACAGGCCGGCATTGCCCTTCAAGTCAAATCCGTCAGAGGTATTGGTTACAAGCTAGAAGAGGTAAGTCCAGATGAAACATAATCTAAAATATCTAGCTACTTATCTGCCTTGGTTACTTGTTCTCTTATCATTTGATCTATTTACAGCTGTCCTGCTTTGGCTTTCAGATGTGAGAATGTTTCAAGCCCTCATCCTTCTCTATATTTTAGCCACCGTCCTGCTCTTTTTCATCCTATCATTCCTACTGATAAGAAAAGAAAGAAAAAAATCCGCTGCCTATAAAGCCTTCATAGCCAATCCCAAGACGGATACTGAGCTTGAATTATTGCAATTATCAAGTGCCTCAGAGAAAGAAAGCATTGAAAAAATGGCAGATACACTTTATCAAAAGCAGGCTGAAATAGGAAAACTTAACTCATTACTATCCGAATACGAGGACTATGTTGAAAAATGGGCACATGAGATTAAACTCCCTCTATCGCTTCTTTCCCTCCTTTTGGACAATCAAAGTGACCAGCTGCCGAAGGATACAGCTTTTAAGTTGGACTATGTGAAGAATCAAATCCAAGGAAATGTATCGCAGATCCTATTCTACTACAGGGTAAAAAGTGAGAAAAATGATTTTCTATTTGAAGACCTTGACCTAGAAGAATGTATCCAAGATCTATTGGAAAATTTTGATCCCTTGCTCAAAGAAAAAGATTTTACGATTCAGCAAGAAAATATACAAGGAACCTGCTACACCGATCAACGCAGTTTTGAATTTATCCTCTCTCAAATCCTCGCCAACGCCCTTAAATATAGCTCTGACAAGCCCAAACTCAGCATTTCTATGTCAAAAGACAAGGGACGTACAAGTCTGATTATTAGGGATAATGGTTGCGGAGTTAAAGCTTGTGACCTCCCTCATATCTTTGAAAAAGGCTTTACAGGTGATTCAGGAGAGACAAGGAAAAAATCAACAGGCATGGGCCTCTATCTGGTCAAACAATTAGCAGATACTTTAAAAATCGACATCACAGTAAAATCCGAATGGATGCAAGGATTTGAAATCACTCTTTCTATTTAATCAATTTTTCGATTAAGAAAATTGCCTAATCATAGAAAGTACATATTTTATATAAAAAAGGAAAGCACTTCTGCTTCCCTTTTTATTTGCGTTTTTTCTTAGCTTTTTTCATCTTGTTGGCCATACGTTTCATAGACTGTTTCATGGCAAATTCACCGATTTTACCTTTAAGTCCGCCACCAAACATCTGGCTCATATCTGGCATTCCAGCTCCTCCAAGAGCTGACATATCTGGCATGCCACCTTGTCCCATCATTCCTTCAAGGGCAGACATATCCATCCCGCCCATATTTGGCATATTTTTAGGGAGGTTATTTGGATTGATGCCCATTTGTTTCATCATCTTGTTCATATCACCAGACATGACTCCTTGCATGAGCTGTTTGGCCTGATTAAAGTCCTTGATGAATTTATTGACTTCGACAAAGGTATTTCCAGAACCTGCAGCGATACGACGGCGACGACTTGGATTTAACAAATCAGGATTTTCACGTTCTTCAGGTGTCATGGAAGACACGATAGCACGTTTACGAGCAATCTGACGCTCATCTACCTTCATGTTTTGAAGGGCTGGATTGTTAGCCATACCTGGAATCATCTTGAGCAAGTCTTCCATTGGCCCCATGTTTTGCACCTGATCCAACTGATCGATGAAATCATTGAAATCAAAGGTGTTTTCACGCATCTTCTCAGCCATTTCAAGGGCTTTTTGCTCATCGTATTCCTGAGAAGCTTTCTCAATAAGAGTAAGCATATCCCCCATGCCAAGGATACGACTAGACATACGATCTGGGTGGAAGGTTTCAATATCCGTGATCTTTTCACCCGTACCAGTGAACTTGATAGGTTTACCAGTGATATGGCGAACGGACAAAGCAGCACCACCACGAGTATCTCCATCAATCTTGGTAAGGATAACCCCAGTCACTTCCAACTGAGCATTAAACTCACGGGCAACATTAGCCGCTTCCTGACCAATCATGGCATCAACTACGAGCAGAATTTCGTTTGGTTGAGCCAATGCTTTTACGTCACGAAGCTCATTCATCAAGAGTTCGTCAATCTGCAAACGCCCTGCGGTATCAATCAAGACATAGTCGTTGTGATTGGCTTGCGCTTGGTCCAAACCTTGACGAACAATCTCAACCGCTGGAACTTCTGTTCCTAGAGCGAAAACAGGCACATCTATCTGCTGTCCAAGTGTTTTCAACTGATCAATGGCAGCTGGACGATAGATATCCGCCGCAATCATCAATGGACGGGCATTTTCTTCCTTCTTGAGTTTGTTGGCTAGCTTACCAGCAAAGGTCGTTTTACCAGCCCCTTGCAAACCGACCATCATAATGATTGTCGGAATCTTAGGTGACTTAATAATTTCTGCCGTATCAGAACCTAAAACAGCTGTCAGTTCCTCGTCAACGATTTTGATAATCTGTTGCGCAGGATTAAGGGTATCAATGACCTCGTGTCCGACTGCACGTTCACGAACTTTCTTGATAAAGTCTTTTACAACAGGCAAGGCAACGTCGGCTTCAAGCAAGGCCAAACGAATCTCTTTGGTTGCTTCCTGGACATCAGCCTCAGAAATTTTTCCTTTTTTACGTAGATTTTTAAAGACGTTCTGCAAACGTTCTGTTAAACTTTCAAATGCCATTTTTTTCTCCTATTTACTCAATTCAGTGGAAATCGTCCGAAATGTTGCAAACACTCAAGTTCTTCGGGTGTGATTTCTTTCATGATTTCATTTGGATATCCCCAACAGCTAAAACCTATTTTCATAGCTTTGGAGATATCATTGGGCGAGATAATCTGTAGTCGAGTAGGAAATGGTTCCTCTGCGGCTAATAGTTTGCAAGGTAATCCTTGATAAATAACTAGACTGCCCATGATTACTCCCGATTGTCAATACTTGTTAAAATTTCTATCTGCTCCTGCAGAAAATCATCCTTGGGATACTGCTCCAAGATCTGGTCAAAAATCTGACTGCGGACAATGTAGTCTGAGTACATGTGTAATTTCATCTCATAGTCTTCCAAAATCTTTTCTGTCCGCTTGATGTTGTCATAAACTGCTTGACGACTGACACCGAACTCCTCAGCAATCTCAGCAAGACTATAGTCATCTGCATAATAAAGCTCAATATAGTTCATTTGCTTGTCCGTCAAAAGCGCAGCATAAAATTCAAAAAGTGCATTCATGCGATTGGTTTTTTCAATTTCCATAACTTTTATTATACCAAAAAATCTATCATATCGCTATACTAGAAAGCCTTCTAAAATAATTCCATCACAAAAAAAGAACCTTGCAAAGCAAGATTCTTTTAGTGTCTGACTTAAATAATTGTTCTTCTGGGAACTAAATCGAATTAAGCTTCGATTTCTGTAACCATACCTGAACCAACAGTACGTCCACCCTCACGGATAGAGAATGTAGTACCTTGTTCTACGGCGATTGGGTGGATCAACTCAACATCGATAGTCACGTTATCACCAGGCATTACCATTTCAGTACCTGCTGGAAGTTCGATTGAACCTGTAACGTCAGTAGTACGGAAGTAGAATTGTGGACGGTAGTTGTTGAAGAATGGAGTGTGACGTCCACCTTCTTCTTTAGTAAGGATGTAAACTTCACCTTTGAATTTAGTGTGTGGGTTGATTGAACCTGGTTTAGCGATAACTTGTCCACGTTCGATTTCGTCACGTTGAACACCACGAAGAAGGACACCTACGTTGTCTCCAGCAAGACCTTCGTCAAGTTGTTTACGGAACATTTCAACACCAGTAACAACTGCTTTTTGAGTTTCTTCTTTGATACCAACGATTTCGATTTCGTCGTTAACACGAACAGTACCACGGTCGATACGTCCTGAAGCAACTGTACCACGTCCAGTGATTGAGAATACGTCTTCGACTGGAAGAAGCAATGGTTTGTCTGTGTCACGTTCTGGTTCTGGGATGTACTCATCAACAGTGTTCATCAATTCCATGATGATGTCTTCGTACTTAGAGTCACCTTCAAGAGCTTTAAGAGCTGAACCTTGGATAACTGGAAGATCGTCACCTGGGAAGTCGTATTCTGACAAGAGGTCACGGATTTCCATTTCAACCAATTCAAGCAATTCTTCGTCGTCTACCAAGTCGATTTTGTTCATGAAGACGATAAGGTGTTTAACACCAACCTGACGTGAAAGAAGGATGTGCTCACGAGTTTGTGGCATTGGTCCGTCAGTTGAAGCTACTACAAGGATAGCTCCGTCCATTTGAGCGGCACCAGTGATCATGTTTTTAACGTAGTCCGCGTGTCCTGGAGCGTCGATGTGGGCATAGTGACGTTTTTCAGTTTCGTACTCAACGTGCGCAGTGTTGATAGTGATACCGCGTTCGCGTTCTTCTGGAGCAGCATCGATAGACGCATAGTCTTTAGGTTGGTTAACTGCTGAAGGCAAGCGACGTGCCAAAACAGTTGTGATAGCTGCAGTTAGGGTAGTTTTACCGTGGTCAACGTGTCCGATAGTACCAATGTTAACGTGTGGTTTACTACGATCGTATTTTTCTTTTGCCATTTGAGTAAAAGCCTCCAATAAAATATATTTTATAGATAGACAGTAGGCAATACAGTCTAACTTTCCTTACTATTTTATCAAATTTCAGCTAAATTGCAAGTGTTTTACACACATTTTGTGAATTCTTCTAAATCTCATAATTTCCCATTCTTTTCCTTCTCCAACAGAATCATTTAAAGCACTTCTGACCAGTCTAACCTCAAGTCTTTTTATCAAAAAAAATCAGGTCTCCCTGATTTTTAGATTGATTCTGATTTTTATTGTTCTTTTTCTTTGGCTTCTTTATGATTTTCATATAATTTCGCCAAGAACTTAGTAATTTCTTTTAGGATAGAATATGTTGGTACTGCTACAATCATTCCGATAACACCATAAATATTGCTAGAAAGTAAGAGAAGGACCAGAATGGTGATTGGATGAACTTTCATAACCCCTCCGACGATACGAGGGTAGAGGATATTCCCGTCCACCTGTTGAATAATCAGCATATAAATTACTGCAATGAGAACTCTGTGCGGATCAGTAAAGACATTGGCAATAATCATAGGAATCAGACCGATACTTGGACCAACATAGGGAATCAGATTTGCCAAACCAGAAAAAATGGCAAAGACTAGAGCATATTTTAAACCAATCGTACTGTATCCAATATAAGCTAAACATCCGATAATAACAGCATCAATCGCAATCCCACTGATATAACGTGCGATAGTGGCGTTCAAATTCTTCAATAGACTGGAGAAGTTTAATTTATCATGTTTTAGGACTGTTCGTTCCAACATTGGAAGAAACTTATGACCATCAAGTAAGAAATAAATCAAAAAGACTGGTGTCATAATGAGAATCAAAACAGTACTAAACAAAGCTGAAAGAACGCTGCCTAAACTATTGCTCACACTATTGAGAATGTTTTGCAAAATATCAACGTAAGATAAATTCAACTGTTGAATGGTTTTTTGAATATCAATATTTTGGAAGACTGGATTCATGGACAAATCAATGATCAAATCTTGTAGTCTACTATAGATGTTTTGACTAGAAATAATCAAGCTTGTCAACTGATTGATCAAAATCGGTAGCAAGTAGACTACCCCTACTACTATTGTACCAATCAAGGCACAAAGAGTGATGAGCACACCTATCAAACGATTGACTTTACATTTCTTTTCTAGAAATGTTACGATGGGATTTGTCAGGTAATAGAAAAATCCTCCGAGCAAAAATGGAATCATAATGGTATTAGCTACCATCACAAAAGGTGTGACAATCGCTCCCATCTCTCTCCAAAGGTAGAAAATAAGAGTTAATAGTAAAATTTCAGCTGTCCAAAAAAATAACTTGTTTCTACGGAACATAGGCGCCTCCTTCTTTCTATTTTACCATAATTCTTCAAAAAGATAAGATGGATTTACTATAAAAACGAGAATATTTTTTCGCTTTGTGATAGAATAAAACTACTATGAAGAAAATAATTTTATCCTTACTAACTCTTATCATTTTTGGCACAGCCATTCCTACTGTATCTGCGCAAGATTTTGATGTTGCTGCCAAGCATGCCATTGCTGTTGAAGCAAACACTGGGAAAATTCTCTACGAAAAAGATGCTACTCAAGCTGTTGAAATTGCCTCTATCACCAAGATTCTCACTGTCTACCTAGTCTATGAAGCCTTGGAACAAGGTACAATTAGCCTATCTACCCCAGTTGATATCTCTGACTATCCATACCAACTCACAACCAATTCTGAGGCGAGTAATGTCCCTATGGAAGCGCGCAAGTATACAGTGGAACAATTATTGGAAGCAACTCTAGTATCAAGTGCCAATAGTGCAGCCATTGCTCTTGCTGAAAAAATTGCTGGTTCAGAGAAAGACTTCGTTGACAAGATGAGGGCGAAACTTCTTGAATGGGGTATCAAAGATGCTACTATTGTCAATACTACTGGACTTAATAACGAAACACTTGGAAATAATATCTATCCTGGTTCTAAAAAGTATGAGGAAAACAAACTAAGCGCTTACGATGTTGCAATCATCGCTCGAAACCTCATCAGAGATTACCCTCAAGTTTTAGAAATCACCAAGAAATCTTCATCAACATTTGCTGGTATGGAAATTCACTCTACTAACTATATGTTGGAAGGGATGCCAGCATATCGAGGTGGTGTTGATGGGCTCAAAACTGGTACAACAGACAAGGCGGGAGCTTCTTTCGTTGGAACAACTACCGAAAAAGGTATGCGAATCATCACAGTTGTCTTAAATGCTGACCAGCAAAACAGTAATCCTTACGCTCGCTTTACTGCTACTTCTTCTCTTTTGGACTATATAACATCTAATTATGCTCTCAAAACAATTGTCCAAAAGGGAGAGGCCTACAAAGATAGCAAAGTTTCTGTACTTGATGGGAAGGAAGATACCGTAACTGCTGTTGCTAAATCTGATATCACTGTCATACAACGATTGGGAAGTCGAGCATCATCAAGCCTGCAGTTCACTCCAAAAACCAAGGCCGAGACAGCGCCACTAGAAGCTGAAACTGTTGTTGGCCATCTAACCTATGATGACCAAGATTTGGTGGGTCAAGGCTACCTCACTTCAGAAAAACCATCTTTTGAAATGGTCTCTGAAAAGAAAATTGAAAAAGCCTTCTTCTTAAAAGTTTGGTGGAATCAATTCATCCGTTTTATCAATGAAAAACTATAAAAAAAATCGCGATTCTTCGCGATTTTTTCATATTCTTTAATTTATTTCATCTCTTTAAAAGCTGCTTCAGCATCTGCATTGCTAATAGCACCAAATTGGATTTTTCCGATTTTTCCTTGACTATCAATCAGGTATTCTGTTGGAATACTACGAATTTGGTAGGCTTGGAAGGTAGTTGCTTGCGTATCATATAGAACTGGAATATCCTTGTAGCCTTGTTCTTGGTACCATTTTGGAAAGTCTTGAACTGTTTTTTCACCTTGTAGACCTGGTGCAATGACACTCAAGATTTCAAAGTCTCGATCTTGTTTTGCGGCTAATTCCATCAACTCGGGCATACTCTTTCGACAAGGTCCACACCAAGAGGCCCAGAATTTCAAATAGACTTTTTTCCCTTTATAGTCTGATAACTTGACTTCTTTACCATCCATGGACTGCAAGGTGAAGTCTGGCGCATCCTTTCCTACTGCGATTTGTTGTACAGCAGGCTGTTTGGGACTTTCTGATTGTTTGGTTTCTTTTTCGCCACAGGCAATCAACAAAAATAAAGACATGAGGCTCAATCCCGTAAAAATAACTTTTTTCATCTTTTTCTCCTTTTATCCAAGAATTCCTGACAAGGCATTTAACTGCCCTAACATTAATAATAATCCCATCAAAACAATCAAAGCTCCCCCGATTTTCTTTAGTAGAATCATATGGGGTTTTAATTTACTAAAGTAGGGCATGATCCAGCCCGAAGCTAAGGCCAAAACAATGAAAGGAAGAGCCATTCCCAATGTGTACACTAAGGTTAGTAAGGCTCCTTGCCAAGCACCATTCCCTCCGGAAGCTGCAAGAGCCAAGACCGAACTTAAAACCGGTCCGATACAAGGGGTCCAACCAAAACTAAAGGTTATCCCAAGCAAAAAGGCTGACAGATAATGATTTGACTTTGATTGTTTGAAAGTGACTGTCTTTTGAACTTCCAGTTTATTGAAATGTAAGATTTCCATCTGGTGAAGCCCTAAAAGAATAATGACTATTCCCATAGCATAACGAAACCAGTCTGCATAGAGCATGTGCCCTAGGAATCCAGCTCCAAATCCCAAAATAAAGAAAATAAGAGAGATTCCAGCAATAAAGCACAAGGTCCGAATTAAGCCCGACCATGCAACCTCTCTTCCGAAAAATCGAAAGCTTTTCGAATTCCCCTGATCATCCAGTAAAATACCAGCATAGACAGGTAGCAAAGGGAAGATACAGGGTGAAAAGAAGGACAGGATGCCTGCTAAAAAAACGGATACTAGAAATATAATCGACTCCAACGAATTACCTACTTTCACAAAATTCTAATCTTATTTTACTACAAAAGAAAAAATTTGTAAGAAGTCTGCTACGCTTATTTATTTTGACTAAATTTGACACAAAAAAAGGAGCTAAGCTCCTTTCAGATTGAAAACAAGGTCCTTAGACTACAAATTTCTAAGGGCTTTTCTTTGTGTAAAGTCGTATAATAGAGGTAAGAAAAGTTGTGAGGTGTTCCCTATGTTTCACAAAGAAAATCTCGAATATAACCGCAATCAAGTTGGTTTTTACACGCTAGATGAACTCGTTCCGCAAGCCCATTTTCTTCGTCAGGTTGAGCAAGTGATCGATTTTTCCTTCATCTATGACTTAGTCGCAGATACTTATTCTGAAGATAAAGGTCGTCCTAGTTTAGACCCTGTTATGCTGGTTAAAATCCCTCTCATCCAATGTTTCTACGGTATCCGTTCCATGCTCTTGGTAGCTTTCCACTTGTGCCAGCAAGTTTGCCACTTCTGATAAATCTCTCGTTTTTAACTCTTTGATGGGCTGGATAAAAGTGTATCTCTCCCCCAAAGCCCTAAAATCAATCACTGTTTTTCTATGCATATCTTAAGTATAGCACAGAAAAGCCAACCTAGAACAGCTAAATCCAGCTTTGTTTACTGATTTCTATAACGAAAAATCTTCTCTAAGTTGCTTTTTCTACTTTTGGCAATTCTCCATCAGATAGCATCCCTTCTTCTTCTAAAAGATGGTCTTGTTTGGAGTACTTTGCACAAGAATTCAACAAAAAACAGGGAGAGTCTTGGTTTCTATACCCTTACTCTCCATGTCTTTTACTGTTCAGAAATTAAAAATTGATTTGAAGTTTTAATGATGTTTACCGTTTCCTTGACATCTAAATCATCTGTGAATAGAAAATGATGTTTCTCACTATTTTTAGCTAGAAACTCATTTCTTGCTTGGATTGATAAATCGCCTGTTCTCTCAATTTCTTTTCGAGAAGAATCCCTATCTTTCAAGGTTTCTTCTTGAGCCATTAGGACACAATATTTTAGCTTAATCCGTTTTTCTTTTAAGAAGGCTGCAATTTTCTTCAGTTGCTCTTCAAATATGACATACTCTATCACGACAGTAATGCCACGATCCAAGAAATTATTGGTCAGACTGATGATATTATCCCAGAATAAATCCATGAAAAATCCATCATCCTCCCAAGGAGCTACGAGACCTCCTTTAATCATTAAGTAAATCATATCCCCCTCTATCACTGCACTTTTGTCAAAAGAATAGGCCAACTCTTTGCTGACAGTGCTCTTTCCAACGCCTGGGGGACCTGAAACAATATAAACACAATTTTCCAACCTTTTACCTCTACATACTTGAAATATCTCTAACTTACGATAACTTTCAGCCCACTTATGACTTTCTTATGAAGTCTTCAGGATACTGTGCACGCGCACCCCCGATGAGTTTTGGACGACTAGCTAGAGCCGTTACATAGGCATGACCAATCTCACGCAAAACTGGTAGAATCGGAACCTGCACATGCTTGACATGCATGCCAATTGCGGTATCTCCGATATCCAATTCAGCATGAGCCTTAATGAACTCCACTTCAACAGGGTCCTGCATAAACTTGAAGGCCGCCAACTGACCCGAACCTCCCGCATGAAGAGTAGGTAGTACACTGACGATTTCCAGACCAAACTGCTCTGCCACCTGGCGTTCAACAACGAGGGCACGATTGACATGCTCACAACCTTGAACAGCTAGGTGAATTCCTTTTTCCTCTAGGATATCTAGGATGGTTTTCACAATGATTTCGCCAATTTCTTGGCTTGATTCCTTGCCTATATGGCCGCCTAAAACTTCACTAGAGGATAAACCTAGGACAAAGAGGCTTCCTTCAGGCAATCCAGCCTTCTCCAAAACATCTTCAACAATCTGGCTTGTTGCTCTTTGAATGTCTTTTTCCTTCATACTTGATACCTCTTTTGTCACTATCTATCATATCTTTTTTTACTGATTTTATCAAGGCCAACTAATCATTCTGATTTTTAATAGTAAAACTCCCAGAATTGACTGGGAGCTAACTTGTTTCTATTTTATTGATGTATATTTCAACCGTCGTCCCTTTTTCGGGTGCAGAATTGATCTTCATCTGGTAATTGTCTCCAAAATGAAGTTTTAGTCGTTGGTTGACATTTTGAAGGCCAACTCCCCCACGTTTGAGCTGACTTTGACTACTATCGTCAGGATTTTGGAAACCAACGCCATCATCCTCAATGCGGATGACAAGCCCTGTATCCTGTTTCTGAACAGAGACTTTAATATGGCCCTGACCTTCCTTCTCCTTGATGCCATGGTAAAGAGCATTTTCTACAAGAGGTTGCAACACCAACTTGGGTAAGACTAGGTTATCAAAAGCAGGTTCTTCATCAATCTCATACTCCAGCTTATCTCCGTAGCGTTGTTTCTGGATAAAGAGGTACTGGCGGACATGATTGATTTCATCAGAAAGAGAAATCAAATCCTTTCCTTGATTGAGCGCCAAGCGGAAATAGGTTGCCAAGGACTTGGTCACCTGAACCACTCGCTGACTATCCTGGAATTCAGCCATCCAGATGATAGTGTCCAAGGTGTTATAGAGAAAATGGGGGTTAATCTGGCTCGACAGTGCTTGAAGTTCATACTGCCGGGTCGTTTCTTCCTGTCTGCGAATAGCTGCCATCAGCTGATCAATCTGATCCAACATGTCATTAAACTGGCGAGTCACTTCTCTCAGTTCATAGGCACCAGCTTCCTTGGCACGAAGATTCTGATCACCAGAAGCAATTTTCAGCATGGTTTCTCTCAAATCCTTCAAAGGGGCAATCCATCGTTTGAGGCTGAACCACACCAAGCAGAGACAGGCAAATAGAGACGTGACACTTGCCCCAAACAAGGTCCACATGAGTTGACTCCGAACCTGGTCTAACTTCTCCAACGAAGACACGCCTATAACCGTCCAATCAGTCCCTGCAATCTGTTCCTGACTGACGTAGGATTGGTGATCCAGCGTATAGCCCTGCCCCGTCTCGATGTAGGGTTTCATGGCCTCCATTTCACTCGCTGAGCTATAGACAGTACGTTTAGGATGGTAGACAAATTCATGATTTTCATTGATGATAAAGGCAAAACCCTGCTGGCCCAACTGGAGTTTGTTGAGATAGGCTTCCAGAGTTTCATAGGAAATATCCAAGCGAAGCACACCAAGATTGGCTCCCTTTGCATCAACAAGTTCCTGAGTGACAGAAATAACCCATTGGCTATCCGATTTACGAGCCGGAGTCAAGACAGGTATGGCTCCCTGATGAATAGCCTTTTGGTACCAATCCTCAGTCATCATATCTGAGGAGGTTTTCATCTGCACACTGTCATCTGTGGAAATAACCTGACCAGATTTGGTGACCAGTACCACAGCTTTCAAGTCCTGGTCTGCCTTCAAGATGGTCAAAAACAGATTTCGGATTCCCTCGACCTTGTCTTGACTGGGATTCTCAGCATAGGCTAGGGCATCTGCCTGCTGGGTCAAACTGGTCGAGGTGGTTTCTAATTTTTTGATATAAGACTGAATAAAGTGGCTAGTCTGGCTGATGGTCGTTTGGCTATTACCCTCAATAGTGGCCTCAATGGCTGATGAACTAGATTGATAATAGAAAGTCCCAACCAGAGCTAGGAGAATGAGAAAGACCAGAAAGATTGAAATAACCATTCTGACTAGAAGAGAAGAACGCTTCATCGACCTTCTCCCTTCTTAAACTGACGAGGTGTCACACCTGCAATCTGTTTAAAACGTTGGGTAAAATAGTTCATATCTTCAAAACCAACCTTTTCGGCTATCTGGTAAATCTTTAAATCCGTGGTCAAAAGCAAGAGCTTGGCTTGTTTGACACGCTCTCTCACCAGATAATCCTGAAAAGGCAGACCCAACTCTTTCTTAATCAAGGAACTCAGATAGGTCGGGCTAAAGCCCAAATCACTGGCCAAAGACTTTAAACTAAATTGACTATCAGCCAGATGGGACTGAATCTTCTGAGCCAGATTTCCTTCAAACTTATCGGTCAGTAAATCTTGTAACTGCTCTTCTTTTTCTTCCTTGTCTAATTTTTGCTTGATTTTCCCCAACATCTCCTCAATATCCTGACGAGAAAAGGGCTTGAGCAGGTAGTCATCCACACCGAGTTTGACAGCAGATAAGGCATAATCAAAATCATCGTAGCCCGTCAAAAAGACCAAATGCACCTGAGGATAGGTTTCTCGGACCAGACTAGCCAACTGGATACCATTTAGCTGAGGCATGTTGATATCGGTTAAAATGATATCCGGCATCTGCTTTTGAATCAATTCCCAAGCCTGTCTTCCATTTTCAGCCTGACCGATGATTTCCATATCGTAGGCTGCTACATTGACCAGTTTGGTCAAGCCTTGTCTAACCAGATATTCATCTTCTACGATTAAGATTGTGTAGGTCATGCTCTGCTCCTTTGTCACTTACTAGTATCAGTATAGCAAAATTCTCCTCTAACTGCTTAGGAAAGCCCTCTTAATCAACATAATCTAGTAAATAGGTATAGCCTTTTTCTGCCATTTGGTCTTTGGGAATAAAGCGGATAGAGAGACTATTGATACAGTAGCGTAAGCCCCCCTTATCCTGTGGGCCGTCCGTAAAAACATGGCCAAGGTGAGAATCTCCAACTCTGCTCCGCACTTCCATGCGTGTCATGTTGTAGGACTTATCTTCCTTGTAGGTAGCGACATCTGGACTAATTGGTTGGGTGAAACTAGGCCATCCGCAACCAGACTCAAACTTATCCTTTGATGAAAAGAGAGGTTCGCCAGTGGCGACATCTACATAGATACCAGATTCAAATTTATCCCAGTAGCGGTTTGAAAAAGCTCGTTCTGTTTGATTTTTCTGGGTAACTGCATACTCCTCAGGTGACAAGGTCTTTTTCAATTCTTCATCGCTTGGTTTGGGATATTTGCTGGCATCGATGACGGGATAGGCAGCCTGATTGACATTGATATGACAGTAGCCATTTGGATTTTTCTTGAGGTAGTCTTGGTGATAATCCTCCGCCACCACAAAATTCTTCAAGGTCTCCTTTTCAACTGCCAGAGGTTGGTCGTATTTCTTAGCCACTTCATCAAAGACCTGATTGATTACTTCCAAATCCTTTTCATCTGTGTAATAAACACCTGTACGGTACTGGGTTCCCACATCATTTCCTTGTTTATTTTTGCTGGTTGGGTTGATAATGCGGAAGTAATGAAGTAGGATTTCCTTGAGGGAAATTTGGTTAGCATCATAGGTGACATGGACGGTTTCCGCATGTCCTGTTTGGTTAATCAATTCGTACTTGGTTGTTTCCCCTCTACCATTTGCATAGCCTGAAACGGCATCTGTCACTCCGGGAACGCGTGAGAAGTATTCCTCAACTCCCCAGAAACATCCCCCAGCAAGATAAATTTCGTGCAAGTCTGAGTTTTTACTGACTTCTGTTTTTTTCACTGTTTTTCCTCCTTGGCTAACTGACGCTTTCTCAATTTGCGACGTATCTGTCTGCCCTGCATTTCGCATCAATAGAAAATAGAAACCGGTTAGGGCTAGGAGAATGACCCCTGCCAAGACAAAAAGTTTTACTTTATCATTCATAGCCTTTCTCTACCCCATTTCTTTCAATTCTTTTAAAATCATATCCTTATCCATAAAACCTGGTTGCGTTTTGACCAGCTTGCCTTCCTTGTCTATAAAGGCTTGAGTTGGATAAGAACGAACACCATAACTTTCCAAGAGTTTACCTGATGGATCAATTAAAACTGGAAAATTTTTATAATCCAAGCCCTTATACCATTTTTTAAAATCCGCTTCCGCTTGTTCTCCCTTGTGACCAGGAGACACCACTGTCAAGACCACGTAGTCATCACCAGCATCCTTAGCAATTTCATCCGTATCCGAAAGACTAGCCAGACAGATAGAACACCAAGAAGCCCAGAATTTGAGATAGACTTTCTTGCCCTTGTAATCAGACAAGCGGTAGGTCTTGCCATCTACACCTGTTAGTTCAAAATCAGCGACTTGCTGACCTTTAGTGGCAGTTTGTGAACTGACTTGTTCTGTTTTGGTTTGCTCCTTCATAGTAGACTCGTCTGACATATTTTTAGCCGAACAGGCTGCCAAACAACAGATTGAGCCTACTCCAAGGAGACATGTTTGCCATTTTTTCATTTCTTTTTCCTCTCTATTCAAATAATGTAGTCAAAATGGAAGCATTCCCCAAAAGCACCAAGATTCCCATCAGGATAATGAGGAAACCACCCACTTTCTTGAGGGTTCCGAGATAAGGATGGAGTTTTCGGAAATGTTTCAAAACATAGCTGGAGGCAAGAGCTAGAACCAAAAATGGTAGCGCCAAACCCAGCGTGTAAACCAACATGAGACCAGCTCCTTGCCAAGCTCCTGAACCACCTGAAGCCGCCAAAGCCAAAACAGAGCCCAGAACTGGCCCTACACACGGCGTCCAAGCAAAACTAAAGGTCAACCCCAGTAAAAATGCCTGACTATAGCCGTTAGCGTTTTGATCCTGTCTCTTTAATTGTAGCCTTCTTTCCTTGTAGAGCCCCTGCAAATGTAGGACTTCCATCTGGTGCAAGCCCAAGAGAATGATAACCGCACCCGTCACATACTGAAACCAAGAAGCATACAGCAAATTGCCTAAAAAACCAGCTCCATAGCCCAGTAAGATAAAGATAAAAGAAATCCCCGCTATAAAGGCCAGAGTTCGCAATAAACTAACAAGTGAGATTGAAAATTTTCCACTAGAAGCCTGAGCATCATTCTTATCATCCAACAAGACCCCCGCATAGACTGGCAACAAGGGTAAAATACAAGGAGAAAAGAAGGAAAGAATTCCAGCAAGAAAAACGCTGATAAAAAAGATTGCATTGTCCATTGCCTTCCTCCATTCTTTGATTTGATAGGTCTATTATATCCCCAAAACTCCAGAAAAAACAGGGACAATGATAGGGAAAAATAGGAATTTAATCAGTTTATTCAGAAATCTGGTACAAAAAAAGTCCCATAAGATCTATAATGAAAAGCGACTAATAATCTCATTAAACTTATCAAACGAAATGCCTTTGGTTTTCGGAATTTTGAAAATTTCAATAAAAGAATTTTCATTGCTCTAAATATCAAAAAAGAAAGGACGAAATTCGTCCTTTCTCGATCTTAGCTGACTTCAACCCACTACAGTTGACAAAGAGCTGATTTTTTCTGTCTAACTTTTTGAGGGTGGTACAAGCTCCTTTCATTTTAATACGTTCCTTCTTCACCTTGACTAGTCAAGATAACAGGACCGTCTTTGGTAATCACGAACTGGTGTTCATATTGGCAAGATAGGCCGCCATCAATAGTCTTATGAGCCCAGCCAGTCTTCATATCTGTATCAATTTCCCAGTCACCAGTATTTATCATGGGTTCAATGGTTAGTACCATTCCTTCACGGAGACGGAGTCCACGACCTGCTACACCGTAGTTAGGAACCATTGGTTCTTCGTGCATAGTTGGTCCAACACCATGACCAACCAAATCACGTACGACACCGTAACCGCGACTTTCAGCATATTCCTGAATTGCTGCACCGATATCACCGATACGATTTCCAACAACTGCCTGCTCAATCCCTATATACATAGCTTCCTTGGTCACGTCCATCAGGATTTTCACTTCTTCAGACGGTGTACCAACCGCATAAGCCCAACATGAGTCTGCTAGACCGCCAGTATAGTTTTGAGTGTATTTTTTCATTTGCTCAACATTATTGAAGTTGAGTTTAGATACATTGAGGTCGGATTTGGCAATCGGACCGCCTAGAACCATGTCAACCTTGAGTAAATCGCCATCTTTCAAAATGTAATGACGTGGGAAGGCGTGAGCTACTTCGTCGTTGAGAGAGCAACAAGTGGCATAGGGGTAATCCATGACTGCACCATCCACGCCAATCTGTAGAGGAAGGAAATTTTCCTCTTTACAACGTCGACGAACGTACTCTTCTACTTCCCACATATCCACGCCTGGCTTAATCAAATCACGTAAGCCGATATGAATACTAGCGAGGAAATCACCTGCCTTGTCCATGGCTTCGATTTCACGTGCTGATTTTAAAGTTATCATTTTTTCTCCTAGATTCTAATTGATTTTGACTGTAACGTTTGCTTTTGAAACAATCTGGTGACCATGATAAATATCATAATCAATAATAGCCGAACGTCTCGTGTGGTGAATAATACGTGCCTGAATTCGCAAAGTATCATCTATCTGAACAGCTTGTAAGAAGTAAATTAGCATCTGCTCGATAATGAGATTGCGTCTGCTATTTGCCACCAAATCCTGTGTCATGTGAGTTAAAATTTCAGCAAGAACACCATTTGCCAAAACTCCGTTCTTCTCAAGCATAAAGGGCTCAACTGTAATCACAACTTCGTCGTGATGATAAGACAACTTTTGTCCGATTTGCTCTGAAAAAGTCGGCAAAGCCGAAACTTGAGAGCGGCTCATCTTATCCATGACATCTCGTCTCGTTACAACTCCGAGCAAAGTTTGATTGCTTCTCACGACTGGGACCATCTCAAAGTCTTCTGCTATCATCCGTTGACTGACGTTGGCAATATTGGTCGCTAATCCTGTCACAAAAATACTGCGCGTCATCACCTTATCAATCGTCGTGCTAGGGGATTTGTCCCCTGCATCACGCATGGTAACAACTCCCACAACCACTTGATGCTGATTGATGACTGGGAAACGACTACTTCGATTCTTGCGTACCAAGTCTAGATAATCTTTCACTGTGTCCGTTTCTCTTAAGAAACCATACTCATGACTGGGACGATAGAGCTTTTCAACTGTTAAAATATCTGTCTTAATCTGCACATTTGACAAAGCTCTATTGATCATGGTCGCAACTGTAAAAGTATCATGCTTGCTTCTCAGGACAGGAATACCCTTTTTATTGGCAAGAGCTAGTACATCCTCGTGCACATGAAAGCCACCCGTTACAAGGACCGCGTTTTCATTTTCCAGAGCTAAAAGTTGAATACGAGTACGGTCACCTACGATCAAAAGACCACCATCATTCAGATAGGACAAGATATTCTGCTCGGTCATAGCCCCAATGGAGAATTTACTGAATTCTCTGTCCAAACCTTCTTGACCAGCCAAAACTTCAGATGAGGTTACTTCTGCAATCTCTGCATAGGTCAGTTTTTCAATAGCCACTTTCTGAGATTTGACACGAATGGTTCCACTACGAGGTCGAGTTTCTACAATTCCACGGTTTTCAGCTTCTTTAATGGCACGATAAGCCGTCCCATCACTGACACCTAGGTGATTTGAAATACTACGAACACTAACTCTCTTCCCAATTGGCAACTCTTCCAGATAACTTAAGATTTCCTGGTGTTTACTCATTGAATTCTCCTTTTATGTATCGAAATTCAAGATAGTCCCTCATTTTACGTGTATAGCGATCGCTCCCCTTAAACTGTCGGAAGAGACTAAAGCCCGATTTCAAGGCTACTTTTTGACTAGCTTGATTCTCCAGATGAGTGATAATGGATAATTGTTTTAAACCAAATTCTTCAAATGAAAGCTGACATAGTTTGGTAACTACTTCTGTCATAAAACCTTGTGACCAAGAATCCTTTCTTAAGAAATAACCAATTTCAGCTTCTTTTTTGATTTCGTCTATTTTTTCAAACTTGATGGAACCAATCATTTCCTGATTGTCTTGGCTACAAATTGCCCAGACACCCAGAGGAGCTCTCATAAAATAGTTGGCAAGTGCGTACTGACTTTCTTCCAAACTTGCTTGACTGGGAAAAATAAACTGAAGATTTTCAGGATTGGAAGCAATCTCGAAAAACGCTTGACTGTCACTAAAAAAGAAAGGACGCAAATACAAGCGCTCCGTTTCAAAAAAAGAAAACATTGCTAATTTGGTCCAAATATTCATAATCACCTCAACGGTTTAGTCTTCAACAAGTGTAATGTCCGCTCCAAGACTACGCAATTTTTCAATAATATCTGAGTAACCACGAAGGATAAACTCAATATTTGTAATTTCAGTCTGGCCTTGAGCCATCAATCCAGCGATGACAAGTGCAGCACCAGCTCGCAAGTCTGTAGCTTTCACCTTGGCACCATGTAGAACACGCCCACCAGTGTAGAAAATATGGTCATTTGTAGTCGTAATATCCGCATCCATTTTTGCTAACTCAAAAACATGGTTGACACGTTTTTCGTAAATGGTGTCAATAATGGTACCACGACCTTGAGCAGTTAGTAAAAGTGGCGTAATAGGCTGTTGCAAATCGGTTGCAAACCCTGGATAGGGAGCTGTTTTGATATTGATGGCCTTCAAATCAGACTGTTCTTCAACGAAGATACAATCCTCAGAGACTGTCATACGAACGCCCATTTCCTCTAGTTTGGCGATAAAGCCTTCTAAGTGTTCATAGAGAACGTTGTTAATACGAATTCCTTTTCCTACCGCTGCAGCAAGTGAAATATAGGTTCCAGCTTCGATACGGTCTGGGATTACTTGGTGACGCGTCCCATGAAGTTGCTCGACACCATCAATGATGATAATATCAGTCCCTGCACCACGAATGTGAGCCCCCATGTTATTCAAAAGGGTAGCCACATCGATGATTTCTGGTTCACGGGCCGCATTTTCAATGACAGTACGTCCCTTAGCTTTTACTGCAGCAATCATGGTGTTAATAGTTGCACCAACGCTGACAGTATCCATGTAGATACTTGCGCCGTGAAGTCCCTTACCCTGAGCAGACAAATTCATATTGTCTCCCTCATAGCTCACCTTAGCTCCCATGGCTTCAAAAGCTTTTAAGTGAAGGTCAATCGGACGAGGTCCCAAATCACATCCACCAGGAAGTCCAACTGTTGCTTCACCAAAGCGACCTAACAGACTTCCATAGAAATAATAAGAAGCACGAAGGCTATTAATCTTACCATAAGGCATAGGAATGTTTTGAACACCTCTCGGATCAATCTCCAAAACATCATCATAGCGTTTTACTTTCGCTCCCATGATTTCCATAATCTCTACAAGACTAGCAACGTCTGAAATATCTGGGACACAATCCAAAGTGACAACATCATCTGCCAGTATAATAGCAGGGATTAATGCTACAACACTATTCTTAGCACCGCTAATGGTGATCTCACCTTGCAATGGATGTCCACCATTGATGACAATTTTTCTCATGTTATACTCTTTCAAAATTTACTAAAAAGGTCTCTACGTTCTATTATACCATAGTTCTCCTATTTTTCCCATTTCTGTTTAATAAAAATCTCTCTCTTTTTATCTTCTAAAATAGAAAAAAGACCCATCATACAAGCACAAAAGCTTGGTATGATAGGCTTTTAAAAGTTTAGATTAACGTACTGTACGGATACGCATCGTGTTTGTACGGACAGCTTCTCCAAGCGGTACACCTGCAACGATAACGATATCGTCACCAGATTGTACAAGACCTGCTTCAACTGCTTTACGTTCAGCAATTTCGAACATATCGTCAGTTGATGATGGAGCATCTGTCAACATTGGGATAACACCCCAGTTCAACATCAATCCACGTTCTGTCAATTCGTCAAATGTCAATGCCAAGATATCAGCATTTGGACGGTATTTAGAGATCAAACGTGCAGTGTGACCAGTCTTAGTAAGAGTTACAACCAATTTGATGTCCATTGAGTTTGTTGCATCTTTAACTGCTGAAGCCATAACTTCTGTCTTAGAGTTACGTTCGAAAGTATCTGAGTTCAAACGTCCGTATTCGTTAAGAAGAGTTTGAGCGTTCTTGTCAATTGTAGCCATTGTTGTAACTGACTCAAGTGGGTATTTACCATTTGCAGACTCACCTGAAAGCATTGTTGCGTCAGTTCCGTCGATAACAGCGTTAAATACGTCTGATACTTCTGAACGAGTGGCACGTGGTTTTTCAGTCATAGTTTCAAGCATGTTTGTTGCTGTGATAACAACTTTACCAGCTGCGTTAACTTTAGTGATAATCATTTTTTGGTAAACTGGAACCATTTCAAATGGTACTTCAATACCCATGTCACCACGAGCAATCATGATACCGTCAGCAGCTTCGATGATTTCATCCAAGTTGTCGATACCTTGTTGGTTTTCGATTTTAGCGAACAATTGAACATGCCCGTTTCCAGTTTCTTCACAGATTGCACGAACTTCATTCACGTCTTTTGCAGTACGTACGAATGAGATCGCGATGAAGTTAATACCTTGCTCAAGACCGAAACGGATATCATCGTTATCACGTTCAGCAAGTGCTGGGAAAGGAATTTTAGTGTTAGGGATGTTTACACCTTTTTGTTTAGCGATAATTCCGTCATTTTCAACTTCAACTTCAAATTCACGAGTTGCATCGTCTTTAGCAACAACGCGAAGACCAAGTTTACCATCGTCAACCAATACTTGACGACCAACTTCAACATCGTCGTAGATATCAAGAGCACCCGCAACGTTCAAAGCAATCACTTCACGAGTTGATTTGATTCCTTGTTTAGTTGCAACACGGATTTTTTCACCCGTTTTGTATGAGTACTCTTTAGCTTCACCTTCAAACAATTCTGTACGGATTTCTGGTCCTTTAGTATCAAGAAGGAAACCAACTTTTTTACCTGCAAGTTTTTCTGCAAGTTTAACAGTTGCCATACGTTCACCTTGTTCTTGGTGGTCACCGTGTGAGAAGTTGAAACGGAAAGTGTTAGCTCCTGCTTCAATCAATTTAGCAATGTTTTTTGCTGAAGCTTCAACGTCAAGTTTTTCACCCCAGTATCCGTCATCACCGAATTTTTTACCACCACGGATTTCTACCGCAGGACCCAAAGTTGCAACGATTTTTACACGTTTATTCATGATTTGTGACTCCTTTATATAATTTGACCTTTTATGGTCATTTTACCAGATTAGTTAAAGTTGATTAGGACAAGCTCTTGTTCAAGCTAGCAAGTCCAAGGTCAGCTTTGTGAGGGTTGTTAACAACGATTTTGCCATCAGCAGTTAGGCTGAACAAGGCTCCTTCTTCTGCTGTTCCAAGAATTGGGTTTTCAACCATTTTCTCATTACGAATACCAACAGCGACACCACCGATTCCTTGTTTGAGGAGTTTAACAGCATGTGCTCCCAAGCGTGACGCCAAGACGCGGTCACGCGCAGTTGGTGAACCACCACGTTGGATGTGACCAAGTTCAGTTACACGAAGGTCACTAGTATCTCCTGCTTCCTTGAGTTTCTTACCGAATTCATCGGCAGACATAACCCCCTCGGCCAAAACGATGATGTTGTGTTTTTTCCGCATTCGTAACCAGCTTTGATACTAGCTACGATATCTTCCATCTTGAAGCCTTCTTCAGGGATAATGATTTCATCAGCACCAGTTGCAATACCTGCCCAAAGTGCGATATCACCAGCATTACGTCCCATTACTTCAACAACGAAAGTACGACGGTGACTTGATGATGTATCACGAATCTTATCGATTGCATCCATTGCAGTAGTAACTGCAGTATCAAATCCGATTGTGAAGTCAGTACCTACGATATCGTTATCGATTGTACCTGGAAGTCCGATAGCAGGGAATCCATGCTCAGTCAAGCGCATAGCTCCGTGATAAGAACCGTCACCACCGATAACAACGACACCTTCGATACCGTGTTTTTTCAACTGCTCAATCCCTTTAAGTTGACCTTCGAGTTGTGCAAACTCAGGGTAACGAGCAGAGTGAAGGAAAGTACCACCACGTGAAATGATGTCTCCAACTGAAGCAGCATCAAGTGGATAGATTTCACCGGCAACCATCCCTGCGTATCCATCATAGATACCAAAGACTTCCATTCCTTCTGAGATTGCTTGACGAACTACTGCACGGATGGCAGCGTTCATACCAGGGGCGTCTCCACCACTAGTCAAAACAGCAATACGTTTCATTTGGTTTTGCTCCTTTTTCTTTTAACATTCTTATTGATTATACCACATTTCATTTGAAAATTCTTCTATTTTTCGTATTTTTAGCGATAAATCGTTTTCATAGTAATTCCCTCTAATTTTTCCTGTAAAAGTGTATCTTTTTTTACAAAATGTTGGGAGGAAACAATTGTTTTTTCTTCCTCTACATACCTGATAATAACAGGAATAGAGCCTTTATATTGTTCCAAGATATTTGAAATCTCTCTATCGTTGTCGTGATTTTTAACTTGAATCCAGAATCGTTCAGCGACTGCTTCTTTCAAATCTTGTGCAATCATTTGCAGACGACCATCTCGGGATTGAACCTTGCCATTGATATAGTAGAATTTTCCTTCGAACAAGATAGAAGCGAATTTTCGATATTGGTCAGAAAATACAGTTACATCCAGCCTAGACTTACTGTCATGAACCTGTAGAAAGGCCATACTCTCGCCTTTCTTAGTTCGAATGACTTTTAGTTTTTGCACTTCAACTAGAAGAGTTGCTTGACTCCCCTCAGTGAGATTAACGATGGACGTTGTTGGATATAAAGCTTGTTTGGCAAGAGTTTGTAGAGGATGGGCACTGATTCCAACTCCAATCAGTTCCTGCTCTTTGTAAAATTTCTCTGCCTCAGTAAAATCATCAGCTTCAGTCCAACTATAACTTGCATCTGCAAAGAGACCACCCAACTCCTCAACAAAAACAAATAGGTTTGGTAGGTTGACTAAGATTTTCTGGCGATTCTTGTCAAAGTCATCAAAAAGCCCCAGTTCAACCAAAGGCGTCAGAAGCGACAGTTTCTTGTAATTCTTGGGAAGACGTGTGACAAAATCTTCAATGCTTAAGAAGGGACGATTTTCAATAATCCAGTAAGACAAATCTCTTGGCATGCCCTTAATGGCTTTTAGACCAAGATAGATTTTCTTCTGTGCAATCTTATCATGATAGGGAATAGTGTTGATTGCTAATTGAGCTACTTCAAAGCCCATCTGCAATGCATCCACAATGTAATCACTGCTTGAATAATTCAACATGACTTGAAAGAAAATAGCAGGATAGTGCGTCTTGAAATAAGCTAGCTGGAAAGCCAGGGCTGAGTAGGCATAGGCGTGGGATCTGTTAAATCCGTAGCCCGCAAACTTTTCCATCACTGCAAAAACTTGGTTGGCTTTTTCTTCTGAATGCCCAAGTTTCATAGCCCCTGTGATAAAATCTTCCTTCATCAAATGCATCTCTTTAGCATTTTTCTTACCCATGGCTCGTCTGAGGATATCGGCTTTGCCAAGGCTGAAACCTCCAAAGTGCTGAGCCACCTGCATGACTTGCTCTTGATAGAGCATGATACCGTAGGTTGATGAAAGGATGTCTTCCAAGGCAGGATCCAGCACCGTCACCTTTTCTTTGCCGTGCTTTCGAGCCACAAAATTATCGATATAATCACTAGCACCTGGTCTGTTGAGGGATGTCGTTGCCACCACTTCTTCGAAAACTTGCGGCTTGACTCGTTTCAAGAGTCGAATGGCTCCTGGTTGTTCAAATTGGAAAATACCTTTAGTATTTCCAGAAGCAAAAAGGGCCAGAGTTTCTTTGTCTTCCAAATCAATCTCTTCGATTTTCAGATGAATACCTTCTGACTCAGCTAGTAATTCCTGCATTTTTTGGACAAAAGTTAGGTTACGCAGACCTAGGAAATCCATTTTTAAAAGACCATTAGCTTCAACACCATGAGCATCATACTGGGTGATGAGCATATCTTCACCGTATTTGAGCGGAATATAGTCCGTCAAGTCCTGGTCGCTCATAACGACTCCGGCTGCATGGATAGAGGTCTGACGTGGATAACCTTCAATCTTTCGAGCAATCTCAAAAGCTTTTTGGTATTCAATCTTACTATTGATGACCTGCCTAAATTGCAAATTCTTTTCATAGGCCGTCGTTAGCGTATCTCGGAAACTGATTTTTTTCGTAATATTTGTTAATTCGTACTCTGGAACGCCATAGCGTTTGAAAACATCACGAATTGCCTGTTTTGCTCCAAAGGTCGAATAAGTGACAATCTGCGCCACGTGTTGACTGCCATAGCGATCACGAACATAACGAATGAACTCTGGTCTATAAAGGTCTGGAATGTCAATATCGATATCGGGCATGGTGTAACGCTCACGATTTAAAAAGCGCTCGAAAATCAAGTCCTTTTCAACCGGGTCAATTCCTGTGATATCGAGTGAGTAGGCCACCAGACTACCAACCGCAGAACCGCGCCCCATTCCCATATAGTAGCCTTGGGAGCGTCCAAAACGGAGCAAATCCCAAACTACAAGGAAATAGTCGTCAAAGCCCATATCATGAATCACAGCCAACTCTTCATTCAGTCGCTCACGATAGATAATTGAGGTTAGCCCCTTGTCACTCAAGCCTTGCTCAGCTCTTGCTCGAAGCTCTTCCACCGCTGGTCTTTCAGGATTAAAGCGAGGGAGTTTTAAACTTGGATCAAGTTGGTATCTAACATTCTCTATCAAACCTTGAAGATTGGCAAGTGCCTGAGAGAAGCGATTTTTAAACCGAGCTTCTAAATCTGAGGCAGGTAAAAAAATCCCTTGTTGTGAATGCACATCCACTTCCCTAAGACTGACATTGTCCTTGACTGCCGACAAGATTTGCAAAACTTGTATATCTTCTTTTTCAAAAGAGTTGACTTGATAGAGTGGAAGAATGGGTCTGGTAAAGACTTCTTGAGGAGTATCTGGACTGACACCGATAAAATAATCATGCCCCAAATCCAGCTGTTCGATTCCATCAAAATAAGGAACAATAACGGCAACATCTTCGAGGTGGGAGGTGAAGTCAGACCAATTTTTCCGTCCAGTCATTTTTAAAGTGGATAACTTCATCAACTCTTGATAACCTTTAGTGGATAAGGCTAGAAAACGGAAAGAAAGCGCCTTCTCGTCTATAATCAAGTTCATTTCAAGACCAATTAAAGGTTGGATGCCCTGCTTACGAGTCACTTCTAAAAAGTGATAGGCTCCATAGAGATTATCCACATCCATGATAGCAAGGTGAGAATAGCCGTATTCTTTAGCTGTTTGTACGTATTTTTCAATCGAAACCACACTTTCCATAAAACTGTAAACAGTCTTGGTGTCGAGTTGTGCAATCATTCCATCTCCCCCTTGCTTTATATATAGTACTATTATACCATTTTAAAAACTAGAATGAAAAGGTATAAGACCATTCCTTTTAAAGTGACTTCATCACAGGTCAACAATATCTTTTTTACCTTATTTTTGATATACTAAATTTAGAATATTTTCAAAGGAGAGCGCCATGCGTTTTAATCAATTCAGCTACTTGCCCGTTTCTCATTCACAAATTTTGCGCGAGTTATCTCAGCTTGGTTTGAAGCTGGTACCAGAACAAGCATCAAAAAAACAACTTGAACAATTTGTCCGCTGGAGTTTTTTCACTTATGCGAACACCGATTATGCTCTATCTACCCTAGCTGCAGATAGAGAAACGGACCTTTTGAGCTTCTTTCAGTCTGATAAAGAGTTGACTGCTGATATTTTCTATACGGTAGTTTTTCAACTTTTAGGATTCAGCTATCTTGTTGATTTTGAGGATGCCGAACTATTTCGTAAGGAGACTGGATTTCCTATTATTTACGGAGATTTGATTGAAAATCTTTACCATTTACTCAACACTCGAACCAAAAAGGGAAATACCCTCATCGACCAGCTTGTTAGTGATGGACTCATTTCAGAAGATAATCACTACCACTACTTTAACGGTAAGAGCTTGGCAACCTTCTCTACTCACGATGTCATTCGTGAAGTCGTGTATGTCGAGAGTCGTGTGGATACTGATAAAGACGGACTCCCTGATTTAGTCAAGGTCAGCATTATTCGTCCACGTTATGATGGACAAGTCCCTGCTCTTATGACTGCCAGTCCTTATCACCAAGGCACCAATGATAAAGCCAGCGACAAGGCTCTCTACAAAATGGAAGGAGAGCTTGAGGTCAAACCTGCCCACACCATTGAGCTTGAGGAGCCTAAGCTGAATTTAGTCGAGCCTCTCGGCCAAACTGAAGTCGTCTCAAAAGCTGAAGAAAAGTTAGCTCATATCAATAGCTCATACACCCTCAATGACTACTTCCTCCCACGAGGATTTGCCAATCTCTATGTATCGGGTGTTGGTACCAGAGATTCCCAAGGTCTCATGACTAATGGGGACTACCATCAAATTGAAGCATATAAAAACGTGATTGACTGGCTTAATGGTCGTTGTCGTGCTTTCACGGACCACACGCGCAAACGTCAAGTCAAGGCTGACTGGTCAAACGGGAAAGTCGCAACAACAGGAATTTCCTATCTAGGTACCATGTCCAATGGTCTCGCGACAACTGGTGTTGATGGTTTAGAAGTGATTATCGCTGAAGCAGGTATTTCCTCTTGGTATAACTACTATCGTGAAAATGGTCTGGTAACCAGCCCTGGTGGTTATCCAGGTGAGGATTTTGACTCACTTGCTGAATTGACCTACTCCCGTAATCTCCTAGCTGGTGATTATATTCGTGGTAATGAAGCTCATCAGGCAGACTTAGAGAAGGTAAAAGAACAATTAGATCGCAAGACTGGTGACTACAATCAATTTTGGCATGACCGCAACTATCTACTCAATGCTCACAAGGTTAAAGCCGAGGTCGTCTTTACGCATGGTTCTCAGGATTGGAACGTCAAACCTCTTCATGTTTACCAGATGTTTCATACCCTTCCAGCTCATATCAATAAGCACCTATTTTTCCATCATGGGGCTCATGTTTATATGAATAACTGGCAGTCAATTGACTTCCGTGAGTCCATGAATGCCTTGTTAAGTAAGAAACTGTTAGGACTTGACTCAAGCTATCAACCTCCTACTGTTATCTGGCAAGACAATACTGTACCTCAAACATGGCAGTGCCTTGATGACTTTGGCAAGCAAGATGAACTGCATACCTTCTCACTTGGAACTGAAGAAAAAGTGATTCAAAACCAGTATGATCAAGATGATTTTGATCGTTATGGTAAGACTTACCAGACTTTCAACACAGAACTTTACCAAGGAAAAGCTAATCAGATCACCATTGACCTTCCAGTAACTCAAGATATTCACTTAAATGGTCGAGTGGAGCTGAAACTTCGTGTCAAATCAAGTACAAACAAGGGCTTATTGTCTGCTCAACTGCTAGAACTTGGACAAAAGAAATATCTGCAGCCTTATCCAGCTGTTTTAAGTGCTAGAACCATTGACAACGGTCGCTACCACATGTTAGAAAATCTCTGCGAACTGCCATTCAATCCAAGTGTTCAACGTGTTATCACCAAAGGCTACCTTAATTTACAAAATCGAAATGATTTACTAACTGTTGAGAGCATAGAAGCTGAAAAATGGATGGAAATCCAACTTGCCCTACAACCTACGATTTACAAGCTGAAAAAAGGTGACACACTTCGCCTTGTCCTCTATACAACAGACTTTGAAATCACTGTCCGTGATAATACAGACTATCACTTAACAGTCGATCTCACACAATCCTCCATCACCATCCCCTCATAAAAGGAGTCAGCCTCATATGAATAAATCTGAACATAGACACCAACTCATCCGTGCACTTGTAGCTAAAAATAAGATTCATACACAGGCAGAGTTGCAAGCTTTACTAGCTGAAAACGACATCCAAGTCACACAGGCTACTCTCTCACGCGATATCAAGACTATGAACCTTTCAAAGGTTCGCGAAGCAGAACATTCTTACTATGTTTTAAATACTGGTTCCATCTCCAAATGGGAAAAACGCTTGGAAAACTATATGGAAGATGGCTTAGTCATGCTACGTCCTGTCCAGCATCAGGTTGTCCTCAAAACCTTGCCAGGCCTTGCACAATCGTTTGGAGCTGTTCTCGATGCTCTCAATTTTAAACAAATCATTGCCACAGTATGTGGTGATGACGTCTGCCTTCTTATCTGTGAAAACGCTGAAGAAGCACAGACTTGCTTTGAAATTCTTAAAAAATTTGCGCCACCATTTTTCTTCAATGACTAAAAAATTCCCCGTGATGAATACAATCACGGGGTTCTGTTTTATCAATGTCGATAGGCTATTTTTCTTCTTTATCAGCCTTCTCATTGCCTTTTTTTTCTCGTGCTAATCTAAGAGAACGTTTGGGATTGAGACGATTAAACAATTCTTCTAGTTTCTTTTCATTCCATACATCTGCTGCAGAAACAAAATTTCCATCTGCATCTCGGAATGATATCGGTTTATCTCCCATATCTGTCTCCTAGTCTACAAATTCAAACTCAAATTTACCGATTCGGACCAAGTCTCCATCCTTGGCTCCACGCGCACGAAGGGCTTCATCAACCCCCATACCACGAAGCTGGCGGGCAAATTTCATAACTGATTCGTCACGGTCAAAGTTAGTCATGTTAAAGAGTTTCATGAGTTTCTCACCAGAAAGTACCCATGTCGCATCATCATCACGACTAATCTCAAAGGCCTTTTCTTCCTCGTCAAAGCCGTAGTAAGCCTCTTCTTCCATATCAGACTCGTCATAGAGCAAGAACTCAGGAGTCTTGTCTAACAACTCGGCTGTCGCATCTAAAAGAGTTGCCAAACCTTGCTTGGTCAGACCAGAAATAGGGAAGATTGCTGGTAGTTCTTCAAACTCGTCGTAGTTTGCTGCCAATTTCTTCTTGAAGGCTTCAAGATTTTCCTGACTCTCAGGCATGTCCATCTTGTTGGCTACGATGATCTGGGGACGCTCCATAAGACGAAGGTTGTATGATTCCAACTCTTTATTGATAGCAAGGTAATCTTCGTAAGGATCACGACCTTCGCTAGCCGACATATCGACGATATGAAGGATGACTCGAGTGCGTTCAATATGACGAAGGAACTGAGTCCCCAAGCCGACACCCTGGCTAGCTCCCTCAATCAAACCTGGCAGGTCCGCTACGGCAAACGATTCACCTGACTGGGTACGAACCATCCCAAGATTTGGGACAATTGTCGTAAAGTGGTAGGCACCAATCTTTGGTTTGGCTGAAGTAACGACACTAAGCAAAGTTGACTTTCCGACAGAGGGGAAACCGACCAAGCCGACATCCGCTAGAATCTTCAATTCCAGTTGCAACTCACGTTCTTGACCTGGTTCTCCATTCTCAGAAATTTCAGGCGCAGGATTTTTTGGTGTTGCAAAACGGATATTCCCACGACCACCACGACCGCCATGAGCAACGATAAATTCTTGACCATGTTCAATCAAGTCTGTAATGACTTTACCTGTTTCTGCATCACGTACAGTCGTTCCTTGTGGTACGCGAACACGAAGATCTTCTGCACCACGTCCATGCATTCCTTTAGTCATTCCTTTTTCACCAGATTCGGCCTTGAAATGACGGTTATAGCGGAAATCCATCAAGGTACGCAAGCCTTCGTCCACAACGAAAACGACGTTACCTCCACGTCCACCATCACCACCCCAAGGACCGCCATTCGGGACATACTTTTCACGGCGAAAGGCGACCATGCCATCGCCACCATTACCAGCCTTGACCTTGATCTTAGCTGTATCTAAAAACATACTCATATTTTATTCTCACTTTAAAAAGGACTGGAAAATCCAGTCATTAGTTATTGTTCCTATCTTAGCAACTTGCTTAGAATCTGCTAAAAGCTCCAAGTGCTGTCGCAAAGATACCAGCAAGGGTTACAAACAACATAATTAGCACGACAAAAAGCGTTACTTTTTCAAACATTGTTTTTTTACGTTTTCCATTATCTCCAAAAGCCATCTGGACTCCTTTTTATTTCTCTTTGTTCTATTCTGATTCTCTTTTAATATTCGCTAGAAACAGGTGCAATTACCCATAAAATCAAGTAAGCAAGTACCCCTGCCCCATAACAAAAGGCAAGAACGCCCCAAATCACACGGACAATGGTAGGGTCAATATCAAAATAGTGGGCTACACCTGCGCAAACGCCTCCAATTTTTTGATCTCTACCACTTCTCATAAATTTTTTTGCCATATTTTATTCTCCTATATTTTTACTAATCTCTCCAGTAATCCCGGATGCTAGACAATTGCTTTTTAGAAGCCTTTAATATTCGTTTGGACTCTTTAACTGGAGCTGAAACAGCCTGCTGAGGTAGGTACAAAATAGTTTTTAAGAATCGCTGTGTCATGGGTTCGTCGCCACGTAGTTCCTGCTCAAATTTATTTGAAATCATCGCATCAAGATAAAACTCATGAACTCGTTTCCCAAAATTCTCAGCCGAAATCTCATACAACTTGTCAGCCAACTTCTGCTCATCCATATCTGGAGTGGCGATCAAGGCCTCCAAGATTGCACCAGCAAGATCATGCTCTCCATAGTAGAGAGTTCCAAACATTTTGTCACTGATCAGATTATCCAGATAAGGATTGCCATGAGCAATGACAGGCGTTCCACTGGCTAAACTCTCTAGATAAGTTAATCCTTGGGTTTCACTAGTAGAGGCAGAGATGAAGAAATCTGCAGCCTTATAGTATAAGGCTGTCTCACTTGGAGGAATCATACCTGTAAAAATCACATGTTTTTGCAGGTTTAATTTCACTGCTTGCTCTTTCAGACTGTCCAGATAAGGACCGTCACCAGCAACAACCAGCTTCACCCTGTCTTCTTCTTTCAAAACCTGTGCAAAGGCGGCTATGACTGCTTGGATATTCTTCTCATAGGAGATACGAGAAAGACTCAGTAACATTTTCTCGCCTTCCTGAATGCCTAACTTCAAACGAAGTTCTTGCAAGTTTTCCTCTTTGATCTCAGGTCGTTCAAACTTAGCCAACTCAATTCCAGTTGGGATAACACGCTTTTCAACCTTGACTTTGTACTTAGATAGAAGGTCCCGAACAATCTCACTAGGGCAAATCACGCCATCTACATCATGAAGGAAGCCCCGTACCAGATATTTTACCATACTTGGCCGAATCAGCATACCCTTAGCAATGTAATGCACATAGTCCTCATACTGGGTGTGGTAGGTATGAATAACAGGAATTTTCAATTCTCTTGCAATCCAAATCCCTAACAAACCTAGTGAAAACTCTGTCTGGGTATGAATGATATCGAGTTGATACTGTTTGGCAATTTCAAGCGCCTTTGTAAAACCTCGATAGGCAAATCGTCGATCTTTAAATGCAAAGAAAGGGACACTCGGAATGCGAATAATTTGCCAATCCTCGTATCGGTTCACGTCTTTATCGGTAGTTGTAAAGATAAAAACTGCATGCCCTTGCTTTTCAAGTTCTGTCTTCAAGGTTCGAATACTGGTCGCAACCCCAGACACTTGAGGGAAATAGGTGTCAGTAAATAAACCAATTCGCATAGATTACCTCACTTTTCGCCTAGAGCCGCCTGCTCCCGATAGAACTTCAACCAGATTTCCAATAAATGCTCCTCGGAATACTCTTTAGAAATCTCTCTAGCTTTTTCTTTCAAGTCTTTCAACTTTTCAGGATGATCTTTGTATTCGAGAATGGCTTCTCTCATCTCTGAAACATCACTTGTCGCACGATAATTCCCTTCGAGAATGACCTTATATAGATCTAAATCCCTCAACATAATCGGTGCTTCACAACTAGCTGCCTCTAAGATAGTCATAGGGAATAGTTCGTTGTAACTTGGTAGCAAGAAGAGATCCGCTAAAGCGTAGAGCTCTCGCATTCGCTCTGGAGGAACAATACCTGGAAAAATTAGATTTTTAGGTGGATTGTCCATGATTTTTTTATAGCGTTCATAACCATCTGTCATCCCGCCAAATGAAAAACCACCAGCCCAGATAAAGGTAATTTCTGGCAATTCCTCAGCAAGACGAATAAAGTCATCAATTCCTTTACGTTTCTGAACCTGACCTGCACCGACAACAACAAACTGAGTTTCAGCTAGATCCATTTCCTGACGAAGTTTTGCTACTTGGTCAGCTGGCAATGGATGCCATTTTTCTTTGTTTACAAAATTTGGAATATAAGTTACTTTTTCACGTGGAATACCAGCTGCCACCAAATCCTCGATAAACATGGGATTGACCACCACTAGGTGTTCCATTCTGTTGTAAAATGAAAAAACATAGCGCTTGATAATTCCCTTTAAGAAAAATGGAATTTTCAAACTTCCTTCAAGCGTATCAGGCAAAAAATGCACATAGCCAATTTTTCTCCCAGACCGCTTCTTTTGGAATGTAGATAAATAATAAGGGAAATCAATGGTATGAAAGTGGGTTACATCAGCCTCAACAGGAAGGTTTTCCGTAACAATTAACTGATCTTGGGCATCACGATGTAGGAGACGTACCAACTCACGGTAGGCTCCTGATACTCCTTGACCAGCCACTTTTTCACTTGAACTTAGCATATTGACACGCAATTTTTCGTTTTCCATACCATTCATTATACCATTTTATTTCCAGAAAATCAGCAAAAGAAAGAAGAGACCAAAGGAAAAAGAAGGAGATTTCCTCATTTTCCAATCGTCTCTCACATTTTTCTTAGTCTTTATTTAATTCCTAGCGCGATACGTGCATAGCGACTCATTTTTTCAACAGTCCAAGCTGGATACCAGACCAATTTAACTTCGGTATTGGTTACTTCAGGCACATCTGTCATCGCATCATGTATCTGGTCTGTTAAGAGGTCAGCCAGTGGACAGCCCATAGTTGTCAAGGTCATATCAATTTCAGTGTGACCAGTTTCACCATCAAAACGAATTTCATAAATCAAACCTAGGTTGACAATATCAATTCCCAACTCAGGGTCGATGACCTCTTCCAAGGCAGTCAAAATACGAGTTTTAATCGTTTCAATTTGCTCTTCTGTATAAGCCATATTCATCCTCACTCTAATCTTCAATAAAATCACGAAGCGGTTTACTGCGACTTGGTTGACGTAATTTTCTCAAAGCCTTGGCCTCGATCTGACGGATACGTTCACGAGTTACGTTAAAGACTTTCCCAACATCTTCAAGGGTGCGCATTTTCCCATCGTCCAGTCCAAAGCGCAAGCGCAAGACGTTTTCTTCACGGTCTGTGAGAGTATCCAAGACTTCATCCAACTGCTCGCGCAAAACGATTCGAGTTGTGTAGTCTACTGGATTTTCAATCACTTCGTCTTCGATAAAGTCCCCAAGATGGCTATCGTCCTCTTCACCAATCGGTGTTTCAAGTGATACTGGCTCTTGGGCGATTTTCAAGATTTCACGGACCTTGTCAGGTGTCATATCCATACGCTCAGCGATTTGTTCAGGAGTTGGATCTTGACCCAATTCTTGAAGGAGGTTACGCTGTTCACGGACGAGTTTGTTAATGGTTTCTACCATGTGAACCGGGATACGAATGGTACGAGCCTGATCAGCGATGGCACGAGTGATCGCCTGACGAATCCACCAGGTTGCATACGTAGAAAACTTGAATCCTTTTGAATAGTCAAACTTGTCCACTGCCTTCATCAAGCCCATGTTTCCTTCTTGAATCAAGTCAAGAAACTGCATGCCACGCCCTACGTAGCGCTTAGCGATAGAAACCACCAAACGAAGGTTGGCCTCTGCAAGACGTTGTTTAGCTTCGATATCACCAGCTTCAACTGCAAGGGCCAATTCTTTTTCCTCTTCGTTGGTCAAGAGAGGAACAACCCCGATTTCCTTCAAATACATACGGACAGGGTCATTAACCTTGGCAGAGGTTGAGCCAATCAAATCCTCATCACTGAGTTCTGGCTCTTCTTCTGTACTAAGGACACGTGCACTTGGATTCCCTTCGTTATCAGTGATAGAAATTCCAGCATCCTGAATCCGTTGCAAAAGATCTTCAATGCCGTCAGCATCTAAAGCAAAAGGGATCACCAGACTTGAGTTGATTTCATCGTCTGTTGCTGTTCCTGTTTTTTTGTGGTTACGGATAAAGTCTGCTACCTGCACATCAAATGTGGTTACTTCTTTTTGTTTTGTTGCCATTATTACTCCATTCTTCTCTTTTGGGAAATCAATCGTTGCAATTCTTCCAAGGCTGTGTCTGTATCTCCTACATGACTAGCTTCCTGCACTTTCTTTTTAATCCTTAAATTGTCCTTGCTGAGGAGAGCACGGTTACGAGTCGCTTCGACTTCAGAAAGTTCTTGAGGCGACATCTCTGCTGGCAAATCTAGACCAAGAACATGGTACCAGGCATTTTCAACCTCAGGAGTCTGATGAGAAAGTTCCTCTGATCCGATTTCTCCCTCTACATTTAATAATTCGTAAAGAATCTGAAATTCTGGGGTATCAAAGAAAAAATCTTCTCTTAATCGGTAGTCGTTTAAAACAACTGGATTCTCTGCCATCCTATAAAGGAGATGAGCTTCTGCTCTCATAACTGCTGTCAGTTGACGCGTCACAGGTAAACTAATCGCTACTGGTGTAGGTTGCTCCTTGACCCTCTCCTGCCTTTGAACAATCCGACTTTCATTTACAATCTGTTCTACCTGCTGGTAATCAAAGGAAGGTAGGTTATCCGCCAGAATGTGGATGTAAGAATTCTGGGCAGTGATCGACTTTTCTTTGGCGATTAAGGGCGCAATCTTTTCAATGAACTCGATTTGCGCTTGCAAGTTATCACTATTTTCAGGTTTGAGCTGGTGAATATAGAACTCTATAGGACTAATCCGAGTCTTGGTTAGAAGGTAGGCTAGGTCTTCAGCAGAATTCTTTTGTAAATACTCATCTGGGTCCATGGCATCAGGTACTCGAACAACCTCAACTGAGAAATCTTTTAACTCCTCTAGTGCCTTGGCTGTTGCTGCCTGCCCTGCCTTGTCGCCATCATAGCTGAGAACTATCTTTTTGGTGAAGCGTTTGAGGTGGTCAACATGCTCCTTACTTAAGGCTGTCCCCATAGAAGCTACAGCATTTTCTATACCAGCACGGTAGGCCGCGATAACATCCATGAAGCCTTCCATCAGATAGAGCTCTGTAATCTTACCTGTTCCCTTTTTTGCCTTGTCCAAATGATACAATTCGTAACTCTTGTTAAAAATTGCGGTCGAGCGACTATTTTTGTACTTGGCAGTCTGACTATCCGTTTCTTGCCAGATACGACCTGAAAAAGCAATAACCTGCCCCTTGTCATTGGTCAAAGGAAAGATGATACGTCCGAAAAAAGTATCATAAAACTGATTGCTATCTGACAAGTAAAACAAGCCCGAATCCAATAAATCCTTTTCCTCAAACTTGTCAGATAAACGTTGGTAGAGATAGGTTCTCTCTGCTGGAGCCAGTCCAATCTGGAAGTGCTTCAGAACATCATCCGTCAATCCACGTTTGTAAAGATAAGCCCTTGCTTCTTCTCCCATCTTAGTCGTCATGAGAATTGCATGGTAAAAGCGGGCAGCTTCTTCATGCATATCATATAAAGCTTGATGAGGCGAAACCTGTTGAGGACGAGACTGGACAGGCATGGCTAGTTGAATACCGACTCGCTCCCCTAAGAGCTGAACAGCTTCCATAAAGGACACACCTTGGTACTCTTCGATGAACTTAAAGACATCTCCTGAACGACCACATCCGAAACAGTGATAAAACTGCTTGTCTTCCACAACGTTGAAAGAAGGGGTCTTCTCACCATGAAAAGGACAGAGCCCTAAATAGTTCCGTCCAGCCTTTTGTAAAGAAATCACGTCGCCTATGACTTCCACAATGTTGGTATTGTTTTTGATTTCTTCAATAACTTGCTTGTCAACCATACACAATACCTCCATCTTATCATAGTTTTACGTTAACTAGTATAGCTTATTTCTGAAAAAAAGTAAACCATTTCATACCTTTTGCATGCTTCTATTTCATAAGTTTCCAGCTATCATGAAAAACTGAATCATCTGAGCAAATCATTCTAATATTTGAAAGAAAAATAGAAGAAATAAAATCCTATTTCACTTGATCTTCGAGATTATTTTTCAATATTCTGCTAATATACTGACCATCTTTTCTACTAATACAAGCCGTTGCAAAAGTCATCGGTGCTATATAAACTTCTCCTCTATATGACGGGTCGGTCAATACAGGCATAGAATAATAGGCGTTCTTTTTATTTTTAAGGTCAATAAACCACTTACCACCCAGATGCTTGCGAAAGGTTTCGCCAATATAAACTGTCAGGTAGTCCAACATCTTACAGTCCGCTATCAAAGCATGATGATCTTCATAATGCGCCAAGATCCAAGCTTCCAAATCATCCAAGGACTGAATGCTATAGTCTAAATTTAGCCCTTCTTTCTCCGCAAACTCCCTGGTAAAATAATCCATCTTAAATCCAATCTGAAAAATCCATTCCTGAAAATCTTCTTGTGTATATGCCATGTTTTTATCTCCTTACACTTATCAAAGTTTGAAATTCTTAAATCGATTATATTATAAAGTAAAATAGACGAAAAGAGAAATATAAATAATATTTAAAAACAACTAAAAAAGTTAGAAGTAAAAATTCCACCTCTAAGCTTTTTATATCAATTATTTAAAATCATCTACTCAAACAGTTGATAATAATCAGAAATCTTCATTTTAGATTTTTCATCCTTGTTCAAATCTTGGATAATTCGTCCTTCTTTCATGACAATGAGACGATTTCCGTACTTAAGAGCGTCTTCCATATGATGGGTAATCATCAAAGCTGTCAGATGGTCTTTGCTGACAAATTCATCTGTTAACTCCATCAAGGCCACACTGGTCTTGGGGTCGAGGGCTGCTGTGTGTTCATCCAACAAGAGCAACTCTGGTCGCTTTAATGTTGCCATCAAGAGACTCAAGGCCTGGCGCTGACCGCCTGATAGAAACTCAATCGGAGTGTCCAGATGTTTTTCAAGACCATTTCCAACCTTTTCAATGGTAGCCTGAAACTCTTCTCTATGACTTGATAGTCTTCTAGGCAGGAGCCCTCTCTTCTCACCACGAAACTTGGCAATCAAAAGGTTTTCTGCAACGGTCATACGGGGAGCCGTACCCATTTTAGGATCCTGAAAGACACGAGACAAGTACTTAGCCCTCTTTTCAGGTGAAAAATGCGTCACGTCCTCGCCCATGATGCGGATACTTCCGCTTGTTAAAGGTAAGGTACCTGCAATAGTGTTAAAAAGAGTTGACTTTCCAGCTCCATTTCCACCTAGGATGGTAATGAAATCATGTTCAAAAATTTCAAGAGAAACATCATTCAGAATGATTTTTTCCTCGTCAAAGCCATTCGTGATGACTTTGGTAGCATTTTTTAATTCTACAATTGCTGTCATTTGCTAAACTTGACTCCTTTCAGATATTTGCTTTTGAAGGCTGGAATCATAAGGCAAACTGCCAAAATCAAGGCGCTGTACAAACGAAGATAACTTGTATTAAACCCAATAGCAATCACTCCCCATACGAGGAACTGATAAGAGATAGAACCTACAACGATGGTCATGAGTCGCTCTGCCAAGGTCAAACTCTTGAACAATACCTCACCAATAATCAAGCTAGCAAGCCCTACGACGATTACTCCAATTCCTCGAGAAACATCTGCATATCCTTCTTGTTGAGCAATTAAGGCTCCTGCAAGCGCGATAATCCCATTTGAGAAAACCAAGCCCATGAGTTCCATACGTCCCGTATTGATACCAAAACTACGAGCCATATCAGGATTATCACCTGTAGCGATGTAGGCTTGACCTAGTTTAGTATCAAGGAAAAAGAGCATGAGGCCAATAACAAGAGCAACAAAGATAAATCCAGTCAGGAGTTGATTGAGGTCCGAATCAAAAGGCAAGACATCCTGAATTTGCTTGGTTCCAAGAAGACCCAGATTGGCACGTCCCATAATCATGAGCATGATGGAATGGCAAGAAGTCATAACCAAAATCCCTGATAAGAGAGTTGGAATTTTTCCTTTGGTGTATAAAAGACCCGTTGCCATACCAGCCAGACAGCCTGCTCCTACTGCAACCAAGGTCGCTAAAAATGGATTAACCCCTTGTGTTATCAAGGTAACAGCTACTGCTCCCCCTAGAGGAAAAGAGCCCTCAGTAGTCATATCTGGAAAATTCAAAATTCGAAAAGTCATAAAGATTCCCAAACCTAAAATCGCCCAGACCATTCCCTGAGAAATAATGGATACTATCATAATCTTTCACTCATTTCTTTCTTTAGTAAAAATGGGAGGAGATGTCCCCAACTCCTCCTTTATCTTTATTCAATCACTTGTCCTGCTTCTTTTAGAACAGACTCAGGGATTGTGATACCAAGTTCTTGCGCTAGTTTTTTGTTGATAACTGATTTACCAGTTGAGAAGACATTAACTGGAGTATCAGCTGGTTTTTCACCTTTCAATACTTTGGCAATCATTTTACCAGTAGCCACTCCAAGATCGTGTTGGTCAACTACTACAGATGCCAGACCTCCTGCTTCTACCATGGCAGTTGCGCTTGGGTAGATTGGTCTTTTAGCTGTTTGGTTGCTTGATACAACTGTTGGGAAGGCTGATGCGATGGTGTTGTCAATTGGAATCCAGATTGCATCAACCTTGCTTGTCATAACATTGACTGTTGAAGCAATTTCGTTAGTCGAAGGAACGGCAAAGGTTTCGACTGTCAAACCTGCTTTTTCAGCATAAGCCTTGAATTCTTCTACCTGTGTTTTTGAGTTATCTTCGCTACTTGAGTAAAGAGCACCGATTGTTTTGACATTTGGTGTGAGAGCTTTAATCAACTCTACTTGTTGTTCAGCAGGGTTGTGGTCTGATACCCCTGTGATGTTGCCACCTGGTTTTTTCAAGTCTTTGACCAAGTTAGCACCGATTGGGTCTGTAATAGCAGCCATGATAACAGGTAGGTCTTTCGTAGCGCTAGCTAAACCTTGAGCCGCTGGTGTCGCAATCCCAACAACTACATCGTTTCCATTTGCTACCAATTGTTTACTCATGGTTGCAACCTTGCTCTGATCTCCTTCAGAGTTCATAAAGTCGATTTTCACTTGGTCACCTTTATAGCCTTCTTCAGCTAGTCCATCTTGAATCCCTTGGTAAATCAAGTCCAAGGATGGGTGACTAACAAATTGAAGGACACCAACCTTAGCAACCTTTTGCTCTTCCTTAGCTACTGGCTTGTTCATTGAAGAATAGATCAAGCTAGCCACTACCAATACTGCTAATCCAGCGATAATTCCAATTAAACGTTTATTTTTCATATTTTTTCTCCTTTAAATCACTTGTACTATACTCTTTTCACTCAAAACAAGCGACGCCATCGTTTAAATTCCATCATCATCCTCCTAATAGAAAAAGTCCTCACACAAAAAACTTGTGTGAGGACGTCGATGCGCGGTGCCACCTCAATTATAGGGAATATCCCTATCTCTCTTTCTCGCATTCACGAGTTGCACTGTAAGGTGTGCTCACCGAATTTTTATGATTTCAAACTCTTAAGAACATTCAGCCCAATTTTCATCACTTTCATTTATCTGTTTCCACCAACCACAGACTCTCTAAAAAACTTCAATGATTACTTTCTGAATGTTTAAATTATATCATTTTTCAATTACTTGTCAAGACTGTTTCTAGAATTTTTTAAACTATTCAAAAACTTCCCCAGAAAAAGAGGAAGTTTGTAGAATATCAGCCTGAATTACGCAAACCGGTTGCAATTCCGTTAATGGTTGTATGAATCAATCTTTCTTCGTCTGTTGACAATTCACCACGACGTTGACGTTTAATCAACTCCAACTGGATGTAGTTAAGGATATTAAAGTAAGGCATACGATAGTTTAGACTGTCTTTTAAGTAAGAGTTTTCAGCCAAGAGTTCGTCATAGCCTTCAATAGCTAAAATAACGTCCTTGGTCAACTGCCATTCATCTAAAATGGTGTAATAGATGGCTTGCACTTCTTCATCTTCACAGAGTTTGGCATATTCGAAGGCAATGTTCATGTTAGACTTAGACAAGACCATGTCCACATTGGAAAGCAAAGATTGGAAGAAAGGCCAGTTTTGATACATATCACGAAGGATCTCAATATTATCAGGATCTTGATCAATAAATTCTTTGAAGCTTGAACCCACGCCATACCATCCAGGAAACATGACACGACTTTGTGACCATGAGAAGACCCAAGGGATAGCACGCAAACCGCCGATTTCAGTGATGGTCTTACGAGCTGCTGGACGCGAACCGATGTTAAAGCTTGAAATAGCTTTGATTGGGCTTGACTCGAAGAAATAGTCATAGAAATGTTCATTTCCAAAGACCAAATCACGGTAGATATCGTAGCTACGGTCCACTACTTGATCCATGATAGCTTCGTAACGATTTGACGTATTAGTATCGCTCTTCTTCTTGGTAATCATACGGTTAATGGCTGCAGAAACTAACATTTCAAGGTTATAATAAGCAGCGTCTTTGTTTCCGTATTTGTTTCCAATCACTTCTCCCTGTTCAGTCAAACGGATGCGGTCCTTGATAGACTTGAGCGGTTGAGATGTAATGGCTTCATAAGTTGGACCACCACCACGGCCCACGGTACCACCACGACCGTGGAAGAAGGTTACTTTAACGCCAAATTCGTCTCCAATAGCAGTCAGTTGCTGTTGAGCTTTATATAGAGTCCAACATGATGACAGGTAACCACCGTCCTTGTTACTATCAGAGTAGCCAAGCATGATTTCTTGGTAGTTATCCTTTGAAGCAATCCATTTTTTAGCCAAAGGAAGAGAGAAATATTTTCTCATGGTTTCTTCCGAATGATCCAAGTCCTCGATAGTTTCAAAGAGGGGAACAATCTGAACGCGCGCTTTTTGAGCATCCACCAAGCCGACTTCCTTAAGCATAATTGCTAGTTCGAGCATATCGGACACGCTAGTTGCATGAGAGATGATGGTTTGACGAATGACGTTTTCACCTAATTTATCCTTCAACTTGCGCGCAGCTTTAAATATAGACAGTTCCTTCTCAAGTAGTTCTGACTTTTCAGCATGAGTTGCTGAGAGGATACGAGGATCTTCTTCCAACTCTTTTAAGAGGAGGACGCATTTTTCATCTTCAGAAAGATCGCTATAATGGTCGTTGATACCTGCGGATGCTAGCAATTCTGCGACACAAGCTTCATGAACACTAGAATCTTGGCGCATATCGATAGAAGCAAGGTAGAATCCAAAAATTTCAACTGCTTGCATCAGCTCGACAAATTCTCCTGAAATCAGGTATTCACCTTTGTTCTCGAGGAGAGAATCCCTGATAGCTAACAAGTCTTGGTAAAATTCATCCGCGGTAGCATATCTTGGATGAACATCCTTATCTTCGATAAGATAGGTCTTGGTTGCCCGCATCTTAGCTTGGATGTCAAAGAGGGCACGACGATAGAGTTCTTTTTCACGATAAATCGAGTTATCCTGTGACTTGAGCGCCATCTCACGAACCTTGTCACTGACATTCACAATACTGGTTGAAAGTGAGAATTCACGATAAAGATTATAAATCTTTTCATCATAGTAGTTCATGATGACTTCGCACTGAGTCAAGGCTGATTTGTTGAGGGTTTCTGCCGTTACGAAAGGATTCCCATCACGGTCTCCTCCAATCCACATCCCCATGGTAATCGGTTTTGGATGTTGGAGCTCGATACCTTGTTCCTTAGCTAGTTTCTTATACTCAGCCGTCAAACGTGGAACAGCATTCAAGAAAGAACTTTGATAGTACTCCATCACGTTGGTGATTTCGTTGGTTACTTTCAATTTTTTCTCGCGAATCATGTCCGTTTGCATGATAATCTCAATATAACGACGGAGATCGGTGTGCCATTTTTCTTTGTTGATCAAGCCTAGTTTGACATCACGGTACTTCCGTAAAAGTGTATGGATATGATTAGTTAAGTCCAGCATACTCTTGCGTTGTACTTGAGTCGGGTGGGCCGTCAAAACTGGAACTACATTCAGCTGCTCCAAAATTGTAGCCGCGTTTTCTTTTTCAGCCACCATCTTAATGGTTGTTGACAGTTTTCCTAGATAGTCTTGGTCCACATTATTTTGGTGATTGATCTCATAAGCCAAATCCACATCTTCAGAGATATTGATCAAGAGTGGAAGAATTGAGAAATAGCGAGAAATATAGATCATTTCCTCGTTTGAAAGGCTGGTCACCAATTTATTGAGTCCTTGATAGTTTTCGCTTGTAGACAAGTCCTTCAACTGCATGATTTTATCAAAAGTCTCAGGCGCAAGCATATTTTTTGTGATGTCTTCTAATAGCTCTGTCAAAATCAAGACTTCTTCTTGGACGACGGCTTTATTGCTATAGTTTTCTAATTTTTGAAGTGACATAAACTTTCCTTTCCATTCAATCCTTATAGAGTAACAGAAGTTTGACCTTCATATTCTCTGATAAGTTTGGCACGTTTTTCACTAGCATCGATATTTAGTACAAAGGCAATGGCTACAGATAAGACTAGGAGACTATTTCCCCCTTGTGAAAGGAAGGGGAAGGTTACCCCTGTAGAAGGAATCAAACCGGAAATCCCACCGATATTGACAAAGACCTGAACAAGGATCATCCCTCCAACACCGATAGCAACCATAGAGTTAAAGGGATCCTTAGCTCGAATACCGACTAGGATGATTCTCAAAATCAAGAAGAAGAGGAGTGCCAAAATCATACTCGCTCCTACAAATCCAAACTCCTCGATGACGATCGAAAAGACGAAGTCCGTATGGGCTTCTGGCAAATAACCACGCTTTTCGATAGAATTTCCTAGTCCAAGTCCAAACCAGCCACCATTCACCATGGCATAGTAGGAATTTGCAAGCTGGTGCCCTGCGCCTGCCAAGTCATTGAAAGGATTAAAGAAGGCGCTGAAACGTTTAGCAACGTAACCAAATACCGGAATTTGAGAAAACTTCTCAATCCCAACAAGACGAATGACAGACAAGGCTAAAATGGAACTTCCTGCTAAGAGAGCTAGAATAGTCGAGAACCAACGATAGGCAATTCCACTAACTGTGTACATAAGCAACGACACCAAAACCAGAATGGTCGCATTTCCCAAGTCAGGGAAAATTCCCAAACTACCAATCAAAACAAGTAAAACGAAACGCCAGTCGTTAAAAGCTCGAGGTAACCACTGATTCTGAGTCAAGACTTGGAAATCGTAAACAGCTATCTCATCTTGCTGTTTTGAGAATCGATGGGCTAGGTACCAAATAATGATAATCTTAAGGTACTCTGCAGGCTGAATCGTTACAGGTCCTACAGAAATCCAACCGTAAGCACCATTGACTGGTGTCCCAATTAGCCGAGCCAAAGCTAGGAGAATGATCTCTACAAACATAACGATAAAAATCAAGCGTTCATTTCTTAAAAAACCAAGTTTCAGTTTATAAATTAAGGCAATCAAAACCAAACTAACTCCCCAAAACATTCCTTGGTTCCGAGCTAACTGAAGAGCGCTTTTCCCTTCTTGAATCAAGGTAGCACTCGTCGTTGAGTAAACGACGATTAGACCCAAAATTGATAAAAGGAGGTAAGGAATTAAAATGGAATAGTTCAATAGGTGCCTTTTACTAATTTTCATATGTCACCACTCTAATAGAAACAGAGAAAACTGTTCCTAATTCCGTTTTATTTTCTAGTTTTGATTGCTATTATACCATTTTTTCAGAAAGAAAAAAACTCTTATCCTCCAATCCTTCGAATTTTGCTATTTGGCCAAAACTGATTACTAAAAAATACAAACTTCAAGACAAAGTTTGTATTTTCTTTTTTATTCTGCTGATGAGCTACTGCTTGAGTTTGAATCGGCACCACCAACGTATTGGGCAAAGATATTTTGGAAAACAGGATCTTTCACTTTAATATTGGCAGCTTGGAATTCTTTTCCGATAACGCTCTGAACGAAAGATGAATCGTTTTGTTTCTGAGCCAGGATGACCGTTTTCAATTTTTCTTTGTAGTCATCTAGGTTTGATGATTTTTCTGTTTTCTTGGTTAGCTTAATAATGTAGTATTGGGTACTGTAAGCTTGTGTTCCAGTCGCTGTGATAACATCAGAGACACCATTCACATCCAAGGCAAAGGCCGCCTTCTTGACTTGTTCTGGAAGTTCTGTTGAAGCAGAGTCAAAAGTGATTTCGCCACCATTTTCTTTTGTCTTGTCATCATTTGAGTTGTCTTTTGCCAACTGGGCAAAGTCAGCTCCCTCAGCTTTTGCTTTTTCGAGCACTTCTTTTGCCTTGTCTTCATTATCCATACGGATGATTTGTGCTGTCACATCGGGTGTGTAAGCTTCAAAAGCCTTTTGGTAAGCTTCGTCAGTCAGTTCATTTTCTGCTGCTTTCTTAACTGCCAATTCAACTAATTTGCTGGTGCGAATTTGAGCTTTACGAGTTTCAGGAGTCATTCCTGCACGTGAAAGAACATTTTGATAACTGTCCCCGTATTTCTTCTGCTCTTCGGCAACAGCGTCATCTACTTCCTGTTCAGTCACTTCAGACCCATATTGTTTTTCAAATACTTTTTCTATCGTCATATTGAGCAAGACTTGTTGTGCAGTTGGGTTGTTTTTGGCTTGTTCATAAAATTGGTGTTCAGTGATAACATCACCCTTCATACTGATGAGGTCAGCTCCTTCAGAACTTTTTGAACAAGCAGCCAAAGTCGCTACAGATAATAAGGTAATGGCTCCTGCCAATAGTTTTTTCTTCATGTTTACTCCTTTTTCTAAAAACGGTCAAAAATTTCTCTAGACCAACTCAATCATTATACCATATTTTATAGCAGATAACTTAAATAAGACTAAAAATAGTAGCTTTTAAATTTTTAACGATTCAATTTTTTTCATTCCAAAAAGAACCTGAACAACGGTTCAAGTTCTTTGTTTATCTTATATTATTTTTTAGTGACGTCCTTTGTAGGTCAAGCCTGCTAGACCAAGACTTGCAAGGAGAAAGCCTGCAAATCCAAGAATTGAATTTTGTTCGCCAGTGTTTGGTAGGGCTGTAGTTTCTGGTTTCGAAACAGGTTTGTCAGCTTTAGTGTTTGAATCTTGCCCAACAGGTTTTACAGGAGCTTGTGGAGCAGTATTCGAATTAGTTTGTGGTTTAGTTTCCGGTTTTACTTCTGGTTTTGAAGTCTCTGAAGGTTTAGTTTCTGGTTTTACTTCTGGTTTTGAAGCCTCTGAAGGTTTAGTTTCCGGTTTCACCTCTGGTTTCGGAGTTTCTGAAGGTTTAGTTGCCGGTTTCACTTCTGGTTTTGGAGTTTCTGAAGGCTTAGTTTCCGGCTTAACCTCTGGTTTCGGAGTTTCTGAAGGTTTAGTTTCCGGTTTTACTTCTGGTTTTGGAGTTTCTGAAGGCTTAGTTTCCGGCTTAACTCCTGGTTTTGGTGTATCAGAAGGTTTAGTTTCCGGTTTAACTTCTGGTTTTGAAGTCTCTGAAGGTTTAGTTTCTGGTTTTACTTCTGGTTTTGAAGCCTCTGAAGGTTTAGTTTCCGGTTTTACTTCTGGTTTTGGAGTTTCAGATGGTTTAGTCTCTGGTTTTACTTCTGGTTTTGGCGTATCAGAAGGTTTAGTTTCCGGTTTCACTTCTGGTTTTGGAGTTTCAGATGGTTTAGTCTCAGGTGTCACTTCTGGTTTCGGAGTCTCTGAAGGGTTGGTCTCTGGCTTAACTTCTGGTTTTGGAGCTTCAGATGGTTTAGACTCAGGTGTCACTTCTGGTTTCGGAGTCTCTGAAGGTTTAGTTTCTGGTTTTGGAGTTTCTGAAGGCTTGACATCCGCATCTAACTTCTTATATCTTAGGTATCCTTCCAGATACCCATCATTAGCACCGTAAAAGAATCTGCTTGCTATATTATACGTTAGGTTATAGCCCGGCATCCAGGAAAAATTTGATACCACTTGGTGCCCTTCAATATCCTTGTAGATATTTACAGACTCACCAGGGTTTAGGACCCCAGTATACATAGGTGCTATTTCTCTACTATGCTCATCTAAATACCTAATGCGGATTTTGATTTGCCCTTGCCGTTCTTCAGCCTTTACAATAGCAGCCCCTAAAACAGGCACATCAGTCAAAGCTGGCGCAACAACACCAAGAGATGCAACAGAAAGCAAAGAAATACCAAGTTTGGTCACTTTATTCGTTTTCATCATTTCCTCCTTAGGAATGTAGAATTACTTTTTAAGGTGTGCAAATACTATAAAAAGCCTAATTTTTTGATTTTAGTATTTCGTAAAATTCACCTCAACCACTTGGGCGACAAGGGTTTTGGTGTATCGGATAACGACCGTTAAACGATAAACTTAAAAACAAAAAAATACAAATCCAACACAGGCTCAAAACCTTGTTAAATTCGTATTTTCTGAAATATTCACATTGTTATTTTGAATGTTTCGCCAAACGGTCGTTAATCGAAACAAATTTACACTCTCATTGTAGCATTTTGTCTTGTTTTTAGCAAGAATTTTGCGAAACTTTTTTGCGATTGTTGGCCACCTTGTTTCGTTCCAAGACTTTATAGATAGTTGAGGTCGAAATTTGTTCTGCTTTTGCAATTTTTCTTATGCTTAATCCACCTGCCAAATACTGCTGAATAATTCTCTTCTCCTTCTCTTTCGAAATTCGCTTAGCACCCAGTTTGACACCTTTTTCCTTAGCTTTACGAAGTCCTTCACGAGTACGAAATCGTAAGTTTTCCAGCTCACTTTCTGACACAAATCCTAAAATCATACAAAGTAACCTACCAATGAGCGAATCGGTTTCCAGCTTTTCATGCAAACTGACTAGCTGAATATCCGAATCATTAAATTGTTCAATCAGTTCTAGCAATTTAAACATAGAGCGCGTAAGTCTATCAAGCTTGTAGATGGTGAAAGTGACTTGCGTTCCTTTTTTCGAAAGCGTTTGAGCCAATTTTAAGGCCTTTTCGAGTTCTGGACGTACATTGTTGGAACCAGATTCACGCTCGATAAAAAGCTGGTCACAATGCTTGAGAGCATCGATTTGCACTTCTAAGCCCAAATCTTGCTTGTGGGTTGAAACGCGTGCATAGCCAATATTGATGATGTTTTGAGACATAAAAATCCTCCTGTTTTTGATACAGAAGGATTATACGATTTTTAATATTATTCCATTTCTGGTAAAGTTACATTTTCCACATTCTTTCGTAGCATGAGAATGCCGTCTCCAAGTGGAACTAAAGTCGCCGTTAAATCTGGATTGTCCAACGTTGCGTCGAACAGTCTTTGTAAACCACGGTAAATGGTGCGTTGACCCCGGCGGACTTCCATGATATCCTTGGCAACATCGCCTCCTTGGAAAATATCATCCAAGACTACTACTCCACCAACTTCCAAGTGTTTGAGGATTTCTGGTAGAAAGACGATGTACTTGGACTTGGCCGAATCCATAAAGACAAAATCATAAGTTTCAGTCAAGGTTGACAAGACATCGACTGCGTCTCCCTCTAGGAGGGTGATTTGCTTGCGACTATCAAACTGGGCAAAGTTTTCCTTGGCAAAGCCGATCATCTCAGGATTACGGTCAATCGTTGTAATCTTAGCATTTGGGGCATGTTCCGCCATCAAAAGAGCTGAAAAACCGATAGCTGTCCCAATTTCCAAAATATTCTTAGGCTGCAGACTTTCCATGAGAAAACGGAAATATGCGACTGTTTCATGAGGAATGATTGGAATATTTTCCTTACGAGCGAAGGTTTCCAATTCTTTCAAGGAACCTGTCACCTGCTTTTGACGCTGGCGCATGAACTCTACGATTTCTTCCTTGACAACGGGACGACGCATGTTATGATTGGCGTTTTTACTATAAGACTCTACCATCTTAAGCTAGTCCCAATTTTTCAACTAAGGCTTCAAACTCATTCAAGCGGCGTTCAAAGACTGCAAAGGCGTCGTTGAGATAGTCTTCCTTCTCCATATCCACTCCCGCTTTTCTCATGACATTGAGTGGATAGTCTGAGTTACCTGCCTTGAGGTAGTCTATATAGCGGTCACGGTCTTCCTGACTACCATGGACAATCTTCTCAGCCAAGGCTGAAGCCGCTGCAAAACCAGTCGAATACTGGTATACGTAGTAGTTATAGTAGAAGTGTGGAATGCGCGCCCATTCGTACTGAATTTCAGGATTGTCTTCTTTGCTAAGTCCATAGTACTCTTGGTTCAAGTCAGCATAGAGTTTATTCAGGAAATCACTTGTCAAGACTTCTCCATTTTGGTCTGCTTGGTGGATAGCATGTTCAAACTCAGCGAATTGAGTTTGACGGAAGACTGTTCCACGGAAACCATCCAAGAAGTTATTAAGGATAGCAAAGCGAGTTGCGTCGTCTTCTACTTCTTCCAACAATTTCTCTGTCAAGATATTTTCGTTGGTCGTTGAGGCAATCTCTGCCAAGAAGATAGAGTAATCTCCGTAAACATATGGTTGGGTTTCACGAGTATAGCTAGAGTGCATACTGTGACCTGTTTCATGGACAAGGGTAAAGAGATTATCTAAATTATCCTGCCAGTTGAGGAGCATAAAGGCATTGGTATCATAAGAACCACCAGAGTAGGCACCAGAACGCTTGCCTTGGTTTTCATAGACATCAATCCAACGCTCACTGAAAGCCCGTTTGACACGGCTCAAGTAGTCGTCACCCAAGACTGCCAAGGCTTCTTCTGCCTTTTTCAAGGCTTCCTCATAAGTAAAGCTGTATTCTACTGACGAAAGTGGTGTGTAAACATCGTACATCTTGAGATCTGAAATTCCCAAGATTTTAGAGCGGAGTTCAAGGTAACGATGCAAGAGTGGCAAATGCTTGCGAACTGCTGCTACTAGATTGTCATAGACACTCTCTGGAACAAAGTTGGCTGCGAGGGCTGCATGACGAGCACTCTTATAGTTGCGGACTTTTGCTCGGTAGTTTTGCACCTTAACATTTGTCTGCAAAGTCTTCGCGTAAGTATGTTGGAATTGTTCGTACGTCGCATAGAGGGCTTCATAAGCACCACGGCGCACTTCACGATTTTTAGACTCCATCAAGCGAATGTAAGTACCGTGTGAGAGCTGCACTTCCTTGCCTTCATCATCAAGGACATATGGAAAGCTAATATCCGCATTGTCCAAGATGGCGAAAGTTTCACTAGCAGCGCCAAAGATTTCTCCTGCGCCAGCTAGCAATTCTTCCTCACGTTGCGAAAGAACATGGTCTTTCTTTTGCAATAGCTTGTCAAAAAAGTGTTTGTAAACTTGGAGTTTTGGTTGAGCTTCTAGGAAGGTCACATACTGCTCTTGGCTAATCTCCATAAACTCTGGTTCATAGAATGAAAAGGCTTGTTCTAACTGACTGTAGAGGGTCATAGCCTTGGCATAGTACTCCTGATACTTGGCTTCACGCGTATCTTGGTCGTTTTTCATATGTGCATAGACATAGAGCTTTTCAACTTGGCGTTCCAAGTCAAGTGAGAATTCTGTAATCTCAAGCAAACTGTCTGCGCTGTCCAAGAGATGTCCCTCATACTGGGATGCTGTTTGTACTTTTTCAGTTAAGTCTTTCAAGGCTTCTTCCCAAGCCTGGTCTGTTGGGTAGATTGTTGAAAGATCCCATGTATCTTTTTCATTTATTTCATGTCGTTGTAATACCATAAGATTCCTCCATCCTTTCTATTTTATCACATTTTCTGAAAAATATAAGTGATAAAAGGCTGGTGGATAGAGCTTTTGGCGATTATTTTTTATATTTTTTTGATAGTAAGCGAAAAATTCTTTATAATAGCTACTTAAATCTTGGTCAATTTGACAAAAATTTCCTGACTCTATTGGTCTGACCTGAGGATACCAGTCGTCCAGTTGACGGTTTAATAGATTGTCTCCTCGTTGATAAGCCTCCTCCTGTTTTTTCATCCAGTAAGGCGTTTGGTAGTACAACTGCTGGCGAATATAGTGACAGATAGTGGAATCTTGGACAACTGCAAAACGAGGCATTTTTTGTTTTTGATAAGGAAATCGTAGAATTTCCAAGAGATTTCCTTGTCCATAGGGAAATTCCTTAACCTGAAAATGAAGCTTGCCACGTAGGTCCTGATGCAGAAGATATTTGAGTCTCAAAACTTGCTTTTTGAGATCTAGTTCCCAAACATAGAATCCCATATTTTGACTAAAATAGAGGAATCCCCTTTGCAGTTGTGTTAATCGCTCTTTTAACCAGAGTTTTTCTCCCAGTAGCCAGATAACCTGATAGCCCTGGCTGCGGTATCCTTGGCTTCTATCGCCTAAAAGCTTTTGAGACAAAGGGCTGCACTGAACCTCCAACGCTAGTTTCTCATTGACGAGAACATCAGCTATCTGCTGAATATCGGGCAGATTATATTCTAAGGCGACCTGATTGTCCTTCTTGGCCCAGTGATAAAGGGCCTCTTTGTTGCCCAAGTGTTCTGGACTTTCATTTTCAAAAATAGCTATACAATCCCTTAACCTTTCATGGGCAAAGTGCGTTCGAATACTCTGTCCTTGGCGTAATCGTAGTCCGCCCCCACAGGCTGGACAAGTATAAGCTTGCTTGGTCACATCTTTTTCGAGGGCATTCACCAAATTTCCCTTGGCATCTCTGGCTACAAACATGGTCTACCTCCTTTTCTCATTTATTCGAAAAAGAAGTAAAAAAGGCTGGAATTCCAGCCTTTCATGATATTATTTCTTATCTTTTTTGTCTCTTAGAGTATTTTTTTAGCATGGGAATGAGATTGGGAATCTGCTCACTTCTAATGACCAGCACGCCGTATTCCTGACAGCGATTGGCATAAACAGGATTGATTTTCCCCGTACAGACAATTAACTTGAGGCAACTCTCCCCAGCAAAATGATTGGCATAGACTTCTAGCTCATTGATGGCTTCAACTGATAAATCTGTCATCTTGCAAGAGATAAAGGTAATCGAGCGCCCCTTTCTCAGAATGACATCAATCTCATTTTGAACATTATCCGCCTCTGGAAAGATACCATTCCAATCAATTTCACCGCCTATCATGCACTCATCAAACAGCTGAGATTCCAGCGCCAAGAGATAGAGATACAATTCTAAAATATGCCCTTTGTTGCGACAAAAGACTTGGGCTTCTTGACTTGGAAAGCTGTAGCTTACTCGTTTCTTGTCTTCGCTTTCAATACGAAGCATCCCCGCATCCGCTAGTAAGGGGATGACGGATTTTGGATAGTGGTAATACTTGCCATTATTTTCCAGTATCTTTTCGGTTTCAGCATGAAGGTCATTGGTTTTAGCAAGCGAGAAAAATTGGGTCACTTGGTACCAGCGTGCGGGATTGGCAATAGCTGAGCTGGCTAATTTTTTGATGGCAGCAATTTGCTGAGCCGAGTGGATAGGGCGTTTGGATTTGAGCATTTTTCCACCACGCAAGGCTATCAACTGTTGTATGCTTAGGGTTGGAATGTCCAAGTCTTCTTTTTCCAACTGACCAGCTGTCCACTTGTATTGTTTTCCCCGCTCGACATCCATGGCCACAATGGGGAGGTGGTGAGCCAAGCCGTATTGATATAGAGATAAGGCTAGTAGCGAATCCCCACCAAAGACATCAAGGAGAACCTGGTCATAGCCTGCTAGACAATAATCTAACTGGTCTGCTAGTTGTTCTAAGGATAGCTGACGAAAGGTCACTCGTTGAATATGGGAAACCTCATCCAAGATAAAATGGCGCAGTGAAAGTTTATCATTACTGCTTATTTTCGTCAAAGATAGGAAGAGAATCTCGTTACAATCACTGACAAAAGCTTGGTAGACATTCTTTTCCAATACATGCCGATCATACAGCTCCACCAAAAGACTCGTCATTGGATCACCTCCATCATATACAACTTCTTGTGCTGAAAGAGACAGCAACACACTTCTACTGCTCGCTTTTCCCACTTCTAGTATAGCATAAAATCCTGCTCGCCCCAATCAACCAACGCAAATAAAAACGAATAGAAACCTTGCAAAGTGGTTACTATTCGCTTGTAGATGTTTGATTTACTTGACTTTTTTGGCTAACATGGTCGCAAAGCGTAGTTGAATGCGATTGCCATTTTCATCGTGACGGTGCAGATGTCCTGGATTTTCATTGTACTTGACCAATTCCCAATCCTTGTAGTAGTCGGCTAGCTCCCCTTCTTTAAAGGTAAATGGGAAGTTCACTGAGCAAGGATAATCCTCCGTATCCATCGCACAGACGATAAGATTGTAACCACCGACCGTGGTGTGCTCCTGCATATTCTGGATAATAGCTGGAATGCGGTCCGCTTGTAGGAACATCAGAACAACTGTTGAAACGATGAAATCATAGTCTTGGCTAATGCTGGCTGAATTGATATCATATAGTCCTACAGGCATGTCGAGATCCTCTTGCTCTACGATGCTTTGCAAGATTTCAAGGGACAATTCATTTTGATCCACAGCTGTCACATCAAAACCATTCTGTGCGAGAAAGAGAGAATTACGCCCCTGACCACAACCCAAATCCAAGGCTCTTCCTAGTTTCACCGTTTGCATGGCTTCTAGGACCTCTGAATGGACTGGATTGGTCTGGTATTTCTTAGGGAAATAATCCTCAGGTTTACAATAAAATTCCAAGTACCATTCTACATCGTCTGTTGCAGCCTCTACTCGGTGCCAGGCTTGCGGTTGTGCCATAGGATTGTCAGCTCCTACCTCAAAGAGGTGCTCAGCTAGAACCTCACCATCTTCAGTCAATTCAATAAACTTGAGTGCCCCCTTCAAGACAGTAATTTTTCCCCAAGTGCCGACTTTAGTATTGTGCTTTTGCTGGACAGCTTCTGGCATGGTCTGTTTATTCCACAAGGGCATTCGTTTATAGGCAATTAGTTTTTCCATTTTACTTCCTCTTCTTAACGCTGGTTGACAGCTTTCATGACACGTGCGATGTCACGGTTTTGTTCACGACGCTTGATTGACTCCCGTTTATCATAGTCATGTTTCCCCTTAGCAAGTCCCAAAAGGAGTTTAGCATAACCATCTTTAATATAGACTTTAAGGGGAACAAGGGTCATTCCTGTCCCTTTGGTCTCTTGTTCCAACTTTTGGATTTGTTTCTTATGGAGTAAGAGTTTGCGACGGCGTTCCGGTTCCTGGTTCCAGATATTGCCCTCTTCGTAAGGCGCGATATGAACATTGCTCAGCCAGACTTCCCCATTTTTTACCTGAGCAAAACCGTCCTTGAGATTGATTCGAGCCGCTCGTACACTCTTGATTTCCGTTCCTGTCAGCACCATTCCTGCCTCTAGCGTGTCTACGATTGTATAGTCGTGGTGCGCCTTTTTATTTTGTGCGACGACCTTTCCCTCGCCCTTTGCCATGCTTGGCTCCTTTCTTAGCTACTTCCTTGTAAAAAGGTTTCTTGCTCTTTTTCTTTTTGTCTTTTGATAAGGACTTGCGTTTGTCGCTAGGACGTCCTTGTCTTCTCTTGTCCTCTTTTTTGTCTGAACGACGGTTGGAAGATTTCCCTCTTTCTTTACGATCCGTTTGTTTCAAGCCCTTCTCGATGACATCAAATTCACTTGGGATATAAGAGAAGTCAATCTCACCTGTCATCTTATCCGCTCTTTCAACTCGAATGCGAATCTGCTGTCCTACACGGAAGGTTGTGCCTGATTTCTCCCCACGGAGAGTCAAATCACGTTCATTAAAATGATAAAATTCAGGTAGATTAGTGATATGAATCAAGCCTTCAACCGTATTTGGCAATTCGACAAAGAGACCGAACTTGACAATGCTGGATACAACTGCGTCGTACTCTTCACCAACGTATTCTTCCATGTACTCAGCCTTTTTCATGGCTTCGACTTCACGCTCCGCCTCGATGGCACGACGCTCACGGTTGGAAGACTGAGTCGCAATCTCTGGAATCACTTGTTCAAAATGCTCGGCTATTTCCATAGAACGCCCATAGTCGCGAATCATACGGTGAACAAGGAGGTCAGGATAACGGCGAATCGGACTGGTAAAGTGAGTGTAATATTTTGCAGCAAGACCATAGTGACCGTGATTGTGCTCCGAATAGCGAGCCTGTTGCATGGAGCGAAGAAGCATCATGGACAATACATCCGCATAAGGTTCTCCCTCAACAGCACGCATGATGTCTTGGAGGGCCTCCTGGCTAATCTCACTGGCAGTTCCATAAATTCGCAAACCAAAGCTCGAAGCATAATCAATAAACTTCTGAACTTTTTCAGCCTTGGGCTCCTCGTGAATCCGATAGATAAAAGGTAGGTCCAGTTTGCTGAAGTGCTCGGCAACCGTTTCGTTGGCAATCAACATGAAAGACTCGATCATACGCTCAGCAACACCACGCTGACGAAGAACGATATCCACTGGCTTACCTTTTTTATCCACTAGAATCTTTGCTTCGCTGGTATCAAAATTAAGGGCACCACGTTTCTCACGCATGCTTTCTAGCCTTTCATGAAGCTTGACCATGAGTTCGATACTTGGAACAATTTTCTTATACTCTCGTCTCTTTTCCTCATCGCCAGCCAAGATGCCATTGACAGCGCTATAAGTCATACGAAAACTAGTCTTGATGACTGTTTGGGTAATGGTGTAATTAACCACACGACCATGTTTATCAATTTCCATAATGGCAGACTGGGTCAAGCGATCGACTTGAGGATTGAGCGAGCAGATGCCATTTGACAAACGCTCTGGAAGCATTGGCACCACACGGTCTGTCACGTAGACAGAAGTCGCGCGGTTAAGGGCCTCCTTGTCGAGGGCTGAACCCTCGGTCACATAGTAGGAAACATCCGCGATGTGAACTCCGAGTTCGATATTGCCATTTTTCAAAGCCTTGATGTGAACTGCATCGTCCAAATCCTTGGCATCCGCACCATCAATGGTAAAAGTGATTTCATCTCTCAGGTCCAGACGACCTTCCATATCCTTTTGAGACGGAGCATCTGGCACACTTCCCGCCTCTTTTAGGACAGCTTCTGGAAATTCCGAAACAATATCCATGGACTCCAAAACTTCAAGGACATCAATCCCAGCATCAGTAGAGTGTCCCACCACGTCCAGCACACTAGCGACAAAGAAATCATGTTTCTTACTTGGGTATTTGTCGATAAAGACCTTGAGAACCTCTGTACCTTCCAACTTGATAGCTGGTTTCTTCACATAGATTGGTTGGCTGATTTTCTGATTCTTTGAACGGATGTAGCCCGCATACTTAGGCTTTTCCTGATCCAGAACGATTTGGCCTACAACTGTCGTCAGGCTATGTTCTAGAATATCAATAATCTTGGCTTCTGCTGCTGTTCCCTTGTTACGGTCAGCGACTTTCTTAATTACGACTTCAACGGTATCACCATCAATAGCGTAGTTGACATCGTTTTTTCCTACAAAAAGATCGTTCTCTTCCCCTTCTAGACTGACAAAGCCAAAGCCATTTTTATGGGCATGAAAAATCCCTTTGAGTGTAATTTCGTGTTTCTTCTTTTGGTTTAAGGTGAGGCTACCATCATCTTCAAAACGAATCTGGTGCTTTCTTTCCATCAGAGACAGGGTTTTAATCAACTCACGGAAATCCTTAGACCCATCCTTTCCGAGAGCCTGAGCTAGATCATTTACCGTCACTCGCCCCTTCTCTTCTAAATATTCTTTAATTTTATCTTTCATGTTTTCTTTCTAGATTTTTATAATTCTTTTTGAGTGATAACTTTAGTAAACATCATTCAAAATAAAAATAGGCTAAGACCTAGTCTCGCCCATTTCTTATCTACTTGATAATACCGTCAATGCTAAGGCAATGGCTAGCCAGAAAAAGACTAAAATACCTGTCAAACGTTGCATCACGGCTTCAAAACCACGCGCCTTACTACGTTCAAACAAATCACCTGAGCTGGCATCAAATACATTGCTGGATTGGTTTTTAGTTGGTTGCATGAAAATCGCAATCACAATCACAACAGATAATACTAATAAAATGGTTAATAATAGGTTGTACATATCAAACTCCTTAAAATCCCTATTATTTTACCATAAATTCTACTTAGATTCAAGATGTAGGGTTACTTTTCTTTCCTTGGGACAATACTTTAAAACTTCAATCTTTTCTGGATGGGTTTTGGAGTTCTTGCTGGTTAGATAATTCATGCTACCACAAGAGGAGCATTTGAGATTAATTTTTACTCGCACGAGATTTCCTTTACTTTTAATAATGATCTAAATTGAACTAAGTTACATAAACAACTGAGAGCTACACAGGCTGCTGTCGCATAAAAAACAGAGTGGTAGCCGAATTGCCCTGCTACTGCTGAACCAGTCATGGGACCAACAACACCCCCAAGGTAGAAAAAGACTTGGTTAAAGGCAAAAATCCTTGAAATGCCTACTTTGGGAGTCATCTTACTAAGTAATGCATTAACACCTGGTATCAGAGCACCCGTTCCCAAACCAAAGAGAAAACGATACAAGCCAAGTTGAATGGGGCTAGTTGCATGGGCACAAAGAAGGTAAATGATGACTGAATAAATCTGGGCTGCAACTAAAAGTCTATGATTTCCCACCTTATCTCCTAGTTTTCCCATCACTCCAGCACTCATCATACTAGAAAATCCCATACTAGATACAATCAAGCCTGAGACAAAGAGGAGATTTTCGGATTGCCCTAAGTCCCGCACATAGAGAGCCAGGATAGGACCAATTGATTGAGCTGAAAATTGAATGACAAAGCTGGTTAAAAACAAATTAATCAAAAGATGAGAGTGCTTGATTGAAGCGAACAATTCCTTTGTTGGTATTGCTTTCTCCTTAGCTATTGGCTGAAAATCCTCCTTGATAAAGAAAATGGTTAAGAGTGCGGCTAAAAACAAGAAGCCACCTACCAACAGAAAAACATTTCGAATACCAAAAATTTCAGCAACCAAGCCCCCAACAAAGGGGCCGGTTAGGGTTCCAGCTACTACTCCAGTTGATAAAGTCCCCAAAGCATAGCCAGACTTATCCTTGGGGACTTGACTGGCTATTAAAGCTGTCGCATTCGGTACGAAACCTGTAAATACGCCATTTAGTAATCTAAGAAAGATTAACCAATAGATATTCGGCACGAAGGCCAAACCTCCCATAGTGATGGTCATGGCAAGGCCAGCTCGAATCATCATGGGTTTACGACCGTACTTATCAGCAAGAATACCCCAGATAGGAGAAATCAAAGCTGCTGAAACAGCCGAAACTGAGATGGCTAATCCAGCATAGAAAGCAACTTGGTCACTCTCGATTCCCAACTGCTCTACAAAGATAGGCATAAAAGGGACGACCAAGGAAATACTGGCTCCCGTTAGAAAACTACCGAACCAGGCGACACGAAGATTATCTTTCCAACTAATCTCTTGCACAGCTATCGCCTCCTTCAAGTAACTTCACTACTTGCCCCACAAGCTGTTCACGACTGCCATTATTATCTAATATATGACTCGCCAATTTTTTCTTTTCTTCTAAAGACCACTGGGCTGCCAGACGGGACTCCGCTACTTCCTTAGAAAGATGATCCCGTTTCATGAAACGTTCTAATTGGATATCATGGTCCACATAGACCAGCCACGTTTCATCAAACCAGTTGGCATAGTTCTGCTCAAAAAGCAGAGGAATATCCATGAAAAAAATCGCTTCCGTCTGAGCCAACTGTTCTCTTAGTGCAGCCAATTCCTCACGAATAATCTCTCCTTGGGTTTGCTTAGACCATTCCCGCTCTTCAGGGTTTGAAAAGATGAGACTAGCTAGGAGAGGGCGATTGAGTTCTCCATTTTCTAAGATAATTTCCTGTCCAAAATGCTGAACTAAGACCTGATATAGACGCCCACCAGGTCTTTGTAGCTGGTGGACAAGTCGGTCAGCATCTACCACTTGAAAGCCTTGCTCTCTTAGGAAATTTGTCACAGTTGACTTCCCAGAGGCAATTCCTCCTGTGATTCCAATGATTTTTCCCATCAGTCCCTCCTTTGACACTGAGGACAAAAATGAGTTCCTCGTCCACCGAGCTGGAATTTCTCAATGAGGGTGCCACAGCGTGAACACTCTTGACCAGCCTTATCATAGACCTGATGAAAATCCTGCATGGTTCCATCTTCACCAAAGGCATTGGTATAGGTTCGAATGGTGGAGCCCCCTTTTTCAACAGCCTGTCCCAAAACAGCAATGGTCTGATCATGAATAGCTGACGCTTCTTCTGCTGTTAAACTCTGAGAAGGTCGGGCCGGATGGACCTGAGCTCGCCAGAGAACCTCATCCACATAGATATTACCGAGGCCAGCTACCAAGGTCTGGTCTAGGAGATGGGATTTGATAGGCTTTTTAGACTTGGATAGAGCAATTTGAAAGACCTGCAAATCAAAGTCCTGCTCACTTGGCTCAGGGCCTAATTTTTTAGAAACAAAGTATGCTTCCAAAAGGTCTGGTGTCAGCAGTTCCATGGTGCCAAACTTGCGCACATCCTCATAAACAAGCGTTCCCCCGTCCTCAAACTGGAAGAAAACATGGGCATGCTTGCGTTCAGGAACCTGGTCTGGATAGTAAAAATACTTGCCCTCCATCCGCAGATGGGAAATCAAGACCTTGTTTGTCAGGTAAAAAAGTAAATATTTTCCACGGCGCCCCATGGACTCAACAATCTGACCAGGCACTTCCTTTTGAAACTCGTCCAAATCCGTTTTAATCATCTTAGGATAAGCAATCTCTATATTAGAAATTTTCTTTCCCAAAATCAATTTTTCTAAGCCACGACGAACCGTTTCAACCTCAGGTAATTCAGGCATAGATCCTCCTTCTGTAAAAACAAGAAGCAGGCATGAGCCCACCTCTACTTAGTATTCTTTTTCATTATAGCCAAAGTCAGCCAAATCTAGCTTTTTATCGCGCCAGTTTTTCTTGACTTTAACCCAAGTTTCTAGGAAAACCTTATCCCCTAGCATAAGTTCGATATCACGACGGGCCATACTACCAATTTTCTTAAGCATAGCGCCACCTTTACCAATGATAATCCCTTTCTGACTATCGCGCTCGACCATAATGGTAGCTCGGATATGAACCTTGTCGGTCTCTTCGTCACGCTTCATAGAGTCAACTACTACTGCGACTGAGTGAGGAATCTCTTCACGTGTCAAATGAAGAACTTTCTCACGAATCATCTCAGAAACCAAGAAACGCTCAGGATGATCTGTGATTTGATCAGCTGGGAAATACTGGAAACCTTCCTCTAGATTTTCACTCAAAATATCGATTAGTCGAGAAACGTTATTTCCCTGAAGGGCTGAGATAGGAACAATTTCCTTAAAGTCCATCTGGTTACGGAAATCATCAATCTGAGCCAGAAGTTGGTCTGGATGGACCTTGTCAATCTTATTCACCACTAGAATCACAGGAACCTTAGCAGCTTTCAGACGCTCGATAATCATATCGTCGCCCTTACCACGTGGCTCATCAGCTGGCACCATGAATAGAACAGTATCCACTTCACGCAGAGTACTGTAGGCAGATTCCACCATAAAATCTCCAAGAGCAGTCTTAGGCTTGTGAATCCCCGGTGTATCGATAAAGACGATTTGTTCCTTATCCGTGGTGTAAATCCCCATGATTTTATTGCGTGTTGTTTGCGCCTTGTCACTCATAATGGCAATCTTTTGCCCCATGACGTGATTCAAAAAGGTTGACTTCCCAACATTGGGACGTCCTAAAATGGCTACAAAGCCTGATTTAAATGTCATAATTTCCTCTTAGTGTTTAAAATAGTATATCCCAAATGCGTGGGAGAAAGATAAGTGCACCTGTCACTGCAGCAAAAAGAGAGACCACCAGCACGGCTCCTGCCGCCATGTCCTTGGCTTTCTTTGCCAACATAGAAAAGTGATAGTGACTGGCTAGATCCACCACATTTTCGATAGCAGAATTAATAATTTCAAACGCTACTACCAAGAAAATGCTCATTAGGAGAAAGAGCCATTCGATTCGTGACACCTGAAAAACAAAACCTGCAAGGATAACTACTAGAGCCGTCACTGCATGTTTTCGCATATTGCGTTCTTCCTTGATAGCAGTCAAAATCCCTGTGATAGCAAATTCTAAACTGGATACCAGGTCACGATTTTTCCATTTTCGTTTATTGTCTTGTGAGTCCATAGGCTGTCAAAATTTCTTCTTGTAAACCGAACATCTCCGCTTCTTCTTCGGGAGTATAGTGATCATAGCCGTTGATATGTAAAAAGCCGTGTACTGCCAAGAAGCCCATCTCACGCTCAAAGCTGTGGCCATATTCCTCAGCCTGCTCATGCGCTTTATCGATAGAGATGAAAAGTTCCCCAATGTAGGCATCAAACTCAGACATCATTTCTGCTAATTCAGGGTTTTCAAGCAGATTTTCCTCGTCAAAAGTAATGTCCAACTCCGGTTTATATTCAAGGCTAATGACATCTGTCGGACGATCCGTATCACGATACTCAAGGTTGAGTTCATGACTACGCTCATTGGTCACAAAAGTGACTGCCATCTCCTTATCTTCTTTGCCTAATTTTTGGGCTGCAAATTCCAAAATTTCTTGGGTTTGTTGCAAGATTTCTTGTGAAACTTGACCAGTTTCATCAACCATTTCAATATACATGTACTTCTCGATTCTCTTTACTTGGCTTTATTATACCATATTTCCATGATTTTATTCTACCTTTTTGATATAATACTATGGAATACAATCACAAGGAGAGAACGATGTCATTTGACGGATTTTTTTTACACCACATGGTTGAGGAATTGCGAAGAGAGTTGGTCAATGGTCGCATTCAGAAAATCAATCAGCCTTTTGAACAAGAGTTGGTCTTGCAAATCCGCAGCAATCGCCAAAGTCATCGCCTGCTCCTTTCTGCTCATCCCGTTTTTGGTCGCATCCAGCTGACCCAAACGACCTTTGAAAATCCAGCTCAACCTTCTACTTTTATCATGGTTTTGAGAAAGTATTTGCAGGGTGCCGTAATTGAGTCGATTGAGCAAGTGGAAAATGACCGCATTGTGGAGATCACAGTTTCTAATAAAAACGAAATTGGAGACCATATCCAGGCTACCCTGATTATCGAGATCATGGGTAAACACAGTAATATTCTACTGGTCGATAAAAGTAGTCATAAAATCCTCGAAGTTATCAAACACGTCGGCTTTTCACAAAATAGCTACCGCACCTTGCTTCCTGGATCGACCTATATCGCTCCACCTAGTACGGATGCTCTCAATCCTTTTACTGTCAAGGATGAAAAGCTCTTTGAAATCCTTCAAACCCAAGAACTAACAGCAAAAAATCTTCAAAGCCTCTTTCAAGGTCTAGGACGCGATACAGCAAACGAATTGGAAAGGCTCTTGGTCAGTGACAAACTATCCACTTTCCGAAACTTTTTCGATCAAGAAACCAAGCCTTACCTAACGGAGACTTCCTTCAGTCCAGTTCCTTTTGCAAATCGTGTAGGAGAGCCTTTTGCCAGTCTATCAGAACTCTTGGACACCTACTACAAAGACAAGGCCGAGCGCGATCGTGTCAAACAGCAAGCCAGTGAACTGATTCGACGTGTTGAAAATGAACTTCAAAAAAATCGACATAAGCTTAAAAAACAAGAAAAAGAGTTACTAGCGACAGACAATGCTGAGGAATTTCGCCAAAAAGGGGAATTGCTAACAACCTTCCTCCACCAAGTGCCTAACGACCAAGACCAGGTTATCCTAGACAACTACTACACTAATCAACCTATCACCATTGCGCTTGATAAGGCCCTGACTCCCAGTCAGAATGCTCAACGCTATTTTAAACGTTACCAGAAACTCAAAGAAGCTGTCAAATACTTGACTGAGTTGATTGAAGAAACCAAGGCAACTATTCTCTATCTGGAAAGTGTCGAGACCGTCCTCAACCAAGCTGGACTGGAGGAAATCGCTGAAATCCGTGAAGAATTGATCCAAACAGGCTTCATTAGAAGACGCCAACGCGAGAAAATTCAGAAACGCAAAAAACCAGAGCAGTATCTAGCAAGCGATGGCAAAACCATCATTTATGTCGGTCGTAACAACTTGCAAAATGAAGAGCTAACCTTTAAAATGGCCCGCAAGGAGGAACTTTGGTTCCATGCCAAGGACATCCCTGGCAGCCACGTCGTCATCTCAGGAAATCTCAATCCTTCTGACGAAGTCAAGACAGACGCAGCCGAACTAGCTGCCTACTTCTCCAAAGGGCGCTTGTCAAATCTAGTTCAGGTGGATATGATTGAAGTTAAAAAACTCAACAAACCAACTGGTGGCAAACCCGGTTTTGTAACCTACACAGGGCAAAAGACCCTCCGCGTCACGCCAGACCCAGAAAAAATCGCATCTATGAAAAAATCCTGATTTCACTTGAAAACAGGATTTTCTTTTACATTTTACTCTGCAATCAAGGTTTCCAAACCAACCTTCATCATATCGGTGAAGGTGTTTTGGCGTTCTTCTGCAGTGGTGTCTTCATCTGGATTGACCAAGCTATCAGAAATGGTCATGATAGCAAGTGCATCAACGTGGTGTTGGGCAGCCAAGTAGTAAAGAGCTGCTGCTTCCATTTCCACAGCCTTGACTCCCCATTTACCAAGTTCGATGTTCTTTTCAAAGTAGTTTGAGTAAAAGACATCTGATGACAAAACGTTCCCAACGTGGGTGGTCATACCAAGATTTTTAGCGATATGGTAGGCCTTGTCTAGCAAATCAAAACTAGCGATTTGTGGAAAATCATACTGTGGCCAGTCGTTGCGAATGATGTTTGAGTTAGTTGCAGCTGCTTGTGCCAAAACCAATTCACGGACATGAACATCTTCATTCAAAGAGCCCGCAGTTCCCACACGGATCAATTTCTTCACACCGTAGTCCACAATTAACTCACGCGCGTAGATCGAAATGGATGGCATCCCCATCCCAGTTCCCATGACAGATACACGGTGGCCCTTGTAAGTACCAGTGTAGCCAAACATGTTACGCACTTCGTTAAAACAAACAGCATCTTCAAGGAAGTTCTCTGCAATAAATTTCGCACGAAGAGGATCCCCAGGAAGAAGAATTTTATCAGCAATTTCACCCTGCTGAGCAGCAATATGGATAGACATAATATAAGATACCAAACCCGTCAAAAAGCGAAGGGAAAATAGGAGTTGGGCGCAGTGAGCGATGCTCGCTAGACCAACTATCTTTTTCCCACTGCTTTTAGGGTGGGTTCAATTCCTTTCTTTCTTAATTTTGATGATAAATAGGAGAATAGCTCGGGTTCAATTCAGAACACCTTGCTCTACCTTTCTTTTTGTATATTTAGGATAGCGACAGAGAACAAAGTAAAAATAGGAAACTGACGAAGCATCGCAGATGCTAGACAGTTTATCTTTTTTACACAGTTCTCCGCCCGTATTCAGTTCAGCAAATACGATTTACCCATCCTTTCTTTCTTGATTTTAAAATTAAATATTTCGCAAAACAGTTAGCCCGAGTTTGACTATAACTCAGATACTCTGCCTTTCTGTAGTTCCTAGTTTACCAATGAATCTAAAAATGCATACAGTTTTGCATTCATTTCAGAATAATCGTTTCCACGTAATTCTTCTGGTGTTTGAACAAAAGGCAACTTTTCACTTTGCTCTCTTAATTTCTCCTCACCATCCGCAGTAATTAAAAGTTCTACTGCATCTGGATCAAATTCCAAATGAGCCTGAAAGGCATAATGTTTCGGACTGAAGCGAATAATCTGACGTGGACAACCTTGACTGGTCGCCAAGACGACAGCTTCATCTGTCAGCCCTGGCATATCACCGTGCCAGTGGCCGGTTTCTATGGTTTCTCCGAACAAGCTGACATGAGGATCTGTTAGACCTTCCATCGTCAATGTCACAGGATAAACGCCGATCTCGCGCTCTGGACTATGTTCATACTTCGCACCATAGGCAACAGACAAGAGCTGAGCACCAAGACAGACACCAACGATATAGATATCTGCGGCAATTGCTTCTTTCATAAAAGCAAGCTCAGCCTTAGGGTCATAGTATGGGAAGTTTTCTCTATCCTCATCAGGTGATTGAGGACCACCCATAACAATCAGAAAATCAATTCCGTCAATTGTTTCAGGAAGAGGTTCTTTTTCATAAACCTTTGTTGATGTAATGTGATGACCTCGTTCCAGAGCCCATTTTAGATATGCACTCGGAACCTCAAATGTTTCATGCAGTACAAAATGTACCTTCATTGTCCTCTCTCCCATCTCTTTCGAATCACATAAGACATTCCTGCCGCTAGTACAAGCGGTATTGTCAAACTCCAATCCTGACCTGTAAATCCAAGGCTTAGGGCAATAGCCGTTAGAGGAGCGTGTAAGGTCGTCCCTAAAAAGACTGTTGCTCCTAGTAGCATTCCTAGAGCTGGATCCAGATGGACGCCAACTACTGTCAACAGCAAGGTCACTAAGTAACCAGACCCAATCCCCAAGGCAAATGATGGTGTCAAGGTTCCCCCATAGGCACCATTGCGTAAGAGGAGATAAACCAGAAGCCCCTTCATTGCAAGAGCCAGTGGAAGATAGGGAACCGGCTGGTGAAATAACAAGACTTGCGCTAGTACCTGACCATTTCCCATAAAGATAGGGAAAAAGGATGCAAGGCTCCCCAACACTAGAAAGGCTAGAGGAAGAGTCCAAAGGATCGTCTCATCCTTGCGCCGTTTGCGATTAGCTTGCTTTGTTAGGAAAGAAAAGACCAGAGCAAGCGGAGTAACCAAGAGAGCAATCAAAATAGCCTGTAGAAAACTGCTGAGCGACCATGAAACTGCAGACAGGTGATAGAGGACATCCTGACCAATAATGGGCTGAGCCACCCAGGTTGCCAGATAAGTACTAGCCAAAACCAGCAAAAAGCTCTGCCAACTATAGGTAAGTCCTAAGGTCTCAAAGACAAACAAACTACTAGCAAAGGGAACCTGATAGACCGCAGCTAGACCAGCTCCTGCTCCACAGGCAACCAACACCTTTCGTTCTTTGAGAGTTAGAGAGAATCCCTTCGACAAGCGACCAGCTAGAAGAGCCCCGACCTCACGTGGTGCTCCTTCTTTTCCGACCGATGCGCCTGCTCCGACAATCGCAACCTGCATCCCTGCATGAAAGAGGTGGGCTAAGAGCGCTGGCTCCCTGTCTCCAGCTAATATAATTTGCTGACGAATAGACAAAATCTTATTGCGCCTTTGTAGGACATACCAGAAGCCAGCTGCCAAGACCCCTGTCACACACAGAACGAGGAATCTACGGAGACCCCCAGCTTCTTGAAATCGCTGGAGCAAATCCGAACTAGTTTGGTCAAAGGCCAGCCATTGCACACTTTCTAGTAAATAATGGCAAGCAATTCCAACCAGACCCGTCCCTATTCCCAATGATAGAGTGGCTAGAAGTAGCCTCAGTCCGTAGGGCAGGCTTTGGAGTCGTGCTTTCATAGGATTAGAGTTCAGCAAGAATCGCTTTCAGCAAACCTTTGAAGTCGCCTTTAACACGTTCAGTCACTTCTACAACCTCTTCGTGGTTGAGTTCTTCTTGGAAGCCTGCTGCATGGTTAGTAATACATGAAATACCGAGAACTTTCAAACCTGAGTGAGCTGCAACAATAACTTCAGGAACAGTGGACATACCAACTGCATCTGCTCCCAATATCTTATAGGCACGAATTTCTGCTGGGGTTTCATAAGTCGGACCTGTTACACCAATATAGACACCTTCGTCAAGCTTGATACCAAGTTTCTTGGCCACTTCATGGGCAGTAGCACGATATTCTGGAGTGTAGGCTTTAGACATATCTGGGAAACGTGGACCAAAGTCATCCAAGTTTTCACCCATCAATGGGTTCTGCCCCGTCATATTGATATGGTCTGAGATAGCCATCAAAGTACCAGGACCAAATCCAATACCTCCAGCTGCATTGGTTACAATGACACCTTCGCATCCGAGAACTTTCATCACACGTACTGGGAAAGTCACGATTTCGAGAGGATTTCCTTCGTAGAAATGGAAACGACCTTGAAGAGCCAAGACCTTGCGCCCTGCAAGGTCACCATATACCAATTTACCAGCGTGACCAACTACTGTCGAACGGCCCCAGTTTGGAATCTCAGCATAGTCTACTACAACTGGATTCTCGATTTCTTCCGCCAATTCTCCAAGACCCGATCCAAGGATTAGACCAAACTCGGGAGCTTGGATTCCCTTGTCTTTCAGGAAGGCAGCTGTTTCTTGGATCTTATCTAAAAATGTCATTGTGTGTCTCCTTTATTATTTTTTAGCATTTGACCGATTTTGTAAAAGGTTTTTGCATTGCGAATGGTGATTTGGCGGTAGAAAGGCATCTTGAGTAAGTATTTGTGATAGGCAGTTGCATAGTAGGATTCTTCAGAGAATTTCCCCCAGAAAATACCAAGTTTTCCAAAATGAACGACTTCATCTTCCAGTTCCAAACCGTTCACTTTCTCGATCACTTGATCCACATCTAAGCCCTCCGTGTAAAAGAGGACATCCTTTCGTGCCAAATCTTTGGTCCACCATTCAGGCAGATTTTCAAGTTCCGCTTCAAAGTCCTCTAGACTCAGTAAAGAAAAGCTCTGAATAAATGGATAATGGACTTCAAAGAAAGCCTCTAACATTTCAACCAATTGGGCTTTGGGAGCTGTCGAAGTAAAGAAAATGTTGCCACTGTTGATGTAGGTTTCAACCTTTTCCAGTCCCAACTCTGTTAGTTCTTGACGAAGTTGCGCCATGACAACCTTATTTTTTCCACCAACATTAATGCCCCTTACCAGTAAAGCGTGTCGCGTCATCTTATACCAATTTATCTAAGAAACTTTCCCCAATCATGGCAGTTTCAACACCAAAGTTATCGGCAACAGTCGCTGAGATATCTGCAAAATGTCCAACTGGAATGACACCATTTCCTTTAAAGGAAGGACTGTAAGCCAAAAGTGGAATATATTCGCGAGTGTGGTCTGTTCCTGCATAGGTTGGGTCATTTCCATGGTCCGCTGTAATCAAGAGAAGGTCATTCTCTCTCATGGCTGCGATAATTTCAGGCAAGCGTTCATCAAACTCATGCAAGCAATCACGGTAACCATGAGCATTGCGGCGGTGGCCGTAAAGGGCATCAAAGTCAACCAAGTTTGTGAAGGAGAATCCTTTTTCAAACTCAGCAAGTCCCATGGTCTTCAATAATGTATCAATTCCGTGGCTGTTTGACTTGTTATGACCCATGTCATGATTGATACCAGCGCCGTTAAAGATATCGTTAATTTTACCAACAGCATAAGTATCGATACCAGCCTCATTCAATTTATCCAAAACAGTTGGGGCAAATGGAGAAACGGCCAAGTCACGACGGTTTGCTGTACGAGTGAAGTTACCAGGTTCACCAACATATGGACGGGCAATGATACGACCTAGAAGGGCAGGACGCTCAAGGGTAATCGAACGAGCGTATTCACAAATACGGTACAATTCATCCAAAGGGATGATGTCTTCATGGGCAGCAATCTGCAAAACAGGATCTGCTGAAGTATAGATAATCAACTCCCCAGTTTCCATCTGACGTGGTCCAAAATCATCGATAACAGCTGTACCTGAGTATGGTTTGTTGGCTTCACGAATGACCTTGCGTCCTGAAAATTCTTCAATCTTTGTCAAGATTTCTTCTGGGAATCCGTTCCAGAAAGTATCGAAAGGCTCGGTAATATTGAGTCCCATGATTTCCCAGTGACCAGTCATGGTATCCTTACCAAGGGAAACTTCTTCCAATTTTGTTGCATAACCTGTTGGATTGCTTTCTGCTGGAACTGTCTTCAACGGTGTTTCACGAGGAATATTTCCTAGACCGATTTTAGCCATGTTTGGCACATTCAAACCAACTGTTTTTGAAATGTGTCCCAGTGTGTCAGAAGCTCCGTCTGGAACTCCTGCATTGACAAAGTTATTGGCATCTGGTGCAGCACCGATTCCCACGGAATCCAGTACCACCAAGTGAATACGATTAAATTTTGACATAATCTGTCTCCTTACTATCTTAGTTATCTTGCTTTTGTTGAAGTTAAAATCTGAACACCATCTCGTCCAGCAACGATGACCTTATCCACCATTTGGTTGAACAAGCCATGCTCTACGACACCAACGACATGGTCCAACTCTTGCCCGAAGGCAATTGGATCTTCAATGACATCCAAGGCTAGGTCAATGATAAAGTTCTGCATATCGGTCACAAAACGTTGGCCGTCTTTTTCACGGAAACTTGGTTTGTAGCCAGCTCGCTCAAACCGACGAAAGACCTGTTCTGATCCATACTGAACCACTTCTACTGGCAATTTAAAAGCACCTAGTTTCTCTACCAGCTTGCTTTCATCTACCACCCAAATGTATTCTTTTGAGGGCGTTGCGACAACCTTCTCCATCAGAAGCGCACCACCACCGCCTTTGATCCCGTTAAACTGGCTATCTACTTCATCCGCTCCATCGACTGTCACATCGACAAAGTCCACTTGATCAATCGACTTGAGCGGGATATTAAGACCTTTGGCCTGTTTACTGGTCACACTGGAAGTCGTTACAGCAGTAATCTGCAAACCTTCTTCCTTAATCCGACGACCGATCTCTTCTACGAAATAGTAGGCAGTTGACCCAGTCCCCAGTCCGACAACCATACCATCTTTGACAAACTCAGCAGCCTTGATACCTGCCATTTTCTTCAGATTTTCCACTCAAACACCTCCAATATAGAGCTACTTTCATTATAACATGTATCCATTTTTATTTCATGAATACACTTGAAAAACCCGAACATTTTTATTTCGGGTTTTTGTGTCCTATTTAACCATATCTGGATCGTAATCATAGAATCCCGTATCGAGGAAACGGTTTTTAGGGTGTAACTTGCGCACTTCCTCATCTAGCAAGAAGGCTTGATCATGGCTGAATTTGCCCTCTTGAATCAAGCTACGCGCTTGGATAAAGAGTTTAGCAATCTCAACAAAGTTCTGACCTGGAGTGTAGAGCCCTTCTAGTTTCCAATGGGTAAAACCATGTTCTACCAATTCTGTCAATTTGGTCATCAAATCAAGGTCATTGTTAGCAAAGATATGGGTACCATGATTGTCTTCAAAGATGGAATAATGGCTTTCTGGGTCACTCGGTTCTGCTAAGAAGAGGTCACGTTTACGCGTCTTTTCATCATCGATATGTGTAAAGTTGTAGTAGTTTTGCAAGAGCGGACGCTTAGAATGGTGAATGACACTAGCTCCGTAAACCAACACTTCAGCAGGAATTTCCAAAATCTCTGGCATCTTGAAGAGCTCAGCAGATGGAATTTCACGTGCCAAAACAGCTTCAGATGCGCCAGCCTTTTGTCCCCAGAAGTTAATCTGACGACTACTTGTTACCATGGTTGAAGCATCGTAGATAGTCTTGAAGGAATAGCCATCACGGTTGACCACGTAAAAGACACCTGCATCTCCAACAGTGATGTAGTCTGTCTTGATTTCCTCCAAGAAGTCCAGGAAAGGCTTGATACGGTCCATCATATCTTGGTGCATGAGGGCGTTAACTGCAACGATCAATTCCTTACCCGCATCATGAACGAGCTTAGCGATTTCATGCAATTGGTCATAACTAAAGGTCGTTGGCAGACGAAGACCAAAATCTTTCTCACCGACATAGATACGATCTACGCCAGCTTCGAGTAGTTGTTCAACTTGTTCAATACTTTCAGCAGTTGCTGTAATGATAATCTTTTCCATAAGGAAAATTATACCACATTTCTCAAAAATCAGCTATGAATACTAGGAGTTTTATAAAAAGTCAAAGTCTTTTTTAAAGTTTGCAATCAAAAAGTGAACGGTAACCAGTACCGTCCACTTTCTTTTTTATGCATGTGTTTTTTCTACTAGGTGGCCATCATTCATGACATAGATACGGTCAACCTTATCAAGAAGGCGTGTATCATGTGTAATCATGACAACTCCTCTCCCTTGTTCGTGGGCAATGGCAGCCAACATCTCCGTTACTTGGTAAGCACGCTGAGTATCCAGACTGGCTGTCGGCTCATCTGCAAGCACGATGCTTGGATTGTTATAAAGCGCTCTAGCAATGGCCGCACGTTGACGTTCGCCACCTGATAAAGCCTTGGGATAATGATCTTGTACCTTTTCCAAATCCAACAAGTCAAGTAACTCTTTTCGGTCACTTTTACTATTTTTTCCCTTATCCAATCTGTCAATCAAATCCAGCTGTTCCTTGACCGTTAGAAAAGGAATTAAGTTTGAAGCTTGTAGAATAAAACCAAACTCTCTAAAACGGAGGTCTGTTTTCTCCTTCTCCGTCAAACTGCCTGTTTCTTTCCCCTTTACCAAAATCTTTCCACTCGAAGCTTCCTGAAGTTGTCCAAGAGTCGTTAGAAAGGTCGTCTTTCCAGAGCCAGAAGGCCCAACAATAGCCACGAACTCCCCCGCATTCAGCTGAAAATTCGTCTCATGCAGGGCCACGACTTTCATCTTTCCTTCCCCATACGTTTTTGTCACTTGAGTCATTTCAATCAATGCTGTCATACTATTCTCCTTATCACTCTGCAATCGCAGTAATCGGGTCCACCTTTAGCAAGCGTGGAAGTGAAATGACACCACCTAGAAGGGCCATCAAGCAAATTACCAAACTTAGGCCAGAGTAGGCTATCCAACTTGGGTAGAAAAAGAAGGTAGCTGGTAAGACTAAAATCACTCCTCCAATAGCCAGCAAGGCTAAAGCAATCCCCATACCAGCTAGGAGGAAGATTTGACAGAACAGAGACCATACAATGGTTTTGATCTGTATCCCTTGAGCTCGCATTATTCCATAAAGTCCTAATTTTTGTATGGTAATGATATAAACAAAAATACCCACAATCAAGCCTGTGATAACAATCATAGCGAGAATCATTCCTGAAAATACATTAACCTGAGGTGTGTAACCAGGAATTTTCGATATCATTTTTGGGATGGAAATCTGTTTCAGTCCATCCCCGACCACTTCTATGTCATTTTTCAATACCAAGGCAGAGATGGAACGATTGGCTTTCAAGGTTCCTTGTAAGGTCCAATAAGTTGATAGACTCGTAAAGACAACAGGCTCAGTGAAAAATTTATTTCCTTGAGTCAGGCCTACAATCTTGTAACTTGCCTCGCTTCCATTGAGCTGAATGGCATCGCCTAGCTTAATCCCATAGTTCTCAAAAGACTGATCCACGACAACCTCATCATCTCCTTCAGGATAACGACCCTCCATCAAACTAGGTGAGATAAAAGCGTCCCAGTCTTGAGCAAAGATGGAAACATTGACCTTTTCACTACCATCGACTAGATTGGTCACAGCGAACATATAGCCCAATGGAGCAGCCTCTTCTGAATTCTTATCCTTGTAGTCCTTTTCAGGAATAAAAGATGCCGTCAAATTATCATTTGCGTAGTCAGATAAAACCACACCCGTCGCTTGCCAGTTATCAATAGCGGCTCGATTGTTTCGCACAAGACCAAGAGCTAAACTGGTCATAAAAAAGACCATAAAAGCGATAAGAAAAATGGTAGTTAGAATCAAACTATATCGAAGTTTATTTCGTACTATTTCTTTGATAGCAAGATACATGCTTATCTCCTTTAACTTTCCCCAGAGGTAGCAAGAAGGCCACCCAATCCAATAGACAGAATCTCTGTCCTTCCATCCATTCAAAACAACTCCTACCTATTCTTTTAAAATGAATCACGGTAGCAACTCAACAAATTATATTAGGAAAAGCCCTTGCTTGCTATCAATTTATATAAGTTATCCTTTCCTTTCTCAGTATATTTATAATAGAGAAGGTCAGGTCATCTGTTTCAAGTGTAACATCCATGCTATCACTTTCCCTAGTAGGTGTCAAGAAGAGCGACTTAGATAATGATAAGAGACTTTAGTTGTTTTGTAACCATTCTGTAACAATTCTCTGCATAAAAAATGATAAAATAGTTAGGTACTGTTAAGGAGAGAATCATGCCCGCAAGAAAATTAGAAGCTTATGAGTTTGAACAAGCTCCCGAATCGAAACAAACTCCGCTTTATCAAGATTATACATCTGAAGCCCCAGTCGGCCCTAACCTAAAAGAGATTTTATTTTTTGTAAATATTGCTTGTTTTTGTATTTTTATGGTACTTTTTAGTTTTATCTTTTTGGCCTTAAAATTAAATACAGCTTTATCATTTATTGTTGCTATGGGAACAAGCTTCGTACTTTTACAACTTCAACGAAAGATTATTAAACGAAAATTTTCAAAATAAAGGTTGGTACTACTACCAACCTCTTCTCTAGTTATCTGAAAAGACAGTTGTAAAACTGTCTTTTTATTTATTCTTACGTTTGGGAGGAGATTGGATAGCAACTTTAACTTCAAAAATCGTCCCTCTAGGTTTGTTATCTTTTACGCTAATCGTTCCTCGTAAGGCATCAACAATCTGCTTGGCCAAAGAAAGTCCCAAGCCAAAGCCACCTTTCTGACGGGTTCTCGCCTTGTCTACACGGTAAAAACGGTCAAAGATTTTCTTCTTGTCAGCAGCTGAGATTCCAATCCCATTATCCGCTACTGTTAGATAGAGGTGGCGATCTGTAGCATAAACCAAAAACTCAATTTTCCCATCTTCTTCGGTATACTTGATGGCATTATCAAACAAGATGGTCATGAGTTGTTTTAAGAGCAACTGATCGGTCATGAAGGGACGATAAATCCGATTTTCATAGTCAAAAACTCGATCATTTTCAGAAGCAATTAACTCATAGTTTGTAAAGGTGGTTGTAAAGAATTGTGGAGAAACTTCTGCTATTTCTGGCTTAAGTCCATCATCTCGACGTGCTAAATTGAGAAGGTTGGTTGTAAGGAAGCGCATGTTGCGAACTTCTTCGAGGCTAGAAGCAATGCTTTCGCTGGATTCCATGATCGTCGCTTCTGGTTTTCGAAAGAGAGTCTCTAAACGATTTTGTAAAACAGCCAAAGGTGTTCTCAGTTCGTGGCTCGCATTTTCAACAAAGGACTTCTGCTTTTGCATACTTTCCAGCAAGGGTTTGACACTGACACGAGCAAGGTAAACACTAGCAATTAAAGATAGAAGCCAGAAACTAGCCATGACTACAACAATTAAATGCTCGTGGTTTTGGCTGATTTGCTCAAGCTGGCTAGTATTGATTAAAACCGCCGCATATTTGACGTTGCTTGAAACAGTGGACGAATTTGTTTCCATCAAGATCATTCGGTAGGTTTCTTCCTGACCGTAGCTATTGACAACTTGGATTTGCCGAATGTGATTCAATTCTTTCTTGTCCAGTTTGATCTTGTCTAAACCTAAAAAACGATTGCCCAGTAAGAGCTGATTAAAATCCTTGTCAAAGAGCAAGACTTCCGTATTGGAGCTGACATTGGGCTTGATTTCAGCCTTGCTGGCATCCGCAGTTGCGGGTTGAATATCCTTGACTTCTTCAGTTGCCCGATTCAGGGCTAACTGGATAACTGCTTGGGGACTACTACTAAGAGCTTGGAGTTTTTCATCTACAGAAGTATAGAGACTCGAGTGCATGACCTGGAGGATAATCAAGGTCATAGCAGAGAAGATCAGGGTGAACACTCCAAAGTTTCGAATGAAATAGCTGAAATCATCCGCATACCATGTTTTTTTAGTTTATTGAACATCTTTTAAAATATACCCGACACTACGCAAGGTTTGAAGATTTTCAGCAAAGGCTGTTCCCTTCAATTTCTTACGAACTTTTGAGACATAGACTTCTACAACGGAAATAGTCGTATCGCTATCAAATCCCCATAGGCGGTCAAAAATTTGCGTCTTGGGAAGAATGACATTTTGATTTTGAAGGAAGTAAACCAATAACTCAAACTCTTTTCCGAGCAATTCAACAGGAGTATCTTCCACTTTTACTTCATTCGTTGAAAGGTTGACGACAATATCTCCATAGGTCAGGGTGTTTTCATTAAACTTACCTGAACGTTTGAGAAGGGCTTGGATCCGCATTTTGAGTTCTTCTAGGTAGAAAGGCTTGGTCAGATAATCATCTGCTCCCAACTCAAAACCATGTCCCTTGTCATCCAAACTCTCTTTGGCAGTCATGATAAGGACTGGTGTCGTAATTCCTTTTTCGCGCAACTCTTTCAAGACTTGGAAGCCATTTTTTTCAGGCAACATCAGGTCAAGCAAAATCAAGTCATAGACGCCACTTTCAGCTTCGTAGAGACCTTCTTCTCCATCAAAGACCTGCATGACATCTGCAAAATCATCTAAAAAGTCAAATACTGAGTTTGACAGACCTAGGTCATCTTCTACTAATAAGATTTTTATCATCAGAAACTCCTCCTTGTTATGATTATTATACCAAAATTGCCTTAAAAAAAACTCAACTCTCTCTTGTTTTCAGATAGAAAGTTGAGTTTTTGTTTACATTTTGAACGAATTAAGCTTTGGCATATTGGGCTACAACAGCTTCGACTGCTGCTTTCTCACGCTTGATCAAGTCAACACGCGCTGCGATATCCTTGATTCCCATACTAATGTTACGGCTAAGCGCTAGGTCAGAGAGTTGTGGTTCAAAGAATTCCTTGTACTCTGCCAAGCGTTTCTCAGTCTTAAATACATGGGCAGGTAGGATAACAAAGCTATCAAAGCTCATATCCCCACCAAGAGCTGCCTTGATCCAAGCCCAGTTTTCACGCGCCCAAACCCAAACAGTTTCTTGAGTTGTTTGATGATCTAGGAACTGGTAATACCAAGCAGACAAGTCTTGTGGTTTCACCACAAATTTATCCTTCCATGAGCCAATTAAGGTTTGGATATTTTCTGCATCTATGCTGTATGCTAGAGCAGCTGCCAACTGACGTTTGAAGACAGCATCTGTGGCATGAGTGTAGAGGTCCAGATAAGTTGCGACCAAGTCCTTGGTCTCATGGTGTTTCATCTCATTGATGAGAACTTGAGCACGGATGGCTGCTGGAAGTCCTGCAAGATTTTCCTTGTGAGCTGCAAATATTTGGCTAGCGACTTGACTAGCTTCTGCATCATTGGAGCGAATCATCATGGAAATGGTCAACTGACGAACCAATTCATCTTCATCTGATTCACCATCTTTAGCTTCAAAACCAAGACGGTCATAATTGTGGCGAGCCAATTTAGCAACCAGACGGTTAAAGGATTTCTCAGTTTCTGTTCCTTCATCGATAAAGCGCTCAAGGGCTGCAATCACTTGAGAAACTGCTGAAACGACAAGGTAAGACTCTTCATTAGCAAGTTTATCAAGCACAGGTAGCAAGTCAGCATAAGAAATGTGACCTGCCTCAGCAAGCAAACGACGTTCTTGAACGATTTGTAATTTGCTTGTGTTATCAAGTGTCTCTAACTCAGCAAGAACAGCTTCTAACAAGTCTCCTTGATAGTCGGTAATGTAGTGGGCCGTATTTTCTGTGTTGAGACGAAGAGCTCCGTCATTTTCAGCAAGAAGAGCGGCGTAGCCAGGGATTTCGATACTTTCAGTTTCGAGTGTATCTGGTAGGCCTTTCCAGTTGCTGTTGAGTGGCACAACCCAGAGTCGGTTCTTGTCTTCGTGCTCACCGATAAAGAATTGTTTTTGTGAAATCTTCAAGACATCATTTTCAACTTTGACAGTGAGAACTGGGTAACCAGGTTGTTCCAACCAAGAATCCATGAAGGCCGCCACATCACGTCCTGACGCTTGTCCAAGGGCATTCCAAAGGTCACGACCAATGGTATTTCCATACTGGTGTTTTTCAAAGTAGGCATGCAAACCTTTAGCGAAATCAGCATCACCTAGCCAACGACGAAGCATATGCATGAGACGGCTTCCTTTGGCATAGACGATAGCTCCGTCAAAGAGGGTATTGATTTCATCTGGGTGTTTAACTTCGACGTGGACAGACTGAACGCCATCAGTCGCATCACGTTTAAGTGCTCCCGGCACACCACCTGTTTGGAAGTCTTCAAAGATATTCCAACTTGGCTCGATGGCATCCACACAGACGTATTCCATCATGTTGGCAAAGCTTTCATTGAGCCAGAGGTCATCCCACCATTTCATCGTTACGAGGTTACCAAACCATTGGTGAGCAAGCTCGTGGGCAATGACAAGGGCTACCTGTTGACGACTGGCAAAGGTAGAGTTCTCATCCACAACCAAGTATACTTCACGGTAAGTTACCAGACCCCAGTTTTCCATAGCACCCGCTGAGAAGTCAGGAAGGGCGATATGGAGCGATTGAGGGATTGGGTATTTAACTCCGTAGTAATCTTCGTAAAACTCAATCGAGCGAACAGCGATGTCCAATGAGAAATCAAGATTAGATAGTGGGTGGGCTTTGGTAGAGTAGACACCTACGAGGGTACCGTTTTTCGTTTTAGCCGTTACCCCTTGCAAATCACCAGCAACAAAAGCCAACAAGTAGGAAGACATGCGAGGTGTCGTTTCAAACTTCCAGATACCTGTTTCCTTGCGGTTTTCAACGTCAATCTCAGGCATGTTTGACAAGGCCACTTCACCTTCTGTTTGGTCAAAACGAAGAGCGAGGTCAAAGGTTGCTTTGGCTTCTGGCTCGTCCACGCATGGGAAGGCTTCACGCGCAAAATGGCTCTCGAACTGAGTAGACAAGACTTCCTTCTTCACTCCATCAACAGTGTAGTAAGAGGGGTAAATCCCTGTCATGTTGTCTGTGATTTTTCCTGAAAAAGCGATAACCAATTCAACTCGACCTGCCTCAACCAGTTCGATATGAAGGGCTTCGTTTTCATGGTCAACTGTAAATGGACGAGCTTGACCCGCGACTTCTACAGAAGCGATTTTCAAGTCTTTTTGGTGAAGGGAAATACGATCATTTTTCGCTTGACCAGTGATGGTCACCTTCCCAGAAAAGGTCTTGGTCTCACGACTCAAGTCTAAAAATAAATCATAGTGTTCAGGAACAAATTGCGTAATAAAATGTTCAACTGCTTGCATAGTTTTCTCCTATTCTAAGTTTAAGAGCTGCTGCTCTTCTTCAAACAAACTTATTATATCATGTTTTGCTTAAGAAAAAAGGATTGGACGGTGATTTCCAAAACTTTCTTCCTTCTATCTGTCTACAGAGGGTAGACCTTGCGAAACTCTTCCAAAACGACCTTGCTGTCAGGCGTAAAAGTTAGTCCTGCCTCTCTCAGCCAGTCAGCGAAACAGTCCTCATGAACCTGACGCCAATAGGCTAGGGATTTGTCACCTTCCCCTTCCTTAAAGGCATGGTCAGCAGAAACTTGATGAAAGGGCTGAACGGAAACCTTTGTAATTTCGACAATGCAGACAGCCTGATTTTGACTATCTAAAATGACGTCAAAGGTCCCTTTTTGCGGAAGGGGTTCATCCTCTATTGCGTAGAGGTCGTAGGCTGAGGCGGTTGCCGTCTTTTCGCCTTTTAAAACTAGTTCTGCCAAGAGGTCTGGCTCTACTCCAAAAGCCCAGGCATCTATCTCATCTCCGATAGAAGGGTTAATTTTCTTGTAGGCATTCCACATTTCTTGCGGTGTCATAGGTTGCTCCTTTGTAATTTTTTACTTTTTCTTTTATGTGTTTGAGATGGTCTGGATGGTTAATCTCTAAATTAAAAATCTCTGGAATAGAACTGTAGTGGATAATACACTTGATACCCATCTGATTCATTTTTTGTATGAAAGAAGCATTCAGATAGCCTGCTACAGCAAAGTCAATCTTTTTCATCCTTGCTTTTTCCTGCATCTGTCTTAGCATATCTAACATTATTGAACTTTCCATATCATGCCATTGACTGTTTCTCACAGTCGCAAAAACAAAAGAAGTCAAATCATTCATTCCAACTACAATCTTTGAAATGCCCGTTTTCATTATTCTGTCCAAGTCAAAATAAGCTGAAGGTAATTCAATCATTGTGCCGACTTTCCCAGTAAAACCATGCTGACGTAATACTGTAATAGCTTGTTTTAATTGGTCGGCATCATTGACAAAAGGAAAAATAACAGACAGATTGGGATTTGTTTGATAAACTTCTGTAACGACATGTGCTTCAGCCTGAAATTCATCAGGACACGCCAGCAAGCGCCTAGTTCCTCTATAACCAAACAAGGGATGATTTTCATCAAAATGCTCTTTAGTCCCCTCTAAACAATTAGCTTCTGTATTTGTTAACTCTGAAAAACGATACCAAACCTCTTCATCTGAGTACAAGGAGCAAATGGTATCTAGATAATCTTTTACAAATTGCTGACAACTTGGTAACAGGATGTTTTGATTGAGCTCTCTCAGTAAGTATTCTCCACGAATCATACCAACATGAGGCAATAATTGAGGGTAAACTTTTTCAACAATTTTTTCGCCACTAAGGGCTAGCTGGTTTTTCATAGCCATTCACCTCGTCTTAAAAGATACAATATCAGATATCATTATATGAAACTTTCTTCCAGTTCAAAAGCTTCATAAGGTTCAACTAACTCATATCCTAAAAATTCTGCTACTTTTTTGGAAGCCTCGTTATGAGCATCCCAGAGAGGAAACATATCTCTATTTAAACTCTCTAGAATCATTGCAGCACCAAGCTTTTTAGCAAATCCTTTTCCTTGTTCGTTTGGTCTAGTTGCAACTTCCACTTCAACTGCTCCACGGTAAACTAACCCTGAGGAAATCCCAGCAATCAGTTCATTATTTTTAAGAACCACAAAGCCAAATCCACCTTTTAAAGCAAAATCCTGATAGGACTTAAAATCGCCCTGTAAATCTTGTGACCATTCTTCCTCAGAAAAGCAGTTATAAATATGATTATCAATAGGCACAATATTGTAACCTTCCTCTAACTGACTAACTAGATCATTTAGAAATTCAACTTGAAAATTTGCCCTATCTTTAAAAGAATAGCGAGTAAAAGAAATTAGCCCCGCTTTCCGATGCAGAAAATCTTGCCAATTAGTATTTTCTGAAATAATAATCTTATAATCTAAACCATATTTCCTAACAAAATCTTCCCAAAATCTGGAACTCAACTCCCCTGCTAAGTATAGAAAATTCCCAACATCATAAAAGCTTGTTGTCCTATCCCTGTTTCGGTAGACAGTTCCGATTTGAGATTTAAGACCATAGAGAACCATATTTTTCTTCCATGTTTTAAATAATTCCATTATCCCCCCTTCTTCACCTTCCAATTTCTATAACTTGTCATATCTAATTCTGGAAATCCTAGTAACTCTGCCTTAACCTGCAACACTAAAGGAGAAGCATTATCGGCAGTAATTTCTTCCAAATTCAACCAAAGTGCATTTGCTGAATCATTACTTCCATCAAGAACCTCCTGAGAAATTGAATTTTGAGAGTGTTCAAAATCAAGTACTATATCATAAAAGGCCATGATATGGTGTACTGCGAAGTCTTGCTCATCTTCTTGAACCAGCACATCATAAATCCTAGGATTAGCGTAACCCTTTAGCTTATATCCTGTCTCTTCCAAAACTTCTCTCTTAAGGGTTTCTGTCAGCCCTTCACCTACTTCCTGGCTACCACCAGGTAGATCATAACGATGTTGATAAGGGCCTCTCGTTTTCTCAATGCAAAGCAATTTCCCATTCTCATAGCAAACGCCATAGACACCAAAGTGATGTTTGATTTCCATTTTCTACTCTTTCTAAAAGTTCAAGATTGCTAGCTCACCTTATCCTTTAAAAGGAAAGAGGCTATAAGTTTCATGCTCCTTGATATACTTCTTTAATATCTTCATGTTCTCTTCGATTTTTGTCTGGATATCTGTCTCTTCACAAGTTGACTCAGCAATAAAAAGGTGAATCTTCAATAAATCTGTCAGGTACAGCAGACGGCGTCCCATTTCTGATTCAGGACTTGAAGCTTGCTCGATTTTTGCAAGCTTTTGTTCCAAAGTATCACCATTCAAAAATCTCTGATGTACTCTCCTTCTTATTTTTCTAGTTGATTTCTCCCCAGAATCTAGTGGACTTAAAAGGAGATTTTGATAGATGGATACCTGATTTTCCGTCTGCTTTTCCATATAGGCCAACAAGACTATCGAACTCTCAACAAAGGTCCAACTATTATAATCTCCTTCAAAGGGAATTTGTAGCAAAATATCTAACAACTTTTTAGCTAGTTCTTTTTGACCATCTAGATAGAGTAAATAAGCAAGGTGATTAAGAGACTCAAGATAGGAACAGTTGGTCTTCTTGTACTTTTTTAATATTTTTTCTACATAGGGTTTTAAATCAGAATGATTTTCCACTAGCTCAAATACTTCTATCAGCTTCATCTTAACTCCTTTGTGTTTTTTCCCTAGTCAAATATCTAGTAGTTAAAGCTTTTCTAATCAGCTAATCTAACTCTGCTCGACTAAACAAGTCTATCATAGACTCAGAATCGTCGCAAAACTCCTTAAAACCTAAAGCAAATGTTGCTAAGGCATCAATATTGGAAGAATAGGCACAAAACATACTTCCTTCTGGATCAAAGTCAATAGATTCGCTTAATTCAGGCATTTTTTCCTCTAAAAATATCAAAGCAAGAGATGCCCAATCGTATCCATTTCCTTCGAATCCCTCATCTTCCCGAGTGTCGAATACTTCCTGTCTGTATTCTCCATCAGGATAATAAATGAGCGACCCTCGAACACTTTGTGTCTCTTCATCATGGACTAAAAATTTAAAAGGTGAAATTTTTTTATTTACCATTTTGTAATCTATCATTTCTTGACTCCTTACTGTATTCGCTTATGTTTAATAGAACTATGCAAATCCAGCTTAGTTACTGGGCAAAGGGAATAAAAGTATCATGTTGATTATAATAAATTAAGGCATCGACCAAGTATTCAGGGCTTGCATCTGGCTTTTCATCCAATGCACTAGAAGGACATCTATCAGATGCTCACCATAATATACCAGATTAAGATTTCTCTCTACTACTTCCACAGGGTAGACATCTTTATCATCAACTACAACTGGATAATCCGACACCAAAATAAAGGCTATCGAGAGTCAAATTCCCTTCATCATTGCCATAGAGGCAAAAGTCATCTTGAGTACATTGTTCTAACTTAACTTGCTCTAAAATATCTGCTAGTGAAAAGAATTGGTGTTTACGCATGATTGCTCCTTTTATTTCTACTCACCTTCCACAAAACTAGTCAGAAAAGCCTCAAATGAAAGCCATTGACCAAAAATCTCAGCTCTTTCTTCTAAAACATAGTAGTAAACCTTGCCATAATCTTCTTCCCTTAGAGACAGAGCATAGTTTCCAGACCCAGGATCATAGGCAAAATGAAGGAGGTCTTTAGCCTGAAATCCAGCAGGAACAACCTCATCGTCAAACCAGTTGAGGGCCTTCTCCATCTCCTCTAATGAATAAAAAGCATTGAAAGGAAAGAGATGTTTGTCATCATGAACACCAGACACACAAGATTGACCACCATTGTACTTGAGATAAAAGTTTAACATGGCTTCCGGCAATTTCTTTCCAAGCTTCTCCTCAAATTGTAAAAGTTCTTCTCTTGTAATTGGCTCATTCGCATCTGTTGCTCTCAGCATAATTATCCCTCCGGTTTTTACAATCTTTCTTCTAAGACCTTGTCAATAAAGTCATAGACAGTTGCAGCAACTTTTTGCATTTCTAAAGAGTCCAAAGCACCCAAATCATTTTCATAAATGCAATCATCAGCATTTTTCTTGATAAAGTAGGCCAAATCTCCCTCTTGACCAATCATAAAGAAGTCTGGTTCATCTACTTCTATCTGATAGGTCTCATTACGCTCTAAGAGATCCTCCTTAGCATATAAACAGATACCTGAGTCACCAATCTCATAAGGATCCACTTCGTCCCATTCCAATAAAAACTGATGGTAGAAACTTGGAAACTCAAATCCAAATATATCTTGTTCCATCTTTAACCTCCAATAGTGAACAATGCAAACTGTACCAAAGCATCACTTCAAACTCCAGCCACCATCCACTGTCAGGATTTGTCCTTGCATGGCAGATGCCTGACCGCTAGCCAAGAAAAGGCTAACTTGAGCAATCTCACTTGGTTCAATCCAGCGCTTGATGGGTGTTTCACTAGCTACCCAGTCTGCCAAGCCTCCTGGTTCAAAGTCGGAAGCGGTCATAGTTGTCTTAACAGCTCCTGGAGCGATCCCAAAGACCTGAATTCCAGCTTCAGCATAGTCTAGAGCCAACTGCTTGGTAAAGCCAGCTAAGGCGTGCTTAGACGAGGTATAGGCGTGACCACCTCCGCCAGCTAGACTAGAAGCAACGGAGCACATATTGATGATGATCCCTTTTTTACTTTCCAGCATTTGTGTCAAATAATGTCGAGTTAGCTCAACAGGAGTTATGTAGTTGATTTCAAAAATCTCTTGAATTTCCTGAGCTGTTTGCTCCAAAAGTGGTTTGTAATAATCCAATACACCGGCCGTATTACACAAAACATCCACCTGAGGGCACCAGTCAAAAATCGGCTCCAAGTCCAAGGTCAAATCTCTCTGTAAAAAGTGGAAATCACCCTGTAAAAGTGGATTTTCGCCTTGGTCAACTCCATAAACTTGATAGCCACTCTCTAAAAAGAGGCGAGCTTGAGCCAAACCGATCCCTGAACTCACTCCCGTAATCAATACACGTCTAGTCATGCACTTCTACCCAATCCGTCGCCAAAACATCACAAGGTGTCGGGCTCCACATGGAAAAACCTTCCCCTTCTCCAGACACGTTGATTAGGAAATAGGGCGTCACTTCAAGTGCAACCCCGTTTTGCTCGATGGTGTCAAAAAGCTGCACATAGTTTTCAGCCCCTCCCCAACCAGTTCGTACATATTTTTTCTTAGCCTTTAATCCAGGCAGGATTTCTTCAAATGTCATGATGTTCTCCTTTAATTCTATATTCTTCATTTAATTATAACAAAAAACCGTTTTCCAACGGCTTTTTGACTGTGATTTATTTAAATCTGCTTCTACTTACGGCAAATTATTCCCTGCTGCAAGATAAATTTCATACCATTCTTTTCTTGTTAAGCTAAAGTTTGCCGCTTGGCTAACTTCTCTCAAATGCTTAGGATTTGTTGTACCTACGACTGCCTGCATTTTTGCTGGATAACGCAATATCCAAGAAATGGCAATAGTTGAAGGGGTTACTCCATATTTAAAAGCTAGACGATCAAGTACTTGATTCAAAGCTTGAAATTTCTCATTACCAACAAAGTTCCCTTTAAAATACCCGAATTGTAAGACAGACCATGCTTGAATGACCACATCGTGTAATTTGCAATATTCAAAAACGCTGCCATCTCGCATAGTTGCTTGACTATATTCCATATTAACATGAAAACCTGATTCGAATCCTGGAGTAAAAGCCGCACTCAATTGTAGCTGATTAACAGCTAACGGCTGCTTGACATCTTTTTTAAGCAACTCCATCATCATAGGATTTTGATTAGAAACTCCAAAATCTCGGACCTTACCTTGTTTATAAAGAAGATCAAAGGCTTCTGCTACTTGGTCAGATTCCATCAAAGCATCTGGTCGATGAAGAAGCAAGCTATCTAGATGATCAATCTTCAATCTTTGCAAAATTCCGTCAACTGATTTTATAATATAGTCCTTAGAAAAATCAAAATAGGTAAATTCTTCAATGCGAATGCCACATTTGGACTGAATCCACATCTTTTCTCTTAAATCTGGACGATTTTTTAGGACAATACCTAACAGTTCTTCACAACGACCACGACCATAAATATCAGCCAAGTCAAAAGCATTGATTCCAACAGAAAGTGCTGTTTCTACAAGCTCTTCAACTTCTTTTACAGACTTATCTTTTATTCTCATCATTCCGAGAACAATTTCTGATAATTCTTTGTCATCTTGACCAAGAGTTATGTATCTCATCAAATTTTTCTCCTTTAATTCTACATTCTTAATTTAATTATAACAAAAAACCGTTTTCCAACGTTTTTTTGACTGTATATCTACTAAATTCTTACTACCACTGCAATCCGGCTTCTCTGATTTCTTTCTTTTCAGCGGCTTCTTTTTCTTCAGCCTCTTTCTTGGCTTTTTCCTCAGCTTCCTTCTTAGCTTTTTCTTCTTTGTTTTCGACTGTATTTTTAGCTGTACCGTCCAAGTAATTGATTTCCGCATTAGCTGAAACATTGTCTAAAACGACATGCGTCACTGAATACTGATCAACCTTTTCTTTACTACCACCCACCTTGATTTCCAAGAGTTTGCCTTTTTCATCTATTCCCACATACTGCAACTCAATCTGTCTCGGGATCAATTCGTCCTTTTGATAGATTGGGGTCACCTTGTAGTCAAGATAGTAGTTCGGATGATTGGCCAACCAAGAGTCCAATCGATTCTCATAGTAAAGCATACTTTCTTGATTAGTATTATCTGTACCATAATAAGTTCCAGCATTTAGCCAATTAGTCATAGGAACCAAGTTTTTCTTTTCATCATTCAATCCACTAAATTGATACCCTATCAAATGCCCTTGACTCATCAGCCAAGCTTCTTTTTTACCATCACCATAAAAGAATTTATAGTTGTGCCATCCAACTGGATCATAAGTCAACTTAGACTCTCTCTTCTGGCTCATCGCTGTCCTTAAGTTGAATATGAGCACCCGTTGCGCGTGATTTAGAATCCAATTCCCCAAGTTCTAGTTGCTTCTCATTTTTAAAAGGCAAGAGTCCAGCTTCTTTAAACAACTTTTCATCGAACTTGACTTGCTTCTGCTCGACTTTTTCTTCTGGAACCTTTGATTCTACCTTATGTACAGAACACGCAACTAGTGTTGTGATCGAAAACAAGGCAATTGAGAAGGATAGTAGCTTTTTCATAAAAATCTTCTTTATTTTTATATAGTGATTAGATTAATATCTCCTCTTTCATTCTACTATCATTTTGTTAATTATTCAAGACTAAAGAGACTGTTATTATACTATTATTCCTCCAATGTTCAAAACAAAAACGATAACCACTTTTCAGTAGTTACCGTTGAGTTCTTTTGATTAGTCTTTCCCACCAAGTTTGCTGTTGATGGTCATCATGATGCTGGCAATTTTCTCTCCCCAGTATGGGTCAGAAGCATAGAGAACATTCATTCCTGTCGCTTTGTTTCCAAGGTGGTCTCTGCCATAGTCAATGTAATTTTCACGAATCCACTTAGCCGCACCGAGAATCCCCTTGTCCACATCATCAAATTTTTTGGCTGAGGCATATGGGCTCGAATCATAAGCCGCAATTCCAAAGAAGTTATTCTTATCCTTGGCAATCTGGCTCCGTCCCCAAGCACTCTCAAGTGCACTATGAGCCATTAAATAAAGAGCATTCACACCATATCGTTCCTCAGCTTCCTTAAAAATAGCACCCTTACCAGCGAGGCGACTATCCCTAATATTCATCAAAGAATAAACTTTATTCAATTCAGCTGCGCTGTAATTACTTGGTTTAGTCAAATTTCTAAAGAGGAAGGGGTTTTCAATGGTAAAGCCATCAAAATGAATTCCATCAGTTGAATAATATTTCTTACCAATAGTCATAGCTGAGCTATGTGGCGCAACACGGAGACTTACATAAGGTGATAACTCATGGTAAAAATACTTGCCATCACTTGTATAATGAGGGACAAATTCACTATCTTTATCAATAGCTTCTAAATCACTTTTATTCATGAAGCCAGATAAACCAGAAACATTGACTGGTATTTGACTATCTTTTTTAGATTGGACATCTCCAAGTGAGACGATAGTTCCTTTGGATACATAACTCAATCTTTCACCAGAAGCGCTATAAACATAAGCAATAATCGGTTTTACTTTGTAATATTTTGCCTCTGAGATCCACTTCCCATTATTCTGGAAGGAATACTCTTTACCTTTGATCGTAAAAGTACCCGTTACATATCGACCATCATCTTTTAGATAGTACCAAGCATCGTAATCTTTGTCAAAAATCCATTCATTTTTGGCCATATAGCCACCAGATTTAAGGTAGTATGATCCAATCCATTCACGGGAAGCGTAGGCCCCACCTGACTTCAAGTAGAACCAGCTATTGTAGGATTTATCAAAAATCCACTCTTTTTCCGCCATAGCGCCACTATCTTTCAGATAGTAGTCACTTTTCCACTGGCTACTTGCCATCACTCCATCGCTATTAAAGTAGTACCATGTTCCTTTGATTTTTTCCCATTTATTGCGGGAAATCTTGCCTGAAGCTGTGGCATAGTACCACTTGTCAGATATTTTCACCCAATCATTTTCTGCCATGGCACCACTACCTTGGAAGAGATAGTCATTATAGATGGTGCGACTAAGCATGACACCATCCTTATCAAAGTAATACCAAGAACCTTCAATCTTTTCCCATTTGTCGCGAGAAATCTTGCCTGAAGCTGTGGCATAGTACCACTTGTCAGATATTTTCACCCAATCATTTTCTGCCATGGCACCACTACCTTGGAAGAGATAGTCATTATAGATGGTGCGACTAAGCATGACACCATCTTTATCAAAGTAATACCAGCTACCTTCAATCTTTTCCCATTTGTCGCGAGAAATCTTGCCTGAAGCTGTGGCATAGTACCACTTGTCAGATATTTTCACCCAATCGTTTTCCGCCATGGCACCGTTACCTTTGACAAGGTAATCATCAACTATGCTATTACTGAGCATAATACCGTTTTTGTCAAAGTAATACCAAGTGCCACTAATTTTTTTCCAGTTTACGACAGGCTGGTTATTTTCATAAAAACGCCAGTTTCCTTGTTCTTTCTGCCAACCTTCCTTGATAACTTCCTCTTTTTTTCCTTTTTGGATGAGTCATCTTTAGAAGGATTTTCCTCTTTTACAGCTGGCTCTTTCTTCGCCTCGACTTTAGGAACTTCTTTCTTGGGAGCAACTTCTTCTTTTTTCTCGACTACATCTGTGGTCTGAGTTTTTTTCGTAACCTGAGATTCTTCAGCATATACAGATGTCTTTGCAAATCCTGCCATAGAAAGAACGACAGTACTTGCAAGTAGTATCTTCTTCATTTTATTCTCCTCAGTAGAAAACTATCTACACTATTACTAGTTTATAAAACCTATTGTAACATAGTTAACTAACGGAAATATTACAAATTGATGAAGATTCTATGTCTTGTTGACGATAAGAAAGGTCTAGCCTATCTCAGATTCGCTTTGACTTCCTGACGGAGAGCTTCCAAACTGCTAATGCCATATTTGTCCATGACTTTTGGCAGATTTTCGATGATGTCAGGACAGGCATATGGATTGGTAAAGTTGGCTGTTCCAACTCCGATGGCAGAGGCACCAGCCAGATACATTTCTAAAGCAGCTTCAGCCGAATCCACTCCCCCCATTCCGATGATGGGAAGGTCGGTTGTTTGGGCGACTTGGCGAATGAGTTTGAGGGCTACTGGAAAGACTGCTGGACCTGACATTCCACCTGTTCCATTGGCTAGGATTGGTTTTCTAGTTTTGAGGTCAAAGCGCATACCGACAAGGGTATTGATCATGGTTAAGCCACTTGCTCCTGCATCTTCTGCGGCTTTGGCAATGGTGACAACATCCGTTACACTAGGAGTTAGCTTGACATAAACTGGCACATCAGAGGCTTCCACAGCTGCCTTTACCACTTCATAAGCCAAGTCAGGATCTTGCCCAATCAAAAGTCCATGATTGCCGTGATCCACATTCGGACAAGAGATATTGAGCTCGATAGCTTTTACATTAGTTGCCTTGGAAATTCCTCGAGAAACGGTAGCGTACTCTTGTTTTGAAAAGCCAGCTACATTTGCGATGATAGGAAGTGTTGGGTATTCTCTTTCCAGCCAAGGCAATTTCTCAGCTAAAACAGCTTCTAAACCAGGATTCTGCAAGCCGATTGCATTGAGCATACCAGCAGGTGTCTCTGCAACCCTGGGAGTTGGATTGCCAAAACGCGGTTCAAGGGTCGTCGCCTTGATCATAATAGATCCTAAAAGGTCTAAATCATAGTACTTGGCATACTCTTGGCCAAAACCAAAACAGCCTGATGCTGGTATGATGGGATTTTTCAAGTCCAAACCCGGTAGAGAAACTTGTAAGCGATTTGTAGTCATGACTTTCTCCTTATAACACAACTGTTCCTGTACGGAAAACAGGGCCATCTTCACAGACACGTTGACTGACTGTCTCACTTTCTGGCACTTTTAGAACGCAGGCATAGCAGGCCCCCATCCCGCAAGCCATACGAGATTCTAGAGATAGATAGGCTCTTGGGTGGTCAGAAAACCTTTGATTGATGTACTTCATCATTCCTGGAGCTCCACATGAGTAAACAGCATCAAATTGACTGTCTAAGTCATTAATGACGACTGACACATTTCCCTTGATACCATATGAACCATCATCTGTCGTTACAAAGACCTGACCATATTGGGCCAATTCCTTTTCGAGGATGACAGCATCCTTATTAGCAAAACCGAGGACTGTCACTAGTTTCACCCTACGCGCATGCAATTCCTTGGCTACCTCAAGCAAGGGTGGAACACCAATCCCACCACCAACGAGGAGAACTTGGCTCTGGTCGTCAAGGTCAGACAAGTCAAAACCATTTCCCTGAGGTCCCATCACATCAAGACTATCACCCTGACTTAAGGTTGAAAAAATAGCGGTTCCAGCACCTTCAATCCGATAAATGAGGCGACACTGCTTCTTAGCCTTGTCAATAGACGAAATTGAAATTGGACGACGCAAGAGATGGGCATCATCAGGCACGCGAAGATGGAGAAATTGGCCTGCTCGCATGGCTTCAACCATCTCCCCTTCTAGGACTAATTCAAAGATTGCTGGCGCGATTTCCTCCTGTGCGACCACCTTCATGCTTTCCAAACGAATCGCACCCATACGCTTCTTACATGTGGGATTCATGATTTTCCTCCTTAAATTTTAAGGGGACCAGATAAAGAAAAGACCTTGCTATTGCAAGGTCTCAGTCGAGATAGGACAGAACTCATGGACACACCTAAAAAGTCTCCACAGAGAATCCCCTATTCCTTTTATCTGACACCTTGTGAGTCTCTCTGGACTCCCCTTAAAGGTTAAATTTGTATTAGTATACTCTTTCAAAGTAAAAAAGTCAAGTAGAAAACGAACATTCTACTTGACTGTACTGGATTATTTTTCACGAATCACTTCGACCTTGTAGCCATCAGGATCCTTGACAAAGTAATAGTTTGGTGGGTTACCTGGTAGGCCTTTGGGCTCTGTAACCTCATAGCCTTTAGCGCTATGTTCTTGATGTAGGTCCTCAAGGTCAGGTGTACTGAGGGCAATATGGGCGAAACCATCTCCTACCACGTAGGGACCGTGATCATAGTTATAAGTCAACTCCAACTCATAGTCATCCCCCTCAAGTCCTAGATAGACAATGGTGAAAGCATGATCTGGAAAATCTCTGCGACGCAATTCTTTAAAACCAAAAGCATCTTGATAGAATGCGATTGATTTTTCAAGGTTTTCTACTCGCAAGCAAGTGTGTAGCATTTTTGAAGCCATAGCTTTCTCCTTTATTTCTAAAAAGACTGGGACAATCCTGTTCCAGTCTTAAAAGTAATTATTTACCAAGTTTTACTTTAGCTGCATCTGCAAGAGCTGTGAAAGCTGCTGCATCGTTAACAGCCAAGTCAGCAAGCATTTTACGGTTAACTTCGATTTCAGCCAATTTCAAACCATGCATCAATTGTGAGTATGAAAGTCCGTTCATACGAGCTGCCGCATTGATACGAGTGATCCACAATTTGCGGAAGTCACGTTTTTTCTGACGACGGTCACGGTATGCATAGTAGTAAGAGTTCATTACTTGTTCTTTTGCAGTACGGAACAAGATGTGTTTAGCTCCATAGTAACCTTTTGCTAATTTAAGAATACGTTTACGACGTTTGCGTGATACAACGCCACCTTTAACACGTGCCATGTTTTATTTCCTCCAAATATTTCCTAGAATTGTTTACTTACTATTAGGCTATTATTTCAAGCGAGTAAGCATTGCTTTGATACGTTTGAAATCTCCTGAATGCACCATAGATGCTTTACGAAGATGACGACGTTGTTTCTTAGTTTTTCCGTGGAAACGGTGAGAAGTGTAAGCACGGAAACGTTTAAGTCCACCAGAACCTGTACGTTTGAAACGTTTAGCTGATGCGCGGTGTGTTTTTTGTTTTGGCATGATTTTTTCTCCTTTATTTAACTTTCTGACAATTATTTTTTGTCAGTTGCTGGCGCCAACTGCATGAACATTTGGCGTCCATCCATCTTAGCTCGTTGTTCGATGATCGCAATATCTTGTGTTGCTTCAGCAAACTCGGCTAAAACTTTTGCACCAATCTCTTTATGGGTAATCATACGACCCTTAAAGCGAATAGATACCTTAACTTTATTTCCTTTTTCAAGGAATTTACGTGCATTGCGAAGTTTTGTGTCAAAGTCTCCCTTGTCAATAGTTGGACTCAGACGAACTTCTTTCACAGTAACAACACTTTGTTTTTTACGTTGTTCTTTTTGCTTTTTCTGGTACTCAAATTTGAACTTACCGTAGTCCATAATTTTAGCAACAGGCGGTTTTGCTTGGGGTTGAATCAATACTAAGTCAACATTTGCACTATCAGCCAATGCTTGCGCTTCGCTGAGTGGCTTAATGCCTAGCTGTTCTCCCTCAAGACCGATCAAGCGAACTTCACGTACACGAATTTCATCATTGATGAATAAGTCTTGCTTTGCTATGGTTTTCACCTCTTTTTTATTATTAGAGAAAAACAAGAGCGGACTCGTAATGATACAAGCCCGCACGTTATGATAGCGTTTCTTAGAAACTTTTCATCCGTAGGGCCAGGCAACTTGATGTCACAAGGCGAGAAGCTCTCACTTCTGCTTTTCTCAACTTTTATATGATACCAAGTTTTCTATCCCTTGTCAAGATAAAAAGTCGTTTTTTCAAAAAACTTTCTGTTTTCTTCTTGATGACATCAAAAAGAGAGAACCTAGTTGGTTCCCTCCCTGTGTTAGTTTTTTCCTCACCTTCCGTATAGGAATACTAAGACCTATTAAAAACTTCCTTTTTACGTGAACTTCCCCATCTTTCGATAAATAGAATCCCAACTAACAAAAGGATAATCAGGCAAGGAAGTAAGACCATCCCCATGCTCCAATTCAGATTGACATTATCAATCTGCTTAGGTAGTCTGCCAGATAAAATCTCCACTGAACGCAAGTATGTAAAGGGAATCAGATGTGCAATACTCTGAAGAGGCTGGATCGTTTGGATACCAAACAACAAGCCAACAATCCCAATGAGTGAAAGAAAGAGGACAGGCATTTTTTGCTTGAAAAAGTAAGCAATCAAGTAGACGACTTCCACAATGACGATAAAGGCTAAGAAAGTTAAGAGCAAGCTAGGAAATAACACATCTTGTATCTTTCCAATAGTTACTTCTTGATTCGTTAAGCTATAGAACGGGTAGGGATAATCTAACTGTCCAAAACCACTTATCAGACTTCCTGCTAGAAAAGAAAAGCCACAGATTCCGATAAACAGCACGGTTACATAGCTCATCCCAACTCCAAGAGAGGACATGGCAAATGTCACTTTTGAAAAAGGATATAACTGAGCTGTATCAAGATTATTTTGATATCTTTCTGCAAACAGTTGTGTTAGCATAAAAATAATAGCAATCACAAACAAGCTTGGGATGATAGCCTCTAAAATCCAGACAATCTGATCAATCCCGTGGGTAGGAAACTCCAAAGTATGTGCTTTTATGTTCAAGGGATACAGGGCTTGGTAAATCTTCCGTTGGCGGTCAACCCCCATTTTTAATTCAGAGCTAGAAGTCGGGTCATTTGATACAAATTCATAATTCTTCTCTTCATCTTGCCACTGCAAATAGTAGGCTTCTTTCCAGCGCCCTTCTTTTAATAAAGTCAGAATTTCTTTCTTTCGCGTCAAAAGATTTTTTTGCAAGTCTAAATCACTTTTAGCAGTCTGGTATTCCTCCGAGCTGGTGTCAGACATTTGGGAGAGTTTCTCTTCATTTTCATTGATAGCTCTCTCGTTGGCTGCAATACGAGTTTCCAACCTGCTCTCCAAGCTGTGTGAGTTTGCAGTCTGACTATTTAAATAAAAGGTAACACCGAGTACAGATGCAAATAAAGCTAAGATAATCCAGTTTAAACGACTTTTGAAAACTTTCTTTAACAAAAATAGGCTAATATCTTTCATAACGGAACCTCTTCTATCTGCCCCTGATGAATGGTTACCATGCTATCGCAAATCTCCACTAACTCCTCTTTGTAGTGGGAACTCAAAAGAACCATCTGTTCTTGTCTATTGATTTGTGCCAGTCTATCAAAAAACTTCTGTCGATAATACTCGTCTAAGCCATTTGTAATCTCATCCATGAGCCAGCATTTCGCCTGACTGAGAAAATACATAGCAATCACCAAGCGTTGCTTCATCCCTAAGGAATACTTGCGGATGGGAAGACTGATATAGTCAGCCATTTCCCAGTAGGCGATTTCATCCCTCAAGTTTAGGTCTGACTTCCAGATGTTTTTTATGAGACGAAGGTAGTCCATCCCACTTAAGTTTCCATCCAGCCATTCAACGCTCTCATAATAAAACAAAGAAGGAGGAACTGCGATGTGTCCACTACTAAGGGGAAGCAACTTGCTCATAGCTCGGAATAGTGTCGTCTTTCCCGAGCCATTGATAGCAAGAAGGCCATAAATCCTACCCTTTTTAAAGGTAAAATCCGCATCTTGCAAGATGACTTGTCGCGTTTTTAAGGTAACATGAGTAAGAGTTATCATATCCAGCCCTCCTTCTTCTAAACGTTTAACTATTAATATCCGTAAGTATAGTAGTTTATGACCTCATAACGATCGTAATTCCAGCCAGTACCAACTTTATATTCATCGTAGCTGTCATAACGAGACCATGACGGGATAGAAATGTATTGATGGTTGTGATAGTTGGTACTATACTTCCAAACAGTATTCCAATCATACCGATAACTTTTAGTGACTGTCACAGCAGATACACTGAACTGAAAAAGACCAATAGAGTATAAACTAGCTAAGAAAGCGACTTTTGCTGATTTTTCATGGTTTTCATTGCATTTATATCATTAGTATTGAAGACGCTTTCATTATATCGTTTTTCTCACTATGATGCAACAGATTTTAGTTTATTTTACTAATATATAACACTTTCTTCCTAACGAACACTTTCGATTTGCCAACTATTCCATCCTTTAAAGCGAATAGCTCCGTCCTGGTCAGTTCGGTAAATCTTACTCTTGATGGTCTCTAGTCGAATCAAGGTTTCCTGATGGGGGAGTTTCGCACGATTGTTCTTTCCAACTGAGATGAGAGAAAGCTCTGGGTTGAGTTTTTCTAGGAAAACTGGATTTGATGATGCTTTAGAACCATGTTGACCGACTTTCAAGACATCCACCTCGAAGTTAGGGTATTGCTTTAAAAGTTCCTTCTCTCCCTTCTCTTTCAAGTTTCCAGTGAAGAGAAAGTGCTTATCCAGAAGTTTTCCATAAAGAAGGAGAGAATCCTCATTACCTCCATCTCCAATCTTCCTTGGAGATAGGACTTCTAAGTAACCGCCAAAAATCGGCAAGTTCTCCCCTGCTGCCACACTGCGCACCTTGGTTTGAGTCGCTTGTAGTTCCGCTACAAATTCCTGCTGTGTCAAACTTCCTTTTGATACTAAAATCTCCCCTACATGGAAAGCCTTGGTCACCTCCAGTAAATCTCCAACATGCTCCTTCTCTGTGTTGGTCAAAATCAGCTGGTCAATCTTGTCTACTCCGCGACTTTTAAGATAGGGAATCAAGGTCCTCTGGGCATTGCTGGTCGTCGCCTTTTTTTGCCAGTACTCGATTTTCTTATCAGGCTCTGCCTTTCCTCCCACATCTATGAGAATGGTTTTACCAGTTACATCCCGTAGGAAAATACTTTCACCTTGCCCAACGTCCAGCATGGTAATTTCATTTTCAAGTGGATGCTTGGTCAGGAAAAAGAGCCCCACGATAAGGAGGCTTAATCCTGCTACCCTTTTGATGTTTTTCCTAAAATCATAAACTAAAGCCAAGGAAATTAACAATAAGATTAAAAGCCATGCATTGGGTTGTCCAAAGACCAGGGGCCTACTTGCCAGCTGCGATACCAAGCGAATGATGTTCTCCAACCACTCAAAGATAAGGTTAAACTGAGTGACTGGGTAAACAAAAGAGAGAATAAATAAGATGGACAAAAGCGGTAAGAATACCACATCAAACAGAAAGGAAAAGACAAAGGTCAAAAGAATTGACCAAGGTTGAAATTCTGCAAAATAGAAGGATAAAATGGGCAATATTCCTAAAGAAATGACCAGACTTTCTCTGGCAACAGCCTTGAGCCCCTCGCCTTCTTTACTTGTCATGGTCAAGATAAAGGCGTAGGCACAGGACAAGACCCCTCCTGCTGTCAGGAAAAAATTGGGCATGATGATAAAGAGGACAAGCACCGTCAAGGCAAAATTGTCCAAGCCCTTGTAGCCATGTTGGGCCAGTAACTTTTGCAAGAGACTGCGAATGACCGAAGCTGAGAATCCTGTCAGACCTGCATAGATAAGGGAAAAAGGATAAGTCAGCCACTTCAACTTTTCTTGGCTCAAGCCCAATCGCAAAAGGAGCTTCTTAAACCCATCCATAAAAAATCCTACCTGCATACCTGACAAGGCAAAAAGGTGGATAATTCCTAGACTAGAATAGAGCTCATTCATCTCCTCGAAGTCCGTATCCAGATGTCCTAGCAAGAGCCCCGTCATGTAGTTGCGCATAGGATCTGGAAAGTGTGTCTTGATCCAAACAACAGCCTTTCGACGTAAGCTCGACAGGTTTTCACCTATATCCCAACTGCTAACTTTTTTGAGGGACTGGATTCTTTTGATAGTCAAAGTTTGGTAAATCCCCTGAGTTTTCAGATAGGCTTGGTAGTCAAAACCACCAAAATTCCTCTGGCCTTCTGGCTCTGAAAGCTTCCCTTCTAGTTCCAAGTCATGAAGGTCTGTCAAGATCTGGAAATGCTCTTTCTCTTCCTCGGACTGAAGTTTATAGTAAACTTGGAAGGTACGGCCGTCAGCCTTGCCCCGAAAGGACAGACTATCTCCATTGACCTTGATGGTATCTGGTAAAATCCTCACCTTTTCAACATAAGCGACTAAGTCTTGACTCGCTTGTGTCTGTTGCCAAGTTTGAAACAGAAACCAGAAGCCAAAGAAGCCACAAATCGCTAAAACTTTGCCAGCAGATTTCCAAGGAAATTGGAAAAAGAGGCAGACCAGCAAAAAAACAAAACCTAGCAGTGCGAGATAGGACGCTGAGAAAATGGCATAGTAAAGCCAAAGTAACAGAAAAGTCAGATAGATTAGGGGGATAGGGAAACTCTTAGTCCACTGTAACATAGTCTTTTAGCTTTTCTATGGTCTTAGCGCCAATGCCAGAGACTTTCTTTAATTCATCTACCGACTTGAATTTGCCATTCGCCTCACGATGGTCGATAATATCCTGGGCTCGTTTTCCTCCCAATCCTTTGACCTGTTTGAGTTCTTCCAGACTGGCTTTATTGAGGTTGACTTTCTTATCTTTACTTGTCGAAGCAGTCGTTCCAGAACCAGTCTGCTGACTCACTGCTTCTTCTCCCTTACTCGGGACGTAGACCAGAGCCTCGTCACTGACTTTCTGAGCTAGATTGAGCGACTTGCTATCTGCCTCCTCTGTCAATCCACCCGCCTTCTGAACGGCATCATGAATCCGACTCCCTACTGGCAAATCATAAATCCCTGGCGATTTGACAGCACCTTTTACATCTACAGTGATCTGATCTTGTTCCAGAGGCTCTTCCTTTTCCTCCTTCTTCACTTCTTTTTCAGCCGATAAATCTTTTGAAACAGCTGCAACTTCGGTCTGCAAATTTGTTTCTTTCACAGATGTTTGTGTAACTGGCTTTAGCAGGAAAAATCCGCCTACAAGCAAGCCCAGACCTGCACAGATGACAATGATTTTATACTCTTTGATTTTCTCGATAATTGCTTCCATATTTTCTCCTCTCTTAGATTATTCGTAAGAGGAAGAAAAAACAGTCGAAAATTTCTTTTCAACTGCTTATTTATTTGCAAAATAGTCTTCCTTGGTCAAGACATAATGAACTCTTGTAACGATTCGACCTTTTTCATGTTGATCCATACAAGCATATGGTTCTGCATGGGAAAAGCGCATGCCTGATTTCTGCATGACTCTTCCAGATGCAGGATTGTCCTTATCGTGAAGGGCGGTCAACTTATTCATTCCAATCTTCTCAAAAGCCAGCTCAATCACGGCACGATTGGCTTCTGTCGTTAATCCTTGATTCCAATACTTTTTATTGATAATGTAGCCAATAGACGCCTTCTTAAGAACAGGATCAATCTTGTGCAAATCAATGGTTCCAATAAACTGACCATTGCTTTTTAATTCTATTCCCCACCGTCCCAAGGGATTGGCCAAGTATAACTGAGCGATGTTGTTCTTAGTTTCTTCTAAGCTTTGATTGGTTGGAAAAGTGTAGCGTGTATTTTCTCTGTCTGAGGCATACTCAAACATAGCTTCCGCATCATCTAAGGTTACGGGTCGAAGCAATAAACGTTCCGTTTCTATAGATGGATACTGGGCAAATTTCACAAATATTGATTCCATACACACTTCCCCCTATTTACAAGTATTTTCCTACTAGCTTATCAAAAAAAGCTCATCAAAGCAAAAGTTTTTCTTGATTTTCGAAACAGTTTTATATAAAATAAAAACATCACGATAATCGGGTTTCTCTGTGATGTTTGATTTTAAAGACCCGAATTTAGAAAATGGAGTAAACCTATATGTTAATCGGAATTCCAAAAGAAATTAAGAATAATGAAAACCGTGTTGCCCTGACACCTGCTGGTGTCCATAGCTTAGTTGGTCGTGGTCATCGTGTCCTCATCGAGACAAACGCTGGACTCGGTTCAGGCTTTACTGATGCTGACTATCAAAAGCAAGGTGCTGAGATTGTCGCTACTGCTGACGAAGCCTGGGCAGCTGAGTTGGTCGTGAAAGTAAAAGAACCACTAGCTTCTGAATATGGGTACTTGCGCGACGACCTTCTCCTCTTCACCTACTTGCACATGGCCGCTGCTCCAGAATTAGCAGATGCTATGTTAGCAGCAAAAACAACAGGAATTGCCTATGAAACTGTCCGTGACAGCCAAGGACATCTGCCACTCCTCGTTCCTATGAGTGAGGTTGCTGGTCGTATGGCAGTTCAAATCGGAGCTCACTTCCTTACCAAACAAGCTGGCGGTTCTGGTGTTCTACTTGGTGGTGTACCGGGTGTTCCAAAAGGAAAAGTAACCATCATCGGTGGCGGTGTCGTCGGGACACATGCTGCCCGCATCGCCCTTGGACTTGGTGCTCAAGTAACTATTTTAGATATCAGTGCTAAACGACTCTCAGTCTTAGAGGAAGTCTTCGGAAACCAAATCCAAACTCTTATGTCCAATTCATTCAATATCGAAGCAAGTGTGAAAGATGCTGATGTGGTGATTGGTGCAGTTCTCATCCCTGGTGCCAAAGCACCGAAATTGGTGACAGATGAGATGGTCAAACAAATGCGTCCAGGATCTGTCATCGTTGACGTTGCTGTTGACCAAGGTGGTGTTATCGAAACAGCTGACCGTGTGACCACGCATGATGAACCCGTCTATGAAAAACATGGTGTTCTCCACTATGCCGTTGCCAATATCCCTGGTGCGGTTGCCCGTACTTCGACCATTGCCCTGACCAATGTCACCCTTCCTTACATCGAAGCCTTAGCAGGAAAAGGTTTTAAGAAGGCAATCACTGAAGACCAAGGTTTGCGCGAAGGAGTTACAACTTATCAAGGTTACTTGACTAGTCTTCCAGTTGCTCAAGGCCTTGATAAAGATCATACTTCTATCGACGAGCTTGTTTAAAGCTAGACACTCAGTAAAAAAAGAGCAGTTCACATCTGAACTGCTCTTTTTTGCTATTCTGTTTCTTGGCCCTTTTCTTCATTTTTAACTGGAGCTGGTTCATAAGCTCGGATAATCTGAGCGACAACTGGATGACGAACCACATCCTTAGCTGAAAAATGAACAAAGTCGATTTGGTGAATGTTCTTAAGCTTTTCTTGGGCATCAATCAAACCGGACTTGACATTTCGCGGCAGGTCAATCTGACTGATATCTCCATTGACAATCATCTTCGAATTAAAACCTAAACGTGTCAGGAACATCTTCATCTGCATGATGGTCGTATTTTGCGCCTCATCTAGAATGACAAAGGCATCATCCAAGGTCCGTCCACGCATGTAGGCAAGGGGCGCTATTTCGATTATTTCACGCTCCATGAGACGGGTCGTTTGATCTTTCCCCAGAATCTGATACAAGGCATCGTAAACAGGTCGAAGATAAGGATCCACCTTCTCCTTAAGATCACCCGGAAGAAATCCTAGACTTTCTCCTGCTTCCACTGCTGGACGAGTCAGGAGAATCCGCTTGACTTGCCCACGTTTAAGGGCAGTCACTGCCAAGGTCACTGCAAGAAAGGTCTTCCCTGTCCCGGCAGGTCCGATTCCAAAGGTCACATCATGCTGTTTGACACTGTCCACATAAAGTTTTTGACCCAAGGTTTTGACACGGATCGGTTTCCCAGTATTGTCCTTGATAATTTCTTCTTCGTAAAGGGCGACAAACTTGTCGATTTCATCGTTTTTGACCATGCTAATCGCAGTCACCACATCTGGCGTGCCAACGGTCATTCCTCGATTCACCAAGACCATCAAAGCCTGGATAACCTGACGGGCTTCCTCACAGGCAGACTCTTCTCCGATAACCTGGACAATTTCCGTACGGGCATGAATCACCACATCGAGCTCTTCTTCCATCAAACGAAGATGGCGCTCATTGGAACCAAAAAGATGGAACAAGTCATCTGGATGACTCAGTTGAATGTCTATTGAATGTTCCTTCAAATAAAGAACCTCTCTAATCCGTTTATTTCTTTTTATTATAGCAAAGAGAACAATAAAATACTAGCCTTATCTCATTGTCTCTAGTGTTCTAAATACTCTTGCCAGATGGCATCAAAGTCTCCTAAGTTAAAAGAGAAACTGGCATGCTCCTCCAAAAAGCGACTCACCTCATCAAAATCATCTGTATGTTTTGGGAAGGCTGACTCTTCAAAAGCGAGGTCTGCCAAGATAGCTTTGGGACTGTTACTTTTAGGATTGCGCTCGGTCATGAGCCAAGTGTAAAATGATTTTCTCAATTCTTTCTCCTATCAAGACTTTTTTTGATGAAACTTTTCTGATTTTTAAAAATTACTGGACTTAGCCTCTGACACATAGTGGTTTATAAAATCCGTTTTCGCATCTGTATATGCGTCTCGATTGTGTTCAAATTTTTTCCACAAACTGAGTTTTAATTCCTGATACGCTTGGGCGATATCTGGATGCTGGCAGAGATAATCTCTAAAATAAATCTCGTTATGATCTCCCGTCATTCGCAAATGTAAATGAAAAACTTTCTCAGCAAATCCCTGCTCTGTATATCCTTTATTTAGCGAAATCCTGTTAGGACTCTCCGACATCACTAGCCAACCATTCTTCACCAATAAATCCCTAACTCTTGCTAAATCCTCTATTCTACCTACTTCTAACAGAATATCAACGATATTTTTGGCCCAAATATTAGGGATAGCAGTGCTACCGATATGTTCTATTCTTTTAATAACATTTGCACCCAATATTTTTTTCAGATTTGCTTTTTCCGATTCATACCAGTCTTTCCACTCTGATTTGTGCTCTACTAGAAAAATAGGAAAAAGTTGCCAGAGTTCCTCTAAACTCATTTCTTCAAGTTTCTTTATCATGTCTATAAGGTCTAAATCAACTCTGTACCAAACTGGTCCTGCTTGATTTTGCCAGCTTTCATCAAGCCACCGAGTGCTTTCTTGAACTGACCTTTAGAAATGCCAAAGGTTGCCTTGATGTCCTCAGGAGACGACTTATCATTCAAGGTCATAAAACCGCCACTGCTTTCTAAGTAGGTCAAAATCATCTGGGCATCATTCTCCAACATCTCAAAAGAACGTGGTTTGAGCGAGAGGTTAAGAGTACGGTCCACTTCACGGAAACCAATCACACGCGCATCTAACACTTGCCCTAAACGTGGCTCTGCGTAGCGCTCACTAGGATGGATAAAACCAAGCATGTTATTCTCTGGCAGATAAACAAAGGTCCCTGATAGCTTGAGACGATATACAATGGCTGGCCAGTTTTGGTTCTGCATGTTGTTGTAGGCGGGACGAGCCAGACGTTGGAAATCTTCTTGATAAGCCAAGAGTCCCCATATTCGGTCTTTCTTGTCCACTTCAAGACGGATGTAGAGTTTGTCACCCTTCTTAGGCCAGAGTTCCTTGAGCTCAGGGAGGATATCGAGTGACACAACGATTTCCTTATCAGGCAGGCCTGTATCCACAAAAACACCCAAGTCCTTACGAACTTCCGTTACCGTTCCCCAACCAAATTTGTCCTGAGTGGCAGTCACTTCTAGAGTGGTCAAGCGGAGTTTCTGCTTCATATCCGTGTAGGCAAAACCTTTGACCGTATCCCCTACTGTGTGTTGACCTTCTTCCTTAGCAAGAGCGTAGGTTTGACCATCCTTTTGCACAAAGTAAAAACGGTCATTTTCATCGATGATAAGTCCAACGATAAAACTTGCAAGATTTGTATTCATATTTCCTTCTTTCGAATAAAACTCAGCCAGCAATGCCAACTGAGTTTTTCTGTTTATTTTTAGACTTCCAAGATTTCTTTTTCTTTGTTGGCAGTCATGTCGTCGATGTGTTTCACAGCATCATCTGTTACTTTTTGAATATCTTTTTCAAGAGTCTTCAATTCGTCTTCAGTGATTTCTTTTGCTTTTTCTTGTTTCTTGGCTTCGTCCATAGCATCACGGCGGATATTGCGGACAGCCACTTTAGCATTTTCACCGACCTTCTTCACTTCTTTAGCAAGGTCACGACGAGTTTCTTCTGTAAGAGCAGGGATAACCAAACGGATCACAGAACCATCATTAGCTGGTGTGATACCAAGGTCAGAAGCGTTTAAGGCACGTTCGATATCTTTCAACGAAGACTTGTCAAATGGTGTTACCAACAAGACACGCGCTTCAGGAATGGTAATTGAAGCGATTTGGTTAAGAGGAGTTTCGACTCCATAATATTCTACGTGAATACGGTCTAGCAAACTTGCATTGGCACGACCGGCACGGATACCACCAAATTCACGAGCAAGTGATTGGTGAGACTGGGTCATTCTCTCTTTAGCTTTTTCTACAATTGCGTTAGCCATAATTTTCTTATTCCTTTTCTTCGATATTGTTTGAAACTGTTGTTCCGATATTTTCACCAAATACGACACGTTTGATGTTACCTGGTTGGTTCATGTTGAAGACAACCAAGTCAATGTCATTATCCATAGAGAGGGTTGAAGCTGTTGAGTCCATGATACGAAGACCTTTGTTGATAACGTCACGGTGAGTCAATTCTTCAAACTTAACGGCTGTCTTGTCTTTCTTAGGATCGGCATTGTAAACACCATCTACGCCATTCTTAGCCATAAGAATGGCATCCGCTTCAATTTCAGCTGCACGAAGGGCCGCTGTTGTATCTGTTGAGAAGTAAGGTGAACCAATCCCAGCACCAAAGATAACGATACGGCCTTTTTCAAGGTGACGAAGAGCTCGTCCACGAACGTAAGGCTCAGCCACTTGTTGCATAGAAATAGCTGTTTGTACACGCGTATCAACACCAACTTGCTGCAATGAATCTGCCATTACAAGTGCATTCATAACGGTCCCAAGCATTCCAGTGTAATCTGCCTGAACACGGTCCATTCCTGCTTCTGCAGCAGGTTCTCCACGCCAGAGATTTCCTCCACCAATAACAAGGGCAATTTCGATACCTAGACTATGAACTTCTTGAATCTCTTTTGCGATTTTTTGAACTGTTTGGATATCAATCCCTACGCCACGTTCACCTGCAAGAGCCTCACCTGATAACTTGATTAAAATACGTTTATACTTGGGGTTCGCCATTTTTACTCTCCTTTTTTTATCCTACCTATTTTATCACAATTTCTAAGATTTTTATAGTATCATGAGCAATTCTTTCAAAAAAATTAGACAGTTAAAAATTCCTCTAAGTCACTCAGGGCACGCTCTGCAATTTTTTCATAACGAGCCTTCTTATCACGGATACGCTCGCCATCCAATTCCTTGATAATCCCAAAATTGACGTTCATCGGTTGGAAATGTTTGCTGTCTGCATGAGTGATGTAATGAGCTAGACTTCCGATCGCTGTGGTCTCTGGGAAGATGGCCTCACTTTCACCCTTGAAGAGTCGAGCTGCGTTAATACCCGCAACTAAGCCTGACGCTGCTGACTCAACATAGCCTTCCACACCCGTCATTTGACCAGCAAAGAAGAGGTTGGGTTGTTTCTTAGAACGGTAAGTCTGTTCAAGAAGATTTGGTGAATCCATATAAGAATTGCGATGCATGACCCCATAACGAACAAACTCCGCATTTTCAAGACCTGGAATCATTTGGAAGACACGCTTTTGTTCTCCCCATTTGAGGTGGGTTTGGAAACCAACGATATTGTAGAGGCTACCAGCCGCATTATCCTGACGAAGCTGGACAACTGCATACGGTGTTTTGAACTCCCCGTCACGAGGGCCTGTATAATCGTATGGATACTCCAGACCAACTGGTTTCATAGGACCATAAAGCATGGTTTTAATGCCACGCTTAGCCATGACTTCGATCGGCATACAACCTTCAAAGTACTTTTCTTTTTCAAACGAATTGAGCGGTGCTTCTTCCGCATTGACCAAGGCTTCATGGAAATCCATAAACTCTTGTTTGGTCATTGGAGCGTTGAGGTAGGCAGCTTCTCCCTTATCATAACGAGACTTGAGATAAACTTTGCTCATATCGATGGTGTTAACGTCAATAATCGGCGCCGCCGCATCGTAGAAATAGAATCCATCCCCATCATTAAGGGCATGAATCTTCTCAGCTAGGGCATCGCTGGTTAAAGGACCAGTCGCTACAACCGTAATAACATCCGTCGGCAATTCTGTAATTTCATCACGAACCACCTCAATCAAGGGGTGGTTGGCCACTTTCTCAGTCACCATTTGGGAGAAACCATCGCGGTCCACCGCAAGCGCACCGCCTGCAGGAACACGTGTAGCTTCTGCTGATTCCAAGATAACAGAACCCAAGCGACGCATTTCTTCCTTGAGAAGCCCAACTGCATTGGTCAAAGCATCCCCACGTAAGGAATTGGAACAAACCAACTCAGCAAAATTATCTGTTTTATGCTGAGGAGTTGATTTGACACCACGCATTTCATATAGTTTAACTGGAATACCACGTTCTGCGATTTGGTAGGCTGCTTCAGAACCTGCCAAACCAGCACCGATAACATTGATATAAGATTGAGACACGACACTAATACCTCTTTGGGTGGAAACTAAGTCCAAATAAAAACAAGCTACTAGACTATTTGACACCCACAAATCTTTCTAAATTAATACTTGGTTCATTATACCAAAAAGCTAAGTAAAAAGACAAACAAGAGAACTCCTGAATGTCTTTCGAAAATTATTCTTTATTGAAACTGAATGTCTCCCAATTCAGTTTGCTTCCATATTTTATAGTAAAACGTACTTCTGTATTCTTAGGTAGTTTATCGCTTTGAAGTATTTGGGCAAGTAAGTATTCGAAATCAGAATCCGTCCAATTGTCAATATCTTCATTAGTTACTTGTAGGTTTTGTCTTCGTACCTGCTCTATATCAATGCGTATTCGAATACTAAAGGTCGAACGATTGTCAGCAACTCTTTTTAAAAGTAGATCTCGATTACGAACAAGCGTCTCTTCATCAAGATTGTTGACTCTACTTGAGTCTAGGTCCTCAATTAAGGGAGTGAGTTCTTCTACATCCGTCTTCAAAATTGCCTCTCTTTTATCTCTCTCTTCAAGACGGGTTTTGGGGTTGCCACTATATTCTTCTTTTGGAACCAAAGAATAATAGGAGTCAAATGAGTCCAATTCAATTGAATTTTTAATATAAAGATTCCTAATCACATCATCGCTTAAATATGTTGAAGTCAAGCTACCACTTTGAAGTAATATATTATAAGCTTCCTTAAGTCGGTCATAGTTGTCATCACCAGAAACATACTCCATTTCTAAACGGTAGACTGTTTTCTTGGAAAAACCAAAGAATTTTTTCTTTTCAACTTCTTTAAGCCTCGAATTGTATTTAAGGACTGGAGTGCTCTCAACATAATCTTTTTCAAAATCCACATAGACATCAACAAATTTCTTATTTCCTTTAATGTAAATTGGAGATCCCTGATAACCAAAGGTATCAGCTGTCGAGTATCCTTCTGCTTCTAACCCTGCAGCTTCTACTACAGAACGAATGTTTGAAATAGCTGTTTTAGCTAAATCACGATCGACTCTGTTGTTACATGCAGACAACATAAATAATGTGAGAATAGGAAACAGTAAACCAATTACCTTCTTAATCACTTTGCTTTTCATTTCCCCTCCAAATAAGCATTCGTAGTAAAATACTTATGATTGCTATATTCACTTCGGGAAGAAGGCAAACTTCCCTGTTTAGTCATTTTATTGATTTTCTTCCCATTCGTGGTAGGCAGCGTAGAGCTGACTCTTATTCCACTGGTAAAACTTAGCAACTTCCTTAATAGCTTGATTTTTCTTCATGCCTTCTTGGATACGAGATTGGATTTCTGAAAACAAGTCCTCCTCATCCTTTTCTTCCACGTCCTGACTGGCACCTTCAACGATAAGAAGGCACTCGCCCTTGAGTGGCGTTTCAGCGATGTTTTCTAATAACTCAGAGATGGTACCTCGTTGGTATTCTTCATAGATTTTGGTCAATTCTCTGACCAAGACTACCGAGCGGTTGCCGTAAACTGCTAGCATATTTTCCAGCGTATCAGCCACACGATGGGGCGATTCGTAAAAAATCTGAGTTTCTGGGTAATCTTTTTTTAAGTCGAAAAATTGCTTTTGCTGGCCTGATTTTCTCGGTAAGAAACCGTAAAAGATATGTGGTTGTGGCGCTAAACCACTGGCAATCAAGGCAGAAATCCCCGCACTGGCACCTGGAACTGTGACAACAGCAATCTCTTCCTCGATAGCTGCCTTGACCAAATCATGCCCAGGATCCGAGATGCTAGGCAGACCCGCATCAGAAACCTGAGCAATACTTTGCCCCGCCTTCAGAAAACCAATCAAATCAGAAATTTTTTCCTTGGCATTGTGCTCATGAAAACTGATCTGTTTGGTCGAAATATCAAAATGCTTGAGTAAGAGACCTGTATTGCGCGTGTCCTCAGCAGCAATCCAGTCCACCTCTTTCAATGTCCGGATGGCACGAAAGGTCATATCATCTAGATTACCAATCGGCGTTGCTACTAGGTAAAGTTTGCCATAGGGAGACTGCCCCTTAAAACTTTTTTGAATCTGCATGCCTACTCCCTATACAACAACTCGTCACAGAACATACATTCCTCGTCCTGCTCTCGACGTTGTCCATAAAAATCATTACAAACGTGAAATCCGTCTTTATAGATCCTACGGACGCTTTCACGAACATGCTTGGCCTTGACAGGTGTATCTGCTTCTACCTCACCTAAGCGTTCGCGCAACTTACTATTTTCCAAGCGAAGAGCTGTATTTTCCTCTACCAGGCTCTTGAGATTTTTCTTGATGGCTTCCACATCGGCTAAGGTCACCAATAACTGTTGGGAAAAATCGTCCAGCGCATCAAATAATTCTTTTTTATCCATAAACCAGCCCTTTCCTTTCTTTATCCTTCATTGAGTTTATATTTCTTTCAAGACCAGATATTCCATGACATTTTGAAAGCTGACATTAGCCTGCCACATCTTTCTAGCTTCTAGCAAATCTTGTAAAATCTGTCGGATCCTTGCTTGCAAGAGTTCCTGTCCACAGAGTACTTCGAGGATTCGCAAGACCTGATCTTGTTTTTCCTTGTCATCTGCCAAGCTGGCTAATTTGGCTACCTGCAAATAACTCTCTTTTTTCTTGGCTACTAACCAGGTCAGTAAGCGCTCGCTTTCATCAACTATAGTCCAAAAGCTTGCCTGATTGACCAACTTTTCAGCTTCAGCTTGTGATTGACAAAACTGGGCCAAGAGAGTCGCTTTTTTCTTGACCAGTCCCATTTGTTCTAATTGATGAATGAGCTTTTCTTCCTGCTTTTTAAAGTGGAAAATCTGGGTCCGACTACGAATGGTCGGTAAAATCTTTTCCTCATCGCTAGTTAAGAAGAAAATGTAAACATCACTCTGGGGTTCTTCGATGACCTTGAGCAGAGAGTTGGCTGCATTAGGATGCATTTTCTCCGCCTGCTCGATGATAAAGACCTGTTGCTGGCTTTCAATCCCTGCTTGGGAAAACTGACCCACCAACTCTCGAATACGTTCTGTCTTGATGACCTGATTGACAGGCTTAATCAAGGTGACATCGGGAAATTCTTCCTGTTCAATCAGCTTACAATTTCGGCATTTCTCACATGGTAAAACGCCTACCTTATCTCTACAAAAGAGGCTCTTAGCCAAAAATTGCGCCATTTCCAAACTTCCAAAGAAACCTGAAAAGAGATAGGCATGATTGAGCTGGTCTTGTTCCAAAATACGGACAAAGCGGTCAAACTGGTCTGGTTGCAAAGCCTTGAGTTGATCTTGTTTCATTTGGCTAATCCCATTCTATCAAACAAGACAGTCTTGGTAGCTTCCACAACTTGGTCCAAAGGAAGACTGGCATCAATCTTGGCAATACGATTTCCTTCTTTTTCCAGAAGAGAAAGATAGCCTTGACGGACTTTTTTGTGCAAGTCCAACCCTTCCAAGTCCAAACGATTGACCTCACGATTGCTATTAGCAGCAATGCGAGCCAATCCTTCTTCCACCTCGATGTCAAAATAGAGTGTCAAGTCAGGTTTGAGGCCATCTGTCGCAAAGTGATTGAGCCAATCAATGGCATCAATATCCAAGCCACGGCCAAATCCCTGATAAGCAACTGAACTATCGATGAAGCGGTCCATAATAACCAACTTACCAGCTTGAAGGGCTGGGAGAACTTTTTCCACCAAATGCTGTCTGCGACTGGCGATATAGAGAAGGAGTTCTGTTTTAGGATCCATCTGAGTATGACTTGGGTCCAAAATCACTTGACGAATCTTCTCTCCAATCAAGACTCCGCCTGGCTCACGGGTCGTCAGCACCTCTACTCCTTTTTCCTCTAAAATTGGGAGTAGAGCCTCTAAAACACTGGTCTTTCCTGCTCCCTCTGGTCCCTCAAGAGAGACTAAAAATCCTTTTGACATGTCTAACTCATTTCTTTTTTTCTACCTTCTATTCTATCAAAAAAATAGGTTTTTGTGACAATCTTTTTGCGTCTTCTCCATTCAATCGACCATAAAAGAGGTTGGGAGTCATCCAACCTCTTATTTACCTAGTTCTTGTGTTCGTTTATAGGCTTGATGAACTGCGTCCATGACTGTGCCTCTAAAGGCATGTTCTTCCAGACTTGCTACACCAGCGATAGTCGAACCTCCTGGGCTACAAACTTGGTCTTTCAAGACTCCAGGATGTTGCTGGCTTTCGAGAACCATTTGTCCAGCGCCGACTACTGTTTGGGCTGCCATTTTCAAAGCCATTTCTCGTGGCAATCCTGTCTGTACACCCCCATCTGCCAAAGCCTCGATAAAGAGATAGACAAAGGCTGGTCCACAACCTGCGAGACCTGTCGCCGCATCGATTAAGCTATCTCCCAGCTCAACTAAGAGACCAGCCTTGGCTAATAAGTGACAAAAGAGTTCACTGTCCTCAGCACGACAGTTTGCGGACATGGCATAACTAATCACTCCTTGCCCGATAGCCACTGGAGTATTGGGCATGATGCGAATAATTCGGTGGTGACTTGGAAGTAGTCTAGCCAGTTTTTCCAAGGTCAATCCAGCCGCCATAGAAATCAAAAGAGGACTCTCTCTTTTTTCAAGGATGGTCTGGTATTGAGCAAGCAGTTCAGAAAACTGAGCAGGCTTTACTCCTAGAAAAATCACATCTGCTTCTGCGAAGATTTCGTCATTGCTGGAAGCCTGACCTCCAAAGTTGGCAATGAAAGCATCTACTTTCGCTTGACTACGATTGGCAAGAAGAATCTGAGCACCCGTCTTGGCCTGCAAGACAGCCTTGGCCAAGCTAGAACCCATATTCCCCAAACCGATAAATCCAATCTTCATCTCTTACTCCCTTATCTGTCCGTCACCATTAACCACATACTTGTAGCTAGTCAACTCTTTCAAGCCCATTGGACCACGCGCATGCAGTTTCTGAGTAGAAATCCCCATCTCACATCCAAGACCAAATTGCCCACCGTCAGTGAAACGCGTTGAGGCATTGACATAAACCGCTGCTGAATCTACTTGATCTGTAAAGTAAGTTGCAGCTTCAGCATTTTCCGTCACAATGGCATCCGAATGATGGGTGCTGTGGGCTTCAATATGCGCAACCGCTTCTTCTAAACTACTCACAACCTTAACCGCTAGGACATAGTCTAAAAACTCGGTATCAAAGTCTTGGGCCTCGGCTGCTCGACCTGAAACAAACTGACTTGCTTTGCTATCCAGACGGAATTGAATTGGTTCCAGTCCAGCTTCTTTTCGATCTGCAACCAGCACTTGCTCCAAGCGAGGAAGGAAGCTTGTTGCCTTGTCTTCATGAACCAGTAAAACTTCCATAGCATTGCAGACAGAAGGACGACTGGTTTTAGCATTGTTGATGATAGACAGAGCCTTGTCCGCATCGGCATCCTTGTCCACATAAACATGGACAATCCCGGTTCCCGTCTCGATAACAGGCACGATAGCATTTTCAACCACAGCATTGATCAAGCCAGCACCTCCACGAGGAATGAGAAGATCTAGATAACCCTTGGCCTTCATCATGGCATAGCTACTGTCTCGGCTAGTATCTTCCACTAGTTGAATCACATTTGGATGAATGGTCGTTGTCTCCAAGCCCTTCTTCAAAGCTGTGACAATAGCATGAGCAGTTTGGTAGGCATCCTTACCACTACGAAGAACGACCGCATTGCCACTTTTGAGAGCCAAAGCAGCCGCATCAGACGTCACATTTGGACGACTCTCATAGATAATACCAATAACTCCCATGGCTACCCGTTTTTTGGTGATAATCAAGCCATTTTCAAGCTGACTTGTTTCTAGGACTTCACCAATAGGATCTGGTAAAGCAACCACTTCACGAATGCCAGTTGCCATCGCTTCTATACGTCCCGCATCCAAATAAAGACGGTCTAGCATAACATCTGAGATTTTACCTTTGGCCGCTGCCATATCAAGGGCATTGGCCTCTAGAATCTCCTCAGTAGCTGCCAATAAATGATCAGCCATGGCTAGCAGAGCTTGGTTTTTCACTGCTTCACTGGCAGTATTAATTGATTTCTTAACAGCCTGTACCTGTTCAAATTGTTCTTGTGTACTTACCATCGTTCACCTCTAAAATTCTGTAAAGAGCAGCTGGATTTCAGGAGTGATTGAAATCCAGTCATCTCGGTGAATCAAGACTCCCTTAGCTTTTTGAGAACGGAGCATATCTTCTAGGGCTGAGACGCCAAATTGGACACGTCCCTTTCCAAGAGATTGACCCGTTTCTTTATCAGCCACTGTGACAATATCGTGGTAAGAGAAGTTTCCTTCCACTTCTACCACACCCGATAAAAGGAGACTTTTCCCGTTTTTTGAAAGTGCCTCTGCAGCTCCACCATCTACCCAAATCGTTCCCTGACTTTGAGCATAGAAAGCCAGCCATTGTTTCTGGGTACGAAGTCCCTTCTCTTGCGCAACAAAGAAAGAACCATCCTTGGTCTCTTCCGCTGCCTCAATCAGTGCATCTGATTTCATGGAGGAGCAGATATAGACTGGCACCCCTGACTCCGTTGCAATCGTAGCCGCCTTGATTTTGGTTAACATTCCGCCTGTACCATTAGACGAACCTGCTCCACCAGCCATATCAATAATCTCACGATTGATAGTCTCGATTTTCTTCAAGCGTTTGGCTGTTGGATCCGAATTAGGATTGCCAGTATAGAGACCGTCCACATCTGTCAAGAGAACCAAGAGATCCGCCTGGACCATAGCCGCCACTTGGGCACTCAGGGTATCGTTATCACCCACCTTGAGTTCGTCAATGACAACACTGTCATTTTCATTGATGATAGGAATCGCTCCACGATGAAGTAGTACAGACAAGGCCTGATGGGCATTCTTATAACGACGTTTATCTACAAAATCATCCTGTGTCAGCAAAATTTGCGCAGAAACGATTTGGCGCATGAGGAGATTGGTTGTGTATTCCTCCAACAAAAGTCCCTGACCAACTGCAGCCGAAGCCTGCTTATCAGCAATCTTGGTCGGACGTTTTTTAAAGCCCAAAGCTCCAAAACCAGCCGCTACTGCCCCAGATGAAACCAAAATCAACTCATGCTCAGCTTCATGCAACATAGCTAATTGTTGGGTAATTACCTTTACTTTACTTCTTGATAAACTCCCGTCTTCATTTGTCAAGGACGAAGTCCCCACCTTAAAGACGATTCGTTTGTACTTCATATTCTCACTCCGATTCTTCATATTTATCCATTATAACATGAATACTTTAAAATAGAAAAGACTTGAAATAAAAAAGGTTGAGACAAGGCATCTCAACTCTTTTATCTATTCTCATTTTTACGCAATTTTTCCAGCGTTTCTTTAAAAATCTCTGGAATATCTGCTGTGAATTCCAAGGTTTCACCTGTTCTCGGATGGGTAAATCCTAGAGTTTTAGCGTGGAGAAATTGCCCATGTCCCTTAAGTGTCTTACGGGGACCATAGACCTCATCACCAGCGACTGGATGACCGATATAAGCCATATGGACACGGATTTGGTGGGTACGTCCTGTCTCTAGTTGCAACTCTAACAAACTATAATCTCCAAAGCGTTCCAAGACTTGAAAACGCGTCACTGCCGGCTTCCCTTTAGCAGTCACAGCCTGTTTCTTACGGTCTTTTTCACTCCGACCAATCGGCGCTTCAATCACACCACGATCATTAGGAAGATTGCCGTGAACAATCGCCCAGTATTTGCGGAGAGACTTCTTATCCTTGAGTTCTTGGGCAAGTGCTAAGTGGGCCTCATCATTCTTAGCAATCATGAGGAGACCTGACGTGTCCTTGTCAATGCGGTGAACGATTCCTGGGCGGAGAACCCCATTGATACCTGACAAGTCCTTGATATGGTACATGAGGGCATTGACCAAGGTTCCACTTGTATGACCTGCGCTGGGATGAACCACCATCCCTTGAGGCTTGTTAACGACAGCCACATCCTCATCTTGGTAGATGATGTCTAGCGGAATATCCTCAGCCACATACTCTAAAACCTCTGGTTCTGGCACATGGTAGGTGACGATATCCCCCTCTTGGACAGTGTATTTTGCTTTCTTGGCTTGCCCATTCACCAAGACTTGTCCAGCCTTGATTTGGTCATTAGCGAGACTGCGCGACAATTCTGTCAGGTCAGACAGAGCCTTGTCTAAACGTTGCCCACCAGTTTCAATTTTTATTTCCATTTACTTCCTCTTTAAGCATTGCAATCAATAAAACAATGACACCAACTGTCAAATAGCTGTCAGCCACATTGAAAATCGCAAAGTTGATAAAGTCTAGGTGAAACATATCCACCACAAAACCTTGACTCATTCTGTCGATAAAGTTGCCTAGACCTCCCGCGATTATCAAAGTCAGTCCCAAAACCATCCAGAGAGAATCCTCCATGTGCTTATGTAGATACCATATGGCACCTGCCATGACAACCAAGGTAATGATAGCAAAAAACCACTGCTGATCTTGTAGCATCGAAAAGGCTGCCCCTCGATTTTGCAGGTAGGTCAGACTAACAAGATTGGGTATCCACGAACGCACTTCACCCAGTGGAATCTGCTGGACAACATAATTTTTGACCAACTGATCCAACCCAATCAAAAGCAGTACAATGACTGCCACTATTCCTCTTTTTTTCATGATTTCCTCTTCTGATCAAAATATTCTTGCATGACTTCTACGAAAAGAGTCCCAGCTTGACTAAGCTCCACTTCTTCCCGTTTGACATAGACCATGCGGTTATCTAGATTATCCTTGAGACGAATGACTGTGATGCCATTGACACTGTCACTATCTAAAAATCCTGAACCTGTCGCATAGGCGTCTGTCCGCTCTAAAATACCATTCAAAGTAGCACGGTCCGTCACATTGAACATCTGGGAGCTCGCGCTGGTGTCGACAAAGTTCTCTGAATAGTATAGATACTCATCCTTTTCCTGAGTAAAGCGAACTGTTGGTAAATCAGCTAAGTCCTCCATGACCAATTCCTCTTTCAGTGCTAAAGGATGCCCTTCACGAAGATAAATGTGAGTCTGGAAAGGAATTAGTTCAATAACTTCTAAACCAAGCTTTTCAACCCGTTGCATGATGCCCTTTTTATTTTGATTGTTGAGGTAGATAATCCCAATCTCACTATGCCCTTGGGCTACTTCGTCTAATATTTGAACTGTAGTAGACTCAAAAATACGGAAATTTTTGTAGTCAGGATAGCGCTCTGAAAAAGACGTAATGGTTGGTGGCAAGAAGTCATAGTGCTGACTGGCAATGGAAAATTCATCCTTTTCTTCCTCAGGATTGGCATACTGATTTTGAAAAACATCAAATCCTTTGACCAACTCCTGCGCTTTCTCATAAAATTCCATACCACGACGGGTCAAAAACGTTCCCGAACTCGTCCGACGGAAAATTTTAAAGCCTAGCTCTTTTTCCAAATCGCGCACAGAAATAGACAGACTCGGCTGACTAACATACATTTTTTCAGCAGCTTCACGGAAAGTTCCACTATTGGCAATGGCAACAACATAGCGTAATTGTTGAATGTTCATCTTTTACCCCCAACTTCTCTATCTGTTCATTATACCATATTTCAGAATTTTTCCAAAAAAGAAAAAAGTGTCCATCGCAAGTTTAAATCTAACTATTCTTTATTAAATTCAATATGGGTATCAAAACAAAAAAATAGGCTCTCCGAAAACTCGGAAAGCCTTATTTAATGCTACTTCTAGCTTCCTCGCCCTTTCATTTTAAGGCTCGGGATAAAAAGGCTCACTGAACCTTTTTATTTTGCGATTGGGTAAACAGAAACTTGTTTTTTATCGCGACCTTTACGTTCAAAGCGTACTACGCCTTCAACTTTAGCGAACAAAGTATCGTCTCCACCACGTCCAACGTTTACACCTGGGTAGATGTGTGTACCACGTTGACGGTAAAGGATTGACCCACCTGTTACAGTTTGTCCGTCAGCTGCTTTAGCCCCAAGACGTTTCGCTTGTGAATCACGTCCGTTTGATGTAGAACCTCCACCTTTTTTGTGGGCGAAAAGTTGCAAGTTGTTAAGAGTCATTTTTAACATAATGTTTTCCTCCGTGTTAGTTTTCTGTGATAACTCTGGTTTGGACGAACTCAGAAGAGTTCTCCGATAAGTTTGCCATACCTAAGAAAAATGATTCGAAGAATAACTGCGTCATTTCTCTCTGGTGCGAAGGAAGATCCGCTGGTATTTCAACCTTTAGATAGCCACCTTCATCTTCGTTTAATTCTAAGATTGGTTCATAGCCTGCAAATTTCTCAATGGAATTGATAAAGTTAATGGCAAGCGTAGAAACCGATGCACACACGACATCTAAGCCGTATTCGCCACTTTCGGCGTGTCCAGTAATTTCCGCACTCCTCAGCTCGCCATCTTCGGCTCTCTCAAAGACTGCTTGTATCATGTGTTCTCCTTAAAATTAAGCGTTGATCGCGTTGATGACAACTTTTGTATATGGTTGACGGTGACCTTGTTTACGGTGGCTACCTTTTTTAGGTTTGTACTTGTAAGTAACAACTTTCTTTTGTTTTCCTTGTTTTTCAACAGTTCCAACTACAGTAGCTCCAGCAACAAGTGGAGTTCCGACAACAGTGTTTTCACCACCAACAAGAACAACTTCGTTAAAAGTAACTTCTTGACCAGCTTCAACGTTCAATTTTTCAACGTAAACTGCTTGACCAACTTCAACTTTAACTTGTTTTCCGCCAGTTTTGATAATTGCGTATGTGCTCATTATGCACCTCCTATGATTTTTAGGGTTTCCCCGTATTTTTGTGAAGACTCGCCTAGCATCGTGGGACGAACCACTTAAAAGAAGAGCTCTAAGCATAACAAAGTTTAAATTTTGTATACGACGAGCAACGATGTTCGTGCGGTTGCACAGGATTGTGCATAGTCAACTCTTCAAGTATAGCACATCTTCTTTTTTCTTACAAGTAAAATCAATTAAAATTAAGCTTTTTCTTTCCCTTTTTTTCTCCAAGAAGCAAAAAGCATACTGAAGTAAAAGATACTCATCATAAGAGGAATACCTAGAATTGTCTTCTCCTGATAGTAAATCGTCAAATAAGCCGAAAAAATGACTCCAAAGACAAAACTGCTAAGCAAGCTAACAAAAATCAAGCCCTCTCGTAGGAAAGGCGTATGTTTGGTCCGAAAATAATCCCCAAAAGCTAACATGGTTCGTTTGATATTCCCTGTCATAAAAGCATTATTATAGGCAATACCAGACACTTCTCCAAAAGCAGTTGTTACCAGTCCCATACAGAAGGCCAATGGCGGTACGAGATAGATATTATCAACCGTTTGCGGCACAAAACCTATAATTAGGGACAGGATTGCAAGTGGAATCAAGGACAAAATCGGCTTTTTAACAATTCGTAGTTTTTCCTTGTACAATGTCAGAAAAAAAACACCCATCATAAAGGAAAACAAGGTCATTACTTTGGCACTGGCATCCGAGACATTCTGCTGAATGAGTCCTACAGAAAGAAAAACCACATTCCCAGTTTGTCCAGCCACAAGGGTGTTCCCTCGAACGATAAAGGTATAGGCATCGACATACCCTGCACAAAAAGTCAAAAAAAGCGCTAGTCGCTTAGACTGACGTGATATTTTTCTTATTGGTAATAATCTCATTTTCTCCCCCTTCTCATTTCATCTACTTATCTAAATATTGTACCACTTTCTCCAAGAAATGCGTAGTCCATTTGAAAATTTTTACCATCTGTTGGATAGTCCTTCTTTTCTATGTTATAATGAAGGAAGGATTTGAAGTCGGAAAAGGAGTATTTATGCTTAAATTAGGTGTCATCGGAACAGGCGCTATCAGCCATCATTTCATAGAAGCAGCCCATGCTAGCGGAGAATACCAGCTGGTCGCAGTCTATTCTAGAAAGCTAGAAACAGCAACAACTTTTGCTTCTCGTTATCAGGATATCCAACTCTTTGATCAATTAGAAGACTTCTTTAAGACTTCCTTTGATGTGGTCTATATCGCCAGTCCAAACTCCTTGCATTTTGTTCAAGCCAAGGCTGCCTTGTCTGCTGGTAAGCACGTCATTCTTGAAAAGCCAGCTGTCACTCAGCCACAAGAATGGCTGAATCTGATTCAAACGGCTGAGAAAAATAATTGTTTTATCTTTGAGGCAGCTCGTAATTACCACGAGAAAGCCTTTACTACTATTAAGAATTTTTTAGCAGACAAGCAAATCTTAGGCGCTGATTTCAACTATGCTAAGTATTCATCCAAGATGCCGGATTTGTTGGCTGGGCAGACGCCAAATGTTTTTTCAGATCGTTTTGCTGGTGGAGCACTTATGGACTTGGGTATTTATCCCCTCTACGCTGCCATTCGCCTCTTTGGAAAAGCTCAGGACGCGACCTATCAGGCTCAACAGCTTGACAATAGCATTGACCTAAATGGAGACGGTATCCTCTTCTACCCTAACTTTCAAGTTCATATCAAGGCTGGGAAAAACATCACTTCCAATCTTCCTTGTGAGATTTACACAGCAGATGGAACCTTGACCCTTAACACGATTGAACATGTCCGCTCAGCTATTTTTAGCGACCACCAAGGAAATCAAGTCCAGCTACCTATCCAACAAGCTCCCCATACGATGACTCAGGAAGTTGCTGCATTTGCACAGATGATCCAGCAACCAGACCAGACGCTCTACCAGAACTGGCTGGATGATGCAGGTTCTGTTCATGAGCTACTATATACCATGCGCCAGACTGCTGGCATTAGATTTGAGGCAGAAAAATGAAAACCAAACTACCGACTGAATGGCAGGAATTGAGTGACCAACTCGGTTTCCAAGAATTTACCCCCATTCAAACTCAACTATTTGAGCCTATTCTTGCTGGAGAAAACCTCCTGGGAGTAAGCCCAACAGGAACTGGTAAGACCCTAGCTTATTTACTTCCAAGTCTTCTCAGACTACAAAAGAAAAAAGCCCAGCAACTCTTGATTCTAGCACCAAATACAGAACTAGCTGGACAGATTTTTGACGTGTGTAAAACGTGGGCAGAAGCCATCGGTTTAACAGCTCAGCTCTTCCTATCAGGTTCAAGTCAGAAACGCCAGATTGAACGCCTCAAAAAAGGACCAGAAATTCTGATTGGAACTCCCGGCCGCATCTTTGAGTTGATTAAATTGAAAAAAATCAAGATGATGAATGTGGAAACCATCATCCTGGATGAATTTGACCAATTGCTCGATGATTCTCAGATTCACTTTGTCGAGAAAATCACCCACTACGCGCCTCGTGACCATCAACTCATCTACATGAGTGCGACGACCAAGTTTGATCAAGAAAAGATTGCACCAAACACGCGCACTATTGATCTCTCTGATCAAAAGTTAGACAACATTCAACATTTCTACATGCAGGTAGACCAACGTCACCGAGTGGACATGCTTCGAAAATTGGCTCATGTAGAGGATTTTCGTGGTCTGGTCTTCTTTAATAGTTTGTCAGATCTAGGAAGTGCAGAAGAAAAGCTACAGTATCGTGATATCTTGGCTGTTTCTCTTGCTAGTGATGTCAATGTCAAGTTTAGAAAAGTCATCTTAGAAAAGTTTAAAGACAAGCAACTAACCCTGCTCCTTGCAACAGACCTTTTGGCACGTGGAATTGATATCGATAGCCTAGAATGTGTCATAAACTTTGACGTCCCAAGAGATACTGAAACCTACACTCACCGCGCTGGACGTACTGGTCGTATGGGCAAAGAGGGTTATGTTATCACTCTCGTAACCCATCCAGAAGAACTTAAAAAACTCAAGAAGTTTGCAAATGTACGTGAAATTGTCCTAAAAAACCAAGAACTTTATATCAAATAAGGTTGGCTCGCGCCAACCTTTTCTTATCCCCAAGTAATTTCTAATTGATAGCTGGCAAAAGGATTCCCCTCTTGATTTTGCAGTTGATAGGCTAATTCAATCTTTTGACCATCCAGTTTATAGTGACTCGTTTGGATGATAAACTCCTGCATCCCCATTGGAGTCGGAATATAGGCCAAACTATCACTATCCTTTAGAAAACGCATGATGGTTTTGGGACTCGAGAAACGGGTCATCACCAGTTCTTCTTCATGAAACTTGAGAACCACTTTTTCCTTTTCCTCATTGTAGAAAAGCAAATAGCTATAATCTCCCTTTTCACGCACTTCCACGTCATAGAGCTGGTCAATCACTTCCAACTGTTCATCAAACTGAATCCTATTTCGCATCCGAATCTTCACATCAAATCCTCTTTCTTGTCTCTTGTCCTACTATTTTACCAAAAAGAGCAGGATTTTGCTATAATGAAAATATAAATCTTAGGGGAGGTAAATATGGCTAAAAAAAAGAAAATAATATCGAATTCACTAGAATAGTTTACTTTGATGAAGAATCGGCAACGGATCTAATTTATATGAATAATGAAGGCCAAATAATCGAAAAGTTAGTAAAACAATCTGAAACAAGGGCAAGAGGTAATACCGAAGCTGAATCAACGATTGGTGTTGGGGCTAAAATACTCTCACTATTAAACTTAGGAATAAAAGGTGAAATAAGTGGAAATTTGGGATATAATTCTGAAAAATTATTGAATCAAGCTGTTACTAATACTGTTTTAACAGACTATTTAGGTATTTTTAAAGACGCGTCCATAAAAACTGGTATTCAGGAATTTTCCTCAGCAAAAGTTTATGCATTTAAAGATTCAATGACATACTATAAATTGATGACGCCCTATCTCACCATGACTGAAGGCTTAATTGATGCTGGTGATTTTAAGCTGAATGTTCAAAAAATGGATTCCGCCCTAAACCAAGGTCGTGGCTATTTTGAAATGATATTAGAGAATGACAAAACGAAGAAAATTCTTCGTTTCAATTTAAAATCTTTTAAATCATCATACTCTTTATCTGATTTAGTAAAAATGACTCTGACTTATCATGTAGTAAAGGTTGGAAAAATGAATCTTAGCAACTTAAATATGACGCAAGAATTTTCATTTCAGAATGAGCAAAATACTCAAATTCTAGACGGCGCAAGATTAGCTAATGGCGAGGGAGCTGTTAATTCTGAGGAAGAAGTTGATGTTTATGATGTATTACTGGCAGGTGTAAGTAATGACGAAAACTAATGTTAAAATTTATTACTGTCCAGAAGATTATTTTATATCTCAACTTCCTAAAGGATCTATATCTCTTTCTGGGTTACTAGATGAAATAGACTACGAGAGTCGACAGCACACACATAAAATTACTCAGAGTGGAGAAACTATGGATACTACGCCCAAACCAATAAGAGAAATAAAGAATATGAGCATATCTTCAGCAGAGTTTTTCAGGCTAAGTGACTCTGGATTGAACGGATTCAAATCAATACTTAGCTCAATGAAGATATCTAATATATTTGCCCAGAATCCACCCGAAAGTATCTTAAAAATATTCAAAGAATCGAAAAAATATAATTTAAAAATAGAAAGATATGAGTATAAAGCATTTGATATTAATCATCTAGAACAATTTAAAAAACATTTTGATGATAAAATACTAGGTCAAAAAAATGTTAAAGACGCTCTATCTAGGGGCTTATATAAAACTGCTAAAGGTTATAACAACAAAAAGCCTCTAACTGTTTTATTTTACGGACCAACTGGGGTAGGAAAAACTGAAACAGCTAAATTCATTGCTGAAATAATTGGGCAAGAGCTGTTTAGAAAACAATTTTCTATGTACCAAAACAACTCGTTCTCTGATTATTTATTTGGTGCTAGTCATACCTCCAGCTCATTTGCTAAAGATTTACTCGATAGACAAAGTAATGTTATTCTTTTAGATGAGTTTGATAAAGCAAATAATTTATTCTATAGTGCATTTTATCAACTATTTGATGAGGGAATTTATTCCGATAGAAATTATGAAGTTCATTTAGAAAATGGGCTTATTATCTGCACCTCAAATTTCTTATCTGTAGCCCATATCAAAGAGGTGCTAGGCGAACCAATATATAATAGGTTTGATTTAGTTGTTGAGTTTAGCGAGCTATCCAAGGAGATTTCAGAAAAAATAATTCAGAACAGGTATGCTACAACTATAAATATTTTAGATTCTTCGGACAGAAAAATAATTGATGAATTTGGAGAGTTAGAACGTTTAATGGAATATGCTCAGCACCTTAAGAACGTTAGGGCTATAGATAAATTTATTGATGAATATATTTTCCAAACAATATTAAACCATTTAGAATAGAAATAAATAAATTTCTCTCCAAATAAAAGATTAGCTATTTAAAACTTTGGCTAATTACGTTACTTGTTTGTAGTTGTATTTGATGGTTATCTTCGTTCAGTTCTATAATGTCCGATATTATATCTTGTTAAACAGATGGACTTAGTAAAAATTAAAAAGAAAAATAGCGATCCTTAAAATCGCTATTTTATTGAGGTTAGAGGTTTTCTAGCTATTGGACTGCTGGGTGAGGTATGCTATAATGGTCATATGAACGAAAAAGTATTCCGTGACCCAGTTCACAACTATATCCATGTAAATAATCAGGTCATCTATGACTTGATCAATACAAAAGAATTTCAACGTCTGCGCCGTATCAAACAATTAGGGACTTCCAGCTATACCTTCCATGGTGGCGAGCACAGTCGCTTTTCCCACTGTTTGGGAGTCTATGAGATAGCTCGTCGTATCACGGAGATTTTTGAAGAAAAATATCCTGAAGAATGGGATCCTGCTGAGTCTCTCTTGACCATGACCGCTGCGCTCCTTCATGACCTTGGGCATGGTGCCTACTCACATACTTTTGAACATCTCTTTGATACAGATCATGAGGCCATTACTCAGGAAATCATCCAAAGTCCTGAGACAGAGATTCACCAAGTCCTGCTACAAGTAGCGCCAGATTTCCCAGAAAAGGTGGCCAGCGTCATTGATCATACCTATCCTAACAAGCAGGTCGTGCAACTCATTTCCAGTCAGATTGATGCGGACCGCATGGACTATCTCTTGCGCGACTCCTATTTTACAGGAGCATCTTATGGAGAATTTGACCTGACACGGATCCTTCGAGTCATTCGTCCAGTCGAAAATGGGATCGCCTTTCAGCGCAATGGCATGCATGCCATCGAAGACTACGTCCTCAGTCGTTACCAGATGTATATGCAGGTTTATTTCCACCCAGCAACACGCGCCATGGAAGTTCTCCTGCAGAATCTTCTCAAACGCGCCAAGGAACTCTATCCTGAGGACAAGGACTTCTTTTCACGCACTTCTCCTCATTTGCTACCTTTTTTTGAAAAGAAAGTTACTCTATCTGACTATCTGGCTCTGGATGACGGCGTGATGAATACCTACTTCCAACTCTGGATGACCAGTCCTGACAAGATTCTCGCAGACCTGTCGCAACGCTTTGTCAATCGCAAGGTCTTTAAATCCATCACCTTTTCCCAAGAAGACCAAGACCGACTCGCAACCATGAGACAACTGGTTGAAGACATCGGATTTGATCCAGACTACTATACTGCTATTCATAAGAACTTTGACCTTCCTTATGATATCTATCGTCCCGAATCTGAAAATCCACGGACACAGATTGAGATTTTACAAAAAAATGGAGAACTGGCAGAACTCTCTAGCCTGTCTCCTATCGTTCAATCCCTTGCTGGCAGTCGCCACGGAGACAATCGCTTCTATTTTCCAAAAGAAATGTTGGACCAAAACAGTATCTTCGCAAGCATTACCCAGCAATTTTTACACTTAATTGAGAACGATCATTTTACCCCAAATAAAAACTAGAAGAGGAAATATATGAGTATTAAACTAATCGCTGTCGATATCGATGGTACCCTAGTCAACAGTCAAAAGGAGATCACTCCTGAAGTCTTTTCTGCCATCCAAGACGCCAAACAAGCTGGTGTCAAAGTCGTGATTGCAACGGGTCGTCCCATCGCAGGTGTTGCCAAACTTCTGGACGACTTGCAGTTAAGAGACGAGGGTGACTATGTAGTGACCTTCAACGGTGCCCTTGTCCAAGAGACTGCTACTGGCCATGAGATTATCAGCGAATCCTTGACCTATGAGGATTATCTAGATATGGAATTCCTCAGTCGCAAACTCGGTGTTCACATGCACGCTATTACCAAGGACGGTATCTATACTGCCAATCGCAATATCGGAAAATACACGGTGCACGAATCAACCCTCGTCAACATGCCCATTTTCTACCGTACTCCCGAAGAAATGTCTGACAAGGAAATTGTCAAGTGTATGTTTATCGATGAACCAGAGATTCTCGATGCTGCGATTGAAAAGATTCCAGCCGAATTTTACGAGCGCTACTCTATTAACAAATCAGCTCCTTTCTACCTCGAACTCCTTAAAAAGAATGTAGACAAGGGTTCAGCCATCACTCACCTAGCTGAAAAACTCGGATTAACCAAAGATGAAACCATGGCGATCGGTGACGAAGAAAATGACCGCGCCATGCTGGAAGTCGTGGGTAACCCCGTTGTTATGGAAAATGGAAATCCAGAACTCAAAAAAATCGCCAAATACATCACCAAAACAAATGACGAATCTGGCGTTGCCCATGCTATTCGTACGTGGGTATTGTAGCAAAAGGCAAGAATAGACGAAAACCGCTCAACAGAGCGGTTTTTTCAAATCAATAGTTTTTCTATCCCATCATTTTTTTAAAATGATCAAGTTCGCTCATCTAGGTAGGCAAATCGCTATGAACTATGCTAAATCACCAATCACTTGATGATCCTCCACCATCAAAACCACCACCTGACCAATCGTCACTCGACCAAGACGATGAGGAATCACTGCTACTTTTCTTTGGATACTTATCTATATTTTCAATACGGAAATCTCTCAATGCCTTACATGACCGTGAACCATCATTAATAAAGGCAACATCATAGGGGAATAATTTATCATTACCCTCATATGATTTATTAGATCTTCTTTTTCTATTTGAAGTAGTACCATACTTAATAAAATCAATCAAAAAAACAAATAGGATTATACCACAAATAAACAAAATATTTTTTATTATATCCCATATACCTTTTGCGATTTCAAGTAAATAATTTCTCTCTATTACAGGTGCATCAGTTAATTTATACTCTTGATTGGAAATGTTTTGGATTATATCAATAACAGCTCCGTCATAGTCTTTGGCTCGCATCTTATCACGAGAGGCATCTAATATTTTCTTAGCCTTTGTATCAGTCAATGTAATAGCTAGATTATTAGAAGTTTCAATCCGAAACTTTCTATCTTTTATAGCAATCAGTAATAATGCACCCTTATTTGAATCCGAATAACCGATTTTCCAAGATCTGGCTATAGTATTTGACAATTCTTCTAAAGATTCACCATTTAGACTCTCAACAATATAAATACCAATTTGAATTTCCGATTTGCTATTTAATTCTTGTAATTTATCCGAAACAACCCCTGATAAATAATGGTTTGGATCATAAATGCCATTAGAAGGTTTATCTGGTATCACTAAATCTGCTTGAGCTGATCCAATAAAAAATAACAGGATTGTAAAAAAAGATATTAAGGTTAAAGCTATTTTTTCATCATGAAAGTAGAACCTTCCTTCTGTTGAAAATTTACAATTTCAATAAGAATATGAATAAACGATATTCTTTTTTTAAATAGAATTACTTCGATAAAGTCATCTTTCTATCAATCTATCGTAAAAGGTAGTTTCATCATAAGCTATTTATCTCACCTAATCAACGTAAAAATATAGGAAAACTAGTTCTAATTTTTTATTAACAATATTGTATCTCAGCACTGAATGTTGCTTTCAAATTTGACCAATAAATACTTAAGTTTATTTCTTCTGCTTCAACTATACTAACGCTTGACATCTATACCTCATCTCCCTAACAAATAAGCAAGTACTACAATGGCGTAGACCATGGTTAACAATATAGCACTTCCGATCCCAAACCATTTATAAAGCTTGTTAATCCCACAGTATCGTTCCACATAAGCTCTGTTTGGTCTTTCAGGATCATACCATACCGTCATCTTCGAATAGATCGGAAAATGCGTACGCATTAAGTTATTAAAGGATATAAAGGAATTACGATAAAAGGTTAGGGAATTTGCCAACATATCCTCTCTTGTAAATTTATTAGAGGTGCTTATGGGACCCCATGGAAGCGAAATCGTTTTGATTATAAAATACCGTAATGGCTTGCTATAAGTAGTTCCATTAACCGTATATTCAACAATTGGAGGATTCCCAGCTTGAAAATTACTATAGCCCACAACCGTTCCCTTAACAGACGATTTGGCAAGACGTACCATCTTTTTATCCCGAAAATAAAGATAGAAATACGTACCCGATAAAAAGATCAAGGATAAAAGAATGACGATGGTAGCAAATAAAAATAAAATGGTTTCTGTTGTCACATTCAACTCCTATCTTATTCTACGCTCTTCACATCAGACATTGAAAGTGTCATCTTGGATGGATCTGACATTGAGTCAACAAGCTCCAATTGTTCTGAGTTAAGTGGTAACAAAATTAACGTGGTTGTGTAAGAAGGTAACTCACCACTATCCTTGATAGTATAGCTAATCTTTTGATTATCAAAAATAGTTTTGCCTTCATAGGACCAACTTAGTGAAAACTCCAAATCTTTTTTGATATCTACGTCAGTTTTATTGAAGAGCATTGTATGGTGGCTCCCAATTCTGTATGCTTGACCTATATACAATAAAGCTACCTCCAGTCAACAACTCTCCCTCTGCTTTTAAAACATAGCCATTTTCATAGTCAAAAGTAATGTTACCGCTTGACCCAGAAATTTTCATTCTATTTCCTTCTTTACTCAAACATCACTATTCTTCTCAGGAATCTAGATCCTAATACTTAATCCAATCCCAAAATAAGGAGAGGAATTCCCCTTCAAATAAGCACTTATACTTTCTCTTATTATACCACACCTCCATTTTCATCTGAAATGGTTTCCATTTTAAGACAAGAAAAAAACACCGATCATAACCTACACCCAAAAGTTAGATTTTTCTGTCTCACTTTTGGGGAGCAGGTCATTTGCTCTTTTTCTCTTTCCATATACTCTTATAACACACAATTAGCATCTTGTGAGATAGAAGATAAAGATAAAGATAAAGATAAAGCAAGCACAATAGCTTGCTTGATAGTTAAGGAATTAAGAATTGATTTTCATAATCTTTTGGGAGTTCATAAGATATTTCTCCATTACTATTACCAAATCGACTTTGATTAAAAATAGGAAATAGCTTGGAGTCATACTCAGTTTTTATAGCAAAACGTTCTCTTTCAAAACTAATAGTTGCAGCTACTGAGGGATCCTTAAAAACTGATTGTTCCCCTTGGGAATGCAAGCGAACGGTTATAGTAGCTACATCTTCAGGATATTTCTCAAATCTAACATCAAAACGAATGTCGCTATCTCTCGAAGGAATATACATTTGATATTCACTTACACTTATACTTTGAATCTTTCCTAATTTCTGTTCCAATTCTGGGACATTTCGATACAGGTCTGTTTGGATAGCTAGTTTGAAATTTTTCTCATGTTCCTGTAGCCATCTGTTAAGAAAACGAATCATAATTTCTTTTTGAACTTGTCTGGATGCATCCTTGCCTTTACTAACAGCAACATTCAAAAGATTATTCATCGTTTCATTCAATTTATCTTGCTCTCGCTTCCAATCCCACGAGGGGTCACTTGATACCTCTTGCACTGACAAGTACCATCTCTTCATAGTTTCAGGAGATTTATAAGGATTTGGTTTTATAAATGTAAAAGGACCTATACCAGCATCAGGAAAGTATAATTCTACTTTCATTGACTGCTTGCGATTATTATTAACATAAGCTGTAAAGTAAATGTGATAATTTCCGCCTACATCCCCACCATTATCAAAAGCCCCCCTCGCTGAACCAGGTAAAAGCGTCACTGACATTATATACTGTCCTTGACTGTCTATGTCAGCAAGAATTTCTCTCTTGATAGAATCTTCATGATCATGAATAAACTTACCAGTGTTCCCAATCGGTTGCCTAATTAACAAATATGACAAACCAATAATAATAAAGGGAACGGAAATCGCAAGGAATATCCACTTGTTCGATTTTAACATACTGTCTCCTGTTGCTCATTAAAAATCAGTTATAAAATAGTATTTATGTTTCTTTTTAACTTATAATCTTTTTGATTGACTTAAAAAAATTACTTTCCTTTCACTAAATAAATTGCAGCACTGATTTGAACCAATTTTTCTTTAGATTCTAAACTTAGTAGTATATCGTATCTGTCATAGTACCATATCCAAGACTAACTGAAAGTTTTGTGTCAGATGGAAGGTTATACTTTTCCACTATTTTTTATATAACTCTGATTGATTTTCTGGTTGGTAAATAATATCACTCAATTCAGTTTCTGCGCTCTTAAATGTTTTTTCCACATCTAAGGAAGCGAAATAATCTCTTGAAACCATTAAATTTAGAATTTCTTCATCAAATAAAAGATTTATCTCTGACTCATAATTTAACTTACCATTAGAATATGTAACAGGAACAGTTTCTTTATCCTCCCCAAGTGTTATTGTATACTCTCCCTTAATGTCAGATTGATTAATATCTAAGTCCACTTCATACTTTTTGACTTCATCTTGATTTTTTATATAAACATCACTAGTGTATGACTTTAGTCCAGTAAACTCC
>NZ_AFUB01000012.1 GCF_000222705.1 Streptococcus mitis bv. 2 str. SK95 | reverse complement strand
CCTCTCAAGGTTAGGCAAGGCGTGCCTGTTATTATCTAAAGGAAATCCAAGAGTAAAACTGCTTTCCTTTATATTATTTATACGCCCTTTAAATGTTAGCATATAACCGCCTCCTTGAGGAGTTCCATTCCCTATCTGACCAACTTCCATACTATCCCAATCAAATTGAACGCTTTCGACTTTAGGGTTTCTAGACTTTATAAAGTTCGCCATCTCCTCTTCATGCTCTTTCAAATAAGCCAACTGCTTAGCCCGTGGGCTCAGAGTTATTCCTCCAAATAGATTTGTTTTCTGCGCCATCCATGCTCCTCCTCCAACTACTACAAGGGCTAAAATTAGCCAAAGCAAGGTACGTTTTTTCATGATTATCCTCCTAATTAAGCCGACTGTACTAAATTTGCATAAAAGTTAGCAAGGATTCTTAAATTACTATTACTCATAAAGATTCCATAAATTTCCTTTCAAAATTCTTATGGGCTGCATTTCAGAAATTTTCTTAATATTGGGAATACTATTGCTATTATATTCTATAGGGAAACCAATTGTAAATTCAGTATCCTCATTGTTATTTATTTTTCCATCCAATGTTATAATATATCCCCCACCTTGAGGGGTACCATTTCCTATCTGACCAACTTCCATGCTCTCCCAATCAAATTGAACACTTTCGACTTTAGGATTTCTAGACTTTATAAAATTCGTCATCTCTTCCTCGTGCTCCTTCAGATAAGCCAACTGCTTGGCTCGTGGGCTCAGAGTTATTCCTCCAAATAGATTTGTTTCCTGTGCCATCCATGCGCCTCCTCCAAATACTACAAGAGCTAAAATTAGCCAAAGTAAGGTGCGTTTTTTCATGATTATCCTCCTAATTAAGCCGACTGTACTAAATTTGCATAGAAATTATCAAAGGTTTTTAAATTGCTATTAGTCAAAAATCCTTCCCCCCACTCGTAAATAATTGGCTAAAGCCATTGAATTAGGAATAATTTTGTCATTCTCAATATCAAAAGTAACATTCCAAGAGGAGGACTCAATGTGATTAAAACTACCATATACATTTACAATTTCTCCGCCTCCTTGAGGGGTCCCATTCCCAATTTTTTCCCACCTAGTTTCATCCCATGCAATCTGAACAGATTCAATCTTTGAATTTTTAGACTTTACAAATTTTACAATCTCCTCTTCATGTTCCTTCAAATAAGCCAACTGCTTAGCTCGTGGACTCAGAGTTATTCCACCAAATAGGTTTGTCTCTTGTGCAATCCATGCACCTCCTCCAAAAATTACAAGTGCTAAAACTAACCAAAGCAAAGTACGCTTTGTCATGACTGTCCTCCTAAATAAGCCGACTGTGCTAAATCTACATAAAAATTATCAAAATTTTTTAAGTTGCTATTACTCATATATGAACCATCCACCATCACGTAAAATTCTTATGGGTTGCATTTCAGAAAT
>NZ_AFUB01000013.1 GCF_000222705.1 Streptococcus mitis bv. 2 str. SK95 | reverse complement strand
ATCAATCGGGAAGACAGGATTCGAACCTGCGACACCTTGGTCCCAAACCAAGTACTCTACCAAGCTGAGCTACTTCCCGAGTTAAATAGAAAAAATGCACCCTAGAGGATTCGAACCTCTAACCGCCTGATTCGTAGTCAGGTACTCTATCCAGTTGAGCTAAGGGTGCTCATTATTATATGCCGAGGACCGGGATCGAACCGGTACGATCGTTTCCAATCGCAGGATTTTAAGTCCTGTGCGTCTGCCAGTTCCGCCACCCCGGCCTCTCTAAGCGAACGACGGGATTCGAACCCGCGACCCCCACCTTGGCAAGGTGGTGTTCTACCACTGAACTACGTTCGCATCGACCTCTTCTATTTTAATGCCGGCTACATGACTTGAACACGCGACCCTCTGATTACAAATCAGATGCTCTACCAACTGAGCTAAGCCGGCAAATTTCTACTATGCGGGTTAAGGGACTTGAACCCCCACGCCGTTAAGCGCCAGATCCTAAATCTGGTGCGTCTGCCAATTCCGCCAAACCCGCAAATATGACCCGTACTGGGCTCGAACCAGTGACCCATTGATTAAAAGTCAATTGCTCTACCAACTGAGCTAACGAGTCTAAAATAACTTCCGTTATCTTAAACGGTCCCGACGGGAATCGAACCCGCGATCTTCGCCGTGACAGGGCGACGTGATAACCGCTACACTACGGGACCTATATGGGA
>NZ_AFUB01000014.1 GCF_000222705.1 Streptococcus mitis bv. 2 str. SK95 | reverse complement strand
AAACTCCTTTCTTTTTGTAAGTCAGGCTGAAACTTCCAAATTTTCCATTTTGTTATTGACATTTCCTCTAAAAAGGTGTATAATATTTTTATTATCAAACTATACTATACTATATAGGGGGTATTGAAATGAAATTTTCTAATCGTTTACTGCTATTCCTTGCAGGAGTTGTTTTTGTCCTTTTAGGACTTTTCCTATTTACAAACCCAGTAGCTAATCTTGTTGCTTACAGCTGGTGGATTGCATTTGGTTTACTGGTTTCTTCTATAGCAGCTATTTTAGGCTATTTCTCTGTACCAAAAGAGCTTCGCTCACCAGCTCATCTTTTCCAAGGGATTGTTAATCTTCTCTTAGCTCTTTACCTCGTTGCCTATGGCTTTGTGACGCTGCCAGTTGTCATTCCAACTATTTTAGGAATTTGGTTAATTGTAGAAGCCATTATAGTTTTCTTTAAAGGCAATCGTCTGGGATTGATTTTCCCTATTATTGGCAACCATATCATGTGGATAGCGTTGCTTGCATTTTTACTAGGTCTAGTGATTTTGTTCAATCCAGTAGCTACAAGTGTCTTTGTCGTTTATGTCGTTGCCTTTGCATTTTTAATTGTTGGTTTCACCTATATCCTTGATGCCTTTCGTAAATAATCTAGCTGCCATTTTGGGCATATTAAAATAGCTGGGAAGTTACATTCTCAGCTTTTTCTGTTGCCTCCTTAGCTCAGTTGGTAGAGCAGTAGACTCTTAAGCTATGGGGCGCAGGTTCGAGCCCTGCAGGGGGCACATCTAAATCAACAGAAATAAGCCTTGAAACCAAGGCTTTTTTTAACGTCTAATAGCTTTTTGTAGAAAAGTATTTAAAAATAAAAGAGAAGAGAATCTCTCACTCTCTTCTCAGTATATCTTATTAAATTTAGTTTTTCTTAATCTACCTGATTTTCCTTTGCAACGACAAATTCTTTAACCAGTCGATAGATAACAGCAAATACGGGGGTAAAGAATATCATTCCAAGTAGTCCGAAAAGATTCCCTCCAATACTAGCAGCCGCAAGCGTGAAAATAGCTGGCAAACCAATAGACTGACCTACAACTCTAGGATAAATAAGGTTTCCTTCAATCAGCTGTATAACTTGATATAGAAGAAGAGAAAGTAAGGCTTGAGTAGGACTCACTGTGAAGATAAAAATCGCTCCCACAACACAAGCAATCATAGGCCCTACATAAGGAATGAACGATAGCACTCCTGCAAATATACCTGTCATTACCCCATAAGGTAGTCCAAACAGGCTGTAGCCAACCGCTATCATAACTCCTATGATGACTGCTTCAATCAGCTGACTCATCAAAAATTGGTCATAAGTCTCTAGTGCTACTTGTCCAATGTAAGTTAACTTTGTCACCACTTTCTCTGGAAATATAACTTTTAGAAGTCTACTCGTCATCGCTGCCAGATGTTCCTTACTGGATAAAAATAAAAAGGTAAATACTATAATCAGAAAGGCATTCATTATACTTGAAAAAATATTTCCTATATTACTAGTCAGACCGGATAAGAAGGTTATCAAAGCTTGACTAATAGAGCTAGACTGTCCCTGAATTCCTGATACGATAGTTGACAGCATGTCTTTGGTTACAAATTCCGAGCTGTCTAGCAATTTCCCAAGTTGAGTCAGGACTGTTGAAAGGACTGCTCCCAGCTGACTAATAGTCTGGGCTAGGGTTGGCAGCACCAAAACCAAAAGAGCAATCACGATTAAGATAAGAGCTAGGAAAACAAGTACCATGGCAATCGGACGACGCAACTCTGCCTTTACCTTCAATTTAACTAAGTACTGTTCAATTTTTTTCATAGGAACATTAAGCACAAAAGCAATAACAGCACCATAAATCAAGGTTGATATTACATCAAAGAGAGAGATTGCTCCTGATATAAAGCTCGATGCATTCAGAATTACAAGAGCAACCAGCCCTATAAAAAGTATTAACGGGGTGTATTTTTTTACTAAGTTCATAAATTCTCCTTAATAAACATGTTTAGATACGACTATACTATTTGGTTTTTCAAACTCTCGATTAAGGTAGGCTTGGTAAGTTCCTGGAGCGATAAATCCTTTGGGTGAGAGGATATCGGTGCCAGCCTGACCGACTATGGTATCAGCCAAGAGCACACAGTTTGTAGATAAGACAAAGTAGGATTTAAACTTAGATTTGATAAATTTATAAAGTTCCCCATCTGTCTCATGTCTGATTTTATAAGCGTAGGTGTAGTCTTCCTTACCATCACCTGTCATGATTTTATCTGCACTTGGCTCCCATGGAATCGTCAGTTGTTTCAATTCAGCCAACTTTTTCTGAACTGCTTTTTCCATTTCAGGCGTCAAATCTATCCCATAACCAAAAAGCGTTTTTTGACTCTCACGTTTACATAGGTCAATGTACTTGTCACGATCACAGAAATATAAGACACCATCTCCTACCATGCCAAATAAGGTCTCAGAAGACGGATCATAGTTGCCATAAGAAATAACACGGCCTTGATAGCAGATATCCACATGACCAATTGCCGAAAACAGAGAGGTCTCAGCTGTATGAACAAAAATTTCAAGCTCCGCTGTCTTACCAGACTTCACCATTCCAAGATGGATATCCTCTCTCTCATCAGCATTTTCCTGCATGAATTTGTTGATTTTTGCTAAAGTACTTGCAGGGATGAGAGCGGCTAGGACAATAGGTAAGCTCATTCTTACACGACGTTTGAGATGGTTTTTCCCAATTTCCTCCTCAAACAAGAAACCATCACGGATATTGGACAGACCATAAAGGAAAAAATAAGCCCCTAATACAAAGAGTTGAAAGACAGAATTTCCTGTAGAGGACAAAAGACTAGTCCCACCAAGAAAAACTAGTACGAGTCCATCTAGTAAGAGACGAAAACGAGGTCGAATATTATTTTTACGGTAGAGAACATAGGTGACAAGGTTAATACTAGCATGAAAAATCTGATAAACTCCAATCACAAGAGCCAGAACATAAATCGGTATATCAGTCGCAAGATTAGAACCTAGCAAATATCCCAGCACTAACAATTTAACCAGTGCAACTCCCAAGGTATCCGTTGACTGGCTTTTTTTGAAAACTCTTAATAGCAAATCTACGACCGTTGCTATCCAAGCTAAAAACAGAACCAGGCGAATAACTGTTACTGGCAACCAAGTCCCCGTGACCATCAAGATGAGACCTAGCAGAACAAACAAGAACCCCTGAGCAAGTAATTTCTTACCTGTCAGACCTAAAGATAGAATTTTCGCCATATAAAAACCTTTCAACAATAAAAATTAAACACTCCGATTAAACTGACTAGTAAATAGCCAACACTACAAACAGCCTGTGCCAGCAACATATGGTGACTAGAAATGACTGTAGTAATGTCACCATCTTGTCTTATGCACTTCTAAAATTTGTTATATTGATTAGAAACCAGAGCTTATAAAAACTAGCTAAACTCGAGAGATAGACACAATTGCGACGAAAAAATGTATAACCAATTCAACTTGTTAAGGTAAGAAAGCATTATTTCCAATCTATTAATTATTCATCTATTACCTATTATGACACAATATTCCCTATAGTTCAACTTTTTACTTGTTTTTATATTACACGGACTAAAAAGTTTTCAACAGTTGATTGCATTTGTTTTAATAAGTTTTAACCTTTCTTGGTTAGATAAAAAAAGAACCATACAGTTTAGAATCTGTATGGTTTTTGCCCCACTTTTGTCCCATTTTTAAATCATGACATTGAAAATACCTAAAATCACTTATATTTCAATATTTTTAATTGCTCTCAATATGAAAGTCCTTTCCAAATCCCTGTAGGGGGCATCTAAATACAACAGGAAAAAGCCTTGGAATCAAGGCTTTTTTGTGTAGTCTTAGCACTAAAAAACGATAGAAAAAACACCCCTTCTGAACTGCACCCCAAAAGTTAGACAGAAAAAACCTAACTTTTGTGGCGCAGTTCATTCGCGTCACATGAAGTTATTTAAGCATATCCTTTTCTCTCATTACCATTTTCTGTTATAATAAATTGTACTTCTAGAATAGAAAGGACTTAAGATGACAACTCTTATTAAACATAAACGTGTAGAATTTTCAGAACTTTTTTATGACTTAGTTTTTGTTTTTGCAATTTCAAAAGTAACTACTTTAATTGACCATCTTCATAACGGTATTTTGACTTGGAATTCTTTCCTTGATTTTCTCATTGCTACTTTGTTTCTCATCGATTCCTGGATGATTCAAACCGATTATACCAATCGCTATGGAAAGAACTCTTTATTTAACATAGTAATCATGTTTATCAAAATGGGAATTTTACTCTTTATAGCCAATATGATTGGACCTGATTGGCAACAATATTTTCATTATCTCTGTTGGGCTATTGGTACATTAACCCTTACCTTATTTTTTCAATATTTGGTTGAATTTTTTAGAAAATCAACCGATGATGCTAATCGGGAAAGTATCAAAGGTTTTCTATGGATAACAGGTCTAGGAAGTTTAGGATTCTATCTAGCAGCTCTTCTTCCTATTTACCTTAGAGTCTATATCTTATTTGCTAGTATTCTGCTAACATTTATTATGCCAAGTATCTTGCTTAATAAAGATAAGCATTACCAGGTAAATCTCCCCCATTTAATCGAGCGCATCTCCCTTCTTGTCATTATTATGTTTGGAGAGATGATTACGGAGCTAGCTAACTTCTTTACAATCGAGAATTTCTCGATTTATTCGGTTCTTTATTTCATTATTATGATTTCTCTGTTCTTGTTTTATTTTGGTCAATTCGACCATGCTATTGATGAAAAATCTAATCAAAAGGGGCTATTTCTAATTTACAGTCACTATCCTATTTTCATTGGACTTATGATGATGACTGTATCGATGGGATTTCTTCAGAATCCTGAAGCTAATCGTCTCTTTGCAACCAGCTTCTCTTATATCGGATTTGGCCTCTTTCAAGCTGCTGTCCTAGTAAATGGGCCCCATAACAAACACTATCTTCGCTATTCGAAAAGTTACTACTGTGTCCAAGCGACACTCTATCTGGCTGCCTTGATTCTCTCTTTAATCTTTGCTTCTAATCCTATAATAGTAGTGAGTATAACAACCATTTTAGCTCTAGCTATAGCCATTCATTTTATTTATTTTTATGTGACACAGAATAAAAAATATTCCAAATCTAACTGGGAGTTATTTTAATGAGTTTATAACATAAAAAAGCTTTGGGAACCAAGGCTTTATATGATATCAATCACCGACCACGAAAATGTTTAGCTTACAGAACTGCTAGTGAAGCTCTAGAGGATGAGTTCGAGTAAATGTTGCACTTATTCTTGCAATTTATCATTTACTTGATGCACGAACTCGATATTTTTTTCGTTAATTTGTTTTTGCCCCACTTTTGCCCCATTTTTAAATCCTGACATTGAAAATACCTAAATGTATTTCCCTAAAATCAGCTATATTTCAACATTTTTGTTTATTTTCAATATGAAAAGTTCTTACAAATTCATGCAGGGGGCATCTAAACAACAGGAAAAAGCCTTGATTTACAAGGCTTTTTTTGTGTCCTCCCTACTTTTATTCTATCAACAGATACTCAAGATATTTTTGGTGTGTAAAAAAGTTCTTTTACCCCTCTACGAAAAACAAAAAAGATATCCTACCTTTGCAAATTTGGATAAGATAGCAGAATATTTTAATGCAACTCCAACCCAACTATTTGGAACGAGTAAAGAGATTGAATTAGAAAAGAGTGTTCTTGAATCGAATGAATACGCTGATAAAGTAAGTGAGATCTTAAAAGCTGTCAAATACATCGAACATTTCCTGCATACTGATGGACAGTACTTAGAGGGATTTACTTTACCTAACAAGAGGCAAACAACTATACACAAAAGATGGAGAAGAGTTGTATACTGATCCAACTTCTCAGAAAAGAACATTTCATACCCAATATGAACCTGGTTTTATTGTAGCAAGAGACAAATCTCCACTAGAACTCTTAATTGAAAATAAGGACTTATTAGATTAAAAAAAGCGAGGATAACCTCGCTTTTCTATTGTAAAATCTTATTCTTCAGTTCTTCCAGTTGCCTCGTTCGGTCATTCAATTTTAATTCAAAAACTTAAAAATCCAAAGCAATGATTATCCATTCATCAATGAAGTTCCAGAAATTTAAATTTCCTTTAGGAAGCTCTTTAGTGGACCAAAGATAAGCTCCATTTTCTATATTCTTCGTCAAATCCAAAACGATATAGGTTCCCATCCCGTTACTGAAAAAGTTGTAGCAAGAGGTCAAATCCATCTCCAGCTGGTCTTCATATTCCCATTCAAAATCAGCCATGGAATCGATATTTTCAGTGCTATCCAAACCCATTGTTTTACTCGGATAGTAATAAAAGCCATTATGAACTTTTGTGTAAAAGTCTACAATTGTTTTATCTATATTTTCAACTGGACAATCAAATTTTTCACCAAGATTTGATTCAGATAGTGGGTTTTTCCCTTCGTAAAAAGCTAGCTTTTTCGTCTTGTAACTAAGAACCGTATATAAAATAGAATACTCTTCTCCAATTCTCATCAACTCAATATCAGTCAGATATGTTTGTAGATAAAGAATAGTATTGCTCAATTCCCTTGCAAGATATTTCTGCCATTCTCCTAAAACAACTGATTTTCTATCTTCCAAAGTATCGGCTAGAAATGCTGCTTTCCAATATTCTGGAATCGGTGCATTTACAATTGTTGATTTATCAGTTATAAATTCTACTTTATTTTTAGATGATAACGTGTAACGATTTAAAAATGCAATTTTATCATTCATCTGTTGAACCATTTTATCCTCCGATTTGATCTCGCACTGATATTTATTGATAACAACACTATATATCTAGTATAGCATAATCATTAGGTATTATAGGTTTTCAAACCAAATGTGAGTCAATCGTTTTTGCCCCACTTTTGCCGCGTTTTGAAATAATCACATTCAAAATTATTCCAAGTATCTTCCAAAAATCGTTTATATTTCAACATTTTTGGTTAGTTTCAAGATGAAGATTTCTTAAAAATGCTTGCAGGACATCTAAATACAACAGGAAAAGCCTTGGAATCAAGGCTTTTTTATTATTCTTAGTTACTCGTCTAATCGAATAAACATCATTGCGTTAAGCAAAGAGATGAGAGCGACTGTATTGACATTATTGGAATAGATCAGTCTCTTATTTTCAATCGGCGGAATAATAAAATTAGAAATAATGATGTCGTAAGGTGATTCTTTTAGAGCATCAAGGGATAACTCTAATTCACTCCAAACTTCCAGTTCAAAATTGTTACTGCAATAGTAAGCAAGTGTCTCGGCTACTGATTTTGCATGATACTGATCAAAATTACTCACGACCAAAACCTTTAATTTAGGTTGGTTTTGTAAAAGATTTAACACTAAGTGTTTGCTATGGGTGATAAAAGTATAGGATAAATGATTGACCTTCATTGAATTACGATCCATATCCAAAGCCTCTAGATAGTGTTCAATCCCTTCCTTCACCTCTGAAACAAAGCGAGGGAAAATATTTTGAAAGTTCTTGATTGTATTGCCTTTTTGATCAAATAAGATAAACTCTGTTGATAATTCCTGGCGATGCAGATGTGCCGTATTGTGCAGATGCCAAATCAGATTGTCCTTATTGTCTACTTGAAGATTATACTCTCTTGATACCTGATCTACTAGCTTTCCCAATAACTGATACGATTTTTTTACATAGCTGTCTGTTTTTGCATGGTTGAGAAATACTTCTTCATCTATGAAAAACATTTTTTGAAAATAGGTTACAAATAATTGACCTATTACTTCTTTATTCAGTGAGATCTGATATTCAGAATCAAAACTCGCTACAATCTCGTTGATTCCTTCTGCCTGCATAAACGATTCCAACAATTGATTGTTAAAAGAGTCTCTCTCAACTTCCATGAAATGACCAAACTTTATGCGATATAAATTTGTAACCAGAAGTAATTTTAACATTCTGTGAGTTGATAAATTCATCGGGAAAGAAGTTGCTTTATAGACTAATTCCAATAATTGAGACAAGGGTTCTTGAGAAAAATCTTCAAAGGGCCATTCAAGGAAATAATATTTCTCTGAAAAATACTGGGCAAAAAAGTAACGGATATCAATCTCATTTCCAGTGATTCGAACTGGATTGAGGCTAATTTCAAAACGATATTGTTTCTTAATAATTTTATTAATATGACTGATGATACGATAAAGAGAGGAAGAACTGATATAAAACTCTTTGCAAATACTATCAGTATCACATCCTTCATTAAAGAAGACAAATTCTAAAATTGAAAAGTGGGTTGAATGCTTAAAAAAATGATGATAGACCATCTCAATATCACTATCATCGGTATTAATGATACGGATGCCGTTTGTTGAGGAATGAAATATCAAGTCAGGAAAAGAAGACCTGACATGGGACAAGTCATTTTTTACAGAACGTTCTGTACAGTGCAATAATTCTGCTAGTTCTGAAATATGAAACCAGCGTTTGTTTTCAAACAGTAATTCTAATAATTCTAATTGTCTGTGACTTTTTTTCGATAATAAATCTCTCATGAATAGCTTTTCTCTCTTTATAATAAACTAAACGATTGTCTTTCAATCTTCATGCAATTATACCACATGGAGTCCATTTATCCTCTTACAACGACTTTTGCTTGTCATAAAAAGACCAGTCTAATCCCTTAGAAACCCAGTAGCATCAAGATTTTCTTATTTATTTGTATCTAAAGTACATGTTTACGATATGTAATTCAAGACAAACTATTATGTTTCCAAGTTGAAATACTATATAATTAGTGTAATCAAAGAAATTGATTCTTTGATTTAGAAATAGAAAAGGAGGATACACTATGTTGTGGTCCATTATTGTAGGAGGTCTTATTGGTCTCATCGCAGGTGCAATCACTAAAAAAGGTGGTTCAATGGGATTGATTGCAAATATCTTTGCAGGTCTTATCGGTTCGTCTGTAGGGCAATCACTTCTAGGAAGCTGGGGACCTTCATTGGCTGGAATGGCTATTATTCCGTCAATCGTTGGTGCTGTGATTGTTGTTGCAGTCGTTTCATTTCTATTTGGTAAAAAATAAGCATTACCTAATAAGAAATTAAAAGTGATAAGCCATAATTTTGAATACTGTAGACGGGTAAAATTATGGTTTAAAGCTTTTCATTTGAAAGGATTTAATATGTCAAAATCAAAGAAAATATTGTTACTTATTTTCTGTATCTTAATCTTGACTATTTTCCTTCCTATTCTCATAGATTATCATCAGGTCAGTGATTTAGATATCCACTTATTCAGTTGGAGAGATTTCTACGCTGAATTTCTGATTGCTAGATATGTCTTTTGGGGGACACTTGTCCTATCGGTTTTAGTTTTAATTTCAATGTTAGTGATACTCTTTTATCCTAAACAATATTTAGAGATTCAATTAGAAACTCAAGAAGATACATTAAAACTAAAAAATTCAGCTATCGAAGGCTTTGTTCGATGTTTGGTCATTGATCATCAGTTGATGAAAGAACCAACGGTCCATGTAAATAGCCGCAAAAATAAATGTTTCGTTACTGTAGAAGGAAAAATTCTTCCTTCAGACAACATCTCAAATCGATGTCTAGTCATTCAGAATGAAATAACTCATGGATTAAAGCAGTTCTTTGGTATTGAACGTGAGGTAAAACTTGAAGTTAAAGTTAAAGAAGTTGAACCTCGAAAAACGACCAAAAAGACTGTTAGTCGTGTAAAGTAAGGAAGTAAAAATGGAATGGTTTAAAAAATATCAGTATCCAATTATTGCAGGTTTAGTAGGTGTCATTCTCGCTTGCTTTATCTTATCCTTTGGCTTTTTCAAAACACTATTTGTACTAATTTGTGGAGCCTTAGGAGCATTTGCTGGATACTATGTTAAGGAAAAATATTTAAATAAATAAAGGAGTCTCGTATGTCAAACGTAGATAAAAATGTAGAAAAAAAGATGTTGCTGTTGTTTCTCAAGATGTTAAAGGGGAACTCACTTATGAAGACAAAGTCATCCAAAAAATCATTGGTCTTTCACTTGAAAAAGTACCTGGACTTTTGGATGTGGATGGAGGATTCTTCTCTAATCTAACAGAAAAAATTATCAATACAGATAATGTCACTCATGGTGTCAATGTTGAAGTTGGGAAAGAACAAGTTGCAGTTGACTTGAACATTGTTGTTGAATACCAAAAGAATGTTCCAGCTTTGTACAAAGAAATCAAAGATGTTGTGGTATCACAAGTTACAAAAATGACTGATCTAGAAGTTGTTGAAGTCAATGTGAATGTTGTTGATATCAAAACGAAGGAACAGCATGAAGCAGATTCAGTTAGCCTTCAAGACCGAGTAACTGACGTGGCTTCTTCAACAGGAGAATTTGCTTCAGAACAATTTGAAAAAGTGAAATCTGGTATCGGTTCAGGTGTTGCTGCTGTTCAAGAAAAAGTAGGCGAAGGTGTTGAAGCCGTTAAGGGCGAAGCAAAGGAAAATGCTCGCGTACACTAATTCATCTGGTCTAAATCAATCAATTTAAAGGAGGCAGAATCATGTCAACAGAAGAAAAATTAAATCAAGCAAAAGGTTCCATTAAAGAAGGTGTCGGCAAAATGATCGGCGATGAAAAAATGGAAAAAGAAGGAACAGCTGAAAAAGTTGTTTCTAAAGTAAAAGAAGTTGCTGAAGATGCTAAAGATGCTGTCGAAGGCGCTATTGAAGGTGTTAAAAACATGCTTCACAAAGACGAAAAATAAGACTAAACATTAATTGACCTTTTTATATATAGTAGTCAAAAAGAGGACCGCAAATGTCCTCTTTTTTTGTAGATCGGATTCTAAACACGTTTCCCAATTTTCGTTAAAAGGAATTGTCAACAGGAAGAGCCTTGGAATCAAGGCTTTTTGCTTGTTTAAAATAATATCTCCCTTTTTAAAGAAAGAAAATTTAAAAGCTTGCACACCACTAGACTGGCTTATTTATCCACCACCTGAGCCTCAAATTGGGCTGGTTGATTGTCTACGTTGGTAATGGTTATCGTGTAGGGCTTGTTATTGGTGGCATCAAACACTTTTTCACCTTGATAACTTACAACAACTCCATCTTTTTCTAAATAAATATCTGGTTGCTTGTTTGGAAGTTTTTCGTCCTCCTCGTCCAAACCATGGCTTTTTATAATTTTTTGTTCCTCTACTTCATAGTAAACATCGCTGTTTCTTTCACTCCAAACACCAGAGCCAGTTAATTTAATTCTGCTTGAATCGTTTTTCTTCAAGATGAAGATTGAATAGTATTCCAAATCTTGTGTTCTGGGATTTACTCTTAAGTTGACGGATTGACCTGGTTGAAGAGTGTATTTGCCATAGCTCAAAACTGAAAAGACAAACCAAACTAGTAGCAAACTATACAAGACTCCTATAATCATTCGTGAGCGCCTACTTTTAAACAAACGTAAAAGTAAGACAAAAGAGACAATAAAGAGCAATTCTGTAAACATTTTGTCCCCTTTTTTATCCTCGTTCACATCCCCAACAAAGTCTCGTGTTCATTTCTTACTAGTAAGCTCAACCATACAAAGTCTGATACATCTTATCTAGAAAGGCTTTCAACTCTTTTCGAACAATCTTTAACAGGCGTTCTTCTTCGGCTGGAGAGGTGTTCACACTTTCTTTTATATTGTTTTCATTAACTTGAAAGTAGCTGCTAGAAACTAAATCAAAGTTCTTATCCAATTCATATAGTACACTAGTTATTTTACCATCTATCTCTATTCTAAAATAAGCAGTTACCCCATTCCGTCCCGGATTTGAGATATCCAAATCGATGTCTCCTTTTATCCCTATGGAGTCAATCCCTCCATCCAAGCGGATAGCACCATCGGGAGGAACAACATAGCCAGCTTTTCGCATGTCGGACGCATATTTTCCTGAATCCATTAAATATTGTAAGACTGCTATATTGTCCCTCTCTTCAAAGGAGGTTTTTAATTGCATATGTTCTTGATGGTTTTGATACTGAAAATAAAGATTCAAGCCAGTAGCTAAGGCAATTACAGAAGCGAGCAAGATTCGTATTTTTCTACATCTCGACATGTTTATCTCCTCTATCTAAGAAATCATAGAAATCTTGTTTCCAACTTTGAAAGGTAACTGCCTTATCCTCGGATATCCTTGGGACTCTAACTCAAGTGACTGCTATCTACCCTTTTTCATGATGTATTTTCGTATAGGTGTTTCAACCATTTGAACGATTTCAAATCCTTCTTTTTGGTAAAGATTGTAAGCTGTTTGATTTGCCTCGTAGACATTAAGAGAAATAGTATCTATGTCTTCATTTTCAAATGCCAAACTAACAAATTTCCTTAAAGTCTGGCTACCTAAGCCCTGCCCCTGTTTCTGGGGATTGATAAAAAATCTCCCGATATGAAGATTCCTGTCTTCTAGCCTGATTTTCTGGATAAGCCCCACAAACTCTTGTCCATCAAAGATTGAAAAGATTCCTTCCAAATCTTGCAAGACTTGAATGGTCAAGGGAAAAGGAATCATTGGTCCCATCCATTGTTCTTGAAAGGATTTGCCAAGGGAGTTAGACCATTGGCATACGAGTTGAGCACTTTCTGGGCTCACATTTTCTTCAAAACGAATTGTCATCTTGACCTCACCATCTTATCTATGTTTCTTTATTATACTACTTCTCCTATTTTTTACGAATAGATAAGTATGATTGATCTTTATTTTTTTCTTGTCGGGAGCATTCTCGCTTCTTTCTTGGGTTTGGTCATTGACCGTTTTCCAGAGCAGTCTATTATCTTTCCTTCTAGCCACTGCGATTCCTGTCAAACTCGCTTGCGTCCGCTAGATTTGATTCCTATCCTTTCGCAGGTGGTTAATCGTTTTCGCTGTCGCTACTGCAAGATTCGCTATCCATTCTGGTATGCCCTCTTTGAACTAGGCTTAGGACTCCTCTTTCTAGCTTGGTCTTGGGGCTGGCTTTCCTTAGGTCAAGTCATCCTCATCACTGCTGGTTTGACCTTGGGAATCTATGACTTTCGCCATCAGGAGTATCCCTTACTGGTCTGGATGATTTTCCACCTAATCCTCATGGCCTGCTCTGGTTGGAATCTGATTATGCTCTTTTTCCTTGCCCTTGGAATCATGGCTCATTTTATCGATATCCGAATAGGCGCAGGGGATTTTCTCTTTCTGGCTTCTTGTGCGCTTGTCTTTAGCGCGACAGAACTACTCATCTTGATCCAGATTGCTTCTGCGACGGGCATTCTGGCCTTTCTCCTGCAAAAGAAAAAGGAAAGACTTCCTTTCGTGCCTTTCCTCTTACTTGCTGCGACTATAATAATTTTCTATCAGTTCTTATTAGTTTGTTGAGGTGGGAATCCAAAGCTCAACTTCTGCATCCATAGGATTACCGTTTAAAAGTATTTCTAAGATAATTCCATCATTGTAAAGTGAACTATATTCTCCCTCAAAAAAGTTATCCTCCAATTTATCAAACAAGAGTCTTGATTTATCACCATTGGATGAGCTTACTAAATAATCTTTCTCTGGGACAAGAATGCTTTCGTAACCTGCCACAGCATTATTTGTCGCAACTCCTGCGTAGTATTGAATACCATCTTTATGAGGAACAATCAAAGCATAGCCTTTTTTATCTAGAGAATGGGGCATCAATTTCCCCAGCATCCCTTCTTTAAATAACTGAGCATAGAAGGTCGTCTTCTCTTTAGAATAGTGATGTTCATGAACTGTAGTTCCTTCTATCAAAATACTCTTGCCAACTAAGGTAAACGATGGTTTAGTTTGATGTTTCATTATATGAACTCCTTTCTTTATGGTATAATCATAACAAAAGTAATATGACACCTATCTGTCATATTAAAGGAGAAAATTATGAAAATCGACCGTCAAATGGGGATTATTTCTCATTTAGTAAATAAACGAAAAACAACAGCTAAAGAATTATCAGAACTTTTTAAAGTCAGCACACGAACTATTATGAGAGATATTGATGATTTATCTCTTGCAGGCATTCCTCTCTATGTAATGAAAGGAAAAAATGGAGGCATTTTTCTTATGGAAGACTTCCAAACTGATAAACCTCCCCTGACCCAATCCGAACGGCTTTCGATCGAATCTGGTTTAAAAAGCCGTTATCAAGTATTGGAAGATTCCTCTACTTTCAATGCTATATTGAAATTAAATGCTACCAATACATACTCTGATTTCGAAATTGATTTGTCTCTATCTCAAGGGAACTTGGAAATACGAACTTTGATTTTTAAGTTATTGGAAGCTATCAGAAGTAGAGTAAAAATAAAATTTTCCTATATTAATTCACAAGGACTGGTGAGTCAAAAACATTGTGAGCCTTACCGTATTGTCTATAAGGATCGGAGTTGGTATATGGATGCCTACGATACTGAAAAAGAACGTTTTTCTGTTTATAAAGTTGCTAGAATTAGTGAACTTACTCTCTCCGATACTTTTTCAAAAAGACATTTTACACCACTTCCCTATGATGGTGGTACATGGATGAATGAAAACAAAGTACCTGTCATCCTGCATGTCCAGAAAATTGTCCTTGATCGGTTTGTGGAACTCTTAGGCTATAATGCCATAAAACCTATTACTAGCGATATTTACGAGATTACTTATCCCTTACACGACAATGATTGGGGATACAATACCTTGCTTGCTTTTGGAAAATACATCACTGTTATATCTCCTAAGCATTTCCTGAAACATTTCACCAACTATATAGATACCATTCATAAGCAATACCCAAACTAATAATCAACTGTCATTCATGAACTTATACCCTCAAAAGAAAAAGGAAAGACTTCCTTTTGTGCCTTTCCTCTTACTTGCTGCTTGTTTGATTATTTTTGGTAAGCTACTGCTTGTTTGATAAAGTTCTCAATCGGCTCTCCTTTGTGGAGAGCTTTTACAATTTTCGAACCAACGATAACGCCATCGGACACCGCATTGAAGCGTTCCACATCATCCTGACTAGATACGCCAAAACCTGTCAAGACTGGGATATCCGCCACTTGATGCAATTGTGCCAAGTGCTTGTCCAAGTCTGCGCGGTAATTTCCTGATTTTCCTGTCACCCCATTGATGGCAACGGCATAGACAAAGCCTTCCGCTCCCTTGATCAATTCTTTCTGACGTTCAAGTCCTGTTGTCAAACTAACTAGGGGAATTAAAGCGATATCTGTGTCTGCCAAAAAAGGCTCCACAAAGTTGGTATGTTCATGAGGCAGGTCTGGGATAATCAATCCCTTAACGGCTGTATCTGTCAGATCTTTGACAAATTTCTCCACACCGTACTGAAAGAGGGGGTTAAAGTAGGTCATGATGACAAGTGGCACCTCAGTCTGAATGGTTTTCAAGGTTTCAACCAAAGCCTGGGTAGAAGTCCCGTGGGCTAGACTGCGCAAGCCTGCTTCTTCGATAACAGGCCCATCTGCAACAGGGTCTGAAAAGGGAATGCCCACTTCAATAGCTGAAACACCCAAATCTTCTAAAAAGTGGATTGTTTCAGCGAGACCATCCAAACCTTTCTCGTGGTCCCCAGCCATGATATAAGGAACAAAAATTCCTTTTCCAGTTGCTTTGATAGCGTTCAATTTTTCTGTTAGTGTCTTAGGCATGGGCTTCTCCCTTCTTTACTGCATCTGCTTCCAAGCGGTCTTTGACTTGGACTACATCCTTATCCCCACGACCGGATAGGCAGACAATCATTGACTTGTCTGGACCAAGTTCTTTGGCCAATTTCACCGCGAAGGCAATGGCATGGCTAGATTCCAAAGCTGGGATAATTCCTTCCACACGAGACAAGAGTTGGAATCCTTCCAAGGCTTCCTCATCTGTCACAGGAACATAGCTGGCACGTTTGATATCGTGGTAGTGAGAGTGTTCTGGACCGATACCAGGATAGTCCAATCCAGCTGAGATAGAGAAGGCTTCTAAGATTTGTCCATGGGCATCTTGGAGAACATCCATGAGAGAACCGTGAAGAACTCCTGGGCGACCCTTGGTCAAGGTCGCTGCGTGGTGCTCCGTATCCACACCTAGTCCTGCTGCTTCAGCTCCATACATAGCTACAGATTCATCTTCCACAAATGGATGGAAGAGACCGATAGCATTAGAACCACCACCAACACAGGCTACTAGGACATCTGGTAAGTCTTGTCCTGTCAAGTCACGGTACTGTTGTTTAGCTTCTCGACCGATGACACTTTGGAAGTCACGAACGATTTCTGGGAAAGGATGAGGTCCCAAGGCAGAACCAAGGATATAGTGGGTATCATCGATATTTGCCACCCATGAACGAAGGGCTGCATTAACCGCATCCTTGAGCACGCGCGAACCATCAGTCACAGCCTCGACCTTGGCTCCCAAAAGCTCCATACGGAAGACATTAAGGGCTTGGCGTTTGACATCTTCCTCACCCATATAGATGGTACATTCCATGTTAAAGAGGGCTGCAGCTGTTGCAGTTGCCACACCGTGCTGACCAGCACCTGTTTCAGCGATAATTTTATTTTTGCCCATACGTTTAGCCAGAAGAACTTGTCCCAAGGCATTGTTAATCTTGTGGGCCCCTGTATGGTTGAGATCTTCCCGTTTGAGATAAATCTTGGCTCCGCCGATATGCTGGGTCAAGTTTTTTGCGTAGTAAAGGGGAGTTTCACGTCCTACATACTGGCGTAAGAGCTGGTTTAATTCCTCTTGGAAACTTGGGTCCGCCTGACTTTCACGATAAGCTTTTTCCAACTCCAAAACTGCTGTCATCAATGTTTCTGGGACGAAACGTCCGCCGAATTTTCCGTAAAATCCATCTTTATTTGGTTCTTGATATGCCATGCTTTACCCTCTCTATAAATCTTCTAATCTTTTCCTGATCTTTCTGTCCATCTGTCTCCACTCCACTCGATACATCTACTGCATAGGGAGTAAAGTGTTGAATTGCTTCTTCTACATTGTCTTCATTAAGCCCACCTGCGATGAAAAATGGCTGGGCTAGTCCAGACGTATCCAGTTGACCCCAGTCAAAGGTCTTACCACTCCCAGCCACAGGGGCATCAAAGAGGAGATAATCCGCCTGAGAATTAGGCACATGACCATTTCCATCCACCTGCACAGCCTGAATGCTGGCACAAGGTAAATCCTCAAACAACTCATCCGCCACCTGACTGTGAACTTGAACTAGGTCCAAGCCAACCTTTTCAATCGCTTCTAGCAGTTGAGCTCGACTTGGTGAAACAAATACACCAACCTTCTTAACGTTCACAGGAATGAGCTTTGCCAGCTCTGTAGCCTCTTCCAAGGTAACCTGTCTTTTACTAGGGGCGAAGACAAAACCGATGTAGTCTGCCCCTGCTGATACGGCTGTCTCTACCGCTTCTTTGTTCGACAATCCACAAATCTTAACCTTTGTCAATCTGCAACTCCTTAATTCTCTGGGGCACATCCTCTGCCTGCATGAGAGCTGTGCCCACCAAAATTCCGTTAAAGGATTCTGCTACTCGTTCTGCATCCTGCCCTGTGAAAATAGCAGATTCAGAAATATAATAGCGACCTTCCTTAAAGTACTGGGCCAAGTCTACACTAGTCTGCAAGTCAACTTCAAAGGTAGTCAAGTTGCGGTTGTTAACCCCAATAAACTGAGCACCCAGTCTGTGGGCCACCTCTAGTTCAGCTAGATTGTGAGTCTCCACCAAGACTTCCAGACCAAGCTCTGTCGCGTAGTCATACAGTTCCTTGAGGCGTTCTTCTGACAAGGCAGCTACGATGAGCAAGATAACTGTCGCGCCGGCATTGCGAGCACGGATGATTTGCTTTTCATCGATGATAAAGTCCTTGTTGAGCGTTGGAATGTTTACCTGACTAGAAATCTCCCGCAGATAATCCAAATGCCCTTTAAAGAAAACCTCATCTGTCAAAACCGAAATCATCACTGCACCATTTGCTTCATAAGTCTGGGCCTGTTGCACAATATCCACATCGAGATTGATATCTCCCAGACTAGGGCTAGCCTTTTTGACTTCAGCGATTACCTGCAAACGGTCACGGTGATTCTTCAAAAATTCTGCTAAGCGATAGGTCTGGCGTAGGGGCTGGATTTCCTCCAGTTCCATCTTCTTGACCTCACGCGCCTTCTGCTCCAAGATTCGTGCTAAAAATTCCTGACTCATTTTTGGTACTCCTGTAACAGTCTGAGTTTTTCAAGGGCCTTGCCACTAGCAATCACTTGACGAGCCAAGGCAACTCCTTCCTTGATACTAGCTACCTTACCATTGGCATAGAAACCAAGACCAGCATTTAAAACTGTCGTTTCCAAGAATGGACTTGGTTCGTTTTTAAGAACGCTAAGCAAGATTTCTGCATTTTCCTGAGCATTCCCTCCACGAATATCTTCGATAGCGTAGCGCTCCATCCCCAAATCCTCTGGAGTGAAGCTTGACAAGGTGATTTCGCCATTTTCAAGAAGAGCAATCTTGGTTGTTCCGTTCAAGCCAGCTTCATCCAGCCCTTCTGGTCCAGCAACCACAACGGCACGTTTTCGCCCCATATTTTTCAAAACCTGAGCTGTACTTTCTAGAAGTTCTGGACGACTAATGCCAAGAAGCTGTGTTTCCAAAGCCATTGGGTGAATCAGTGGACCAGTCAAGTTCATGATCGTTGGAATTCCTAACTCCAAACGAGCTGGCATGATGTACTTCATAGCTGGGTGCATATTTTTAGCAAAGAGAAAGACGATGCCAGTTTTATCAAAAACCTTACCTAGTTCAGCTGGTTTGAGGTCAAGATTGATGCCCAATGCTTGAAGGACATCTGCCGAACCCGATTTAGAAGAAATCGAACGGTTACCGTGCTTGGCCATGTGAATGCCGCCACCAGCCAAGACAAAGGCTGCAGTTGTTGAAATGTTAAAGCTGAAGGACTTGTCTCCACCAGTACCACAGTTGTCCATGGCGTCATGAATCTCAGTTGGAATATGTTGAGCGTGTCCTCTCATAACTTGTGCAATGGCTGTGCGCTCTTCCGGTGTTTCCCCCTTCATCTTAAGGGCCAAGAGAAGAGAAGCAATCTGCGCTTCGGTTACACGTCCAGTAACGATACGCTCAATGACATCCGTCATTTCCACACCTGATAAATTTTCAAATTTTGCTAATTTTTCAATAATCTCTTTCATCCTAGTTTCCTCACTTTACAACCTTCTCGATAAAATTCCGAATAGAAGACAAGCCGTCTGGCGTTCCGATACTCTCTGGATGGTACTGGAAGCCATAAATTGGAAGGGTTTTGTGTTGAATTCCCATAATGGCTTGGTCATCAGTCGAACGTGCTGTCACTTCAAAGCCGTCTGGCATTTCTTCAATCAAAATACTGTGGTAACGCATAACTGGACGACCATCCTCAATGCCTTGATAGAGAACAGATGGCGCTTCAAAGCTGATGTGGCTCTGTTTCCCATGCATGACTTTTGGAGCCAAGCCTAGCTTCCCACCAAAGACTTCTGCGATAGCTTGGTGACCCAAACAAATTCCAAGAATCGGCTTCTTACCTGCAAAGTCACGAATCATGTCTTCCATCTTTCCAGCATCCACTGGCCAACCTGGACCAGGAGAAAAAACCAGACCATCTGCTTTTTCAGCTTCTTCATATAGCTTGGGATCATCATTTCTCAAGACCTGAACTTCTGCGAAATTCCCGATGTATTGGGCCAAGTTATAGGTAAAAGAATCATAGTTATCAATCAATAAAATCATGGTCTTAGTTCTCCAATTCTAGTCATAGATTTAGCCTTGTTAATGGTTTCTTGGTATTCGTTTTGGGAGATGGAGTCGTAGACAATGCCTGCCCCAGCCTGCACATAGGCTGTTTGATTTTTAAGAATCATAGTTCGGATGGCAATGGCCAAATCCATATCACCAGTCGCAGACAAGTAGCCGATTGCTCCTGCGTATACACCACGTTTTTCTGTTTCCAGTTCATAGATCCGTCTCATGGCCCGAATCTTTGGTGCTCCCGACACTGTTCCAGCTGGAAGTGTAGCTTTCAAGGCATCCATGGCAGTGAGTTCGGGAAGCAAACGCCCTTTCACAACACTGGTCAAATGCATGACATAGCGGAAAAGCTCCACTTCCATATACTTAGTGACTTGGACACTTGCCGTTTCAGAGATGCGGCCAATATCGTTACGTCCCAAGTCTACCAACATCCGATGTTCTGCTGTTTCCTTCTCATCGGACAGGAGGTCTGTCGCCAAGGCCTTGTCCTCTTCATCCGTAGCCCCTCTTGGTCGCGTACCAGCAATCGGATTGGTTGTCACAATGCCATTTTTGACAGAAACCAAACTTTCTGGACTGGCACCGATGATTTGATAATCCCCAAAATCGTAGAAATAGAGATAATTAGATGGATTGGTCACGCGGAGATTTCTGTAGAAGTCAAATGGATTTCCAGTAACTTCTGCTGAGAAACGCTGACTGAGCACGCATTGGAACATATCACCATTACGAATCAAGCCACGAGCGGTTTCGACCATTTGCTCAAACTTCTGAGGAGTGATATGGGGTTTGAAGTCCAGCGGAGATAAATCCAAATCTTCAAATTCATTTGAAGCAGGGATGCGTAATTCCTCCAGCACTTGCTTCACGGCTTCTTCCAAATCCTCTGTACTGCGCTCGCTATAGAGAGCATCCTCAATGACATGGATTTTTTCTTTCTTGTGGTCAAAGACCATATAACTCTCATAGACAAAGAAATGCATGTCTGGCGTCCCAATGGTATCTTGGGGGATTTGACCGATTTCCTCATAGAGCGAAATCATATCGTAACCAACAAAGCCAATAGCTCCCCCACCAAAAGGGAGATCTGAATGGTGCTGGCTCTTATGAGTCACTTCATAAAGGAAATCCAAGGGATCCCGATCAATCACTTGCCCATTTTGATAAAGGACTCCATTTTCAAACTTAATCTCAAAAACTGGATTATAGGCTAGGATAGAAAAACGAGCTGTTTCCTTGTCTCTCGGAATACTTTCTAAGATCACCTTGTGTTGCCCCTTTAGGCGCATATAAGCCAAGATTGGTGATAAGACATCTCCATGAATGATTCGTTCCATTGTAATTTCCCTTTCAGTTCTACTTCTAGTCCGTGGCGACTGTATGAAAAATCCCCACGCAAAATAACTTGCGTGAGGACGAAATTCGCGGTGCCACCTCAATTATAGGATTTCTCCTATCTCTCATTCCTGTCTCAGAACATTCCTGCAACAGGCTGTGCGATAAAGGGCACTCCCTTGAGAATTATATTTTCTTCTCTCGTTTCAGATGGACCCAACCTTACAGCTTTCTCTGCTTGTTTCCAGCAACCACAAGCTCTCTGTGAGAGAAAAGACTGTAATTTTTCCATCTTTTATTTTTTAGCTTCTAGGTAGTCTGCAATAGCAGCTACGTCCTTGTCTCCACGACCAGAGACATTGATGATGATAATGTCATCTTTACTTAGTTTCGGTGCACGTTTAACCGCTTCTGCGATAGCATGCGAACTTTCAATCGCTGGGATAATCCCTTCTGTCTTGCTGAGAAGGAGCAAGGCTTGAACAGCTTCTTCATCTGTCGCTGCTACGTATTCTACGCGGCCAGAATCTTTGAAGTAGGCGTGTTCTGGGCCAACCCCTGGATAGTCCAAACCAGCTGAGATAGAGTAAACTGGCGCCAGCTCTCCATCTTCCTTAAAGACTGCATAGGTCTTCATACCATCGACAATTCCGACACTACCCTTTGTCATAGTGGCTGCGTGCTTGTCTGTGTCAAGTCCATGACCGGCAGCTTCGACCCCAACCAATTTGACTTCTTCATCAGCTACATACTGTGAAAAAGCACCGATGGCATTGGAACCACCACCTACACAGGCAATGACGTAGTCTGGTAAACGACCTTCTTTTTCTAAGATTTGACGACGAGATTCTTCACTGATGACCTTTTGGAATTCATGAACGATGGTAGGATAAGGATGAGGTCCTACAGCAGATCCCAAAACGTAGAAGGCTTCAAGGTCATTCATCCATGCTCCAAAGGCTGCATCGACCGCATCCTTGAGAGTTCGTGTCCCTGTTTCAACTGCGTGAACGGTCGCTCCCATCATCTCCATGCGGAAGACATTGAGACGTTGACGCTCCACATCTTCTGCCCCCATGTAGACATCACAAGCCATACCAAACTTGGCTGCAGCAGCTGCTGTCGCAACACCGTGCTGACCAGCTCCTGTTTCTGCAATCACTCGTTTTTTGCCCATACGTTTGGCAAGAAGAATTTGTCCTAAAACATTGTTGAGCTTGTGAGAACCAAGGTGATTAAGGTCTTCGCGCTTGAGATAAATCTTAGCTCCACCTAGGTGGTCTGTCAAACTTTCCGCAAAATAAAGCGGTGTTTCGCGACCGGAATAGTCCTTCAAGTAATGGCGAAATTCTGCCAAAAATTCTGGATCATCCTTGTATTTGTCAAATGTCACTTCCAACTCATCCAACAGAGTCTGAATCGGCTCCGGTACAAAACTACCACCAAATTGTCCAAAATAACCTTTAGTTGTCATAAAATTTTTCCTCTTTCCATATTAATCCGGCCGTTTTGTTTGCTTTTAGTAGTAGGCAAGGAGCTGCAGATAGAACTCAAGTTCATCAAAGCGACTTAACGCCCTAATAAAAGATAAACAAAATGACCGAAAGAAAAAAGCCCACACACAGAATCTACTTCTGTGTGAGGGCGTTGGTAACGCGGTGCCACCTCAATTATAAAGGGACTATTCCCCTTTACATCTCTGCCTTGTCTAACAACAAGTTGCACTGTAAGGTGTGCGCACCGAATTTTCATTGTTTCAAATTCATTTTTAAAATCAGCCCACTTTCACTACTTCCAACCACCTGTTCACAATCACCACAGGCTCCCTGAAGATCAAACATAGTTACTTTTCTGATTTGTTGAGAATATTATATGCTATTGTCCGCTTTTTGTCAAGATTTTTTATTATTTTTTTCCAGAACCGAGGATTTCTTCAGAAATTCTCACCAAAGTCTGAACGATGTAATCAACTTCTTCATCGCTTAATTTTGTATGAAGAGGAAGCGTAATTTCATTTTCAAAGAAGGCATAGGCTCTTGGATAATCTGCCATATCGAAACCAAGATTCTTATAGGCTGTCAAAAGAGGAAGCGGTTTATAGTGTACATTACTTGCAATTCCTGCTTTAGCCAATTCTTGGATGATGAGGTTGCGTTCTTCTAAACTTGCTCCTTCTACATGGGTGATGTAGAGGTGGCGTGAAGATTCAACAGTATCAGTCTTGTGTGCCAGTGGGTGAATACGAGTACCCGCAAAACCACGATCATAGCGGTCCACGATGTCCTTACGACGTTGTAGCAAAGCTGGGTAACGATCCAATTGTACCAAACCAATCGAAGCCATGATATCGGTCATATTGCACTTGTAGGCTGGTGTAACGATATCGTATTCCCATGAACCCAATTGCATCTTGGCAAGAGCGTCTTTGGTTTGACCATGAAGGGAAAGGAGCTGGAATTCCTTGTACATCTCTTCGTCGTCAATAGCTGGATTGGCTTTCCAAGTCGCACTTCCTCCCTCAGCAGTTGTAAAGTTCTTAACGGCATGGAATGAGAAGGAAGTAAAGTCAGCGATAGAACCAGCTGGTTGCCCTTTGTATGTAGATCCTAAAGCATGGGCACTATCTGAGACAATTACGATACGGTTAAAGGCCTTTTGCCACTTGCTAGCAGCTGTAAAGAGATCCCGTTTCTTCTCCACGACTTGGAACAAACGGTCATAGTCGCAAACAATCCCTGCAAGCTCAACCGGAATAATCACCTTAGTCTTTTCAGTGATGGCTTGCTCAAGAAGGTCATAGTCCATCTCAAACGTATCTGCTTGGATATCCACCATGACAGGTGTCGCTCCTACGTGTGTGATGACACTGCAAGAAGCTGTATAAGTCATGGCTGGAACGATGACTTCATCACCAGGTCCCACTTCCAAAACACGCAAAATCAACTCAAGAGCGGCAGTCGCAGAGTTGAGGCAGACAGTCTTAGGTGTCTGTGTGTATTGAGATAAGCGACGCTCTAGTTCTTTTGTCTTTGGCCCAGTTGTAATCCAACCAGAACGCAGGGTATCCGCTACTTCAGCAATTTCTGCTTCCGTAATATCGGGTGGTGAAAATGGAATATTGTAATTTGGCATTGATTTGCTCCTTTTATCTGTACTCATTTTCTCATGACTACTTTATTTTAGCACTTCAAACACGGTTTGAAACATGATTTTGATGTCTCCAAGGAAACTAAACTCTCGGAGATAGGCGAGATTATAGCGCATCTTTTCAGGAAGAACATGCTCGACATAGGCTTGGTCAACCGTCAGACCTTTCTCCGTCATTTGACTGATGATGGTGTCCTCATCCTTGTAGTTGATACTAGCTGGAGAGGTGATTCCGGCTGGCAAGAGCAAGGTCGCCATCATTTCAGGGCTATACTGCTCGGTGTAACGTGGCACCTCAGGTCGTGTCCCAACAAAGGACATCTCGCCTTTAAGGACATTGACCAGTTGAGGTAGTTCGTCCAAACGCACACGGCGGATGAAATTTCCAACCTTGGTAATGCGACTATCGTTAGCAGAAGTCACCAGGCTTCCTTTTTTATCCGCATCCGTTACCATAGTACGGAACTTCCAAATCTTGAACGGACGGTTGTACTGGGTCACACGCTCTTGCTTGTAAATGACAGGTCCCTTGCTATCCAACTTGATCCAAATGCTCAAGATAAGAAAGATGGGAGAAGTCAAAACTAGCAAAAACAAGGCCAGAACCCAATCCAGGCAACGCTTGAAAATCAGCGACCCCTTCCTTTTAGAGACAAGCTGGTAGTAGGACTCAACCTCGCTTGATTGCATTTCCACGGGTAGGTCTTCCCATTTCAGCATGCTGTTTCTCCTTTGTTTTTATTATACTATTTGTCAACATTTTTCATTATACCACAAAATGGAAAAGGCGGTGCAAGAAATCTGTAATTTGAAGGATTTCCTTCTGATGTTCAATGAAAATCAAAGTACAGCTTTGAGGTTGCAGATAAAGCTGACATGGTTTGAAGAGATTTCCAAAGAGTATTAGGACATAGCTCCAGCCTGCAAGCTATACATCTTGTGATAGGTTCCTCCCAAGGCCAAGAGTTCCTCATGGGTTCCACTCTCGATGATACGCCCCTTGTCCAAGACGTAGATGCAGTTGGCGTCTTGGATAGTTGAAAGGCGATGAGCGATGGCAATGGTCGTCCGCCCCTGTCTCATTTTAGCCAGAGAAGCTTGAACCAAACTTTCTGTTTCCGAGTCAATATTGGCTGTCGCTTCATCCAAAATTAGGATTTTAGGCTGACTGGCGACTGTTCTAGCAAAGGCAAGAAGCTGGCGCTGTCCAGTAGAAAAGCTCGAACCACGCTCGGAAACAGGAGCATCATAGCCCAGAGGAAGGTCTTGAATAAAGGAATCCGCATCGACAAAGGCAGCTGCATCCTTTACCTGCTCATCGCTGATCTCTTGGTACATGGCGATATTGGACTTGATAGTCCCGTGATAGAGGAAGGGATCCTGTAAGACCAAACCGATATTCTTTCTCAACTCTTCATGACTATAGTTTCGGATATCCACATCATCCAAGAGAACTCGCCCCGACTGAAATTCATAAAAACGCATGAGGACATTGATAATCGAAGATTTCCCCGAACCTGTATGACCTACAAAGGCAATGGTTTCGCCCTTCTTAACTGAAAAGGAAATATCATCCAGAATCTGGTGTTTTCCATCATATGAGAAACACACGTGCTCAAACCGAATATTACCTTCTGTAATCTTTGCTTGGCTATCCTTTTGAAGGGGTTCATAGGTCCTCTCGTCAATCAAGGCAAAGACACGTCCAGCTGAGATCATAGAAGTTTGAAGGGTTGAAAAGTTTTGCGTCACCTCAATCAAGGGGTCAAAGAGCCGATTGATGTACTGGATGAAGGCATACATGGTTCCTGCTGTTATTCCCAGATAAAGTCCACGGTAGCCAAAATAGGCCATTAAAACGGCATAACCTAGGAGTTTTAGCAAACTCATGGCAGGACGTAAAAAGAGGGCGTCCAAGGCTACAGATCGGTTGGCATAGACCAAGTGTTCTTGGTTAATCTCATCAAATTCTGCTTGCAGGCGCTTCTCTTGATTAAAGGCCTGGATAATCCTGATTCCTTCGATGTTTTCTGCCAGCTTACTATTAATATCCGACAAGAGACTTCTGGTTTTTTCGATGATTTTCACTGATTTTTTCCGATAGAGATTGACCAAAAGGAAAATCAAGGGAAGAAAGAGCAAAACTAAAGCTGTCAAACGAAAATCCAGCACCAACATGGTATAAAGAGTGGTCAGAAAGATGAAAACTGCTGAAATAAAGCTGGATAAAATCCCTGAAAACATATCACTGATGGTCTCGGTATCATTGGTCAAACGAGAAACGATGGAACCTGCTGGCGTCTTGTCAAAATAAGACATGCCCAGTTTCTCCATATTGGCAAAGGCATCGCGACGAATATCTCTGACAATACTGTAGGACACCCGCGCAAAGAGAAGATTTCCAACATACTGAACTAGAGTTTGCAGGAGATAAAGACCATAGTAGACCAGCAAAACGGTCACGGCCAGTTGATTAAGATTGCTGAGGTACTGGTCGATAAAGTGGGAAGCCACAAGGGGAATGACACTTTTAATGACCGTCGTCGCAAGGAGAAAACTGAGTGCCAAAAAGGTCAGGAGGCCATAGGGCTTGAGATAGGACATCAAGCGCTTCAATACAGCCCATTGTTCTTTCTTATTCTGCATCTTCTTCTCCTTTCATTTCCAATTGCTGAGACTGGTAGGTTTGGGCATACCAGCCATCCAGAGCTAGCAAGTCATCGTGCGTGCCCCGTTCGATAATTTGACCATTTTGCAGAACCAAGATCAGATCTGCATGGACAACTGCACTAAGGCGATGGGCCGTGATGATGGTTGTCTTGTCCTTCCGCGTCTCCTTGAGGTTGTCGATGATCGCATACTCAGTTTTGGCATCCACGGCGGACAGGGAATCATCTAAAATCAAGATATCAGGGTCTAGAATCATCGCCCGACTCATAGCCAGACGTTGCTTTTGACCACCTGAAAGACTGACTCCCTTTTCACCGATCAACGTATCAAAGCCCTGAGGCATGTCCACAATATCTTGGTAAACTTGTGCTAGCTTGGTCGCTTCCTCAACTGCTGAAAGGGGGAAGTTAGGATTACCGAAGCGGATATTGTCTAAGATAGAGGTCGCAAAGAGGAACTGGTCCTGAGGGACATAGCCCATGAGACCACGAAGGTCTGTCAGACGATAATCCCGAATATCGTGACCGTTTAGATAAATAGCTCCCTTATCCACATCGTATTCACGCAAGAGGAGCTTAATCAAGGACGTTTTCCCAGAGCCTGTCTGTCCGACCAAGCCTAGGGTTTGCCCTTTTTCCAGACTAAAGTGAATATCCGTCAGTGTCTCCTCATTTTCAAAGGCAAAGCTGTCAATGGCGTACTCCAAGCGTCCATTTTCAATACCGTCCAGAGGAAACTCAGGATCTTGTACAGGTGATTCCTGAGACAAAAGTTCCTCAATCCGCTGGTAGGACACCTTCCCTCGCTGAGTAATATTAAAGAGGAAACCAATGGCCATAAGAGGCCAAACTAGCATATCCAAGTAGCTGATAAAGGTGACCAGATTCCCAACCGTGATTTGCCCTTTCTGAACCATCAAAGAGCCGACCAAGAGAGTTAAAACATAGGACGAACCAACAAACAAGAGAACCATGGGGTCAAACAAGCTATCGTATTTCATGGTTTGGAAATTCTTTTGAAAGGTCAATTCATTAACTGCCTGAAAGGACTTCAACTCGTCCGCCTGATAACCGAAAGATTTGGTCACTTTGATACCTGATACAGACTCCTGCACCTTGTTATTGAGTTCAGAAAAGGCAGCTTGTGACTCGCCAAAGGCCTTGTGGGTCTTTCTCCCTAGACGACTGGTCGCATAAGCCATAAAAGGCAAAGGCAGAATGGCAACTAAGGTCATTTGCCATGAAATGCTAAAAAGCATGGTCAGCAAAGTCACCAGCGCCGTGATGGAAGCATCCACTGCTGACATGACTCCTCCACCTGCAAGACGAGTTAAAGCATTGATATCATTGGTGGCGTGTGCCATCAAGTCCCCCGTCCGATAGGTCTGATAAAAGGCTGGCGACATTTTTGTGAAATGCTCAAACAAGCGGGACCGCATGATCTGCCCCAAACGATAGGAAGTTCCAAGGATATACATGCGCCAAACATAGCGCAGATAGTACATCCCAAAGGCTGCCAGCAGTAGATAAAATAGATTAAGAAGGAGGTCCTGCTGGGTTAATCGCCCTGATGTAATGGCATCAATGACTCGTCCCATGACCATGGGGGGAATGAGATTGAGGACGGAAACCAAGACCAATGCAACAATCCCGACTAAATAACGGCGCTTTTCTAACTTGAAAAACCACCAGAGTTTTTGAATAATGGACATAAAATCCCTTTCTGATTGCAAATGGAAACCTGAGGCCAAGACTCAATGAAAATCAAAGAGCAAACTAGGAAACTAGCCGCAGGCTGTACTTGAGTACGGCAAGGCGACGTTGACGCAGTTTGAATTTGATTTTTGAAGAGTACAAGACCCCAGGTTTTTCTTATTCATAAGTTACGACTGAGACGACACCCTTGTCATACTCAGCGATAAAGATATTGGCAACATTGTCATACCCTTGTTTGCTGAGATTATCAAGTAGCCATTCTTCGCTTCGACCAATGGTCTCCAAAATTTCGACTTGGATTACACCGTCTGTGACAACAGGATACTTGGGATTCTCATCTCCCATTTGGACCACGATGAGTTGACCGTTCTGCTCCTGCATAGCGCGTTTGACTTGTTTCATTTGGAAAATTCCCTGACTACGGAGCTTAAGAGCTACGTCTGCTGCTGATAAACCAACCGAACGGCAGGCTTCTGGATCAATCTTCCCATTTTTGATGAGCAGGGTTGGCTTCCCATCAATTAAACGTTTCACAAAGTGAACATTGTTGTTAAGCCATTTGAGAGTCAAGACCAGAATGGTCCACATAATCAGGATAACTGCATACTGAAGGATACTGATAGCGCTATTGTAAATCACCCCACCGATGATCCCCCCGAGTACATAGTTCTGAATTTGATCTATCGCTGAGTTAGGCGCTAGGTTGCCCTTTCCTGTCACATTAATCACGAAAACCAGAGAAAAGAGACCCAAGGCTAGTTTGATTAAAATTTCGATATAATTGAGTGTCATTTGTTCACCTCCACCAATTCGATCGCATCTGTTTTATACAATTCCACTTTCTCTAGCAGGTACTTGTCTGGCTCACTGCCGTTCAGGGCACGGTAATAGCGATCACCTACCTTGATAAGTGCGCCATCCGTGTCCGCAGAAGTATTAACATAGACCTCTGACTTGTCTACTCCCAATTCTTTGGAAACAAGCTCGATGAAATGAAGTGAAGCTTGAAATTTATTGTTAGAAACTTGATTGTTTTGATAAGTCGTGATACTAACCAAAAGCAGAGCTAATAAGGTCAAAGCTGAAATCATGACCAACTCACGAAATTTGGTCCCCTTTTTATCATGATAAGCCTTGAAAGCTAGAAATCCTGTCACAGCTAATAGGACAATCCCTAAACCAATCATGATGCCATTTTGCTGACCGATTTGGCTGAGTACATAGTCATAAGAATAGAATTTCATGTGTTTTCACTCCCTTTCATAAAATCATTCTTAATTATAAACGAAAGAGGGTGATTTTTCAAACCATACGTTGGGGAAATGCGCCTTTTTTTGGTATAATATAGTCTGTAATCTGAATGAAAAAGGTAACTTTATGAAACTCATCTCATGGAATATTGATTCTCTCAACGCTGCTTTGACCAGTGATTCTGCCCGTGCTCAGCTCTCTCAGGCTGTCCTTCGGACCTTGCAAGCAGAAAATGCTGATATTATCGCTATCCAGGAAACCAAGCTTTCTGCAAAAGGGCCTACAAAAAAACACTTGGAAATTTTATCTGAACTCTTCCCAAGCTATGAAAACACTTGGCGTTCCTCTCAAGAACCTGCTCGCAAAGGCTACGCTGGAACCATGTTCCTCTATAAGAAAGAACTTACGCCTACTATCAGCTTCCCAGAAATCGGTGCTCCTTCTACCATGGATTTGGAAGGCCGCATCATCACCTTGGAATTTGATACATTTTTCGTGACCCAAGTATACACACCAAACGCTGGCGACGGTCTCAAACGCTTGGAAGAGCGTCAAGTCTGGGACGTCAAATATGCTGAGTATCTAGCTGAGTTAGACAAAGAAAAACCAGTCCTTGCGACGGGAGACTACAACGTAGCCCACAAGGAAATCGACCTTGCAAATCCTGCCAGCAACCGCCGTTCACCTGGTTTTACAGACGAAGAACGTGCTGGCTTTACCAACCTCTTGGCAACTGGATTTACCGACACCTTCCGCCACATTCATGGCGATGTCCCAGAACGTTACACTTGGTGGGCGCAACGCAGCAAGACTTCTAAAATCAACAATACAGGCTGGAGAATCGACTACTGGCTCACTAGCAACCGCGTGGCTGACAGGGTGACCAAGTCTGACATGATTGACTCGGGTGCTCGTCAAGACCATACGCCGATTGTATTGGAAATTGAACTCTAAGGAGAAAGCTAATGGACTATCAAGCTGTCATTCCCGAGTTTGTTGTATCGAATATCGAACAGTCCCGTTCCTTCTACTGTGATTTACTCGGTTTTCGGATCGAATACGAACGACCAGAAGAAAACTTCCTCTTTCTTTCTCTTGAAGAGTGTCAGCTAATGCTAGAGGAAGGAACCCCCGAGGAACTGGCTAACCTTACCTACCCTTTTGGAAAAGGTGTCAACCTATCCTTTGGTATAAAGGATGTCCCACAACTTTATCAAAAAGTAATAGAGGCCAACTATCCTATTTATCGTCCTTTGACTAAGAAAACATTTCGTGTTGGAGATCATTATATCTATCCTCATGAATTTGCAGTTTTGGATCCAGATGGCTATTTTTTAAGATTTAGCGAATAAAATAATAGAAATCTACAATACTGTGGCTCGTTGTAGGTTTCTTTTTTGTTCGTTTTTTTCATTAAAACACTAACAAAACATTTGATTTCTAAAGCTATTTAGTGTAAAATAATGACATTAACGCTTTGACGTTCTATTATAGTACCATTTTACTTGTTTATGTCGTGAATTGGCACGACGTTTCTACAAGGTGCCGGAACACCTAACAATGAGTAAGTCTGTTGAAGGTATGTTTTTAGACATACATATTTTGAGGGCTTGCTTATCTGTTAAGTAGGTCCTTTTTTCTAGTCCTTTTTGAGATGATAAAGGCGATAGAAAAACATAAAAGAGTTTAGACTTTAGGAGGTCTTATGAAATTATTAGAAGAGCGCATCCTTGAGGATGGGCATATCTTGGGTGACAACATCCTCAAGGTGGATTCCTTTTTAACCCACCAAGTTGACTTTAGCTTGATGCGAGAGATTGGTAAGGTATTTGCGGACAAATTCGCTTCTTCTGGCATTACCAAGGTCGTAACCATTGAAGCATCAGGCATTGCCCCAGCCGTTTTTACTGCCGAAGCCTTAGATGTCCCTATGATTTTCGCCAAGAAAGCTAAAAACATCACCATGAACGAAGGTATCTTAACCGCCCAAGTCTACTCCTTTACCAAGCAGGTGACCAGCACCGTTTCCATCGCTGGAAAATTCCTATCACCAGAGGACAAAGTCTTGATTATCGATGATTTCCTTGCTAATGGCCAAGCTGCCAAAGGCTTGATCCAAATCATCGAACAAGCTGGAGCAAAAGTTGAAGCGATTGGTATCGTGATTGAAAAATCTTTCCAAGATGGTCGTGATTTGCTTGAAAAAGCAGGGTATCCAGTCCTATCACTGGCTCGCTTGGATCGTTTCGAAAATGGTCAGGTCGTATTTAAGGAGGCAGATCTCTAATGCAAAAACAAGAAAAACACTCGCAAGCAGCCGTTCTTGGCTTGCAGCACTTACTAGCCATGTACTCAGGTTCTATCCTGGTTCCTATCATGATTGCGACAGCCCTTGGCTATTCAGCTGAGCAGTTAACCTACCTAATCTCCACAGATATCTTCATGTGTGGGGTGGCCACCTTCCTCCAACTCCAACTCAACAAATACTTCGGAATTGGACTGCCAGTCGTTCTCGGAGTTGCCTTTCAATCCGTCGCTCCTTTGATTATGATTGGTCAAAGCCACGGTAGCGGTGCTATGTTTGGTGCCCTTATCGTTTCTGGGATTTATGTGGTTCTGATTTCCGGCATCTTCTCAAAAGTTGCCAATCTTTTCCCATCTATCGTAACGGGCTCTGTCATTACCACGATTGGTTTAACCTTGATTCCTGTCGCTATTGGAAATATGGGAAATAACGTCCCAGAGCCAACTGGTCAAAGTCTCTTGCTTGCAGCTATCACTGTTCTGATTATCCTCTTGATCAACATCTTTACCAAAGGATTTATCAAGTCGATTTCGATTTTGATTGGGTTGGTCGTTGGAACTGCCATTGCTGCTACCATGGGCTTGGTAGATTTCTCCCCTGTTGCGGCAGCTCCGCTTGTCCATGTTCCAACTCCCCTCTACTTTGGGGTGCCAACCTTTGAAATCTCCTCTATTGTCATGATGTGTATCATCGCAACGGTGTCTATGGTTGAGTCGACTGGTGTTTACCTGGCCTTGTCTGATATCACGAAAGATCCAATCGACAGCACGCGCCTGCGCAACGGTTATCGTGCAGAAGGTTTAGCTGTCCTTCTCGGAGGAATCTTTAACACCTTCCCTTACACAGGATTTTCACAAAACGTTGGGTTGGTTAAATTGTCAGGTATCAAGACCCGCCTGCCAATCTACTACGCAGCTGGTTTCCTAGTCCTCCTTGGACTCCTTCCTAAGTTTGGTGCCCTCGCCCAAATCATTCCGAGCCCTGTTCTTGGAGGTGCCATGCTGGTAATGTTTGGCTTTGTTTCCCTTCAAGGTATGCAAATCCTCGCCCGCGTTGACTTTGCTAATAATGAACATAACTTCCTTATCGCAGCTGTTTCAATCGCTGCTGGCGTAGGGCTCAACAACAGTAATCTCTTTGTCAGCATGCCAACAGCCTTCCAAATGTTCTTCTCAAATGGAATTGTCGTAGCCAGCCTACTGGCCATTGTACTCAATGCCGTCCTAAACAGGAAGAAGAAATAAGAAAAAGAGGTGTGAGCCTCCAGATTGAAGAAAAGTTCATTTTGAACGATTTTTTCAATCTTTTTCTTTCGGTCCAAAATGAGACTACCCTTAAAAAAGTTGGAATAATAGCCCTTCTGAGAAAA
>NZ_AFUB01000015.1 GCF_000222705.1 Streptococcus mitis bv. 2 str. SK95 | reverse complement strand
CTTCTCAAGGTTAGGCAAGGCGTACCTGTTATTATCCAAAGGAAATCCAAGAGTAAAATTGCTTTCCTTTATATTATTTATACGCCCTTTAAATGTTAGCATATAACCACCTCCTTGAGGAGTTCCATTCCCTATCTGACCAACTTCCATACTTTCCCAATCAAATTGAACACTTTCGACTTTAGGATTTCTAGCCTTTATAAAGTTCGCCATCTCCTCTTCATGCTCTTTCAAATAAGCCAACTGCTTAGCCCGTGGGCTAAGAAATACTCCTCCGAATAGATTTGTTTTCTGCGCCATCCATGCTCCTCCTCCAAAAATTACAAGTGTTAAAACTAACCAAAGCAAAGTACGTTTTTTCATGACTGTCCTCCTAATAAGAAACTTTCTATTTCTACTATTAATACACTACTGTTAACCCGTTGTCATCATTTTACCCTATTTATTCGTTTTTTTCATCTAAATACGGTTATCAAAATAGCTAGAACAAATTGTTCTAGCTTTTAAAATTTCTTAGTATTTTCTAAACCGTTGGTAACGTTCTTCGAGGAGCTGTTCCAAGGCTAAGCCTTGCAAGAGTTCAAGCTCTGCACGCAATTCATTTTTAAGATGAGCTTGCAGTTCTTTACTGGAAAGCCCTGCTTCTGAGATTACCTTGTCTACGATTCCCATTTCTAGGAGTTCGTGTGAAGTGATCTTCATCAACTCTGCCGCCTCCATAGCACGGCTCCCATCCTTCCAAAGGATAGAGGCAAAGCCTTCTGGGCTGAGTACGGCATAGATCGAATTTTCCAGCATCCAGACACGGTCAGCAACGGCTAGTGCTAATGCACCTCCAGACCCTCCTTCACCGATAATAATCGCGATGATTGGAACATTGAGATCGCTCATTTCCATCAGGTTTCGAGCGATTGCTTCCCCTTGTCCACGTTCCTCAGCTCCAACACCTGGGTAAGCTCCAGCAGTGTTGATGAAGGTTACAACTGGACGACCAAATTTTTCTGCCTGTTTCATCAAACGAAGAGCCTTGCGATAGCCTTCTGGATGGGGTTGCCCAAAGTTCCGTTTGAGATTATCATGAAGACTCTTCCCCTTTTGGATACCGACGACTGTGACCGCTTGGTCACCTAACCAGCCAATTCCACCAATGACCGCACCATCATCTCGGAAAGAGCGGTCTCCATGCAATTCGATAAATTCATCGAAGATTCCATTGGCAAAATCAAGGGCTGTCAAGCGACTTTGCTCGCGTGCCTCTCTGACTATTTTTGCAATATTCATCCGCGACTTCCTCCATGCAATCTCACTAATTTAGCAATTGTTTCTGGTAGTTCTCTACGTTTGACAATTGCATCAACAAATCCATGTTCAAGCAAAAATTCTGCCTTTTGGAAATCATCCGGCAAGGTCTCACGAACTGTATTTTCGATAACACGACGCCCAGCAAAACCAACCAAACTCTGGGGCTCCGCCAGGATAATGTCACCTTCCATAGCAAAAGAAGCTGTCACTCCGCCTGTTGTCGGATCCGTCAAAATAGTTAGGTAAAAAAGTCCGGCCTTGGAATGACGTTGAACTGCCGCAGAAATTTTAGCCATCTGCATCAAGCTCATGATTCCTTCTTGCATACGGGCTCCACCAGAAGCTGTGAAGAGTACGACTGGCAAGTTTTCTACCGTTGCATACTCAAACAAGCGCGTGATTTTTTCACCCACAACGGTTCCCATAGAAGCCATGATAAAGTTAGAATCCATGATCCCAAGGGCAACTTTTTCTCCCTTGATGCTAGCTGTACCAGTCAGGACAGCTTCATCCAGTCCTGTTTTTTCACGCATGCTAGCCAGTTTTTTCTGGTAGCCAGGAAAGTTTAATGGATCTTGAGTTTCAATACCCGTAAACATCTCTACAAAGCTGTCAGAATCAATCGTCAAATCCAAGCGTTCCTGAGCTGAAATACGGAAAGTATAGCTACAATGGGGACAAATTCGTTCGCTCCCAAGATCCTTTTGGTAAATGGTGTGTTTACAACCAGGACACTGGGAGAAGAGTTCATCCGGAACCTCAGGCTTGGCTTGTGGTTTCTGCCTTACGGAACGGTTAGGATTGATCCGAATATACTTATCCTTTTTACTAAATAGAGCCATAACTCCCCCTTTTAGTTCTCATACTGTTTGAAAGTCTATTCTTTTTCTTGGTATTTTGGCAAGAAAGTTTCCATCAAGAAGGAAGTGTCGTAGTCGCCAGCGATAACTCGGCGGTCTGAAATCAGATCCAACTGGAAGTCTGCATTGGTTTGCACTCCTTCTATATCAAGTTCATAAAGTGCCCGTTGCATCTTCATCAATGCATCAAAACGATTCTCCCCATGAACAATGATTTTAGCAATCATACTATCATAGTAAGGGGGAATGGTATAACCTGGATAAACTGCTGAGTCCACGCGCAAGCCAACTCCACCACTTGGTAGATAGAGATTGGTAATTTTACCTGGGCTTGGAGCAAAGTTAAATGCTGGATTTTCCGCATTGATCCGGCACTCGATAGCATGACCTCGTAGGACAATATCTTCTTGTTTGAAAGGTAAAGGTTGCCCGACAGCAATGCGAATCTGTTCCTTCACGATATCAACACCTGAAACAAACTCTGTGACTGGGTGTTCAACTTGCACACGAGTATTCATTTCCATGAAGTAGAAATTGCCACTCGCTTCATCGAGAAGAAATTCAATCGTCCCTGCATTTTCATAGCCTACAGACTCTGCTGCACGAACGGCTGCAGCACCAATTTCATTACGAAGGGTTTTGCCAATCGCAATGGACGGACTTTCTTCTAAGACCTTTTGGTTATTCCGTTGGAGTGAACAATCCCGTTCACCAAGATGGACAACATGACCCTCTTGGTCCGCAAGGATCTGAACTTCGATATGACGAGCTGGATAAATTACACGTTCAAGATACATAGCGCCATTCCCAAAATTGGCCTTGGCTTCACTGGATGCTGTCTCAAAGGCTGCGACCAAGTCTTCTGCCTTTTCAACCTTACGAATTCCCTTTCCACCACCACCTGCCGATGCCTTGAGCATGACTGGGTAGCCAATCTTTTCTGCAACTGCAAGTGCCTCTTCAGCCGTGTGAACTTCACCATCAGATCCTGGGATAACTGGAACCCCAGCCTTGATCATTTGCTCACGCGCATTGATCTTATCTCCCATGGTATCCATTACAGCCCCAGAAGGACCGATGAACTTAATCCCTACTTCATCACACATCGTGGCAAACTTGGAGTTTTCGCTAAGAAAACCAAAACCTGGGTGGATGGCTTCTGCTTCTGTCAAGACTGCAGCAGATAAAATAGCGTTGATATTGAGATAAGATTCTGTCGCCTTACCAGGTCCGATACAGATAGCTTCATCCGCTAGGAGTGTGTGAAGAGCTTCCTTATCAGCAGTTGAATAGACTGCTACGGTCGCAATGCCCAATTCACGTGCAGCTCGAATGATGCGAACCGCAATCTCACCACGGTTGGCAATCAAAATTTTACGAAACATGGAGAACCTCCTTAGTTTCCAATTGCAAAGGTAAGAGTACCACTCGCTGCAAGCTTACCATCTACTTCAGCCTTTGCTTCAACCACAGCAATCGTCCCACGACGTTTGACAAAAGTAGCCGTCATGACTAATTGATCACCTGGTACAACTTGCTTCTTAAACTTGACCTTGTCCATGCCAGCGTAAAAGACCAGCTTTCCTTTGTTTTCAGGCTTAGACAATTCCAAGACACCAGCAGTCTGGGCCAAGGCTTCCATAATAAGAACACCTGGCATGACTGGGTATTGTGGAAAATGACCATTGAAGAAAGGTTCGTTGATAGTGACATTTTTAATGGCAACAATGGTATCCTCGCTCGCTTCCAAGACACGATCCACTAGGAGCATAGGGTAGCGATGGGGTAGAGCTTCTTTGATTCCTTGAATATCGATCATTTGATACGTACCAATCCTTTACCGAACTCGACCATTTCTTCATTTGAAACGAGAATTTCTGTCACCACACCATCCTTAGGTGCAGGAATCTCATTCATGACTTTCATGGCTTCGATGATCACCAAAGTCTGACCTTTTTTAACACTGTCTCCGACTGTGACAAAAGCAGGTTTATCTGGTCCAGCAGCCAAGTAAGCCACCCCTACAAGTGGGCTTTCAACAACATCTCCCTCTGGAGCAACAGTCGTTTCAGCTGGTGCTGGAGCTTCTTCCACAGCACTCTCTACTGGAGTTGAAGGGGCCGAAACTACTGGACTAGCAACCACTGCAGCTGGCACTGGAGCAACTTGAGCTGGTGCTTCAGAAGCCATTCTTGCTTCATTCTTACTGAACTGCAATTCGTCCGTTCCGTTTTTATAAGAAAATTCTCTCAAACTTGATTGGTCAAATTGAGCCATCAAGTCCTTGATCTCATTTAAATTCATAATTATTTATTCTCCCAACGTTTGAAAGCAAGAACCGCATTGTGTCCACCAAAACCAAAAGTGTTTGAAATAGCATAAGGGATTTCCTGCTCCAAGCCTTGTCCATAAACGACATTCGCTTCGATATAGTCTGATAACTCGCTTGTTCCAGCTGTCATTGGTACATAGTTATGACGCATGGCTTCAATTGTAGCGATGGCTTCTACTGCCCCTGCAGCACCAAGCAAGTGTCCTGTAAAGGACTTGGTTGAAGATACAGGTACTTCTTTACCAAGGACAGCTACGATTGCACCACTTTCTCCTTTTTCATTAGCAGGAGTTGAAGTTCCGTGGGCATTGACGTAAGCCACTTGGTCTGGAGAAATTTCTGCTTCTTCCAAAGCCAGTTTAATAGCCTTAATCGCGCCTTGGCCTTCTGGATGTGGAGAAGTCATGTGGTAAGCATCACAGGTATTACCATAACCAACTACTTCAGCTAAGATAGTCGCACCACGTTTTTCAGCGTGTTCCAGACTTTCAAGAACCAGCATCCCTGAACCTTCTCCCATCACAAAGCCGTTACGGTCTTTATCAAATGGAATAGAAGCACGGGTAGGATCTTCTGTCGTAGAAAGAGCTGTCAAAGCTTGGAAACCAGCGATAGCAAAAGGAGTGATAGATGATTCTGATCCACCAACTAACATGACATCTTGGAAACCAAACTTGATAGAACGGAAGGCATCACCAATGGCATCGTTTGATGAGGCACAGGCTGTATTGATTGATTTACAGATACCGTTTGCTCCGAAGCGCATCGCAACATTTCCTGAAGCCATATTTGGCAAGGCTTTTGGAAGTGTCATTGGCTTAACGCGTTTTGGACCTTTTTCATGAAGACGGATAACCTGATCTTCGATTTCTTTAATTCCCCCAATACCAGAAGCAACGATGACACCAAAGCGATCTTTATTGATTGCTTCTACATCAAGATTTGCATTTGTCACCGCTTCTTGAGCCGCATACAAGGCATACAAAGAATAGTTATCAAAACGGTTGGTATCTTTTTTGACAAAGTATTTATCAAATGGAAAATCTTGAACTTCTGCCGCATTGTGCACAGCAAATTCGCTGTGGTCAAACTTAGTGATTTCTCCAATTCCAATTTTCCCAGTTTGCAAACTGTTCCAAAATTCTTCTGGAGTATTTCCGATAGGAGAGGTTAATCCGTAACCTGTTACTACAACTCGATTTAGTTTCATCTGTCTTACCTATATCTTTCCTTATTTTTTACATGCTAAGTCCGCCATCAACAGCGAGAACTTGTCCAGTCAAATAATCCTGTTCGGCCAGGAACACTGTAGCATCTGCGATATGATCTGCTTGACCAAACTGTTTCATTGGGATTTGTGCCAATGTCGCTTCCTTGACCTTATCAGATAAAACAGCAGTCATATCTGACTCGATCATCCCTGGTGCAAGAGCATTTACGCGTACATTGCGATTGGCAACCTCACGTGCTACTGACTTGGTAAACCCAATCAAACCTGCTTTAGAAGCTGCATAGTTGGCCTGCCCGATATTTCCCATCAAACCGACCACACTGGACATATTGATAATCGCACCTTCACGTGCCTTAATCATCTGTTTCAAGACTGCTTGCGTCATGTTAAAGGCACCTGTCAAGTTGATCTTAATCACTTTTTCAAAGTCTTCCTCGGTCATCTTGAGCATAAGAGTATCCTGAGTAATCCCAGCATTGTTGACCAAGACATCGACAGAACCGAGTTCTGCAATCGCTTGATTTACCATACGCTTGGCATCTGCAAAGTCTGAAACATCACCTGAGATCGGTACTACTTTGACGCCATAGTTTGAAAACTCAGCCAGCAAGTCTTCTGAGATTGCTCCTCGACTATTCAAAACTACATTCGCACCTAGTTGGGCAAATTTGTGAGCAATGGCAAGTCCGATACCACGACTTGAACCTGTTACAAAGACATTTTTGTTTGTAAGTTGCATTCTATCTCTCCTGTTTCCTGTTGTATTTTGTGGGAGAAGGGATTTCTAGTTTCCTAGAAAAACATCCAAGCTTGCTTGGTTTTCAACGTTAGCTAGCTTAGCTGATTTATCAATCTTTTTGACAAAGCCTGATAGGACCTTACCAGGACCAATTTCAATAAAGTTGGTTACCCCAGCATCCTGCATCACAGCAATACTTTCATAAAAACGAACAGGTTCTTTCACCTGACGCGTCAAGAGCTCTTGGATTCGACCTTTTTCCATAACAGCAGCTTCCGTATTGCCAACTAGTGGGCAAGTAAAATCAGAGAAACTCACTCCCTCAAGAGCTCCAGCTAATTGCTGACTGGCTGGCTCAAGAAGGGCTGTATGGAAAGGACCAGATACATTTAAAGGAATCAATCGTTTTGCTCCTGCTTCCTGCAAGAGTTCAACTGCGCGGTCAACCGCAGCCACCTCACCACCGATAACGATTTGGCTTGGGGTGTTGTAGTTAGCTGGAGTCACTACTCCAACTTTAGAGGCTGTTTCACAAGCTTCCTCAATCACTTCAACTGGAGTATTAAGAACGGCAACCATCTTTCCAGAGCCTGCAGGTGCAGCCTCTTCCATATAAGCACCACGCTTAGCAACCAAGGCAACTGCCTCTTCAAAGTCCAAGGCACCACTTGCTACAAGAGCAGAATATTCCCCAAGAGACAATCCTGCTACCATATCTGGCTGGTAGCCCTTTTCTTTCAATAGTCGGTAAATAGAAACCGAAGTCGCTAAAATAGCTGGTTGCGTATAGCGAGTCTGGTTTAACTTGGCTTCTTCCTTATCAATCAAATCACGAAGGTCATAACCCAAAACCTGACTGGCTTGGTCAATTGTTTCCTTGACGATAGGATAGCGATCATAGAGATCACGCCCCATCCCTAGATACTGAGCACCTTGACCCGCAAATAGAAAGGCTGTTTTAGTCATTTCTTACAACTCCTGCCCAACGAGAGGCTTCTTCTTGAATTTTCTTGGCTGCGCCATAGTATAGATCTTTTAGGATTTCTTCGACAGTTTCCTCTTTAGAAACCAAACCAGCGATCTGACCTGCCATGACAGATCCACCTTCTACATCTCCATGAACAACAGCTTTAGCAAGAGCACCAGCCCCCATTTGTTCAAAGATTTCCAAGTCTGGATTTTCTTGTTTAAAGGCATCTTTTTCAGCCTGTTCAAAGTCACGTGTCAACTGATTTTTAATGGCACGAACAGCATGTCCAAAGTGTTGAGCTGAAATAGTCGTATCGATATCACGCGCTTTTAAGATTTTTTCCTTGTATTTTGGATGGGCGTTAGATTCCTTAGCTACTACGAAACGCGTACCGACTTGAACGGCCTCTGCACCAAGCATAAAGCCTGCAGCGACACCTTCACCGTCCGCAATTCCTCCAGCTGCGATAACCGGAATTGAAACAGCTGCAGCAACTTGACGTACCAAGGTCATCGTTGTTAATTTACCAATATGTCCACCGGCTTCCATTCCTTCTGCAATAACTGCATCTGCACCAATTTTTTCCATGCGTTTTGCCAAAGCAACACTTGGAACAACAGGAATAACTGTAATTCCTGCATCATGGAAACGAGTCATGTATTTACTTGGATTTCCTGCACCAGTTGTAACCACCTTGACCCCTTCTTCAATCACGAGATCAACGATGTCTTCTACAAAAGGTGACAAGAGCATGATGTTGACACCAAAAGGTTTGTCCGTAAGTAATTTGATTTTATCGATATTAGCCTTTACGACCTCTTTAGGTGCATTTCCACCACCGATAATTCCCAGACCACCAGCTTTTGATACCGCACCAGCCAAGTCACCATCCGCAACCCAGGCCATTCCTCCTTGAAAAATAGGATAATCAATGTTCAATAATTCTGTAATACGTGTTTTCATAGTGCCTCTATCATTCCTTGCTTACGTAATAGTTCGATGAATTTATCATTTGAGTTTCAAACTATTACCTAAACAAGAGGGAGCGGGTCTCCCCTACTCCTTCTAGTAATATGTTAATTATTTTGTTTGCTCTTCAACGTAGGCAACCAAGTCACCAACTGTTTTCAAGTTATCTTCTGCTTCGATTTGGATATCGAAAGCATCTTCGATTTCAGAGATTACTTGGAACAAGTCCAATGAATCTGCATCCAAATCATCAAAAGTAGATTCAAGTGTTACTTCTGATGCGTCTTTCCCAAGTTCTTCAACGATAATTTCTTGTACTTTTTCAAATACTGCCATGATAGGACTCCTTTAAAATATAAAAAATTTATAACTATGTGTTTACCACATGATTACCTAAATTGTAAGAATGAGTGTGCCCCATGTCAAACCTCCACCGAAGCCTGATAGGAGAATCGTCTGGCTACCATCTAAACGAATCATGCCATTCTCCACACACTCTGAGAGCAAAATCGGGATACTTGCTGCACTGGTATTTCCATACTCCATCATATTGGCAGGAAGCTTGTCTCGGTCTACACCGATCTTCTTAGCCATCTTATCCAAAATGCGGATATTTGCCTGATGAAGCAAGAGATAATCCAAGTCCGATGCTGCGATTGGACCATTTTCAATGGTTTCTTTGATCGATCTAGCAACATCTCGATTTGCAAAATCAAAAACTGCTCGTCCATCCATCTTCAGAAAAGCAGGAACTGCCTCTTGATCTGAGAAGGGCGAAGTCAGAGCCGTTTGGCCATAGGTCAAACACTCGCTCCGAGAGCCATCCGTATAGAGACTTTCCACAAGGAAGTGACGTGTTTCGCTCGCTTCCAAGAGAACCCCACCTGCACCATCTCCAAAGAGAACAGCTGTCGAACGATCAGACCAGTCAACCGCCTTGGATAAGGTCTCAGCTCCGATAACAATCCCTTTTTTGAACTGTCCAGCTGTCAGAAACTTCTCAGCAGTTGAGAGAGCAAATACAAAGCCACTACAAGCTGCCGTCAGATCAAAGGCGAAAGCTCTATGCGCTCCAATATTTGCCTGAACCCGAGCCGCCGTAGAAGGCATCATCGAGTCTGGGGTAATCGTCGCTACAATGATAAAATCAATCTGATCCGCTTTTATGCTCGCCTTAGCCAGCAAACTCTTGGCAACTTCTGTCGCCAAATCACTCGTTGACTCCGTTTTTGAAATATGTCTCTGTTTAATTCCTGTACGGCTTGAAATCCACTCATCGCTTGTATCCATGATTTGGGCCAAGTCTTGATTAGTGACCACTTGCTCTGGAACATAATGAGCAACCTGGCTTATTTTTGCAAAAGCCATTATTTCAAATCCTCCAAAAATTGATAAAGATTAGTCAAACCCCTGCCCATCACTTCTATTTCTTCAGAACTCATACCATCGATAATTTTTTCGACCATGGCCTTGTGGAAACGTTTATGAAGACGGTGAACCAAACGACCTTTCTTTGTCAAATGCAGGTAGACCACACGACGATCCTGATCAGAACGAATGCGCTCAACATAACCTTTTCTTTCGAGATTATTCAAGCTGGTCGTAACAGTTCCAAGAGTTACCATTAGTTCTTTAGAAACCTTACTTGGCGTTGCCTCCGGAAACTTGCCAATCACATCAATCGTGTGCATTTCTTTGATGGAGATGTCTTTGAAACGACTACCTCGTAAGCTAACCTCCTCAATCACAAGGACATTATTAAAAATAGATGTTAAATACTCATTCACTTGTTGGTAGTCCAAAGTATTCCCTCCTTCTCAAAAAAAACTTTTGTATTCAAAACATTTGACACAAAAAGTATATCAAACTTCAAAGAATTGTGCAAGTATTTTTTTATTTTCCTGAAAATTTTGGTCGTCTTCTTTCAGAATGAGCTCGGACTCCTTCTTTAAAATCTTCAGTCAAAGACAAAGATTCTTGCAGTTTCAATTCCAGTTCAGCATAATTCTGCCAATCCTTAAATTGGCTTTCCCAAACCAACTTTTTAATGGCTGCGTATGAGTTTGCTGAGCCTCGTCTTAATTTCTTCAGAACTTGTTCTCTTGTCTTTTCTAGCTTATCTGCCTCGCAGACACGGTATACCACGCCCCATTCCAGTGCTTTTTCCGCAGTCAAAGCTTCTCCTGTCATGGCAAGTTGCGCAGCTCGTGTTACCCCGATACTACGACTCAAGAGATAGATCCCACCAGCGTCTGGCGCCAAGCCAACTCCGACAAAGGCTTGGATGAATTTTGCCTTGTCAGTCGCCAAGCAAAAATCAACCGCTACTGCCATATTTGCTGCAGCGCCAGCAACCGCTCCATCTACCTCCATCAAAACAGGTTTAGGAATTTGCTTGATTTTAAAAGAAATTGTATTGACTAATTCTGCAATCTTATTCAAAGAAGGAATGTCATCCTCATCCACTGCACGCTTCATCTCAACCAAATCTCCCCCAACTGAAAAGACCTTCCCATTCGCGTTAATCAAGATAAACTGAACAGCTTGATCCTGTTCTGCTAAGGTTAAAGCTTCTAAAATCTCCTCACACATTGGGATATGGAAACCATTTGCCACTTCGGGACGATTCAAAGTAATGATAGCAAGATCATCTAGGATCTGATATAGGATATGATTCATAGCTTCTCCTTTTATAAGGTGATAAAATTATTTCATTGTCAAAGTATACCTTTTTTTAGATAAAGAGGCAAGAGAAAACCAATCGAAAGTGTCTCGGCTGAACAAAACACTCACTTTATCCTAAAGACTATACTATTTTCTTCATTGAAAAAAGCCCCTCTTTCTGCTATAATCGTATAAAATACTTACTTGAGGAGTCCCTATGAAGGTTGTAAAATTTGGCGGAAGCTCTCTTGCCTCTGCTAGTCAGTTAGAAAAAGTTTTAAACATCGTTAAAAGCGATAAAGAGCGCCGTTTTGTGGTCGTTTCTGCACCGGGTAAACGCAATTCTGAGGATACCAAGGTTACAGATGCCTTGATCAAATACTATCGTGATTATGTAGCGGGAAATGATATCAGCAAGAGCCAAAATTGGATCATCGATCGCTATGCGGCTATGGTGAGCGAACTAGGCTTAAAACCATCAGTTCTAGAAAAAATTTCTAAAAGTATCCGTGCCTTAGCGACTCTTCCTATTGAGGAAAATGACTTTCTCTATGACACCTTCCTAGCGGCTGGAGAAAACAACAACGCCAAACTTATTGCAGCCTACTTTAACCAAAACGGCATCGATGCGCGCTATGTTCATCCAAGAGAAGCTGGAATTATCGTAACAAGCGAACCTGGAAATGCTCGCATCATTCCATCTAGCTATGACAAGATTGAAGGCTTGGCTGACAGCAACGAAGTCCTTGTTATTCCTGGTTTCTTTGGGGTCACTAAGGAAAATCAAATCTGTACCTTCTCCCGTGGTGGATCCGACATAACTGGTTCCATCATCGCTGCCGGTGTCAAAGCCGACCTCTACGAAAACTTTACAGATGTCGATGGTATCTTTGCTGCCCATCCAGGTATCATTCACCAGCCTCATTCTATCCCTGAATTGACCTACCGTGAAATGCGTGAGTTGGCTTATGCAGGTTTCTCAGTCCTTCACGATGAAGCCCTTCTACCCGCTTACCGTGGGAAAATTCCTCTGGTTATCAAAAATACCAACAACCCTGACCATCCGGGTACTCGTATCGTTCTAAAGCATAGCAGTGATAAATTCCCAGTCGTTGGAATCGCTGGTGATTCTGGCTTTGTCAGCATCAACATGTCTAAATACCTCATGAACCGCGAAGTCGGGTTTGGTCGCAAGGTTCTTCAAATCCTTGAGGACCTCAATATCGGTTGGGAGCACATGCCTACAGGTATCGACGATCTTTCAATCATCCTCCGCTCCCGTGAATTGACTCCTATCAAAGAAGAAGAAATTCTGCGTCAGCTCGTTCAAAAGGCTGAAGTGGACCATGCTGAGATCGAACATGACCTTTCAATCATTATGATTGTCGGAGAAAAGATGAAGAGTCATATCGGGGTAACTGCTACTGCAACACGTGCTTTGTCTGAAAATAAAATCAACATCCAGATGATGTCCCAAGGTTCAAGTGAAGTTTCCATCATGTTTGTTGTCAATAAAGATCAAGAAAAAGCGGCTATCAAGGCTCTCTACCATGCCTTTTTCGATGAAAGTAAGGAAGACTAATCATGGCCCAATCTCTCAATAAAGTCATTGACCTGCAAACTACTGGGACATCTTACCTCTCTATCTCCGGAAAAGTTGGAAAATTTCTAGTTGGGGATCAAGCCTTGGAGTTTTATCCTGATGTCAATGTCGAACAATATATCCAAATTCCCTGGTCCAGCATTCAGCAAATCGGAGCCAACGTAACTGGCCGCAAAATCAGTCGCCACTTTGAAGTCTTCACCGATCAAGGAAAATTCCTCTTTGCCTCAAAAGACTCTGGGACTATCCTCAAAATCGCTCGGGAAAAACTTGGCAATGACAAAGTTGTGAAACTTCCTACTTTACTCCAGACCATTGGACAAAAATTTAAAAATCTATTTGCAAAAAAGTAGAAACTTTAGTATAATCATAGCAACGGATAAGTAGGTTATCCTCTTCTTTCAGAAAGTCTGCGGTTGCTGCGAGCAGATAGAGGAGATAAGTGAAATTCTACCGTTATCAACAATTAAATACAGAATCAAGTGCACACCTGTGAAGTTGGATGGAACCGTGGCTCTGCCACTCCAACGCTTTGTTAGGTGTGCTTTTTTCATAAAGGAGTTCTTATGTTAGATATTAAACGTATTCGTACAGACTTTGATGCTGTCGCTGAAAAATTGGCTACACGTGGTGTAGATGCTGCTATCCTTAACGAGATGAAAGAAATCGACGCTAAACGTCGTGATATCTTGGTCAAGGTCGAAAACCTCAAGGCAGAACGTAACACAGTTTCTGCTGAAATTGCCCAAGCTAAGCGTAACAAGGAAAATGCCGATGACAAGATCGCTGCAATGCAAGCTCTCTCCGCTGAAATAAAAGCTCTTGATGCTGAATTGGCAGAAATCGATGCTAAATTGACAGAATTTACTACTACTCTTCCAAACATCCCAGCTGACAGTGTTCCTGTTGGGGCTGATGAAGACGACAATGTGGAAGTTCGCCGTTGGGGCACTCCACGCGAATTTGACTTCGAACCAAAAGCTCACTGGGATCTTGGGGAAGACCTTGGTATCCTTGACTGGGAACGTGGCGGTAAAGTAACAGGCGCTCGCTTCCTCTTCTATAAAGGACTTGGGGCTCGTTTGGAACGTGCTATCTACAACTTCATGTTGGATGAACATGGAAAAGAGGGCTATACTGAAGTCATCACACCTTACATGGTTAACCATGACTCTATGTTTGGTACTGGTCAATATCCAAAATTCAAGGAAGATACTTTTGAATTGAAAGACACTAATTATGTCCTCATTCCTACAGCTGAAGTGCCTCTTACAAACTACTACCGTGATGAAATCCTTGATGGGAAAGACCTACCAATCTACTTTACTGCTATGAGTCCATCATTCCGTTCTGAGGCTGGTTCTGCTGGTCGTGATACGCGTGGCTTGATTCGTCTGCACCAATTCCACAAGGTTGAGATGGTCAAATTTGCCAAACCAGAAGAATCATATGAAGAATTGGAAAAAATGACAGCCAACGCTGAAAACATCCTTCAAAAACTCAACCTTCCATACCGTGTGGTCGCGCTCTCTACTGGAGACATGGGCTTCTCAGCTGCCAAGACTTACGATTTGGAAGTTTGGATTCCAGCACAAAATACCTACCGTGAAATCTCAAGCTGTTCAAATACAGAAGATTTCCAAGCCCGTCGTGCTCAAATCCGTTACCGTGATGAAGCAGACGGCAAGGTGAAATTACTTCACACTTTGAACGGTTCTGGACTTGCAGTTGGACGTACAGTAGCCGCTATTCTTGAAAACTACCAAAATGCAGATGGTTCTGTGACCATCCCTGAAGTTCTTCGTCCATACATGGGTGGAGCTGAAGTTATCAAACCATAAAAAATAAGGCCTAGCTAGAAGATAGCTAGACCTTTTTTCGTAACCAAATCAGGTAAGCGCCTAATACAAAGAATAAAATAGTGAGGCATATAACAGTTTCAGCAAACACCAGATAATCCAGAAAAGGAAGTTTCAAAATTCCCTGAGCCATCTTGAGCGAAGTAGCTGTGATAATGGTTGGAAAAGTGAGGGCTGAGAATGCTGGTTGAAAGCCTTGTTTTAGAATATTAGGCAGGCGAGTCAAAACAAAGAAAAAGAAGGACTGAGATGCCAAAATCATGACGATCAAGAGCCAAGTCGGTAGGCCTGCTCCTCCAACTCGAACTAGAGAAGCTAAGAGCAACGAAAAAGGAGCACAGTAGATCCCTTCTTGTCCAAGCAAGGCTACTGGGAGTGGAGTTTTCTTTAAATCCCTATAAATAAGGGGATAAAGATAGAAGGTCAAGACAAAACCGAAACTCAAGGTTGCATAGGCAATTTCAACGATGCCTACCAGAGGATAGGTCAGGGCAGCTACTGCTATCCCCACATAGAGCACCGTCCAGCTTGGAGTCGCTTTGACCCTCCGACCCGGACAGGCAAATTTGATGGTAAAGTAAGTGATTAAAGCGAGGTCCAAGAGAAAGGAAAACCACCAGAGCCCTTGTGATATCAAAGGAAGATGAGGGAACAAACGAAAGACATAAGTCGATAAAATCATCCCAGCCATGGGAAAGGTAGCCATTCCAGATAAAAGAGGGGGCTTGGTCAATTCTTGCTTGGTTTCTTCCCAATTAAAAAGATGAAGAATCAGAAAGAAAATCCACAAAACTAAATCAGTCAGACTCAATAAATGCGAAAAAACGGGCCAAGTATCCGCAATCAAGTTTCCTGCACCTGCCAAACCTAACAAACAACCAGAAAATACCAAGGGAAGTTTTTTCATGGCAACCTCCGTTAATCATATTATTATCAGTATAGCATAAAAGTCTTTAAAATAGCATAGAAAAATGAAGACTGGATGAATCAGCCTTCATTTTATTTATGATTCGAACTAGGCATAAGGTTGTAATTCTGGGTTAATAGGCGTATTGGCTAGGTTGTTAGCATAGTTGCAAAGGCTAGCAAGACTAACACCTAGAACCACATCCAAGGCATTTTGTTGTGTATAGCCAGCTTCTAAGAATTCAGCCAAGGCTTCATCTCCTACACGACCCTTGGTATTGATGACCGCCAAGGTAAACTTAGCTAGAGTATCTAGTTTTGGATCTGTCTCAATTGGAGTACGGTTGCGGAGGGCTTGAAGAAGATCATCATTCATCTGGATTTGTTTGATTGAAAAGGCTGTGTGACCTGCGACGCAGAAAGCACAACCATTGGTTACGGCGGCTGTGATTTGCACCACTTCTCTCTCAACTGGGGTTAGGCTATTGCGACGGTTGATGGCTCCGACAGTTCGGTAGGCTTCAAGCGCGGTTGGGGCATTGGCCAAGAGACCGATTAGGTTGGGAATATAGCCATTGTTATCTTTTTGTACTGTTTCAAGAACTTCTTTCACTTCTGCTGGTGCTGATTCTACTGTGTGGATGGTAAATGTTGTCATAAGAAACCTCTTTTCATTTTGTTGTCATTTAGTCTATCATAGAATTTCCCCCTTGGATAATATATATTTTCAATTGCCTTGATAGGAAATGTTTATGAAATGAAAAAATCACACGAAAAGTGTGATTGGGTTAGTGTTTAAAATACTTTTTAGTCTCAGCAATGACGACTGGCGACAAGACTAAGAGGGCAATCAAGTTTGGTAAAGCCATCAAGGCATTGACGATATCTGCGATAATCCAGACCATATCCAGCTCGATAAATCCTCCCAACAAGACCATGAGTACAAAGACCACACGGTAGAGCCAGATAAAGCGAACTCCAAAGAGAAACTCAAAACAGCGCTCTCCGTAATAGTTCCAACCGAGAATTGTCGTAAAGGCAAAGAGCACAAGGAAAATAGTCAAAAGAGCAGGACCAAAATGTGAAAAAACTGTTGAAAAGGCTGACTGGGTCAAGGCAACCCCATTTAAATCACCGCTCCAAACACCAGTTACCAAGATTGTCAGACCTGTAAGAGTACAGATAATCAGGGTATCAATAAAGGTTCCTGTCATGGAAATCAACCCTTGCTCTACTGGTTCATTTGTCTTAGCTGCAGCCGCTGCAATCGGAGCTGAACCAAGACCAGATTCATTAGAGAAGACTCCTCGCGCCACACCATTTTGGATAGCCATCCGAATGCTGGCACCTGCAAAACCACCTACCGCAGCAGCTGGACTAAAGGCTGAAGTAAAAATGAGGGCAAGTGTGGCCGGGATTTTCTCGATATTAAAGAGAATAACTGTAAGAGTTCCCAGAATATAGACAATAGCCATAAATGGAACCACTGCTGTCGAAACTTTTGATATGGATTTGAGACCACCAAAGACGGCAATCCCTACAAAAATGGATAAAATCAGAGCCGTGATAGCTGGATCAACTTGGGCTGTATTTTGAATGGATTCTGTAATCGAATTGACTTGGGTAAAGGTACCAATCCCTAGAAGGGCTACCAATACACCCGCTAGGGCAAAGAAGATAGCAAGTGGACGCCACTTTTCTCCCATCCCCAAAAGGATGTAATGCATGGGTCCTCCAGCCACAGCTCCATTTGCATCCTTGCTACGGTATTTGATTGCCAGCAAGCCTTCAGCATACTTGGTTGCCATCCCAAAGAAGGCAGCCATCCACATCCAAAAGAGAGCGCCTGGTCCCCCAACCTTAATGGCTGTCGCGACCCCGATGATGTTTCCTGTACCAACGGTGGCGGCTAGAGCCGTACATAAAGCGGCAAAGCTCGACACATCGCCATGTCCCTTATCCTTGGTAAAGATCAACTGAAAGGCCTTAGGAAGACGAGCCACCTGCAAAAGGCCTAGTCGGATGGTCAAATAGATACCCGTTCCGACCAATAAGATCAAGAGGGGAGGCCCCCAAACGAAAGCATCAAGTGCTTTAAGCAATTCTAACATATCCTACTCCTATCTTTTCAACCCCAAAAGAAAGAGCACATGCAAGATACATGTACTCTGGAATGCTTAGATAAATGCCTAAAAGCGGTCTATCCTAGCTCTGTCCTTTTACCTGAGAGTTTGAGCAGTTACCTGCCTTGCCCCTTCGGTGCCTTTACGGTCTCTCCAGAGTTCCGTCCATTTACAGTCATGGAAAACAAACCTTTCTCCACTTCTATTAAACTTCATTCGGTGTTGGTATTTTATTTTTTATTATTTTACAAGAAAAGTTAGTTTTTGTCAATATTTTCTATGAAAATTTTTAGTTTTCATTTCTTTTTTTCAGAAAGATTGACTCCTTCTTCTCTCTATCCTTTAAAGGTCACAATAGTGGCGCCGCTGCCTCCAGCATTCTGTGGGGCATAGCCGAAACTCTTGACATGCTTGTTTCTTTGTAGGTATTTGGTGACGCCCTCACGGATGACTCCCGTACCGATACCGTGAATGATGTCAACTTGGGCCATATTGTTAAGCAGGGCTTGGTCGATAAAGGCGTCCAGCTCATTCATGGCTTCTTCGTACCGTTTGCCTCGGAGATCCAGTCTGGCTTGCGGACCACGACCAGATGCACGTTTCACAACATTGACTTGTTTTTTCTTGACTGGGGCTTCTTGTTGGGCCTGAACAAGGTCAAATTCTTTCTCTTCCAAGGTCATCTTGATCAAACCGACTTGGGCTTCCCAACGGCCGTCCTTGAGCTGATTGGTCAAGGTACCACGTTGGCCATAACTGAGAACCACGATATCATCCCCCACCTTTGGAGCTCGTTTTTTCTTGGCCTTTTGAAGGACCTTGTTTTTAGACAAGTCAACTTTTTCAGGGGCCAATTTTTTCAGCTCAGCCTTGGCTTCAATGATTTCATGGGGTTTGAGTTGAGACTTACTGTGTAGGTTCTTGAGAATCTGATCACTCTCACTTAGCGCTAGTTCCACAATCTCAGCAGCTTGTTCACGCGCCTTGTTAAGCTCAGTTTCCTTTTCACGATTGAGCTCGTTGTAAAGTTTTTTGAGTGCTCGATTCATCTTGAGGTTTTCTTGCTCCACCTCACGGATATTGTCCAAGCGTTTACGGCTTTCAAGCGTTTGCTCCTCCAATTGTTCAATGATGCGGTTGACGTCATTATCTTGGTTGACCTGCTGGCTGGCATCCCCGACGATGACATCTGACAAGCCCAGGCGCTTAGCAATTTCAAAGGCATTACTTCGGCCAGGAACTCCCTGCATAAAGCGATAGGTCGGACGCAAGCTGGCTGTATCAAACTCCATGCTGGCATTTTGCACAAAGGCTGTCTCGATACCATAAGCCTTGAGCTCTGGATAGTGGGTCGTCGCCATGGTCTTAACCTGACGAAGACGAAGATCCTCCAGAATAGCCATAGCAAGGGCTGCTCCTTCCTGCGGATCGGTACCTGCCCCGAGTTCATCTAGCAATAAGAGCGAATGTTTGTTGACCTTGCCAAGAATATCTACGATATTGGTCATGTGGCTCGAGAAGGTAGACAAGCTTTGCTCGATAGACTGCTCATCCCCAATATCTGCGAAGATTTCTTCGAAAATACCGACACGGCTCCCCTTATCAGCTAAAATGGGCAAGCCTGACTGGGCCATGAGTTGGGTCAAGCCCAAGGTTTTGAGCATGATGGTCTTCCCACCCGTATTGGGACCTGTAATGACAATGGCCGTTAATTCCTTGCCAAAGTGTACATCGTTTGCCACTGCATTTTTGACCAAAGGATGGCGAACATGAAGGAGTTGAATTTCTTGATTCTCTGAAAGTTGAGGAACGACTGCTTGTCTTTCTTGAATGAAACGCACCTTTGCACGAATCAGATCCAGATGGCCGATAATCCAAGCGTCATTAGCAATCTCTGCTGCATGAGGGCGGACGCGTTCTGAAAGCTCCTGTAGGATACGAATCATCTCATAGCGTTCGTCTGCTCGCAAACTAGCGATTTCTTCGCTCAGTTTCACGACCTCACGTGGCTCGATATAGACCGTGTTTCCGCTGGCAGAGATGTCATGAACAACACCTGCAATCTTGTTACGATAGGTGTTCTTGACAGGTAAAACCTGACGACCATTTCTGCTAGCGATTATCCCTTCGGTCAACATCTGCGCTTTTTGTTTAAGTAAGTCTTGCAAGACATCTCGGACCTGACTCTCGCTATCATGGATTTTCCGACGGATGCGTGCTAGCTCTTCACTGGCGAAATTTTCGATAAATCCTGCATCATTTAGGGATTGAAGACTCCCTTGCAAGTGTGGAAAATCATGCAGTTTTTCAAACCATTTCGCCAGCTGCTCCAAGCGTACATTTTCAAGATTGGCATAAAAACCTTGCAACTCTCTGCTAGCAAGCAAGGCCCGTTTGAGGAGCAGGAACTCCTCAATATTGAGGTCCGCCCCCATCTCCAGACGCTTGCAGACAGCTGAAATCTCACGTGTCGCTAGGATGGTAAAGTGGGGTTGCTCCACAAATAGGGCTTGCATTTCCTCCATCTCTGTAAAGGCTTGTTTAATCTTATCCGCCTTGGCAGTTGGAGCCAAGCCTTTTAACTCCTCTAGTCCTTGTTCTGTCAGGAGATGAGGTTCAAACAAGGCCTTGATTTTATTAAATTCTAAGGTTTCTAGTATTTTTGTATTCATATTTTTTCCTTGTGTATTTGTTTACAAAATCGTAGCAACTAGAGGTTTTTGACCTTTACCTAACCCTAGTCGTCCAATCTGTAAACAAAGGGCTAGGAAAAATCCTGCCCTTTTTATCCGATTAAATTTGTCACCCAGAGTTGTTTGATAAAGTTTGTCGTAAAGGGGATACTTTGGATGATGTGTTTAGCTACGATACTTTTTTCAAGTGAATTTTGAACGGCTGCTATAGGTACAGTTGCAAGAATGGTCAAAGCCATTTGCAAGACAAATAAGGTTACCAATAGCGACAAAGCCCCCGCACTAACCCGGAACCACTTGCCACCTAGTGTTTTAACTGGAATCAAATGAAGAAACAAACCGATAAAACGTCCGATACTGTAACAAATTCCGAAAACTAAGAGGTAGGCCAGACCCGCATAAAAGACTTTATCTAGTTGAAAAAGCTGGGCTGAAGGGAAGAAAAAGGTACCCTGTCCTTCCTGAGGATTGGCATAAGGGACAATCAAGTGAAGTTGATCGCCCAGTGATTTATAAAACTGCCCCGCAACAAAGGCTGAAATCACTGCCACGAGGAAATAATAAACTTGCAGCACCAGACCTCTACAGTAGCCGATGTAAAAACCCCAAGCTAAAACCAGTAAGAGAAGGATCGAAATCATAGGGAATCCTCAATCTTGCTCTGCTCTTGCTTGACTGCCACTAGCTTATTTCGAAGGTCTTTAAGCTCCTGCTCCTTATCGTCAAACTCAATCTCACGACTAAGCTGAGTTGAAAGACTATTGATGGCTAAAAGAAGCGCTATGGTTTCATCATCTGCCCCAGGCATTTGTTCCTTAATTGCTTGGTATTTTTCAGTCGCAACCTTGGCAATTTCCTCCATAAAGAGGTTGTCATGCTCGGTTGTCAAGGTCAATGTTTTTTTCCCGAATGTAAACTTATATCGATTTAGATTTGCCATAAAATTCACCTCACGATATTATACCAAATTTCGCTAACTTTGTCAGTTTTTACCAATTCTCCTGCTTTTGTGGTACAATAGAGACTATGGCAAGTATCACACTCACACCAAATGAACAGGAAATTCAGAGCTTTTTAAGTCAGTATCAGAAGGCTCTCAGTCCTAGTAAAAATCCTTATATTCGCTATTTTTTGCGACTGCCTCAGGCAACAGTTTCCATCTATACTTCTGGAAAAGTCCTCCTGCAGGGCGAAGCTGCTGAGCAATACGCCAGTTTCTTTGGCTATCAAGTCCGACAAGAAAACAGTGGACAAGATTTTCCTATGATTGGGACTGATGAGGTGGGAAATGGTTCCTACTTTGGTGGGCTTGCTGTCGTGGCTTCCTTCGTGACAGCTGACCAGCATGACTTCTTGCGAAAACTCGGCGTGGGGGATTCAAAGACCCTAACAGATCAAAAGATTCGTCAGATCGCCCCTGTCCTCAAGGAAAAAATCCAGCACCAAGCGCTCCTTCTCTCACCGAGCAAGTACAACGAAGTTATCGGAGAGCGTTACAATGCTGTTTCTGTAAAAGTTGCCCTTCACAATCAGGCTATCTTTCTCCTTCTCCAAAAAGGAGTCCAGCCAGAAAAAATCGTGATTGATGCTTTTACAAATCCTAAAAACTATGACAAATACTTGGCGCAAGAAGCCAACCGTTTTCCAAACAAGGTTAGTTTGGAAGAAAAAGCCGAGGGAAAATACCTGGCTGTTGCGGTTAGCTCTATCATCGCGCGGGATCTCTTCCTCGAAAACTTGGAAAATCTTGGACGAAAACTAGGCTATCAACTGCCAAGTGGCGCTGGAACTGCTTCTGATAAGGTTGCGAGCAAAATCCTTCAAGCCTATGGCATGAAAGGGCTCAACTTCTGTGCCAAGCTTCATTTTAAAAATACTGAAAAAGCCAAAGCACTTCTAGAAAGGTAAGTTATGAATTATTTTAAAACATTTCTAAAAGAGTGGGGACTTACGTTCCTCATCATTATACTAGTTGGTCTCAGTCGTCTCTTTCTCTGGACCAATGTCCGTGTGGAAGGGCACTCTATGGATCCGACCCTAGCTGATGGAGAGATTCTCTTTGTCGTCAAACACCTCCCTATTAACCGCTTTGACATTGTAGTTGCTCATGAAGATGATGGAAATAAAGACATCGTTAAACGCGTCATCGGCATGCCCGGTGATACCATTCGCTACGAAAACGACAAGCTCTTTATCAACAATCAAGAAACTGACGAACCTTACCTAGCAGACTACCTCCAACAGTTTAAAAATGATAAACTACAAAGCGCCTATTCGGGGAAAGGCTTTGAAGGGGATAAGGGTGTCTATTTTAGAAGTCTAGCCCAGAAAGCCCAGGCCTTTACTGTCGATGTAAATTTCAACACCAGCTTCAGCTTTACCGTACCCGAGGGTGAGTACCTCCTCCTTGGAGATGACCGTTTGGTTTCTAGCGACAGTCGCCATGTTGGAACCTTTAAAGCCAGTCAAATCAAAGGAGAAGCCAAATTCCGTTTCTGGCCACTCAACCGTATCGGAATTTTTTAAAACCAGCAACTAGATGCTGCGATAGTCTTTTTGAGTTAGTTTTTAGGATTAGATTGCATAGATTGCAACTTGGCAATATCTTGTATCAAGCCCAAATCCAAGAAAAGCCTAACTGAGAGCTCTATCCCAGCTCTTTTTCTATCAAAAAGGAAACCTATGGAAGTTTATTTTTCAGGCACCATTGAACGCATTATTTTTGAAAACCCCAGTAATTTTTATCGCATCCTCCTCCTAGATATCGAAGATACCAATGCGGAGGACTTTGACGATTTTGAAATCATCGTTACGGGAACTATGGCTGACGTGATTGAGGGCGAAGACTACACTTTTTGGGGGCAAATCGTTCAACACTCCAAGTACGGAGAACAACTGCAAATCAGCCGCTATGAGCGAGCAAAACCGACTCGAAAAGGGCTTGTCAAATACTTTTCCAGCAGCCATTTCAAGGGAATTGGTCTCAAAACTGCTCAAAAAATCGTAGATAGCTATGGTGAAAATACCATAGACGAAATTCTGGAGCATCCTGAAAAGCTGGAAAGCATTGCAGGACTCTCTGCCAAAAATCGTGAAGCTTTCCTCTCTACACTTCGTCTCAACTATGGGACAGAGATGGTCTTGGCAAAACTTGCCAACTACGGCATTCCTAATAAACTAGCCTTTCAGATTCAAGACTTCTACAAGGAAGAAACGCTGGATATTGTCGAAAACTATCCCTACCAACTGGTTGAGGATATCAAGGGCTTGGGATTTACCATTGCTGACCAATTGGCTGCCGAGCTAGGTATCGAAAGTCAAGCTCCTGAACGCTTCCGTGCTGGCCTTGTCCATAGTCTCTTTCAAGGTTGTATGGATACAGGCGATACCTATATGGAAGCCCGAGATTTGCTGGAACAAACCCTGACTCTCCTCGAGTCTTCCCGTCCCGTGGAACTCGATCCTAGCCAAGTTGCCCAAGAACTCTCCTACCTCATCAAAGAAGACAAGGTTCAGCAGATTGATACCAAAATCTTTGATAACAGCCTCTTTTTCGCCGAGGAAGGCATTCGCAGTCACTTGGTTCGTATCCTTGAAAAAGGAAAACAGAAGAGCCAGGATTTAGAAACCATTCAAAAGCATATCGCTACTGTCGAGCAGGAGCTAGGTATCCAATACGATAGCATCCAAAAACAGGCTATCTGTGACGCTATCCAGAACAAGGTCTTTATCCTAACAGGTGGACCTGGTACAGGTAAGACGACTGTTATCAATGGGATTATCGCTGTCTATGCCCTCTTAGAAGGACTTGACCTCAGGAAAAAAAGCAACCTACCTATTCTTCTAGCAGCTCCAACTGGCCGAGCAGCCCGCCGTATGAACGAATTAACAGGTTTGCCTAGCGCTACTATACACCGTCATTTGGGAATGACAGGTGATGATGATACCAGCCATCTGGAAGATTATCTGGATGCTGATTTTATCATTGTAGATGAGTTTTCTATGGTGGATACTTGGTTAGCCAACCAACTCTTCTCCAACATCTCTTCTAACAGTAAAATCCTCATCGTGGGTGATAGCGACCAGCTACCTTCTGTCAGTCCTGGACAAGTCCTGGCTGACCTACTCCAGATACCCCTGATTCCCAAAACTCGCTTGGAACGGATTTACCGTCAGAGCGAAGAATCAACCATCGTTACCTTGGCTAGTCAAATTCGACAAGGCATCTTGCCAGCAGATTTCACCCAGAAAAAAGCAGACCGCTCCTACTTTGAAATTGCTAGTAGTCATATCCCAGCTACCATTGAGAAAATTCTTGGCGCTGCCCTCAGAAGTGGTATCCCGGCTCGCGATATTCAGGTGCTAGCGCCTATGTATCGAGGTACCGCTGGTATTGATGCCATCAACCAACTCATGCAAGAACTGCTCAATCCTCAGCAAAAGGGGCAAGTTAGCTTTGAAGCAACTCAGTGTCACTATCGAACAGGGGACAAGGTCATTCACCTAGTCAACGATGCCGAAGTCAATGTCTTTAACGGAGACCTAGGCTACATCACAGACCTGATTCCTGGAAAATACACCGAGTCCAAACAAGACGAGATTTTCATTGATTTTGATGGCAATGAGGTCATCTACCCACGTAACGAATGGTACAAGATTCGACTAGCCTATGCCATGAGTATCCATAAGTCTCAGGGAAGTGAGTTTCCCGTTGTCATCCTGCCCATCACCAGTGCTAGCAAGCGCATGCTGGAACGCAATCTCATCTATACAGCCATTACACGGACCAAGAGCAAGCTCATCCTTCTTGGTGAATTACAGGCCTTTGACTATGCAGTCAAGCATATCGGGACTGCCCGCAAGACCTATCTGATTGAGCGTTTTCAGGACCTGATAGAAAAGACTGACCAAACCAGCCCAGTCCCTACCGAAACGACAAATCATGAGAACTCTCCTCTATCCTACATCCTTACCGAGGAAAACTGGTCTAGCATCCCAGCAATGATCGGGATTACAGATGCAGACCTCAAAGAGATTTTTGGGAAATAGACCAGCAAAAAGCCCACCTAATCAGGTGGGCTTTTTCTCTTTCAAGATTATTTTACTGTTGCAGTGCTTGTGATCAATTCAACAGCTTTTTTGATTGCGATATCGTGTTTCAACATATCAGCTGAAAGCAAGTTTTGTACTTGTGCCACTTCCATGTTGTAAGTTGCAGCCAATTGTTCGATTTCTTTTTGGATTTCTTCTTCAGTAGCGTCAAATCCTTCAGCCTTCGCAACTGCTTCGATAACAAGGTTAGTCTTCGTACGTGACTCAGCTTCTGCTTCGTATTGTTTGTGAAGGTCTTCTTGAGTAGTTCCAGTGATTTGGAAGTACATGTCAGGATTGATACCTTGACGTTGCAAGTTTCCAAGGAATTCATTTACTGAGCGGTGAACTTCTTCGTGGATCATTTCTTCTGGAAGTTCTACGATTTCAGCGTTTTCTACAGCTTTATCGATTGCTGCGCCTTCAAGGGCATCTTTGTATGCTTCTTCTTTCGCAGCAGTCAATTCTTTGCGGTATTTTTCTTTCAATTCGTCAAGAGTTTCTACTTCTTCGTCGATATCTTTTGCAAGTTCATCGTCAAGAGCTGGAACTTCTTTTGCTTTTACTTCGTGGATAGTTGTCACGAATTTAGCTTCTTTACCTGCAAGGTCTTCTGCTTGGTAGTCTTCTGGGAATGTTACAACAACATCAACAGTTTCGCCAGCTGAGTGTCCTACCAATTGGTCTTCGAAACCAGGGATGAATTGACCTGATCCAAGTCCAAGTGAGAAGTTTTCACCTTTTCCGCCGTCAAATTCAACACCATCGATAGAACCAACGAAGTCAATCACAACAGTGTCGCCATTTTCAGCAGCACCTTCTTTGATAACCAATTCAGCCAAGTTGTTGCGTTCGCGTTCGATACGCTCTTCAACGTCAGCATCTGTAACTTCTTTTTCTACATCTACTGATACCTCAAGGTTTTTGTAGTCACCCAATTTTACTTCAGGTTTTGTCACGACTTCAGCAGTGATAACCCAGTCTTGACCTTTTTCCATTGAAGTGACGTCAATTTTTGGTTGCGCAACTACTTCAAGACCAGCTTCTTTTACAGCTGCTTCATAAGCGTTTGGCAAAAGAGCGTTCAACACATCTTGGTAAAGTGTTTCTTCACCAAATTTTTTATCAAAGATAGGACGTGGAAGGTGACCTTTACGGAAACCTGGAACGTTAAGAGTTTTCTTTACTGAGTTAAATACGCGGTCCAATTCTGGTTTGATTTGGTCTTGAGAGATTGTGAAAGTCAAGACTCCACGGTTTGTTTCTTTGTTTTCAAATGATACAGACATTCTGTCATTTCTCCTTAAAATTTTTTAAATACAGTCTATTATAACATAAACAAGCGACTTTTTTCAAGTAATGAATACGCTTTTCAATAGTACTAGAGGTACTTGCCTGCTTCCTTGATACTAAGTTCAGCCATTCTTTTCTTATTTTTTTCAATAAAACGTGCTACCCATTCGGGATTGGTTTTAGAGTAGTCTCTTAGAGCCCAGCCGATGGCTTTGTTGATGAAAAATTCTGTCTGGTCCAGATTGTTGATCAGGATCTTTTCCATCAGTTGGACATTCGTTTTCTCTTTTCTTAACAACTGGTGGTCAATAGCGACTCGTCTCAGCCAGATATTGTCTGATAGGCTCCATTTTAAAATCACTTCTTCAAGTTCCGGATGGTTAGCCACCAAACTTCCTACTACTCGATCTAGGATATCTACCGTGTCCCACCAAGACTTGGTCACGACCAGGCGCTCAAGCTTAGGCAAATCGTCCTTCGTTAGATAAGACTGCATGGTTTTCAAATAGTTGGCAGCCACATATTGGTATTCTCTAGGTCCCTTTTCCCAGCAAGTGTCTACAAAATCCCAATCGATCATCTTTGTTTTTTTCACTTCTGGAAAATACTTTTTATAGAGTGCATTTCTTTCAGGACCTGCAACGCCTAGAAAGGAAAATTGATGGCGCATATAGGTTTCCATGGAGCCTGCCTTTTTCGGATCTTTTGCCGCCTCTATCTCCCCAAGTAAATCTACAAGACTCATCTAAAAGTCCTCCTGTCCGACCAAGTGGTGCTGAAAGGCATAGACCGCCGCCTGGGTGCGATCGCTGACCTCAAGCTTGGCAAGAATGTTGGACACATGGGTCTTGACCGTCTTGAGAGAGATGAAGAGTTCATCTGCGATCCTCTGATTTTCATAACCCTTGGCGATGAGTTGAAGCACATCTCGTTCACGCGCAGTCAATTCCTCATGAAGCTCGATATGATTGCGGTGGTATTCGACCTTCTTGCTGACCTCTTGTTCAATGGCCAACTCGCCAGCAGCCACCTTACGGACAGCATGGAGCAATTCGTCTGCGCTAGAAGTCTTGAGCATATACCCCCTAGCACCAGCGTTCAAGACTGGCATGATTTTTTCATTGTCCAAGTATGAAGTCACAATCAAAATCTTGGCTTCAGGCCATTCTTTGAGGATGGCTAAGGTTGCATCAATCCCATTCATCTCAGGCATGACAATATCCATGACAATGACATCTGGGCGCAGTTCCAAGGCCAAGTCAATACCTTGAGCCCCATTGGCAGCTTCGCCCACAACTTCCACATCGTCTTGGAGATCAAAATAGCTTTTCAAGCCCAATCGAACCATTTCATGGTCATCTACCAGTAAAATTTTCATCTCTACTCCTTTATGATTCCTTGTCTAGCAGGGGAATACGGATATCAACCGCTAGTCCTTGCTTGGGAGCTGTCAAGAGTTGAACTGTTCCAGCCATATCTTCAACCCGCTCCTTGATATTTCGCAGTCCATAACTCAAGTCGTCTAAACTCCCTAACTGGAAACCAATCCCATTGTCCACCACCTTCAGCTGCAATTCAACATCCGTCTGATAGAGATAGACATCCAGACAAGATGCCTGGGCATGGCGTAGGGTATTGCTGATCAACTCCTGAAGAATGCGGAAGATATGTTCTTCAATCTTCTTGGGCAATTTAGACACATTCTGCTTGAGACTAACCTTGAGATCACTCTTGTCCTCTAGCTCTTTTAAGAGGATGTTAATCCCCTCAACCAAACTCTTCTCCTCCAACTCAACAGGTCGCAAATGTAGGAGCAAGACCCGCAAATCTTTCTGGGCTGTTTCTAGGATGGCTGCGACACTTTGCAACTGGGTCTGCATCTTTTCTCTATCAAGCTTCAAAGCCTGCTGGCTGACACCTGATAAAATCATATGGGCCGCAAACAACTCCTGACTAACCGTATCATGCAAGTCGCGTGCAATCCGCTTCCGTTCTTTCTCAATGATTGCTTCTTCCTTGACCAGGCTTTGATTTTCAGCCTTTTGAACAGCCTCTGTCAAGAGGTTGAGCTTGCCAGACAAGGATTGGAAACTAGCATCCAAATCTGGATCTGCAAAAGAAACCACCTCTTTTCCTGCTAGCAGTCGCTTGAGATTGACCTGCATTTTTCTGCGAGAAACTTCTTCCATCACGCGCCAAAAAAGGACAAAAAAGAAGCTCATGGAAAGGCTAAAGACCAAGACTAAGAAGATTAACTTTTCTGTTTTCTCAATATCTTGTAACAAATACGTCCAATCAAGATTTAAAATATCAAGTAAACTATTAGCCAAAAAGAGGATAAAGAGGAAAGAAGTCAGGCTGATTAACAGATACGATTGCTTTTTCATCCTCTGATTACCTCCACATCACCAACCATACTGGTTAGGAAAATTTTGACGCTCTTGTTACTCTTGAGGTAATCTCTGGTTTCCTGATGATAGTGTTCATTACGAAGTGCTCGCTTGGGTTGATGGAGGAAGGTTAGATCTCCATAGAGGCAGTTGACACTGAGACTAATTTCCACATCTACGGGCACGATAATTCTAGTCGTTCCGACCATTTTTCTAAGGATAATGACATTGTCATGATTGGTTAGGATGACTCTTTCTAGATGAATGGTGTCCTTGCCCATGAGGCGAAAGAGATTGATATCATCAAACTGGCAGGTCTGGTGACTAGAGAAATGATGGAGATTGCCAAACCAAGGATTGCGTTCATTTTTAACCATCACCACCTCCTCAAAGACCAAATCCGTCTCCTCTCTTTCTTGATTCATCATTGGATAGAGAAGAAAGAGACTGTAAATTACTGCCACAAAGATGGCTAAAATCACAAAGGGATTAAGCATGACGATAAAAAAGAAAAGAATAGTCGCTACAAGGAGGAGAACGTTGTTGCCCTCTTTACCTGTATAATAGCGTAGCAAGAGTAAAAAGAGGAACAGAATCAGCAGAAAACGCGAAAAATGCTCTGATACCATCAAAATCAGAGCTCCCGTCAAAAGACAGGCTTCAATAAATAAAAAGATTTGAAATTTTTTCATAGCTGTATCCTCTCCCTTCTATTTTATCACAATTCAAAAAAGGCACCTCGGTCTGAGGATGGAAAAAAGTGGTTGGACAGAAATAGCTCGTACAAGCTAGATTCCATCACCCCACTACGGTTGACAAAGAGATACAAAAAAGGACGGGTTCCTTGTCCCGACCTCTTTAGATCTGATCATTCGCTTCTTTTAGTTTTCCATATAGAATGTAATCTACTTTTTGCAGATCAGCTATAGTGGCACAGTTAAGGGCACACATGATCAAGCGTAAATCTGCTTTCCAACCTTGGATGATGCTAATCACTTCCTCGACCGAGTAGGTTTCAACCAATTCCAGAACGGTTCGTGACAATCCCACAGCCTTAGCTCCAAAGACCAGACACTTAATCATATCTAGTGGATGACGAACCCCACCGCTGACCAAGAGATCGACCTTATCTTTCCAGTCTTGAGCATTGAGAAGGGCTTGCATAGTGGACTGCCCCCATTGATTGAGGTAATCACGCTGACCACTGCGACGGTTTTCGATATAGGCAAAGCTGGTACCACCACGACCCGATAGGTCAAAGGTTCGAACACCCAGTTCATAGGCTCTCTCGATGGTCTTGACATCCATCCCAAAGCCCACTTCCTTTAAAACGATAGGAACAGGGATTTGCTTGCTATAATCTGCTAGATGCGATTGCCAGCTTCTGAACTTCCTTTCTCCCTCCGGCATGAGTAATTCCTGCATAACATTGACGTGCACTTGCAGGAGAAGAGGATTCATCGCTTGCACAGTCTGAAGTCCAAACTCGACAGGCTTGTCCAATCCAATATTGGTTCCAAGGAGGAGATTTGGATGGCTAGATTTGACAGAAAAAGTATCGTCTGTTGGATCCTTGAGGGCTGCGCTATAAGAACCCGTCACAAACAAAATCCCACAGGTTTCTGCCACCTGAGCTAGTTTTTGATTTATTTCTCTTCCCTTATCGCTTCCACCTGTCATGGCATTGATATAAAAAGGAAAGTCCCACTTGCGCCCTGCAAATTCTGTAGACAAATCAATCTCATCTAGGTCATAGAGCGGTAGCGAGGAGTGTATTAATTCAACCTCATCAAAGCTATTATAGGAGCTTTTTTGCTCAAGGGCATAGCGGATATGCTCATCCTTACGATTTATCGTCATGTCCTATCCTTTCTTGGTATAAGAGCTCAATCCCCAGATTGGCCCAACGGTTTTTTAGGGTTTCAGTTGATTGCTCATCAAAACTCAAGGCAATGCCACAGTCACCACCACCAGCGCCGCTACTCTTGGCAACAGCCAGCAAATCTTGACTGGCTTCTTTCAACTGTCTCAGCGAAGGTGTGTAAATATCTGGGCTCAAGCCTTCTAAGAGCTGACTGGCTGTTTCCACCTGCTCGATGATGTTTTCTGCATGCCCCTGCTCCAAGGCTTCTACCAAAGCAGATACCGTTGCTTTTGAGGAACTTAAAAAATTCTGGTCTATGTTTTGCTTGATTTGCTGGACCATGTCACTTGATACGGCCACTTGCTTGGTCCATCCCACTAGGAAATCACATTCTAGAGCTGGTTGCACTTGTGAGATAGAAAAGCCCCAATCACGCTCCAAAACTGTAGCCAAGTTTTCTTCTTGCAACCAAGCAGCTATCTTCTTTCGATCAAATGACTTGTAGAGAACCAAATCTTCTGCCACAATACAGGCAAGGTCTCCCATAGAACCATTGTCGCCTCGCTTGAGCAAGACCGAGCTAGCCAGCTTGAACAAGAGTTCCGGATCAACCGTAATATCATATAGAGCCAGCAGGGCCTTGATCACCAAGACAACGACGCTACCACTAGAACCCAGACCGAACTTTTTGCCTTCCCGTTCCATTTTCCCACGGATTTCCAAGGAAAAAGGTCGCAAAGTCTGACCGCGAACAGCAAGGAAGTCTCCCACCAAAGCAATCGTTTCTTGAATCAAGCTGTAGTCAGGATTTGGCGTCAAGTCCACTGCGAAATCAAACAAATCTGAGTAGATACGGTAGGTCTCAGAAAAAGCAATCTCAGCCTTCATATAGATGGGAATGGCCTTTATCAAGGCTAACTGTCCTGGCTCTAGAATAGCATACTCACCTGCCCAATAGAGTTTCCCGCAAGTTTTAACAGCAATCATCTTGGCTCAAATCCTTTGTTTTTGACACAATCAGGCGGTAACGTTGACCAAAGATTTCAGATAGATGATCCAAATCTTTCTCTTGACAGAGGACCTTGACATTGGGACCGGCATCCATGGTAAAGTAACAGGCTTCACCTTGCTCACGAAGCTGGCGAACAAAGTCCATGGCTTCATAGGAAGCATCCGTTAGATAAGAAAAGGCTGGACTAGCAGTCTTGGTCGTAGCGTGCATGGCTAGGGCATTTTTCTCCGTTAATTCCCCAACCTTAGCAAAATCATTCTCTTTGAGATAAACCAGCATATCCTGATAATCTTTCTCAGACTGGCGAACCCAATCATCAAAGGTCGTCGAAGTTTCCACACAGAGTTTCATCCCGTCACGACTAGAAATTGGTTTTTTCTTGTCCTCCAGCACCAACATAATCATAGCTAGTTTCAAGTCTGTCTCTACAGGGTAGATTTCCCCGCTATCCTTATCCCAGGCACCTAACGGTCCATAAAAACTGCGAGAGGACGACCCTGAGGCAAACTTAGCCTCCTGCGCCAACTGGCTCCGATTCAAACCAAGCTGGAAATAAGCATTGCAAGCCTTGACCAAGGCGGACAAACCACTAGAACTGGATGACAAGCCAGCCGCAGTCGGCATGTTGTTTTGGGTATCGATACGGACAAAACCCTCCCCAGCTGGACGGTAGCGGTCAATAATCTTGCTCATCTTAGCATGCTCCGCCTCATTTTGGAGCTGACCATTGATATAAAAGGCATCAGCAGTCGCATGGGCTGGTAGAGGCGACAAGGTCGTCTCTGTGTACATGTTTTCCAAAGTCAGAGAGATACTGCTAGTAGCAGGAACCATCTCTTTTTCTTTTTTCTTTCCCCAATATTTGATAATGGCAATATTTGCGTAGGAACGTACTGTTACAGGCTTTCGATCCATGTCTGAACAGCTCCTTTCTCTTCTAATCGTTTTGCTAGTTCTTGTGCTTGAGCTGGATTGGCCACCAAGGCGATAATACAGCCTCCTAGCCCACCCCCACTCATCTTGGCACCTAGAGCACCATTGCTAAGAGCCGTTTCAACAAGAGAGTCTGCTTCAGGACTGCTGACACCAATTTCTTTTAAATGTAAATGGGCTTGACTGAGGATTTGTCCCAATCCTTCAGCATCTTTTCGTCTAATCGCATCTTCTGCTTGCTGGGTCAATTCTCCCAAGGCATGCAAAAACGGAAGAGCATCCTTACTCTTACTTTGAACCACTTGGATGGCTTCACGAGTGTGACCATACACGCCCGTATCAGCAATCACCAAATAGGCAGATAGGTTCATCTCTAGCTCTGTAAAACCGACATTCTTGATAAAGCGAATGGGCTGGCCACTGAGGCAAGTCTTGGCATCCAAACCACTCGGATTCATATGAGCAATCATCTCAGCCCGATTGACCAAGATTTCTAATATAGCATGAGGCAGGTCGGCTTGATAGTAGTCAAAAACCGCACGAATGGCCGCTATGCTGATAGCCGCAGACGAACCCATCCCTCGTTTTTCAGGGATAGCCGAGTCAATCACACAGCGAATGCAAGCCTCTTTAATCTCTAAATATTCTAACGAAGCATACACAGCCATGGACAAGGTATCCTCCTCATAGAGACGCCAAGGACTCGCTGCAGGAACTACCTTACAAGTCACCTCCACCTCCAAAAGAGGCAGGGAAATGGCAGGATAACCGTAAACGACCGCATGCTCCCCTATTAAAATAATCTTACTATGTGCCTGACCGACACCAACTTTTTTTGTCATGTTTTCCTTTAACCAGACGGAAAGACCGTCTCATTTCATACAGTAGTATTTTCTCCTATCTATTTTATTATATTTTCACAAAAAAAGCGATTGTTTCCTTCACAATCGCCTCTTTCATTATTGAACCCATTCGCCATTATAGTTGACGTAGTAGCCATCCACTCTTGTACTAACTGCTAAAGCGCCTGAGTTATAAGCATAGTACCATTTGCCATTGACCTGGAACCAACCTGTCTTCATGTCACCATTATTTGCATGTAGGTAATACCAAGTCGAACCATCCTTAATCCAACCAGTTGCCATAGCTCCTGAGAAACGGAGATAGTACCACTTGTTACCGACATAAGCCCAGCCTGTCTTCATATCTCCATTTTGAGCATCTAGATAATACCAAGTTGAACCATCTTGATACCAGCCAGTTTCCATGGCTCCTGATGAACGGAGGTAGTACCACTTATTACCTAGATATTTCCAACCTGTTTGCATAATCCCAGTTGTTGGATCTAAATAGTACCAAGTCGAATCATCGTTTATCCAACCCGCACGTCTCTCACCACCAAGGTAGTCTTTCCCTAAATGACCTGTTTTTGCTAGATAGTACCAGTTAGATTGATCGTAGAGCCAACCTGTTTTTAAAGAATGATCTTCATTAAAGTAATAATTTGCTAATTTAAGAACTTCTGGGCCTTCAAAGCCTTCACCATGTTTTTTACCAACAGTTAATGAATCCTTAACCTCTAATTGTTGCCAGCCAACAAATTCTTGTAAAACCCCATCTTGATCAAAGTAGTACCATTTATATTGAAGGCCAATTTCGAAAACTGGACGATTATCAAATAAATCATCACGATAACCCGTCCCAGGAATTTCTAAGTATTGCCAACCAACTACCATTTCTCCATCATCAAAATAGTACATTTTACCGTCTATTTTATGCCAATAGATCGCTTTATGGTCATCTTTTATATAATATTTTCTATTGTCCTTATCAACAAACTGCCCACCTGTGGTATCCGCAAATACTGTACTTGTCGCTAGCAAGCCAAAGAAAAAGACTGCTAGTAAAACTTGCATCATTATTTTAAATTTTTTCATTAGATCTTTCCTCCGTAACTGATTGTAGTAAAGACTTTGCTGTATGTCAATATATAGAAATCGCTCAAAAAAAGCAGTTACACAACTGCAACTGCTTTTCTATTCTTGCATGGTGTAACCAACACCACGCACGGTTTTAATGTAGCTTTTTTGACCTTTTACATCAAGCTTGCTACGTAGATAACGGATATAAACATCCACGATATTGGTTTCTGTCGCACTTTCGTATTTCCAAACACTTTCCATTAGCTGCTCACGAGTCAAAACCTTCTTGCTTCCCATAAGAGTGGCCAAAAGGTCATACTCACGACGCGTCAGAGCAATCATCTCCTCGCCACGATAAACGGTATGATGTTCTACATCCATACGTAGGTTGCGGTAAGACGTTGGAACCTTCATCTGACTACAGTGTTGGTCAATGAAGTCCCGACCTCGGAAAATCGCTGAAATACGAGCCACCAGTTGATCAATAATCACTGGCTTATAGATGTAAGAAACGGCGAAGCGCTGGATTGTCTCAATCTGGTCTTGCAATTCTTCGCGATGGTCCAAGACCATGATCACTGAGGCAGGTTTTGTCCGACTCAGCCTCTCTGCAAAATCCTGGGCCGTCATATCCCCCAGATGAGCATTCAGTAAAATCAAGTCATAGTCCGTCTGGAGAGCCATGGAGAGGGCTTTTTGCCCCTCCTCGACCAGATCAACTCGGTATTGCTCTTTTTGGAGTTCCAGACTGAGAAAATGAGCGAGATTTCGTTCTTTCTCAAGTAATAAAATCCGTTTCCCCATGGCAGACCTACTTATTTTTCGTCATACCAAGAGTAGTGGAAGGTTCCTTCTTTGTCTTTACGTTGGTAAGTGTGGGCACCAAAGTAGTCACGTTGTGCTTGGATCAAGTTAGCTGGAAGGTCTGCCGAACGATAGCTATCAAAGTAAGTAATAGCTGCTGAGAAGGTTGGTACTGGTACACCAGCTTGAACAGCAAGAGCTACGATATCACGAACTGCTTGTTGGTACTTGGCAGTGACATCCAAGAAGTATTCATCCAAGAGAAGGTTGGCGAGGTCTGCATCACGGTTGTAAGCATCTGTGATCTTTTGCAAGAAACGAGAACGGATGATACAGCCATCACGCCAGATAGATGCGATGTCCGCAAATGGCAAGTTCCAGTTATTTTCTTTAGAAGCCACACGCAATTGAGCAAAACCTTGTGCGTATGAGATGATTTTTGAGAAGTAAAGGGCTTGACGAATCTTTTCGATCAACTCAGCCTTGTCACCTTCAAATTTGAAGGCAGCTGGTTTTGGAAGCACCTTGCTAGCATGTACACGCTCTTCTTTGTATGTAGAGATGTAGCGGGCAAATACGGATTCAGTGATGAGTGACAATGGCACACCAAGGTCAAGTGATGATTGACTCGTCCATTTACCAGTTCCCTTGTTGCCTGCAGCATCGAGAATGTAATCTACGATTGGTCCATCTTGACCTTCATCATCTTTACGGCTCAAGATATCAGCTGTGATTTCAATCAAATAGCTGTCCAATTCACCCTTGTTCCACTCAGTAAAGATTTCAGCCATGTCTTCTGCGGAAAGGCCAAGCAAGTGTTGCATGAGGTCATAGCTTTCTGCGATCAATTGCATGTCCCCATACTCGATACCGTTGTGAACCATTTTCACATAGTGACCAGCTCCATCAGGACCGATGTAAGTAACACATGGTTTGCCATCTTCAGGTGCTTTGGCTGAGATTTCTTCGAGAACATCAGCAACCAATTCGTAGGCTTCTTTTTGTCCACCAGGCATGATAGAAGGACCTTCAAGGGCACCTTTTTCACCACCAGAAACTCCAGTACCGATAAAGTTGATACCTGAGTTTGCTAGTTCTTCATTACGACGGATGGTATCTTTGTAGAAAGTGTTTCCTCCATCTATCAAGATATCACCCTTGTCAAGGTGTGGAAGAAGGGCTTGGATAGTTGCATCTGTACCAGGTCCAGCTTGAACCATCAGCATGATACGACGAGGTTTTTCGATAGATTGAACGAAAGACTCTACATCGTAACTAGGTACAAAGTTCTTTTCTGGATGGCAAGCAATCACGTCTTCTGTTTTTTCTTTACTACGGTTGTAAATGGCAACTGTATAGCCACGAGATTCGATATTTAGGGCAAGGTTACGACCCATTACGGCCATACCAACGACACCAAAGTTAGCTTTTGTCATGTGACACTCCTCTTGTTTAATATGTTTTATTTTATCATTTTTACCTATGAAAGGAAAGAATTTTGTAACGGACTCCTAGTAATCCAAATCATCTGCATGACCAGCTCCATTACCGACAAAGTATCCAGTCTTACAGTTGAGGGTGAAGAGATAGGTTCCATCTGGTTTGTAGAGGTTGTAATAACCATTTCCGTTTACGATATTGACCCGTTCTAGGATATATTGATTGCCAGTGATATAGCCACGAGCACGTGATGTTGCTAGGATTTGTTCCAAAACACCATCAGCAAAATTCCAGGCAGGGTTATTGCTATCCTCTACAGCTGATTGGTTGTAGGGTACACGACTAGCACTTCTTTGAAGATTAACCCCATCGCCAGACAAACCACCATTTGTGTCTCTAGCTGGTGCCGTGGTGCTTGTTGAAGGTGTCGTACTGCTTGCATTGCTCTCTGTAGTTGAACTTGAGCTTGCTTGACTCGTGCTAGAACTTGAGCTGGAAGCACTGGTTTGTTGACTCTTACCAAGACTAATGGCCTTATCTAACAGTTTATCTAGCTCTGTATTCCCTGTTTTAATTTCTGTAAATTTAGCATCTGCCTTGACCTTCGCATTGGTATCCAAGACACCATCAGTAATTGCTGGAGTTTCAAACTGATTATTCACTTCTTGCACAGCCTTGATTTGAGTTTCTAAACTATCATACTTAGATTTTGCAAGGGTATACTCTCGACTGCCTTCGAGTTTATCTAGTTGAGTCTTGAGTTGGTTCAACTTGTCAAACTGACTATTTTTCAAGGCTGTTTTATTAGCATCCGTATAAAAGGCATCGTAGAGAGTATTAAACTCTTGTAGAGTCGCTTGTGTTTCTTGATTACTAGAAGATGATTGAGAAGACTGGATAGCTTGGTTAGAGCGATTTACTTGGCGATAGATATAGTAACTACCTGCCAAGATAAGGGCTGCAGCCAAGGCTGAACCGATAACAAACACGCGCTTCTTTTTAGAATTAGAAGTTGTTTCTGATTCTGCCTGAGCTGAGCGTGAAAGTAGAGCTGTCTCTTCCTCTTCTTTCTCATCAGCAATCTCTGCCGGCTCTTGCTTTTCCAACACAAGCGGTTCCAAGTCTTGATTTTCCTCTCCCAAAGGAGGCAAAATCACATCCGAGCTTGTAGTTTCCACTGAGTCTGACACCGTTTCTTCTGAAACTGTATCGGGTTCCTCTATGATTGGCGCCGACTCTTCAGTGATTTCTGAGACTTCCTGTGTCAATTCTTCTTGAGTCTGAGTTGCTAGCAGTTCTTCTTTTTTAAATTGACGTGTTTCAAACTTGTCCGCCTCGATTTCCTCACGGTGCTGTTTGATGTATTTATCCAAGATATTGTCCTCAGGCAATACTCCAGCTTCAACTTCTTCATTTTTACGGATGACTTGACCAACTGTCAGATCTTTCGCCTCGTCAAAATCAAATTTGGATTCTTGATGCTCTTTTTTATGGCGATTGTGTCTTTTTTTACTCATCTGTCTTCCTTTCTACTTTACCTCTTGGCGTTTCACACGCTGACCAAAGTATTGATACAAATCCACTTTTAAGGTTCCGTTATAAAGTTTGCGCTTTTTATCCGCTGGACTTCCGTATTTGCTTTCAAAAGCTTCATCACTCGTCAGGATAAACTTACTCCAGGTTTTCAGTGGTGCAAAGACCTGTCCCATTTCAGCATAGAGCTTGGTAACTCCTGCATCATCCGACAAACGTTCACCATATGGTGGATTGGAAATGATAACACCATTTATCTTGTCTGAGCGCAAGTCCTGTACCCGCATTTGCTTAAAAGTGATATCACCTGCCACGCCTGCTGCTTGAGCATTGGCCTTAGCAATCTCAACCATCCGAGCATCAATATCACAGCCCATAATATCCAATTCTATCTCACGATCGATTTTCTTAGCAGCCTCTGTGCGAACTTCTTGGATTAACCGATCGCTGACCCAGTTCCATTCCTCAAAAGCAAAGGAACGGCGGAGGCCAGGAGCCATCTTTTTAGCTATCATAGCCGCCTCGATACAGAAAGTTCCTGAACCACAGGTCGGATCAATCAAGGGCTTGTCTGGATACCAGTTAGAGAGTTGTAAAATGGCTGCTGCCATGTTCTCTTTGATAGGAGCTCCACCCTTTTCCGTACGATAACCACGCTTAAAGAGGCTAGAACCTGTCGTGTCAATCATGACAGTCGCCACATCTTTAAGGATGGACACCTCTATCTTAAACTCGGGACCAGTTTCCATCAAGGGAACCCCTTCTGGACGGGCATAGTGCTTTTGCAGTTTCTTCACAACCGCCTTCTTGGAAATAGCCTGAACACTAGGCTCATTGTGAAGTTTAGACTTAACGCATTTAGCCTTGGAAATAGGGAAACGTGCCCCGAGCGGGAGATAGTTTTCCCAATCCAGAGCAAAAACTCCTTGGAAAAGCTCTTCAAAAGTCTTTGCAGGAAAGCTTCCAACTACAATCTTGATGCGATCCGCTGCACGAAGCCAGAGATTGGTCTCTATGATTGTTTTCACATCTCCTTGAAAACGGACACGGCCGTTTTCAACATGGCAATCATAGCCTAACTCTCGCACCTCACGTCCAACGACAGCCTCGAGCCCCGCTGCAGCAGTTGCGATTAAATTAAATTCTTTTTTCATTTTACAGTCTTGTAAGACCTTTCTTTTGTACACTTTAAAAAATGAGGTTGAGAAAGATTTCTCAGCCCCAACCTATATGCAATTTTCTATAAGCCATGTTTTGTTCCAGAAGTGACTAGGACCACTTCCTTCGATAATCATCTGTCTACCACTAGCAGCCTATAACTGATAGCAGTCAGAGTACTACGTTCGTTTCCGTGCACTCCATGCCCCGACCGAAATTTGGGTTGCTAGCTTGAGGGGTTTACCGCGTTCCACTCTCTCCGTTTCCAGAGAGACTCCGTCACTGTGGCACTTTCAAGCCTACTCTGACCTATCCGAAAACTTAGCCATTTCGACTGCCGTAACGATCTCTCGTCCCTAGGCTTATGGTTTCGCCTAGCACAAACACTACAGGCATCACAGCCTGTGCTAGCATGGACTTTCCTCATGAAAAGGGATTCTCTTCACGCGATTATCCAAAAATTGCATCTAATAGACACCTAATTATAACTCAGAATTGTCTACGATTTGCTTACCGAATACTTCTTTTTCAAGTCGATTCAATCGTTTCAAAATATCAAAATTTGTCATTGGAGTAGAACTTGTTACTTCGATAGAACTTTGTTGAGTAGAACTTGCCTGTGGCTTGTTAGACAATTCCTCCTTCAAATCAGCAATCTCCTGACGAAGAGATTTGACCAAAGCTGCGTAAGTCTCATAATCCTTGATCACATCATCTAGGAACTCGTCTACCTCTGCCTTACTATATCCGCGAACTTCACGTCCAAACTCTTGTTCAAAAATATCTTTTGCTGAAAAAATAATACTTGCCATTTCTCTCTCCATTCTTGATTGCTATTCTTATTATATAAAAAAAGACAAACAAAAATCAAGGTCAAAGCCTCATTTTTCGGAAAAATTTTCCACTATTTCGTTCAGATCCTCAAATGTTAATCTTTTTGTAACATAGCCTTCTTGATTTTTCATCATCTGGTAAAAATACTGTAACTTGGTTTCGTTTTCTTCGTCATAAAAGAGATAGCATCCATCCGTATTTTCCAGCAGAAATTTCTGATAATCGCGTAATTGTCCCTTGTGCTCATATTGTGGATAGGCATATTTGACAAAGTCAACCTGCTTGAACTCACTGAGTTTGATTTGATTGGCCTCATTCCAGTTACTACCATGGGTTTCAAAGGCAAAAATCGTTGCCAACTGAAAGCCATAGTCTGCTTTCATATCCTGTGCCACTTCCAGCACCCAGTACTCAAAGCCCAGAGTCCCTGTAAAAACAAGCCAGGTCACCCCTTCTTCTGCTAGACGTTCTAGGTCTCTGTGAATGGCTGTTTTGATAATATCAACGCGAATATCCTTGTCATTAAAGAGACCAAGGTCGAAGGCTGAATAGCCTAAAATCAAGGCTGTTGTCATTTTTAACCCTTTCTTTGTAAATTTATGATATAATAGAGTGATGTTATTGTACCAATAAGGAGAATTATGGTCAACTATCCACATAAACTTTCATCACAGAAGAGACAAGCACCCCCGTCACAAACTAAAAATTTCGCAAATCGGGGAATGTCTTTTGAAAAGATGATCAACGCTACGAACGACTACTATTTGTCGCATGGGTTAGCAGTGATTCACAAGAAACCGACTCCCATCCAAATCGTACGTGTCGACTATCCCCAAAGAAGTCGAGCCAAGATCGTTGAAGCCTACTTTAGACAAGCCTCAACTACTGACTATTCAGGGGTTTATGATGGATACTACATCGACTTTGAAGCAAAGGAAACCAGGCAAAAACATGCGATTCCGATGAAGAATTTTCATCTCCATCAGATCCAGCATATGGAACAAGTTCTTGCCCAGCAAGGAATCTGCTTTGTCCTCCTTCACTTTTCTTCTCAGCAAGAAACCTACTTATTGCCGGCCATTGATTTGATTCGTTTCTATCATCAAGATATGGGACAAAAGTCAATGCCACTTGGATATATTCGAGAAAATGGATATAGGATTGAGCCTGGTGCCTTTCCACAGATTCCCTATCTCGAAGTTATCAAAGAACATTTACTAGGTGGTAAAATAAGATGAACAAACAAACTTTCCTGCGAATAGTTAAGTATGTCAGTATCTGCCTCTTGACTGTATTTATCGCAGCTATTATGCTAGGTGGAGGCCTTTTTCTCTACTATGTAAGCAAGGCTCCGACCCTATCCGAAAGCAAACTAGTCGCTACAACGTCTAGTAAGATCTATGACAGCAAAAATGAACTGATCGCTGATCTGGGTTCTGAGCGCCGTGTCAATGCACAGGCTAATGAAATCCCTACGGAGCTGGTCAATGCAATTGTCTCTATTGAAGATCATCGTTTCTTTAGTCACCGAGGAGTAGATACGATTCGTATCCTAGGCGCTTCCTTACGAAACCTTCGTGGTGGGGGCGGTCTTCAAGGTGGTTCTACCTTGACACAGCAGTTGATTAAATTAACCTACTTCTCAACGTCAACATCTGACCAGACACTTTCACGTAAGGCTCAGGAAGCTTGGCTAGCCGTTCAGCTAGAACAAAAGGCGACCAAACAAGAAATCCTAACTTACTACATCAACAAGGTCTATATGTCCAACGGAAATTACGGGATGCAAACGGCAGCTCAAAGTTACTATGGCAAAGACCTCAAAGATTTGAGCATCCCTCAATTGGCCCTCCTTGCCGGAATGCCTCAGGCTCCAAACCAGTATGATCCATACTCGCATCCGGAAGCCGCCCAAGAACGGCGTAATCTCGTCCTCTCTGAGATGAAAGGGCAAGGTTACATTACAGCCGAACAATACGAAAAAGCGATTAATACTCCGATTACAGATGGACTTCAAAGCCTAAAATCAGCTAACAGTTATCCTCCATACATGGATAATTACCTCAAAGAGGTGATTGACCAAGTTGAACAGGAAACAGGTTACAACCTTTTGACTACGGGTATGGAAGTCTACACAAACGTTGATTCTAAGGTCCAACAACGTCTCTGGGATATTTACAATACGGATGAGTATGTCAACTATCCAGATGATGAGTTACAGGTGGCCTCTACTATCGTTGATGTCACAAACGGGAAAGTCATTGCCCAATTAGGTGCTCGCCACCAATCAAGTAACGTTTCCTTTGGAATAAACCAGGCTGTAGAAACTAACCGTGACTGGGGTTCTACCATGAAGCCTATTACAGACTATGCTCCTGCTTTGGAATATGGCGTTTATGACTCAACTGCTTCGATTGTTCACGATAGTCCTTATAATTACCCCGGAACCTCTACCCCTGTCTATAACTGGGATAAGAGTTACTTTGGAAACATAACACTCCAGTATGCTCTCCAGCAATCACGGAATGTGCCGGCTGTAGAAACGCTAGAGAAAGTAGGACTTGATCGCGCCAAGACGTTTCTAAATGGACTCGGTATTGACTATCCAAGCATACACTATGCTAATGCTATTTCAAGTAATACAACCGAATCTGACAAAAAGTATGGAGCAAGCAGCGAGAAGATGGCTGCGGCTTATGCTGCTTTTGCCAATGGCGGTATCTACCGCAAACCTATGTATATCAATAAGATTATCTTTAGTGATGGCAGTTCAAAAGAATTCTCTGATTCTGGTACACGTGCTATGAAAGAAACGACAGCCTATATGATGACAGATATGATGAAAACCGTTTTGGCATACGGAACTGGTCGAGGAGCCTACCTCCCTTGGCTACCACAAGCTGGTAAAACTGGTACGTCAAACTATACAGATGATGAGATTGAAAACTACATTAAAAATACGGGTTATGTAGCTCCGGACGAAATGTTCGTTGGCTATACTCGTAAATATTCAATGGCCGTTTGGACTGGTTACTCGAACCGCCTTACTCCTATAGTTGGTGATGGCTTCTATGTTGCTGCTAAGGTCTACCGTTCGATGATGACCTACCTCTCAACAGATGACCATCCAGGGGATTGGACCATGCCTGAAGGCCTTTACAGAAGCGGAGAATTTGTCTTTAAGAATGGAGCACGCAATACGTGGACCCCTTCATCATCTACACAACAAAGTTCGACATCTGAAAGTTCTAGCTCAACATCTGAGAGTTCGACTTCTCAGTCAAGTTCAACTACTCCAAGTACAAGTCAAACGCAGACGATTCCTCAACAATCAGGCACTGCACCTGCTGAGCAAAACCAACCAAGTCAACCACAACAATAAGTAAAATCCTGAGAAGTAAAATTCTCAGGATTTTTATTCTTTATAGCACAATAGTTTATCCCAACAGCACCATAACTCTTTTGATAGTTTCTCTAACTATTATAGAGGTTAGGGAGCTGTCTTTTCACTTCCTCTTGATGCTAAAATTTGTCAAAAGCAAAGGTAATTAGAAGCTATTCCTTTTTCCCTTTCGCGATAAAGATAGCAGATAGGGCTAGACTTACGCCTGCTAGGAAGAGAGCTGTGTCAGATTTGCTTTCACCTGTTGCCGGAAGCTCCTTCTGATCATCATGTTTAACTTCTTGAGTCTTAGTATCAGTGAGTGAACTTAAGTTCAATTTGTACTCTAGTTTTTCAACTGTCGGTGCTGGTTGGTCTCCGGCTGTTCCAAGCGGACCTGTGTACGCTGGCACTTCATGAACTGCCGCTTCAACTGCATTCACACCACCTGTAAACTCTGGTTTCTCAACTGTCGGTGCTGGCTGATCTCCTACTGTACTAAGTGAACCTGTGTACTCTGGTACTTCATGCACTGCTGCTTCTGCCGCATTCACACCACCTGTAAACTCTAGTTTCTCAACTATCGGTGCTGGCTGATCTCCTACTGTACTAAGTGAACCTGTGTACTCTGGAAGCTCATGTACCAAGGCTTCAACTGCATTGACACCACCTGTGAATTCTAGTTTCTCAACTGTCGGTGCTGGCTGATCTCCTGCTGTGCCAAGTGAACCTGTGTACTCTGGTACTTCATGCACTGCTGCCTCAGCCGCATTCACACCACCTGTAAAGTCCGGTTTGCTCAAAATTGGTGGTTCTTCATCACCCTTGCTTGATTGAACCGATTCTTCTGTTAATGCTTGATAGAAGCTCGCCAATTCATAAAACTCAGCCTTGCCGCCTTCCCAGACTAATTTGACGTCTAGAAGAGAGCCACCATTTCGGATAGCGAAGGTTTGGAGACTAGATGTAATGGCACCGAGGTCTGTCCAGCTATCTTGACCATCCTTGAGTGTTCTAGCAAGAATGCGTGCTTTCGCTCCTTCAGGAAGACTGGAAACGAGACGAAGGTGGTTGGCATTAGTTGGCTCAGACAAGTGATACACCAACTCTCCCTTGTCTTTTTCAGACTTATAGCTGGTCAAGACTTTGCCGTCTACAAGATTATTATAAAGGTTGCCTTGGCTTTCTCCACTACTTCCTTCTACTGTTGGATCATTGATTGGTTTAACAAATTCACCATCGTTGATGACCAATTCTGTAAATCCTACAAAACGGGCATCATAATCCGCTGTATAGAGGACACGGAGATAGTTGGCTTTGACCGGTGTCGTCAATTCACCTTCAATGTAGCGATTTCCTGGCATCTTAGAATCATGAGTCCAACCATCTGTCAGAGAATCATCGTGTTGGCTATTAGCCACACCATCTCCTACTGTCACAACATCTGTCCAAGTTTTACCATCTTGGCTGACTTGGATCTTACCATCACGAAGGTAGTTTTGAGTTCCGTCTTGGATGTAGGCTCTAATCTTCTTGATAGTGCGTTCGCTACCAAGTTTCAAGGTCACGTGCCCATCTTTATGGGCATAGTCTGAAAACTCAACGAAGTTGTTGTAAACACCATCAAACAATTGATCTAGATTGTTCAGTTTACGAACATCATTGCTGCCGTATGCTGGGTGAATTCCCATTGAAGTTGATTCCAATTTTGTTGGTTGCACTTCTTTGGTCGTCACAAGAAGAGAAGTGGCTGTCACAGCTTGTTCCTGATCTGTTTTGTTGACCAGACGAACATAACGTACCAAGTGGGTTGCCACAGATCTGTCTTTCAACTGGCTAGCTGGCGTCCATTCTTGCGCATTTGCAGAATACTCTAGGCTAAGAGCAGGGTTGGCCTGACCTTGGAGCTGGATGCTCTTGACCTGATGGATACGGTCAAGCTTCATACCTAGATAGCTATTTGCAGGAAGTTTGGTTCCAGCTGGAATTTGAAGTTCATAACGTCCCAAGCTATCCACTACCGGCGTTTCCTTCAAAGCATCGACGTTGGTGTCCGTTAACTCACTGCTTCCAAAACGTGTCTCAACAGAGAAGTCCTGGATACGCCACCAAAGGTCAAGGGCCTTGGTATTGCGTACTCGGATGTAACGAGCATTGATAGCTCTGGTCACTTCCTTGGTTTGTTCTCCTGATAGGCGATCCAACTCTTGCCATGCAGTTCCATCTGTAGAGTACTCAAGTACACCTGCGGCAAGTTTATCACCCGTTCCTTGGCGAAGACGAACTTTAGTAACTGACTTGACTTCACCGAGGTCAAGCTGTGCCCAGGCATCTACTGGAGTTGTATTGCTACCGTCAGCATTTGCCATCATGGCTTCTGTATTGTCCTTGCCATCAGTGATTTGACGAGCTGAGGTATTTAGTTTGTAAACTAAGTTTGAGCTTAGACTAACTGTCGTTGCTTGTTGGCTACGAGCTTTTTCAACTGGACGGTTGACTGCAATTTCCTGAACTGCAAACCAGGTGTTCTCGCGATCTGCTGTCGCAATCATGCGAACTGCCTTAGCCTTGATGTTGAGATTCTCAAACTTAAGAAGGGATTCATTTCCGACATAGCTTGGCTCTTTCAAGGTTACCCAGTTGTCATTTTCATCTTGATACTGTACTTCTGCCTTACTAAAGGTATCACGTGGATTAGCCTGGGTTCCCATAGCAAAAGTCAAAGTTTGAATCGCTACCGGCTTGTTGAACTTCATACCAATATAATCACCTGTCTTGATGCTATTTGGTGATTTAATAATCGCATGGGTTGCCAAGTCGCCATCCGTTACTTCTGCCAAACCACCTTCTACACCTGTTCGATTGGTGATAAAGGTGCTGATGATTTGATCTGGGTGCAAGACTTTTTGAACTTCAGACGCTAGAATTTCTTTTAGGGATAGGATAAATGGACGAATATGTTGAACACCCAATTCAGCTTTTTCCATATGGTCTACATAATGGAAGGTATGAGTTTGAGACTGTTCGTAGAACTTCAAGCCTTTATAGTAGCTGTCCCAAAGTTTGGCTGCATCGTTTGTAGCCATGGCTTCAGTTCCTGTAAGGAAGGCATCGAGAGCATTCATTTGGTCGATTGCATTATCCAACCAATAGTGGATTTGCGCAACCATTTTTTTATCACCTGATGCTTTATAGAGTTCAACAGCTTCTTTAATCTTGGCAAATTCAGCTCGCAAGGCTGCACGCTCTGCAGTCACATCCTGACCTGCTTTGAGCTTGGTCATGAAGTCTGTCAATTTTGGAGCCAAGTCTACCGATTCTTCTAGTTTGACGACACGATTATCCATGTTTTGGTTGATCATGTGCTTACCAAGTTCGCGGAAGGCTGCCGATACCTTGCTATCTTCAAAATGACCATTTTCTACAAAGTTGAAGGCAATATCATTGATTTTCTTAGCTTCTTCTTCTGATTTCCACTGTTTCCATGAATATTGAGCTCCTGAAAAGAGGGCAATCTTAGATGGTTCAGACTGTTGCATTGGGTTCAACATGATACCAGATAGCAAGCTTGGATCCACATTTGGATGAAGGAATTTCTCACCTCCACCTAGAATCAAGTGTTGTTTAGAGTTATCTGTTACAGGCCAGTTAATCCAAAGTGAAACTGGGCGATAGGTCTTGCCACCTGTGGATAGATTGTTCTTGAGAGTTGAGAGGAAGCTTTCAGAGACTTCGCCCCAAATCTTACCACCAGTCAAGGTCATGGATGTTGAATGTGGGAGATTTTCATTGAGAGATTTCAACTCATCCTCACGTCCATTGCCCCAATACTGTCCAGGAACAAAGATCATTTCTTTACGAAGACCGCTGTAAGTTCCCTGCATTTCTGTCAACCACTTGGTCATATCTTGCATCAAGCGGTTGTAGCTATTGTAGCCTCCGACTGGGCTTGGAGCATCATCTGCAAGGATACCAAATTCGCGGACACCCACTTTCATCAACTGGGTAAATTTAGCCTTAATGGTTGCCAAGTCTTCTTGGTAGTGTGCTTCATTTCCAAAGCGGATGCGGTTGTTCATGAATGGATGGATGGTCCAGACATAGCGGGTTTTACTTTGATTTCCGACACGAGCAAGTTCACGAATTTCTGCTAGTTTTTCTTCTGGATAGAGTTCACGCCATTTCTTGTTATGGTATGGATCATCTTTTGGTGCAAAGAAGTATTGGTTCAATTTCAAATCGCCACCAAAACGCATCAATTCTGCACGATCCGCATTCGACCATGGATTTCCATAGTAACCTTCGATAAAGCCACGATTCTTGAGCTCTGCGTAATCTTCTACTGTCACATTGCGAAGGACTGGCACTTGGCTTTCCTTAAGCATGTGTTTCAAGGTTGTCAAACCATAGAAAACTGCATCTGTATCTTTTCCGACGATGGAAATCGAGTTATCCTTGATGCTCAAGGCATAGGCGTCGATCTTGTCAAAGAGGCCTGCTGAAACCTTGGACAAGTTTTGTTCTGCTTGTGAACCTTGTCCATGCACTCCAAGATAGATATTGGTTACGCCAGCGATTGCCGCCTTACCAGTTGTATAAGATACTTGATTATCCTGCAAGATACTCTTCAAGCGATTGCGAGTATAGATGTCGAGTTGATCGCCCATGACCAGATTGACTTGCTTACGAAGGGCTGTAACACCTTCGCCATAGGTTACTTTTTGTGGAGTTGGGAAGACCTTGTACTCTTTCTTGAGATAGTCATTGCTCTTGCTAGCAGCTGCAATGCTATCTTCGCTAGCTGGTTTACTTGCTGTGAATTGATCTGCCAATTCAACTGTTCCATCACCGGTTTGGTCTACTTTTGGTTTTTCAGGAGTAGTTGGTTTTTCTGGTTGACTTGGTGCAGGCGTTTCTTGCTCTTCTTTGACAGGCTTCAATAGATGAACTTCAGCTGCACTTGCAAAACCACCAACGCCTTCCAATACTTTCAACTCAATCTTGTTGGTATGTACCGCCGCAAAGTTGACTGTTTTTTCTTGGGCATTGTTGTCCCAGTTTCCTTCTGAAACCTTGACCATTTGGCCATCTTTTTGTGCGTAGATTTCGTAGCGAGTAACGACACCATTTCCACCACCTGGACGTGGGAGATAAGTCAAGCCATTGACTTTTTCTGCTTCTTTCAAGGTCATAGTAAGGGTGTATGGCGCAGTGTCACCAGTCCACTTAGTATGCCAGAAGGTATTTGGATCATTGTCAAAGGCTTTCTCAACAGCTCCTTCAGTCGCTGTTCCTGGCAATTCTTGGCTACTTGCAGTAGCAGTGAATTTGTCATTTGCAATCAAACGAGGATTTACAAAAGGCTTATCAGTCAACTCAGCGCTGTGCAAGATTCCCTTGAAGCCACCGATACTTTCAAGTGGCAATACCAAGCTTGTATGAGCCAGACGTGGATGCGCAGGATCCGCGATACGCTCGATCTTTTCACCATCTACATAGACTTCCGTTGATTGTGGTTTGGTCACGATGGAGATTTGATAGCGTTTGTTCTTTTCAAGTTTTTTCTTGAATTGGATATGGAACTGTTCAAATTGATAGGCAAGGTAGCCGTCTTTATCAGCTAGATAGATACGGTTGTCCCCACTTGTTGAGAGGGTTTGTTCCCCGTCTCCAGTGACAGTCACATCAAACTTCAAGACGTGACTTGGACCAACATCACCTGCTAAGCCTTCGATACTGCTGTCTTTCTCAAAAGCCAATCCTTGCTCGCTTGTCTTCACCTTCTTGCTTGCATAGTTCTTGACTGTTTCAGGATTGATGGTAAACAAGTCGCTTTGATCAATCTCTTTATCAGGATTTGACTGTGGCGCATAAGGACTCGTTGGTAGGGTACGTTCTGCAAAGGTCGCAGCTGCACGATCAGATCCCCAAGTGCGCTCCGCAGTGGTCTGCATACTCTTGAAGAAGCGTTTGAAGATATCATAAGAAGTCAAACCTGTCTCATGGAGATCGATATTATCGTTCCAAACCGCATGACCTCCTCCGATAATACCTGGATGAGATGACTCTAAAAGTGGTCCCCCACCTGTTCGGAAATCATTTGGTGTCCAGCTATTATATTGGCGCTCATAGTTTGCATAATCTCCATAAGCCGCCTGACTATTGCTTCCACTTGGAACACTGTAAGTTGGTACATCAGTGATGTTGATAATCTTAGCTCCCTGAGCAATAGCTTCATTTGGTCGTTGCCATCCGATACTCCAGATATCAACCTCTACCCCGTTCCAATCAACAGGAGTGTTCCCACGTTTCGCACTGAGTGAGCCCCAGATACGAGGGGTATAGCCTTTTCCTTTAATGTATTTGATAAGGTCATTGACATAGCGACGATAACTTTCTCTGCTGCCATAGTATTCATCCGTTCCGATATGAACAGTGGATACACCATGCAAAGGAGCATCTGGACCATCGAGGAGTTTGTCATAGACGGATTTGACAAAAGCCAGCGTTTCATCGTACTTGTTATCCAAGTCTAGCATGGCAACTCGTTCGACATTGTGCTTGCCTGCATAATCGCTCAGACTTCCTTGATACATGAGGTCTGGACGAACCTTGACAAATGACAGAGCGTGTCCTGGTGTATCAATTTCAGGTACTAGGTTGATATGAAGAGCCTTGGCCAATTTAATCAGATTTTGCATTTCTTCCTTAGTATAATGCTCATCAGATGTTAATTTTTGACCATTCTGACCGACAATATCTGTCTCCAAACGGAAACCAGTCTTAGCATGTTCAAGAACATACTTGAGTTGTTCTTCTGGTGTTAAATTCTTACCTGCCAAGTGTTCCTTAAGGAAGATATAGTTATCATTAAGGTGCAACTGCAAGTCGTTCATCTTGTAATAGGCCATGTTTAGCATGATGTCTACAAGGGTGTCATAAGGGATAAATTTACGACCTGTATCCAGCATAAAGCCACGATGACTGAAACTTGGGAAATCACGAATTTCACCATTTTGTAGGTCTGTTTCTCCCATTTGAAGAAGAGTACGAGTTGCGTAAAAGGCTCCTGTTTTCGTTGCGGCTTCGATGGTAATCACATCATCTTGGATAGTGATGCCGTAGCCTTCCTTGCCATAACCTTTGTTTTCAACCTTTTTAAACTCGATTCGTTTTTGAGCCTGTTTGTCACCTGTTGCAAGTTCCAATCCACGGCTTGCAAGGTCTGACTGGTAGAAGGTTGCAGCCTGATCAAAACCTGAATCACCCGTCGCAAGAACTGTATCTGAAGTGATAGAAGATTGGCCTTCTTTCCCATACCATTGTTGAACAGCTGGTGCTACTTTTGGTTTCACACCCACACCTTCGTCCTGATGTAGCCCCTTGATGACTACTTCAAACTCTTTGGTAAAGGTATGACTGTCTTTGATTTGTTGTACCATGACCTTGACACGTTGATCTGTCAGAGGTTGGTAGATGCGATTTTGAAGGTCAATCACACCCTGCTTGTTACTGCCGATCAGACTAACCTGACCTGGCAAACTTGGTAGGACAAGAGACTTGCCATCTTCAGCCACATCCAACTGATCAACTTGGCGGATATCCGTTACTTTACTATGGTCCGGAACGTTTGAATAAGCTCGAATTTCTTGAATTCCAACGTTTCTCCAGCCCATTGTACCAGCTTGGTAATCATTGACTTCAAGTTTGAGGTACTTCGCTTTGATACTTTCAGCTAGGTCTACTTTCTCATCTAAAACAGGATCTCCAGTCTTGGTATGAGCTAGTTTCCATTGTTTTTCTCCATTAGCGCCCACGTCTTCTTGACCTGCGTAATAGAGACTCCAAGATTTGATATTGGGGTCATTTTGCCCATTACGAAGACGACGATCCCAGTCAATTTCCACATGCTTGATGAGGGTAGTTTTTGGAAGGGTTAGTTCAAAGGTTGGTTTTGGTACATCTCTGTCCGTTGCCCATCTAGTACTATCATCACCATCAACTGCTTTGTCAGCTGTAAAGCTTGTTCCAGCCTCATGGTTGTTTGCTGAAGCAGTAGTTCCCTCTAAGTGATTGAGATCTGGACGTTCTTCTACTTCTTGATTAGTTGGTTTAGTAGCAGGAGTATTTGTTTCTGCTGGTTGCACTTCTTCTTTAGGAATTTCAGATGTTTCTGGAACTGAAGAAGTCGTTGTTGATGTTGTTTTTCCTGTCTCTTCAGGTTTTGTTCCTTCTTCGGTTGCCTGGCTACCCTCTTGATTTCCTTCTGTTGCAGCTTCTGCATCCGCCTTTTCAAGCGCAGCTGCTAAATCATCTGGTAACTTATCCATGGGTTTAACCTGCGTTATGGTATCCTCTGTACTAGATTTTACTTCTGTCTCTGAAGCATGGGCTAGATTTGCCCCAAAAATACTAGCACCAATCATAACTGAGGCTGCACCAATTGCAAATTTGCGGATACTATAATGACAGCGTTTCTCAAAAAAGTGTTTGTCCATATTTCTCCTATTTCCTTTCATCCGCTTACGATAGTAAGCGTTATCATTTCTCCTTTTAAAAAGAAGAGAACCAAGAGGTCCTCTCCAGGTGTTTGATTCATTTTCCGACTCTGACCCCCATAGAAGTCCAAGTCACTTATCCAAACAATGTAGTTGTGGAATAAATATCTATTCTTTTTTACTGTTAATAGCAAAGAGGGCGGCTGACAATGCTAGGCTGATTCCTGCTAGGAAGAGGGCTGTATCAGACTGGTCTTCTCCTGTTTCTGGGAGTGTCTTTTTGCTTTCTTCATTTTTCAGAGTATCTTTGATTTCTGATGTCTTTGTATCAGCTAGTGGAGCTGGTGTCAACTTATACTCTGGTTTCTCAACAGTTGGTGCTGGTTCATCACCTGCTGTACCTAGTGGGCTTGTGTACTCTGGTTTTTCATGTACGGCTGGCTCAACTCCATTGGCTCCACCTTTGTATTCTGGCAATTCGTGTACCAAGGCTTCAACTGCATTGACTCCTCCCATGAACTCAGGTAGGTCATGAACAGCTGCTTCAACCGCATTAACTCCGCCCTTGAACTCAGGGACTTCATGAACAGCTGCTTCTGCTGCATTGACGCCGCCCTTGAACTCAGGGACTTCATGTACAGCTGCTTCAACCGCATTAACGCCGCCCTTGAACTCAGGGACTTCATGAACAGCTGCTTCTGCTGCATTGACGCCGCCTTTGAATTCAGGGACTTCAAGAACTGGAGGTTGCTCTTCACCCTTGCTACTTGTAGGAGCGTCTGGTTTCGGAGCAGAATCTTTTAATTGATTGAGATAATCTGCAAAGTATTTCACCATTCTTTCCGTCAAGAGATGGTTATCCGTCGCATATTTCATGCTTGCCTGAACACTAGCTACTTCCTCTTGATTTTCTTTGTCTGTCAATTTTTGAGCATTAGCTAAAGCCGCTTCATAAGCAGACATGTCAAGCGGTGTTTCTGCTACCTGTGGACGGTTAAAGATGAGTTCCGCTGCAGATTGGTATTTATCTCCACCATCTCCGTATGTTTTGGTACCCGTAAGGACAATTTTCTTAGCCTTGATTGTCTTACCAAAGTTAATATCTTTCGGCTTATTGTTATCAGGCCAGTCCGTCGCAGTGAAAGTATGCTCCTTGCCAGACTCATCTGTTACAACCAGTTTCACATCACGCAAGTTACCATTCGATCCTGAGCCACGTGGAACATAACGAAGTCCTGTGATTTCAGTTGGTTCTTTCAATACCATGGTTGCAGGCTTGCCTACATCTCCACCATTCCAAGATGTATGCCATAGACTAGACACATTACCATCAAAGGCGTTCTCAAGACCTTCACCTGGTTGAGCTGGCGCATCCAAACTTTCAAAGTCTTCTGCTACCAAAGCTGTCTTCTTCTGAACCAAAGCATTCTTCAAGGCCTCAATCTTGGCAATCTCTGCACGCGCTTCTTCCACACTGATATCATCATCTGCCTGACTGAGGTTAAAGACCGCCTCCTTCAAGGCATCCATAGACTCTTTCGTGTAGTTGGTCATGGCTACAGTTGGCAAGTAGTTCTTCAAAGCATTTTCTGTCAACATCTTACCTGTTAGGGTAATTTCCTCGATGTGAAGATTATCCATCATGAAGTCGTTGTAACCACGGAAGTTGGCATTTCCGCCAGCATCTCCACGAGTATTGCTTGCGTTTCCAGTTGAGTAGATACCTACCCAAGTATCGCCTGTTTCTGCACCTGTCACAAGGAAGGTTACCTTCTTGGCTTTCTTAGAATCCGTCCAAGTATTTGGCAATTCATGCATTTCCAAGTTGCTTGCTTGACTACCACGACGACCTGACTGGAATTCTCCCTTACCGACTACAAAGGCATAGGTATTGTCAGAGCCTGCTTCGTATTCAAAGGTTACACGATAAGTTTTACCAGCTTCAAAACGGAAGTTTTGTGGAATAGTTTGGTAAACCAAGTTACGACGGCTCACTAGTCCATTTGTCTTCAATGACCAATTTCCTTCGATAACATCATCGACTTTCTTACCATTCCAACCACGCTGTGTATATGGATCGTGTTTTTCAGACAAGTGAGTGCGGTTATCTTCAACACCTTCGACACCACCTACTACAAATGGGAAGATTCCTTGAGCAACATTTTCAAAGTCTTGTTTGAAGGTTCCTTGACCTGTATCATGCTTGTCTCCGTACATGCTTGAATTGTTTTCAAAGGTACGAATTTCATCAAAGTAAGTTGCTTCATCACCAGCTTCACGACTCAATGTCAAAGTAACATTTGATACGTCCGATCCTGTTGTAAAGAAGGCGTACATGTTTTGGAAGTAACTTGTATCGTCAACTGTAGCATTGTCACGGCGATTGTTATGAGCGTATGCTTTGATATAGTTGAGAGCGAGTGACTTATTGGTATAAGTAGTCACTTCTTTCTCGCCAGTATTCACTGTGATACTTGCCTTAGCATTACTACGGTTATCAACACCGACATAAACAGCATACTTGGTATTTGGTTTCAAGCCAGTCAGTTTCTGAGTAAGGCTGACCTTGCTCTTATTGCCTTGGATACGAAGCATTTCATTTGCGCCTTGTGATTTGACAATTTCTGCCTTAGAAGCATCACCAGAAATGGTCCAGTGTTTCAAGGTTCCACTGTTAAATCCTTGGTCATAGATATGCATGCCTTCGCTCCATGACATTTCAGGATTGGTTTGTTTTGAACGGTAGAGAACGTATGGTTGATTTGCTAGAAGGTCTAGGGTAATCTTGCCATCTTTTACAGTTAGTTCTTGCTCTTCTGTCTTACCTTGGTCAGTTAGCTTGTAAAGGTAAACCTTGCTATTTGCCCAATCGCTTGGAAGTGTCCAAGTTGTTGCACCAGCTTGCGTATTGAAGTAGTACATTTTTTCCTTATCAGTAGGAAGTTTCTTACCATTTGCATCCCAGTTCCAAGGAGTCAAGTAAGCTGAGCCATCTTGGATGACACGTCCGTTGAGCGTTACTGTACGTTCGCGATATTGCGGGCTATTGACATCATTTGACTTACGAGTCACAACCACTTTGTTACCTGCAGCATCGACTAGCTCAACCTTCATTTCTGGAGTCCATTTATAGGTGCTACCGTTATCGGTCATAGTCACCGGTGTACCATTTTCCCATTTGCTTACAGTGAAGTGTTGGAAATACTTAGTCATGACATCATGGGCAAACAAGTTGGTTACATAGCCATTGTAATCACTCCGTCCTTGCCATCCTTCAAAGTCTTTCATGCTGTAGCCACCTAGAAGTGGGTAATCTGCTGCACCACCGTAACTTCTGTAGTCCCCTACCCAAGCATCTTTTTGGTGGTTACGGATAAAGCGCGTGATGGCACTGTTGATACCTTTATTGGTGTAGCCACCATAGGTCAAGTCAGCTGCCCAGTGATGGAAGGTAGAGTCGTACTCACCACCGTGTCCCCACTCGATCGCAAAGCGCCAGCCTTGTTTGTTAATTTCTTTAGCAAGAACGTGGGTAGCCCAAGCACCGTTGTCACCAGATTGACCATTACCCCAAACGTCCACATAGATAAAGTCGAGGCCTTCACCAAGTTTTTTCTTCAAATCTTCCCAACGTGCCAAACGACCATGGGCTAGGTCATAGGCAGCATCAATGTTGATACCTTGATCTAGCCAATTCCAGCCATAGCTATAGCTTCCATCTGGATTCTTACGAAGAATTTTTTCATTGAAGTACTTAGACTCAGGATAAGTTTCTGAAGCGTTAACGTGGATACCTAGATGAGCTCCATATTTCTTAGCCTTCTCAATTAGGGTCTTAAAGTCTTCAACACCACCGATACGCTTACCAATATCAGCATAGTTCAAGTGACCAGAGTCATGGCCTTCGCTACCATATCCTTTAAGGAGAACACCTTGTCCTAGACCATCTGTATGGAGATTGATCTTCTTGATACCATCCAAGGTCATAAGGAATGGGTTTTGTGCTTGTGAGCCAAAGTTCATCGCGATACGATAAGCTGTAATATCCTTAACTTTTTCCCAACCTTGAGGGTTGTTCATGATGCTACGATAAGCAATGGCACCATCCTGCCAGTCGACTTTGTTGTCTGCGTTGGCATCTTCAGTGATAACAACCTTAGCACTTGGAAGTTCCTTCGTGTATTCTGGGAAAACAATGCCCTTATAAGCTTTTTCCCATTGCCATTCAGAGCTGTGGATTCCTACATAGTTGGCATTTCCAACGGTTTCTTTATAAGCTGTCAAACGAGTCCAGTCATAAGAACCTCCACCGTAGCTGTTTTGAGAGTTGCTCCAAACACCAGCAGCAAGCTTATCTGTAGAAACAAAGCCATACATGTAACCCTTGGCCAAGTCTTTCATTGGATTGGTTACATCGATATGATCATCTCCGCTGACATGGGTATTGTTTGACATAGTTGCCCCATCAAACTTAGCACCCGCTTGGTCACTTGAAACAGATACTAAAGCATTGCCAAGGAAACTAATAGAAGAAAGTAGTTTTCTTTCGTCATCAATCTTTTGACCTGGAGTAACTTGATTGTGGTTGACAATCTTGGTCACATCAAAGTGCAACTGATTATCAACAACTTGCAAACGAACCGTCATTTCTGCATTGATAAGATTAGCATCATCGCGAAGCTTCATCAAGTACTCTGCTGTTGTCTCATTGATTTTTTTGTAGGTAACTTCAGGTGTGACTTCGTGTTTGTTGATAAAGACTTTATTGAATTGTTGGACTTGTCCTGGCAAGGTATGCCCGTTCAAACTGTATTCTTTAATACGTGGGAAGGCTTGGTCAATCACTGCTTTGAGGACCTTAGACTGAATCGTGTCATAAGTCACCTTGCTATCATCAACTTCAGGACCTGTTTCTTTTTCAGCAGGGGTATCCTCTGTTTTTACCCCCTCTTGGTTATCCGTCTTAACACTAACAACTGTTCGCTCATCACCATAGGAGCCCGCCTTGAGAAGAATTTTCTTCTCATTTTTAAGATGGTCATTGACCGCAGCTGGTAGAGTTACTGTATCAAAGAGCTTCACATCATTATTCGTTGCATTGAGCTGACCATCTGACTTGAGAGTGATAGAAAGACGGTTTACAGAACCTGATTCTGGTGCTGCTACACGGTTGCCCTTATACCAGGTGCTATCGGTTGGAGATTTATACTCCCAGAACCAGCCGTCCTTGTCATAACCAACAAAAACATTGTTCTTGGTGTCTTTAAATTTCAAGAAGACACCAAAGCGTGATTTGCCCTTTTCAGAATCATCTTTGAAGGTTAGATCAACAGTCGCATTTCCATTCGCATCAACGGTCAATCCTTGTTTTTCAAACAAGGCTGGTTTATCGCCATTGTCGTTCTGTGCAGTTGAGGATAGTTGGTTGTAGCGGACACCTTTTTCTTCTCGGATAGTGACTGTTCCCTGTTGTTCTTTTTTCTCTACCGTTTGCCATTCAGCTGTCACTTTTTCAGGTGTTTCAGGTTTAGCAGCTGGTTTGTCCTCTTTTGGTTTGTCTTCAGCTGGTTTTTCTTTCTCTTCCAAGTCTGCTGGTTTGACACTTGAAATTCCCTTCATGTGATCTTGGATCCATTTCAATTGAGCAGGTGAGAAGAGAATACCACCACTACGTTGGCCAACAACTCCATTTTGATGAACACCGACGAGTTTTCCTTCTGTATCAAAGATACCACCGCCACTAGCACCTGGTTTTCCTCCTTGATAACCGATTCCTTGGACACCTTCTCCATATGGTTCTGCAAAATCAACTGTAGTGTTGACAATCGGAGCCAATTCCCCTTCTGGATAACCAAAGACATGAAGTTTATCTCCGATTTTCTTAACTACTGGCTTTTTGGTTACTTCAACAGGCGTATTTTCGAGAACTGTGCGTAATCTCACAAGGGCTAAATCATTCTTGTAGCCTTTTAGGAAACCTTCACGATCCCAATGAATAATGTCTTTTTTACTAAATTTAACATCTGGTAGTCCTGGATAGGAAATGCTATAGATATCCCCATCCCCCTTATCATTGTCAACGACTTTACGATTATTGCCATCTGGAACGTCTTTTATAAAGTTATGTGAAACAGTTAAAACAAGATTTTCGCCAATGACAATCCCACTACCTTCACCTGATGGTGTCTTGATTTTGACAGTTGCTCCGTAGTTTAATTCACCATTCTTGGTTTTAGCTACATCTTCTGGAACGAGATTCTCAGTATCCTTAGCTAATTGATCCTTGTCAACTTCTTTCCCTTTATCTTCAGCCTTATCTAATTTGCCCTCTAAGCCTTCTGGTAACTTATCTGAACTAGCTGGTTTTTCTTTTTCAAGTGCTAATAGTTCTTCTTCTGTCTTAGGTCCATCCGTAACTTCTGGAGACCCTTGGTCTTCTCCCGCCTTTGGCGCTTCAAAATCACGCCCATCATTCTCTTTTGCTGTTGCAAGAGCAGCAGCTAGATCCGCTGGTAAATTCGCTGTGGAGCCAGACTGCACGCTATCTGCAAGAACTGTACTTGTCCCAAAGAATGCAGCCCCAATCATAACAGAAGCAACACCTAATGAAAATTTCCGAATACTAAATTTACAGCGTTTTTCAAAAAATCGTTTATCCATGAACTCCTAAATCCTTTCATTTTTGAGTAAGCGTTTACATTCTTTTTTTAAAAAATACTCCTTCCTCTGAAAGTGCAATGCTTAACCCTGATAAATAAAAATAATTACGCTTTTAATATAACAAATAATGGCTGAGAAAGCAATAGGAAACAAGTAAAATTAACGAAAATTTTCTCTATTCTGAGAAAATAGGCTCCAAATTTAGAATCTTTCTTTACAAATGTAAAAAAGGATTCAGCATTCAAGAGAAATACTAAATCCTTTCTTATATTTTACAACAGTTATTTCACATGTTTTACAAGATCTTCTTGAGCCTTTTTATTTGACTCTTCTTTTTCTTTCATCCATTTTTCTTGGGCTTTTTGATATTCTTCTGCTGTCACTGGTTTATCTTGTACATCAAGGTATTTATACAAGAGGGCTTCGCTCGTACCCTTGTTACCAGAGTATGCAAACGGAAGCGTAAATGGTACCATCTTAGACAACATTGGACGACCAGTTTTAGAAGTTGTTGGGATGATCAATGCACTATCTGTCAACCAAGCTTGGGCAGCAGCATATTTCTCATAACGTTTTGAAACGTCAGTAGTTTCTTCCCCAGCTTCCACAACCATCTTTTCATAATCTTCCAAACCAACCTGCTTAGCCGCAGCGTTGTTTGTTCCAGAGTCAAATCCTAGGTAAGTCTTTGTATTTTCTCCGACAGATGGCTTGATGATATCAAGGTAAGTAGATGGGTCTGCAAAGTCTGGAGACCATCCCACGTTATCTGAGATATCCCAGTCTTCTCCAGCTGCAGTTTCAGCAAAGTAAGTGATATTCAAGACATCATCTTTTTGAAGTTGTTGGATATCGACAACGACGTTCTCTGACCCTAGAGTAGCTTCAAGCGATTGTTTGAAGGATTGAACACGTTGGACTTTCGTCGTGTTTGTTTGGTCTACTGGCATATCCAAGTGGATTGGGAATTTCACACCTTCTGCTTGAAGAGCTGTCTTAGCTTTGGCAAATTCTGCTTTGGCCTTATCTGCGTTATAGAGTCCATCTTGGGCATCAGCTAAATTTACATCCTTCCACTCGTCTCCATAAGTCACCAATTTTTCTTTGACCAACTCACCAAAGTTTTTGCCATCTGCTTGAACAAATGTAGGTGGGACAAACAAGTTACGAAGCAGTTTAGTCGCACCACTTGCACCGTTTACTTGAGAGGCATAGGCGGTTCTATCAAAACCAAAGGCAAGAGCTTGACGGAAATCTTTGTTTAGAAGAGCTTTCTTGGTTGATGTTTTTTCTTCATCCGTTGTCTTAGAAGTATACTTATAAGACTGGCGATCAATATTAGTACCTACTAAATAAGTAGTAGAATCTTGTTGTGTGTAAACAATATTATCTTTAAATGCTTTTTCAGTCTCTGGGTAGCTAGCGCTTGTTGGGAAGAGACGGGCCATAGTGAAACTTCCATCCTTGAAGGCTTCAGTCGGTTTGTTGGTATCTTGACCATCCCAGAATGATAATTTAACCTTATCAAGATGAACATTGTCCTTATCCCAGTAGTTTGGATTTTTTTCAAACTCAACAGAAGATTTAGCTACGATAGATTTGAGCAAGAATGGTCCATTGTATAGGATGCTACTTGGATCTGTTCCTTTAGCGAAATCATCCCCTTTAGAGTTTAAGAACTCTTCATTAACTGGTGCCATTACACCCATCGTTGTCTTAGAATTCCAGAAGCTTTCTGGTTTGTTCAAAGTGTACTGAACTGTCTGATCATCCAGAGCCTTAATTCCTACTTGTGAGAAATCTTTGATTTCCCCTTTTACATAGGCGTCCAATCCTTTGATCGATTCTTGAACTAAATAAAGACCATCAGATTTTTTATCAGCAGCATATTTAAGTCCTGTTACAAAGTCTTGAGCTTTGACTGCCGCGTATTCTTCACCTTCAGAAGTATACCATTTTGCATCCTTACGGATAGTATAAGTGTAAGTCAATCCATCCTTGGATACAGACCAATCCTCAGCCATAGATGGCACAAAGTTACCATAGCGGTCATTTTCAAGCAATCCATCAATCACATTACTAGTAATGTCAGCAGTTGCAGCCTTACCAGTTGTTAAGTAGTTGAGATTATCTGGGTCTGTTTCATAGATATATGAGAATGTCTTCTCTCCTTTAGCGCTCGAACCTGATCCAGAGCATGCAGCTAAAGTAGTCGCCGCCAATAATGTCACGCCCGCAAGAGCAAATAGTTTTGAACTTTTCATCATTTTCTCCTTTAAAACTTTCTATCTATTATAGAACCTTTTCAGAAAGATGTCAACAGAATTTTCAGAATTTTTGTGTTAGTTTGGTATATTCTGAAAAATACTTTTAAGGATATTCTAAAGTAATAACTATTCGTCTCTCTTGCGCATCACTAACAAAGTTTATACCGAAAAAGGTTTCACTAAAAACCGATTTTTCTATATTTTTGATATAATTAAGTATAAGAACAATCAAGGAGAAAGATATGATCTTAATTACAGGTGCCAATGGTCAACTCGGCACAGAACTACGTTATCTGCTAGATGAACGAAATGTAGACTATGTTGCAGTGGATGTGGCCGAAATGGATATCACTAATTCTGAAATGGTTGAAAAAGTATTTGCTGAGGTTAAGCCAACTCTAGTCTATCATTGTGCAGCCTACACTGCTGTTGATGCAGCCGAAGATGAGGGGAAAGAACTGGATTTTGCCATCAACGTAACTGGAACTGAAAATGTAGCCAAGGCCTCTGAGAAATACGGAGCTACTCTCGTCTACATCTCAACAGACTACGTCTTTGATGGAAAGAAACCTATCGGACAAGAGTGGGAAGTCGATGACCTACCTGATCCACAGACAGAATACGGACGTACCAAGCGAATGGGAGAAGAACTTGTTGAAACCCTTACGTCACAGCATTACATCATTCGTACTGCTTGGGTTTTTGGAAATTATGGAAAAAACTTTGTCTTTACCATGCAAAGCCTAGCCAAAACACATAAAACTCTCACCGTTGTCAACGACCAACACGGTCGCCCAACTTGGACACGTACACTGGCCGAATTCATGACCTACTTGACTGAAAATCAAAAAGAGTATGGCTACTACCACTTATCAAATGACGCAGCCGAGGACACCACTTGGTATGACTTTGCTGTCGAGATTCTTAAGGACAGTGATGTTGAAGTAGTGCCAGTAGACTCTAGCAAGTTCCCTGCTAAAGCTAAACGCCCCCTCAACTCAACCATGAGCCTATCCAAAGCCAAGGCGACAGGTTTCGTCATCCCAACCTGGCAAGATGCCCTTAAAGAGTTTTATAAACAAGAAGTAAGAAAATAAAAGCTTACTACATACATAAAAAGCAAGAGACCTCGAGTTCTCTTGCTTTTTTAGTATCTGATTATTTAATCACTTGTTGCGTTTTAGCATAGTTAGCCTCTACTGCTTCTTTTTCAGATTTCCACCAGTCTTGGTTATCTGTGTACCACTTGATGGTCTCTTTGAGACCTGCTTCAAAGTTGGTAAACTCTGGCTTCCATCCTAGTTCATCACGGAGCTTGCTAGCATCGATGGCATAACGAAGGTCGTGACCAACTCGATCGGTCACATGGTCATAAGCGTCAGCAGGTTGCCCCATCTCCTTGAGGATGAGTTCCAACACTTCCTTATTGTTCTTCTCACCGTCCGCACCGATCAAGTAAGTTTCACCGATTTGACCCTTGGTCAGAATCGTCCAAACGCCTGATGAATGGTCATTAGTATGAATCCAGTCACGGACGTTCTTGCCTTCACCATAGAGTTTTGGCTTAATGCCACTCAGGATATTAGTAATCTGACGTGGGATAAATTTTTCAATATGCTGGTAAGGTCCGTAGTTGTTTGAACAGTTAGAAATAGTCGCTTTAACGCCAAATGAGCGTACCCAAGCTTTGACAATCAAGTCTGAAGCTGCCTTGGTTGATGAGTAAGGCGAGCTTGGATTGTACTTGGTTTCAGCGGTAAATTTCTCACCTGGACCTTCCCCATGACCTGGCAAATCTTCACGCAGAGGCAGGTCACCATAGACTTCGTCAGTCGATACATGGTGGAAACGAATGTCATATTTACGAGCCGCTTCTAAAAGTGTGTAAGTTCCGATGAAGTTGGTGTGGATAAATGGACTCGGATCATTGAGCGAATTATCATTGTGGCTTTCTGCCGCATAGTGAACGATAGCATCAGATTCAGATGCCAGCTTGTCCACCAACTCAGCATCAGCAATATCTCCAACAACTAACTCAACACGATCGCCTAAAATCTCTTCAATATTGGCACGATTACCCGCGTAAGTCAGCTTGTCCAGCACTGTCACATGCACATCTGGAAAGTTATTGTGAACATAGTGGACAAAGTTAGAGCCAATAAAACCAGCCCCACCTGTCACGATGATGTTTTTATATTTAGTCATATTATTTCCTTATTCCAAATCTTCTTTTTTCAAAGGCTTCACGTCCTTAAGTAGGGGATGATGTTTGTCCGCTTCAGATACCTCTGCTTCTTCCAGATTTTCCCACTCAATTCCTAATTCTGGGTCAGAGTAGTTAACAAAGGCATACTTAGGTTTGAGTTCAAGCGCCCAATAGTCATTAACCAGATAGCTATAAGAAACTGTATCAGATAGGACTTGAAATCCATTGGCTACGCCACGAGGAACAAAGATTCCCTTACTAGCGTCAATCTCTGTCTGGTAAACATTCCCAAAAGTTTCACCCTCACGCAAATCAACCCATGATCCTAGAACCTTCCCATTATCTGCAACAGAGATATACTTGTCCCAAGGCTCAGCATGGAGGCCTCGAAGAACATTTTTGCGAGAAAAGCTGACGTTATTTTGCAGTTTCCCTTCAGCAAAGAAGCTTTCAGGAAAGCCAAGTGGCACCATCTTTTCCTTCTGGAAATTTTCCTTAAACCAGCCACGATTGTCACCATGAACTGGAATATCAAACTCTAACATACCTGGAATGGTATCAATTTTACGCACCGCAAGTATTTTTCCGAAAAAATTATCTGTCATCTAGATTTCTCCAATCAAACGGAGCAAGTACTGTCCGTATTCATTTTTCTTAAGAGGTTGCGCCAACTTCAGTACATCTTCACGGCTGATATAACCCATTCGATAAGCAATTTCTTCCAGATTGGCAACCTGAACATTTTGCATCCGTTGAACCGTTTCGATATATTGTGAGGCCTCTAACAAGCTCTCATGTGTTCCTGTATCCAACCAGGCAAAACCACGCCCCATAACCTCAACAGACAAATCCCCACGCTTCAAATAAGCATTGTTGACATCTGTGATTTCCAACTCTCCACGAGCACTGGGTTTGATCTGTTTGGCAATCTCCACAACGTCATTGTCATAGAAATAAAGACCTGTCACAGCATAGTTGGAGCGAGGATGCTCCGGTTTTTCTTCTATGGAAATGGCATTCAAGTCTTCATCAAACTCGACTACACCAAAACGCTCTGGGTCCTTCACTTGGTAACCAAAAACAGTAGCACCTTTTTCTTTCTTAGCTGCTTTTTGAAGCATTGTGCTCAAACCAGGACCATGGTAGATATTGTCGCCTAAAATCAAGGCAACGCTATTGTCACCGATAAATTCTTCACCGATAAGAAAGGCCTGGGCAAGTCCATCTGGACTAGGCTGTTCCGCATAGGAAAGCTTAATCCCAAATTCGGAACCATCCAAGAGCAGGTCCTTAAAACGGGGCAAATCCTGTGGTGTTGAGATAATTAAAATGTCCTTAATCCCAGCCAACATTAAAGTTGACAAAGGATAGTAAATCATGGGTTTATCATAAACCGGCATCAGCTGTTTTGATGCAGCTCGTGTAAGAGGGTACAGTCGAGTACCTGAGCCACCTGCAAGAATAATACCTTTCATAATGGAATAACCTTTCTTCGTTGTTTTTTAATTACTAAATTCTTCCTCTACTACACTAAGTATCCGTTCAATCACCACTAATATTTATAATCTGCTAAACGTCCACAGAAGATAACCTTATCATTCTGTGAAGCTTCTTCGTGGTATTTAGAAAAGATAGCATTATTTTTCTCATCATTAATTGGATAATATGGTTCATCTCCACGTTTCCAGTCAGCTGGATATTCACACGTGATGACTGTCTTAGGCTGCAGACCATACTCAAATTTTTTATGCTCAATGATACGAGTATAAGGAATCTCACGATCTGTATAGTTCACTACAGCATTTCCTTGGTGATTTTCCTCATCAAGCACTTCGTGCTTAAAACGTAAACTGCGATACTCTAGCTCACCATGCTTATAATCAAAATACTGGTCAATCATTCCTGTAAAAGCAACTTTGTTAGCAGATGCTTCCAGCTCTTCACGATAGTCAAAGCAATCCACTCCTAGCTCAACTTCTACGTCTTTAAGTATATTTTCAGTAATCACATTGTATCCACAATAGGAATCACTTGATAACGGTCGTTAAAATAATTATTATCAAAGGTTAAACGAACTGGAAGGCGTTTAATGATAAATGGAGGAAGTTTTGTCGCTGAGCGTCCCCATTGCTTCTCAGTATGGACCGCTTCTAACAATTATTTTTTCCATTTTTATTATACTAAATTAATCTCTTTCAAAAATATCACGTGTATAGACTTTTTCCTTGACATCTTCTAATGAGTTATCATAGCGATTAGCAACAATGGCACTACTCAGTCGTTTGAATTCATCTAAATCATTGATAACGGAACTTCCAAAAAATGTACTCCCGCTTTCTAAAGTGGGTTCATAAATAACTACTCTTACTCCCTTAGCTTTTATACGTTTCATAATACCTTGAATAGAGCTTTGACGAAAATTATCGCTATTACTCTTCATGGTCAATCTATAGATGCCAATAATAATATCTTTTTCTACTCTCTCATCGAAAATATTATGGACTGAATAATCATAATAATCTACCATCTTAAGAACCTGATCAGCAATAAAGTCCTTACGTGTCGAATTGCTCCGTACTATGGCTCCTATAAGTTCTTCTGGTATATCTTCATAGTTGGCAAGAAGTTGCTTGGTGTCTTTAGGAAGACAATAACCGCCGTAGCCGAAGGAAGGATTGTTATAGTGAGAACCAATCCGTGGATCTAAGCAAACCCCTTCAATAATAGCTTGAGTATCTAGCCCCTTCATCTCAGAATAAGTATCCAGCTCATTAAAATAAGAAACACGCAGAGCAAGATAAGTATTCGCAAAAAGCTTTACTGCTTCAGCTTCTGTAAAGCCCATATACAATGTATCAATATTTTCTTGTAAAGCTCCTTCTTGAAGAAGTCCTGCGAAAGTTTCGGCAGCACTTACCAAGCGCTCATTATTTTTATCTGTTCCTAAAATAATTCGACTCGGATACAAATTGTCATAAAGCGCTTTCGACTCCCGCAAAAACTCAGGGCTAAACAAGATATTTTCAGTCTGAAATTTCTTTCGTACTGACTCTGTATAGCCCACCGGAACCGTACTTTTAATCACCATGATTGCCTCAGGATTATATCTCAGTACTGTTTCAATAACAGACTCTACGGCAGATGTATCAAAGAAATTCTTTTTCGGATCATAATTAGTTGGAGCTGCAATCACAACAAAATCTGCATCCTGATAAGCTTCTTCTGCATTTAGTGTAGCAACTAAGTTTAACTCTTTTTCTGCCAGATATTTCTCTATGTAGTCATCTTGAATAGGTGACTTTCTTTGATTAATTAATTCGACCTTCTCAGGAATAATGTCCACCGCCATTACTTGATGTTGCTGAGACAATAAAACCGCAATGGATAGACCAACATATCCCGTACCTGCTACTGCTATTTTCACATTTTTCTCCTTTCAATACTCGTACTTATGGTTCTTGTGTTAGAAACTTTTTTAATTCACCAATAATACTCTTTATTTCTTTATAAAATAACATAACTAATAGTAAGAATAGCACAACTTGTATAGGATAAAGAACATAACTATTTTCCAACCATAAGACTATTGACTGAAAAATAAGCAATACATAGGAAAATACATCTCTTCTAATAAAAATTTTTAACTTTATATATTTTCTCATTGTATGAACACGTATTATCCAAACAACAAAGTAAGATATCATAGTGGCAATAGCAGCACCTATAGCTCCATAATAATATACAAAAACAAATGTGAAAATAATATTCACTATCGCTCCTACTAAGGTTGACTGACTATATATTTTTGAATCTTTAACCGCGGAAAAAATTCCACCAGCAAATCCTGAAATAGCTCCAAAAACATTTGCAATTAGTAAAAACGGAACAAACTTCCAAGCATCATAAAATTCATTCATATATAGAAACTTAGCAAGTATTTTACTACAAGAAATTAGTAGCCCGGAAATTAATACCATAATCATGTTATACTTATTATAAACTTGAGAAAAGAAATATTCGCTATCTTCATCACGATAAGACTTTACAGATGATAATATCCACGCTTGGTTAAATATATTTGCAAAAATATTTAAAATTGATGGGATTTTATAACCAACTGAATAAATGCCATTCACCGCTACACCACAAAATGCAATAACTACGTATCTATCTATTGCATTATTAATCCACCAACCTAATGAATTTAAGATTAAGGGAATACTGTAACTAACAAGTCTTTGCTGTAACTTTTTATTCTGAAGGCTAGTGTACTTAATGTTATATTGAGATATCTTATATATCAAGTATAAACTAGGTAGCACCAAACCCAATATATTAGACCAAAAATATCCAGCCAAACCTAGAGGTATAATTATAAGAAATAGAATGTTAAACCCCAATATAGAAATTGTATTGAGAATAGCAGCAATTGATAATATAGAAACTTTATCTATACCTCTAATAAATGAAGAAAGAAATTGGTAAACAATAGTTGATAAATAAAGTAATAAAAAAGTTATGGAATTTTCTTTAAGTAATGGGAATATATTAAAGATATTATTGAAAATAATTCCTAATACTACAACTAAGAAACCTTTTATTATAATATTCCAGCCAATTGAATATACTATACTACTGTCATTTTTTTCATCTAATGCAAATCGAAGAACCCCTTCAGAAATATTAATTGAAATAATTGGAATTAGCAATGAGATTGTCGTATTAAATAAGTCATATGTTCCATAATCAGATGTAGATAGTACGCTTGTATATAACGGAACCATTAAAAAGACTAAAATTTTAGAACCAAAGTTGCTTAAAGTTAGTAATCCAATATTTTTTAGTAAGTAATTATATCTTCTACTCAATTTTCTAGTTCCTTATATAGTTGCATGATCTGCATGGCATTATTTTTATCTGAAAAACGTAATGTAGCCTTCTCTTGTCCTCTCAAAGCAATTTCCAAGATGGAACTCCTATTGTTTATTATAGTTTTTAAAATTTCACTAAGCTGCATATAATCTCCTGGTTCATACAGATATCCTGTTTCTCCTGTAGAAATTATCTCTTTTGTACCACCTGAATTTGTCCCAATAACTAACGCTCCAGACAACATTCCCTCAACTGTAATACGACCGAAAGCTTCTTTTTTGGAACACACACATACGATATCACATTTTCTGAAAAAATCAGTTGGATCAGATTGAAAACCATGAAACTCAATACCGTCAAGTTTATAATTTGAAATAACTTCTTTTATTTCTTTAAAATATTCTTCGCTTTCAACTATTCCTATAATATCAACTTTAAACATCTGTTTATATCTCTCAGGAAGATTAGCTATCGCTCTAACTAAATCAACCTGCCCTTTTCCAGGCGTAATTCTACCTGAAGATAAAATGTTAATCTTTTGGTTCTGAAATGCGACTTTATCTATAAAATAGTCATCAATTGATAAACCATTATGAATGACTTTTTTATAAACCAAAACTTCGTTGGAAAACTTTTTAGAAATTGAATCAGATATAGAAATTACACATGTTGATTTATTTATTAAATCAATTGCTTTTTTTCTATTACAAAATTCAATTCCTAAGTCCTCTTCCATAAACTCCCTTATATGCCATATTAATATTTTTCTCTGTTCGATTGCTGCCTGAGCTCCTAAAAAAGAAGTCAACGTATTCATATGAATAATATCAACTTTTTCTTTTTTTATAATTCTGTTGATTTTGTGAAGCGATATTCTGTTTAATAAATACTTTAACGGCAATTTCAAATAGTAAAAAATATTTTTAGTATGACTGAGATATTTTATCCAATAATTCCAAATATATTGTTTTACAACATAGTATTTAATTCCTTTGTTTACAAGCTCATCTTCCACATTTCCATGTTCTGGTAAAATGATAATAACCCTAAAGTCTGAATCCTCAACTATCGAAACTAATCGTAACAATGACCGGGTAGCTCCCGATGATATATCAGATGTAGATAAAAAATATAAGATACTTTTTGTCATATTGTCCTTCTTTAATTTTAGATAAAAACAGAAAATTATTTATTAAAAAATAAATTAAAAATCTAAAAAACAACTATTCCATATGCCTTCTGCACATTATCATACAACCTTGAATTTCCCCATCCAATTTTATTTTTCTTGCTTAGTCAATCTCATTCCTATAAATGCACAGATAATAACCACGTAAAATATATGAAGAATAACATAATTTGCCCAAAAATCAATTGTTAAACTAACTATAGAAGAAGCTACAATAGTATATAACGCCAATTCTCTAAAAATTCCTTTTCCTTTTACCACTATTACTAATATCTGAAACATAGATAATAAAAAGATAAATAAGCCAATAACTCCAGTATCAATAAGGAAACTTGTCACTGTTGAATCAGCTGTAGAATAGCCATTAAAAAATGAATAAGTACTCAAGTAATTATTGACACCACCAAATCCTGACCCAATAATAGCCTTTATAGTATCAGAGTCTAAATAATTTCCCCAATTTCTAAGAGTTCCAATACGTTGACCTAGAGAACCGTCAGCCATTCCATAACGATAAAGTGAAGAAAATCTTAAACCTATATAATTAGAAATAAACGCAAACACATCAAAATATAGGCAGAGAGAGACTACTATAATTAAAATAAGTACTATAACACTCAACTTTCTATATGTCAATATCCCATGTCTATTTAGTATAAACGAAAGAATTAAAATTACCCCAAAAGCTATCCAAACTATACGAGATTGGGTCAAAAAAATTGAAATTGCAATAAGTGTTTTATAAACTAAATTTAACACTTGGTTCTTATATGGGATAACAATTACCAAAATAAAAGCTAGCAACAAAACATATGCAAAATAGGTGTAGTGGAGAAATATTGAACTGGGATAATACAAACTATTCAAATTCATCGTTTGTATCCATTTAACTGCATCTATTTTTACAAAATTCACCATAAGATTGAAATGTTGCATATATTCATATAATCCAAAAATAGC
>NZ_AFUB01000016.1 GCF_000222705.1 Streptococcus mitis bv. 2 str. SK95 | reverse complement strand
GGCAATTCAAAAATCTCTGGAAGAATTGGAAACCTTGAAAAAATCACTTATGCAGGAGTATTTCGGTTAAGATTCGAGATGAAATAGCAGTTTTACACTATCATTGTAATTACCGTAATTATTTGTTATAATACTTCAAAGGAGGAAATCAGATGGTCGTAAAAACAAGAAAACAAGGAAATTCAATCACCATTACGATTCCAAGCGAGTTCAATATTCCAAGTGGTGTTAAATACGAAGCGAAATTGTTACCAAGCGGTGAAATTATCTTTACTCCTGAAGAATTGGATCATCAGGTCTCTTATGTTTCTGATGATGCCTTTAACTTAAAATTGGATACAATTTTTGATGAATACGACGATGTTTTCAAAGCTTTGGTGGAAAAATGACAGTCTATCTAACAGAAAAGCAAATTGAAAAAATCAATGCTTTAGCAATTCAACGGTATTCTCCAAAGGAGCAAATTCAAACAGTTAGTCCTTCAGCGTTAAATATGATTGTGAACTTACCAGAACAATTTGTTTTTGGCAAACCTCTTTATCCAACAATTTTTGATAAAGCAACAATATTATTTGTCCAATTGATAAAGAAGCATGTTTTTGCCAACGCCAATAAACGAACAGCCTTCTTTGTTTTGGTGAAGTTTTTACAATTAAATGGTTATCACTTTACTGTTTCCGTGGAAGAAGCGGTTGATATGTGCGTGACTATAGCGGTAGAAGCTTTAACTGATGAAAAAATGATAAGCTACTCTAAATGGGTTTCTGAACATTCTATCAGAGAAAAGCTCAAAAAGTAAGATAGTATGCTGGATTGAAATGAGCATAAGAAAATAAATGAACAGGCAATATTAGAATTCTGTGATGCAGAAACTGATATTGCCTCTTTTTATTGATGAGTAATTATGAAAGTGAGAATTTATGGAATCAAAAGTTACAATTATCATACAAGAAATGTTACCACTTTTAAACAATGAACAATTATTAGCATTGAGAGAGAGTTTAGAGCGCCATCTAGTGGATGGAAAAAAGAAGCAGAAGCATTCAAATAATAATCTGTTGCAACTATTCATCACTGCTAAGCAGGTGGAGGGCTGTAGCGCAAAAACAATACGTTATTATCAGAGAACAATTGAAAATTTGTTTCATCATAGTAAGGAGTCTGTGACACAACTGACAACAGATGATTTAAGAAGTTATCTAGCAAATTATCAGTCTGAAAAGGACTGTAGTAAGGCGAATTTGGATAATATTCGGCGTATATTGTCTTCTTTTTTTGCTTGGCTTGAACAAGAGGAATATATCATCAAGAATCCTATTCGAAGGATTAAAAAAATTAAGACAGAACAAACTGTAAAAGAAACTTATACGGATGAACATCTGGAAATTATGCGGGATAACTGTGAAAATTTAAGAGATTTGGCAATGATTGACCTACTAGCATCAACAGGTATGCGTGTAGGAGAACTGGTCCAATTGAATCGTTCTGATATCGATTTTGAAAACAGAGAGTGTGTTGTTTTTGGAAAAGGAAAAAAAGAAAGACCCGTATATTTTGATGCTCGTACGAAAATTCATTTAAGAAACTATCTCAATGATAGAAAAGATAGCCATCCTGCCCTTTTTGTAACGCTAGTTGGAAAAGCTCAGAGACTTGGAATTGCGGGTGTCGAGATTCGATTGAGAAATTTAGGACATAAACTTGGAATACAAAAGGTTCATCCACATAAATTCAGAAGAACCTTAGCGACTAAGGCGATTGATAAAGGAATGCCTATCGAACAAGTCCAAAAACTACTAGGTCACAGCAAAATTGACACAACCCTGGCCTATGCCATGGTCAACCAAAGCAATGTTAAACATTCGCACCAAAAATTCATCTCTTAAATGCAAATCCCGATTT
>NZ_AFUB01000017.1 GCF_000222705.1 Streptococcus mitis bv. 2 str. SK95 | reverse complement strand
TAGCCAGTTCTCTAAATGTTAAAAACTAGCTACAATACAGCATTTACAACATTTCATGGTTCACACCATTTAATTGAAAGTTATTTAAATTAGATGAAAATTTTTTTCTGAAAAAGTGGGAAAACATTTATTTTAAGCGAATTTTGAATCATATTCGAATGGGAGTTTTTAAAACCAGCTTTCGGTGGTAAAAGTACCAAAGTTGATTCTCCAGAGGAGGATAATATCACCTGCCAGAAGATTGTCTTCTATTTCGTTTTGGGACAGGCTTGGGATTTAGTAGCCAAGTCTCGATATCACGATCAGGAGAGATGTAAGGATTAACCTGATGGTCTTTGTAAATGTTCTCTAGACTAGTATTCATAAAGTTTCTCTTTCTAATTTATCCCTATTAGTCTAATAAATTTCTAAAAAAAATAAAAATTTTAAACTATGTCAAGTTTTTTTCTTGACACCTGTCAAAAATCTGCTATAATAGAACATGTGCTAAATAGCTCAGCTATTTCACCGAAATAAAAAAATAAGAAAAGAGACATTAAAAAATGGCAGTTAAAATCCGTTTGACTCGTATGGGTTCTAAGAAAAAACCTTTCTACCGTATCAATGTAGCAGACTCACGTTCACCACGTGACGGACGTTTCATCGAAACAGTTGGAACTTACAACCCACTTGTTGCTGAAAACCAAGTAACTTTGAAAGAAGACCGCGTTCTTGCATGGTTGGCTGATGGAGCTCAACCTTCAGATACAGTTCGCAACATCCTTTCAAAAGAAGGCGTATTGAAAAAATTCCACGATTCTAAATTCTCAAAATAAGTTTAAAGTAGGTTGACAGATGGATACGATTGAAAATCTCATTATTGCGATTGTGAAACCTTTGATTTCACAACCTGATGCCTTAACTATCAAGATCGAAGACACACCAGAGTTTTTGGAGTATCACTTGGATCTTGACCAAAGCGATGTCGGTCGTGTTATCGGTCGTAAGGGTCGCACTATCTCAGCGATAAGAACGATTGTCTACTCTGTCCCAACTGAAGACAAAAAAGTAAGAATCGTTATTGATGAAAAATAAAAAAGCGGGACAGATGTCTCGCTTTTTTTGTGAGGAGGAGAAGATGAAGGATTTAACGTTTAGACAATTACAAGCTTATTTACTCGAACATTACCAACAGTCTCGGACTGAGGAAGGCCTCTTTATCAAGCTAGTGGAGGAAGTCGGAGAAGTAGCAGAGGTCTTGAATGGGCGCTCTGGTCGAAAAGAGGGTGTCCAGGACTCAAATGAGGAACTAGCCAAAGAACTGGCTGATATCATTCATTACACCGTCGCAATCGCAGCTATCAACGATATTGACCTAACCAAAACCATCTTTGACAAAGATAAGAAGGCTGCCATTAAGTACCAACATGAACGAGATTTGAAAGGATTTTTGGATAACTTCCAAGAGAACTAGGAGTAATCTCTTTTCACTGATATGAAAGGTTTCTCCTAGATTACGCTAGCTAGTAAGAAAGAATGAGAAAGCAATGAGACCAGAGGATTATGCATGGAATGAGTTTGAACGAACTGCCTATAAGACTAAAATGAATCACCTACCCAGTCCTTACAAAGTTGCCATTTGGGACGACTCTGAGAAAAGATTGGAACTAGAACAAATACTGGATAGACTTCCTCAGAAAGAACTAGCTCGATGGGCATTAGAGAACTCGCGAGATTTCTTATCTTTAATTGATATCGGTGATGAAGGTGAGAAAAATAAAATAATTCGGCAAGCTTATGAGGCTTTTGATGCACGATTGAGAAATGAGTTCTCACCTCATGAGTTGAGAAAAGCAGGTTTCGCAGCAAATCTCCTCTCTAAAAATGCCCAAAATCAAATCGCTAAGTACGCTGCCAGAGTCTTTGTACAAGCTATTTCAACAGCCCATATGAGAGGACACGCCATCGTTTCCGCGGATTATGCTATCAAAGTAAGGAATCTCCAAGAGGCAGACAAGTTAGAACTTGTGAGACAAGAACGAGAAAAGCAGATCAGACTGGCTGAATCCTTTTTAACTAATGTAATAGATAAACGGTGAAAGAAGGCATAAAATACCAATCCTAGAAATAGCATCTAGGATTTTACTATGCTAAAATGGATAGACAGTCTCAAAGAATTCTAGTCAATCAATCTTGAGAATAGCTATTTTTAAATGGAGTGACCATCTATGAACGAGAAAACAAAAGCATACCTAGCAGCCTTATCCTTTTCAGCAATCATTGGTTTTTCTTTTTTATTTACTAAGATTGCTTTGGGCTATGCTAGTCCTCTCACAAACTTAGCACATCGCTATACAATCGCTGCTTTGGTATTGGTCATCCTTCATCAAACAAAACTTATCAATGTGAGTTTAAGTAGAAAAGATATTCTTTCAATTCTGCCTATGAGTCTTTTCTATCCACTCCTCTTCTTTATTTTCCAATCCTTTGCTTTACAGTATATATCGTCTTCTGAAGCGGGAATTTTACAAGCGCTTGTCCCGATTTTTACTCTCCTTTTGGCATCGGTCTTTCTCAAGGAAAAGACTGGTTTGCTACAAAAGTTCTTTTTAATTTTATCCGTAGCAGGAGTAGTTTTCATTTTCCTTAGCAAAGGAGCAAACTTTAGCACTGAAACTGCTAGCTTGGGCTTTCTCTTGATGTTGGGATCTGTTCTTGCCAATGCGATAAACAATATTCTCAGCAAGGTTAAAGGAGGCCGCTATCGGGCTATGGATATGACAGCTGTTGTGATATTTGTTGGCTTCATCACCTTTAATATGCTAAGCCTGACCTCGCACTATCTAGAGGGGAATATATTAGCTTACTTTGCGCCACTTGGACAGGTGTCCTATCTGCTTTCCATCCTCTATTTGGGAATACTAGCCTCTATCGTGACTGGTAGTCTCTCTATCTATGCTATCGTTCGCCTCGGGGCATCAACCGTCAGTGTCTTTGGTAATCTTGGAACAGTTTTGACCATTCTAGCTGGGGCTCTTATCCTCCACGAACCAATTTATAGTTACCATGTGATTGGAGCAACTTTGATTATTGCTGGAATTTTAGGCATGAATCTGATGAGAAAAAAGTAAAGATTGCTTAGTAGTCTTTTTCTTTATTTAAATGATGCAGAAAATTCAAAATTTTTAATGAAATTAGGCTTAGAAAACAAAGATTTTAATATAGCATGATAAAATAGATAAAAGAATGATACTAGGATAAAGAGGAGAGAGTGTAAAAATGAAGCCAAATGATATTGCTGAAGCTATTGCTTTTTATAACAGAGAACCCGAGATGTTGAAACGTCACGTTATAGCAGTCGTAGATTGTGATTTGGTTGTTTATCATCGTCCTGGAAACGCAAGTAAAGGACACATTATTTTTTATCATGGAGCTTGTGGCCGTAGTCAGATGTGGGCCCACCAGTATGATGCTTTCGATGGATTTGACCTTTACTTTGTCAATGTTAGAGGGCAGGGGGAATCACCTATGAAAGTTGGCCTTCCCGACTTGGAAGGCGCTGTTCAAGATGTAGATGCTATTTTGTCCTATTTCCAGCTAGATAAGGTGATATTGGTTGGTCATTCTTGGGGAGGAAATCCACTTCAAGAGTACACTTATCGCCATCCAGAAAGAGTCCTAGCCTTGGTCATGGTAGATAGTTGGGGACAGCATCGTTACCTATCAGATAAAGAAAGAGGTCGAATCAAATATAGTTCTCTTATGTACAAAACGATTCCTTGGAGGGTGATTGCAGATAAAAACTCAAAAATGTGTACTGATAACCCTATCACAAGAGAATTGGTCAAGACGGCCATTATAGAAACTGGGCGAGATGTTTTCTTGAACCTTGGAATCACAGGTTTCTTGGCAGTCCATGAGATAGAAGGATATAAAGGAAATCCTCCTATGCTTTTAGTAAGAGGAGAAAATGATTTCCCCAAACACCTGAAAATAATATATGATGGTATCATTGCCTTAAATCCCAATGCGCGTCAAGTAACGATTTCAGATAGCAAACACCAACCGATGAATGATCATCCTCAAGAGTTTAATCAGATAGTTGGTGATTTTTTTGAAGAAGTAGTAGCCTTGTAAGATAGGACCTATCCAACTTGTGAAAATCCCTGGAACGTGATAAAATAAAGGATAAGGGTTTTTAATAAATCATTGTTATAGAATGAGTGGATTTCTTTATGAAACGGTTTGAAGTAACTACAAAAATTGGCAGTCTCTCTGTTACTTATAAAAAGCAAAAGAAAGTGCTTGTTTGTTTAAATGGCGCAGGTTTGCTACCAAGTTATGAAAATTTTTCACTTATACTTGAAAAACTTCCTTCCACAATTGGTTATTTGACAATTGATTTTCCAAACACAGGTAGGAGTCCGATTCATGACCAAGCTGGAAAAAATCTGGACAATCTTGTAGACGCGGTTTATGAAGTACTTGAAGAATTGGCGATTTCTGAATATATACTTTGTGTACATAGTTTGAGTGGAATTTTAGCTTGCAAATTGCTCAACAAATCAATTAAGTGTCAGGCTTTACTAGCAATTGAACCAACAACTAAAAAAGTAATGTTTTCTGATTTTTCAGAAAATCCCTATCCAGAAATGGAAGAGCAGATGAGGTTGATTGACGAGTGTGGTCCTGAACTTTATTTTAAGAACTTAACTCAAGCAACATTTAGTCCTGAAACTAATAAAGAAATCTGGAAAATAATGCAAGAAAAAAGCTCAGAGTTGGAAAATCAAGATACAAAATTTCGAATATCTGGAGAGATTACTGAGGAAGATTTTGAGAATGTATCTATAGAAGCTCATGTCCCTGTATTTATTTTTTGTCAGGCTTATAGAGAAAAAGAGTACAGAGACTCAGAATATTGGACTTCCAATACTAAACTTATTTTGGGAGGGAATCACCACTATTTACAATGGTCAGAATCAGAAAAAAATTGCGACTATTATTCGAGAATTGTCAGAATAAGATGGAAAGAAGGAGAGTACAGGAGACAAGATGAACTACTTTAATGTTGGGAAAATCGTCAATACGCAGGGTTTGCAGGGTGAGATGCGAGTCTTGTCTGTGACGGATTTTGCTGAAGAACGTTTTAAAAAAGGGGCAGAACTGGCTTTATTTGATGAAAAAGATCAGTTTGTTCAAACAGTGACCATTGCTAGCCACCGTAAGCATAAGAATTTTGACATTATCAAATTCAAAGACATGTACCATATCAATGCGATTGAGAAGTACAAGGGTTATAGTCTCAAGGTTGCTGAGGAAGATTTGAACGACTTAGATGATGGAGAATTCTATTATCACGAGATTATTGGTTTGGAAGTTTATGAGGGTGACAACTTGATTGGAACTATCAAGGAAATCCTACAACCAGGTGCCAATGATGTCTGGGTGGTCAAGCGAAAAGGAAAACGCGACCTACTCTTGCCTTACATTCCGTCAGTAGTTCTCAATGTTGATATTCCAAACAAGCGGGTCCAAGTGGAAATCTTAGAAGGACTAGATGATGAAGATTGATATTTTAACCCTCTTTCCTGAGATGTTTTCTCCGCTGGAGCACTCGATTGTTGGAAAGGCTCGAGAAAAAGGGCTCTTGGATATCCAGTATCATAATTTTCGAGAATATGCTGAAAAGGCCCGTCATGTTGACGATGAGCCCTACGGAGGTGGTCAAGGAATGTTGCTCCGTGCCCAACCTATTTTCGATGCCTTTGATGCCATTAAAAAGAAAAATCCCCGCGTCATTCTTCTCGATCCTGCTGGGAAACAGTTCGATCAAGCCTACGCTGAAGATTTGGCTAAAGAAGAGGAACTGATTTTTATCTGCGGTCACTACGAAGGGTATGACGAGCGCATCAAGACCTTGGTAACCGATGAAATTTCCCTAGGAGATTATGTCCTGACTGGTGGTGAGTTGGCTGCCATGACCATGATTGATGCTACGGTTCGCCTGATTCCTGAAGTGATTGGCAAGGAGTCTAGTCATCAAGATGATAGTTTTTCTTCAGGACTTCTCGAATATCCTCAGTACACACGTCCTTATGACTATCGAGGCATGGTGGTTCCAGATGTGCTCATGAGTGGTCATCATGAGAAGATTCGTCAGTGGCGGCTGTATGAGAGTCTAAAGAAAACCTACGAGCGCAGACCTGACCTGCTAGAAAACTATCAACTAACAGCAGAAGAAGAAAAAATGCTGGCTGAAATCAAAGAAAACAAAGAATAAAGGAGAACCTTATGCAAGTAATCAAACGTAATGGAGAAGTTGCAGACTTTGATCCAGATAAAATCTATCAAGCTGTCTTAAAAGCAGCTCAGACGGTTTATGTTTTAACAGATGATTTGCGCCAAAACCTAGCTCAAGTCACTAAAAAAGTAATCTTGGACTTGGAAGAAGCAAAAGTAGAACGTGCGACCATCAGTATGATCCAATCAATGGTTGAAAATCGTTTGTTGGGGGCAGGATATATCACAATAGCCGAACACTACATTTCTTATCGCTTGCAACGTGATTTGGAGAGAAGTGGGTATGGTGACCATATCGCAGTTCACCTTCATTTTGAACAAATTCGTTAAGAAAAAGAGTGGGATGAAAAGCATCTCACTCTTTCTTAAATCTATTTTTCTGAGCTGTTTGTACAGTTGAAGGGACGAAACGAAGTCTTTTGATATCAGTGATTCGGATGATACGAGTTACATTTTTTGTAAAATTTTTGACAACAATCTGTTGACGACTGGTATCATATTTGACAATATCACCAGTGAAGCTCGTTTCAGCAAGTATGACATGAACAGCCGTTTTTTTCTGGATGGCCTGTTCAATTGTGCTAATAAGGAAGTCGTTTTCAGAATAATCTTGTTCATTATGTCCACTGAGAAAGTCTTGTATCTTATCTAAGACTTGCTTGAATGTGTACCTCATAGGCATCTCCCTTCTTATCTATCCACATTATATAAAATTTTTCTAAAATCTACAAGATTTTTACGAATAGACTATAGAAAGCATATCACAAAAAGGAGTTAAAAATGGCAGAATTTACATTTGAAATCGAAGAACACTTACTGACCTTGTCCGAAAATGAGAAAGGTTGGACAAAAGAACTAAACCGAGTTAGCTTTAATGGTGCGCCAGCAAAGTTTGATATTCGAACTTGGAGCCCTGATCATACCAAGATGGGAAAAGGGATCACCCTTACAAATGAAGAATTCCAAGTAATGGTGGATGCTTTTAAAGGCGGGAAATGAGAGAAGGATAGTGAATTTTACTCACTATCCTTTTCTTGTAAAATCATATAGTCTCGAAGAGATATTGTTGTTAATAGGAGAAACGTTTTTTTAAACTTTTCTGGTGGAGTAGGGATCTCTTTTCGTATCCAAGCTTCAATAAAAGTAATAATCATGTTTGCGACGACATAGGTCATGTCATCTTCACTAAAATCGAATTCCTTGTTGTAGTGGACATTCTTTAGAATCCATTTTGAATAAGTATCTCTTAGGAACTCCTTCCAACCAGGATCTGCTTGAGTTATAAAAAGTGTTCGAATGATATTCCTATTTTCATAAACCAAAGGAATTGCAAAATTAGCAAAGCATTCAATAGGATTTTCCTCTCTTCTCAGACAAGAATTATTAAATACCTGAAAAATTCGTTGATCGGTCTGTTCATGAATATACTTGATAATATCATCATAGTTTTGGAAATGTTTTTGGTAAATAGCTTGTCTTGAAATACCTGCTTGTCTAGCAATTTCACTCATCGTAAATGAACTACGCTGAGGATTCTGTTTAGCTAGCGATATAAAAGCGGAAACGATGGAATCTCGAGTATCTTTAGCCATAAGTGTCCTTTCTATGAATAAATATCAATTAAAATATTAGATAAAATTGACAACTTAAAAGAAGCTGTTTGTAAAGGATTACAGCCATAAAATATTATAATATTGTTTATTTCACTAAATAAATTATAACATAAAATGGAGCATTTTCCTAGTGAATTATATTAGAAGTGTCTATTTTGCTTATGCTATCTAGAAGAAGTTAACTGGGATAAATTATAAGAAAAAATTTAATAATTATTCGTCATTGTTATTGCGTTTTTGATAAAAGTATAGGGATTAAATAACAAATTCTTGGATTTTTAACTAAGGGGGGATAGAGAAAAAATAATGTAACAAAAACTATAAAATGATGTATAAAGAGCTAAAGTGTGCATAATATATAATTTAAAACTATCTATAACCCATGGGCCTATTTTAGACTGTATTTAGAATGGATTGTAGTTTATAAAATACGTTGAAATTTATAATGTCTAGAAATTCAGAGAATCCCCCTCTGAAAACAAATATCAATATGGTTATGTATCTCTATGTCAAAAGTTGACAAACTGTAAATTTTTCGTTTATGAAATATTTACATATAATTAACATAATACTAGAAGTTATAGTATAATGAAGTTGAATGATATTTTGCAAGTTTTCATTCATAAGTGAGTAAAAAATCCTATAGAAGATTAAATTAAATAACTATTTGAATGGTATCGCTAACCAAATCGAAAAAAGAACGCAGCTATCACATAGATATTCTTGTGATAAATATTGCAATTGAAAGGAGTGTTGCCTGCTGGTAAGACATGATATACTTCTCAATTAATTTAATCAAATAGAAAGGATTTTTTATGGATAAACTAAAGAAAGTACTAGGTTTTCTAGTATTTCCTCTTTTACTATTGCTGATGTTCTTCCCGGCAGGTGAAGCACATGCCACAACTGATATCACGAGTAAAGTCAAAATAGATGACTTGAAGATTACTATAGCATCTACAGGAAGCAAGACTGAAGGAATTCATGGTTCAAATGATACTTCGATGAAATTGAAATATTCAGGTAAATTCTCATTTCCCAATGTGGCAGCTAATGAAATCAAGGATGGTGATTACTTCATCGTAAAGGCTCCAGATAACTTGAGTTTGACGGATGGTAGTCTGGATTTGATTGATTCGACGTCAAATATCAAAATGGGGACTGTCCGAGTGGATAATGCTAACCATCAGCTAGTATTTACCTTCAATGACAAGGTGAAGGACAAGCAAAATATCCGTGGGGACTTTGTTGCAGAAGCAACTGAAACACTCAAAAAAGAGGGGAAAACGGTTACCTATGTTTTACCAGATGGTAAAAAACAGACCATCACGTATAAAGTGAATAAATATGAACAGGTTGACGTGATTGGAGAAACTATTACAAAGTACGGTTATAACGATAACAATAAGGCGAGAGCACATTTTCAGATGAAGATTAATCGCGCTAAGAAAGATATGACTGGACATGTGGTGAAGATTACAGATGATGTTTCAAAGGGAGCCTTCGCTAATTATGTGGAAGGTACTTTCTATATGCATGAAGCGGAATTCGAGACGACGAATACGAATTCATCTGCTCTTAAACATATAGGTGATGAATATGAAATCACAACCGATCCGGAGGTATACAAGGCTAACTCAGATAAAAAAGCTTTGTTGACCTTTGTCAACGGGAAACGAGGGTTTGAGTTGCTCATGCCGACTAATATGGGAACAAAGAGCTTTTTCTTAACTTATGATACGTCCTCACCAGCAGATACTTCAACGATAAGTAACTCAGCTCAGTACTTGATTGATAATCAGCCACAACTGATTTGGGAAAAATACGGAGGTAGTATTGGAACCAGAACAGAAGCAACGTTTAATTTAAAGACGGTCAAATCTGTTGGTGCATCAGTCACTGCTGATATTGCTGGTAAGATCAAAATCACAAAATACGATGAAGCGGATGCAACTGTTAAGTTGGCAGGCGTTGTCTTTGAAATCCGTGAGAAAACCACTAATAATTTGGTTGATACCGTTACAACAGATGCGGATGGGATAGCTGTCTCAAAGGCTCTCAATAATGGTAAGTATATTGTTAAAGAAAAAACTCCTAAATCAGGCTATCAGGTAAATAGTCAAGAGTTCGAAGTGGAGATGAAAGATGGAAAAGGTGTTCCCCTCAGTATCTCTAACAAACGTGTGACAGTTGACTTTGAAGCAACCAAGACTTGGGTAAACGGAAAAGCAACTGACTACAAAGAAGTCAAACTCGGTTTGTATGTGCACAAAGAAGGGCAAACTGTTGCAGATGCAAAACCTGTCTCAGGGAACTATACGCCTGAAGTGACAAAGTCCAATGGTGTCTATACTTACAAGTGGAAAAATCAACTACCTAAATACGATGTTGATGGAACCACAGAGTTAATCTACTCTGTTCGTGAACTTCAAGATCAAACTAATATTCCTTTGGATGAAACAGAAACAGTTGTAGGTGGAACAAGTGATTACGTCGTATCTTACAACGAAGATAAGACAAAAATTACTAATACTTACAAACCAGCAAAAATTAGCGTGACTGCTAAGAAAGTCTGGGTTGGCGGTCAGGAACATATTCGTCCAACTGTCTACTTCAAACTCTATCGTACGCCAGAAGGTGGAGCGATTGAAGAAGTAGCTGGTGCCGAACAAAAAGAAGTTCCTAAAACAAACGGAACCTTAGAGTGGCCAGACCTTCCTGCGACAGATGAGCACGGCGTGAAGTACACTTACAGTGTGATGGAAGTAGATGAAGATGGCAATCTCATCGTAGATACGATAGACGGCTATACTCCAGAACAAACAGCTGATCTGACTGTTACAAATACCTATAGCACTTCACCAACTAAGGCTGATATTGAAGTCAAAAAAGAATTGACGGGTGGCCGTCCAACACCTCTTCAAAACGAAGAATTTGAATTTATCTTGAAAGATAAAAATGGCCAAGAAGTTCAAAGAGCTAAGAACGATGCAGCTGGTCGCGTAGTCTTCAAAGATATTCCTTTCGATAAAGCGGGTGAATACGAATTTACTGTTGTTGAAGTGAATGCTGGTCAAACCATCGATGGTGTGACTCATGATTCTAGAAAAGTACCAGTAACAGTAAGTGTAACAGACGATGGAAAAGGTAAACTGGTTGCGACAGTATTGTATCATCCTATTACTGCTGTGGCACTTCCGTCAGCTAATTTGGCCTCTTCAGCACCTGGCTCCAATCTTGTACCACCGCTTACTGGTGCAGTGAATAGAGCTACTGATGCTGGAATTCAGACATTCAAAAATACCTATAAAGCAACTAATGCTAAGGCCGTTCTTGAAGTAACTAAGCAGTTGACTGGTCGTACGACAGGAGCTCAAGAAAATGAGTTCGAATTTACATTGACAGACCAAGTTGGTAACGTTGAAAAAGCGAAGAATGGCGCTGACGGAAAAGTTAAGTTTTCAGAGTTGACATTTGATGAAGCAGGTACTTACACTTACACTATTAAGGAAGTAAAAGCTGGCACAACGGAGAATGGTATCACCTACGATTCTAAGACAGTCACAGCTAAAGTAACTGTAACCGATGATGGTCAAGGTAAATTGCATGCAACGGTTGAATACAGCAGTGATGGTACAGCTAATAGCACAACCTTCACCAATACTTACAACCCTGCAAAAGTCAAAGCTCCAGTTTCTGCAACTAAATCATTTATCAATAAGAACACCAATACTCCAATGCCGCTCAAAGGTGGCGAGTTTGTCTTCTCCTTGATAAATCACGAAGGTGATCCCGTAGAAAAAACTACAAATGATGCAGATGGAAACATCAAGTTTGAAGATTTAGAATTCAATAAAGCTGACACTTATCATTACACCATCGTTGAAAAGAATGCTGGGACAACTGATAAAGGAATCACTTATTCTAACAAGACTATCGAAGTAACGATCAAAGTTGTTGACAACGGTAATGGAGCTCTTGAAGCAACTGTATCTTATGACAATAATGACAGCACCTTCGAAAACACCTATAAGGCTGACAATGCCAAAGCCGGTCTTGAAGTGATGAAAACTCTTTCAGGTCGTGAGTTAAAAGCTGATGAGTTTGATTTTGTATTGAAGAATGACGCAGATGGTTCAGAGCTTCAAAAAGTGAAGAACACTGCCGACGGCAAAGTGACATTCGCTCCAATCGAATATACTAAAGCTGGTACATACAACTACACCATAGTTGAAACAAACGCTGGTAAGACTGTTAACGGTGTGACTTACGATAATCTTGAAGTTAAAGTCACTGTAGAAGTTACAGATGACAGCGAAGGAAAACTTCATGCTAACGTAACTTACTCAGCTGACAAAGAATTCAACAACAGCTACGGGGCTTCAAAAGCAAAAGCTGCTCTTGCGGTTAAGAAAACACTTACTGGTCGTGAGTTGAAAGCTGATGAGTTTGAATTTACTTTGACAGACCAAGCTGGTACTTTGAAAGAAACAGTTAAGAATGACAAAGATGGAAACGTTAAGTTCTCAGCATTGGAATTTGATAAAGCTGGAACATTCACTTACAAGATTGCTGAAAAAGCTGGTACTGCTACAGGTATCCAGTACGACACTAAAACAATCACAGCTACAGTAACTGTAGCGGACAATGGTAAGGGTGTCCTTGAAGCAACTGTTGCTTACGACGATGAAAAAGCATTCAAGAACACTTACACTCCAGCAGGAGCCACAACCGCAACTCTTGGTGCTAAGAAAGTTCTTGAAGGAAAAGCTCTTGAAGCCGGTAAATACAGCTTTGTCTTGAAGAAAGAAGACGGTAGTGTTGTCGAAACAGTAA
>NZ_AFUB01000018.1 GCF_000222705.1 Streptococcus mitis bv. 2 str. SK95 | reverse complement strand
GGCTTGCGGTGTATGGATATGATTGAGAGCGAACTTAGCGTCGTTGTCAATCCAGTCGTTCAAATTTTCATAACTGATGGCATCACTGCCGCGGATAGTCATATAAGTTTTCGTAGTATCATTAGTCAAGGTAGGCGTATCCGTTAAGTAGTAGGCATTAAAACCAGCTTTCTCATCAGTTAAGAGTCCTTTTTGGTAGCGTTTGATAGGATACTCTTCTTGGTGAATTCCTCCTCCAGGATCACCAACTTGGAGTTTTATCGTGTCTTCCACAGTATGTAAATCAGGATCTGGCTGCAAGTAGACTTTACCGTCATGAGGAAGTTTTTTACCTCCAGAGATGATTTTATCATCGTCATCTATATCTTGTGAATAATCTATTAAAGTCCAGTTTACAGCATTATTATAGCGTGATAAAGTATTTGGCCTCCCTCTATAAGCCGACTGTGCTAAATCCGCATAAAAGTTGTTATAATCTTTTAAATTACTATCCGTCATACTTGTCCCAACCTCCATTTTTTAACACTCTAGGGGGATTGTACATGCCAATCCGTTCTATTGAAGGTACATCATTTTTAGTTTTTAATCGAAAATCTATTGTAAAGTCAGAATCCTTTATATAATTAAAAGAACCCTTCACTGATAGATTATAACCTCCACCTTGTGGAGTTCCATTACCTATCTGTTCAACAGTTAAACTATTCCAATCCATCTGAACAGATTCAATCTTTGAATTTTTAGACTTTACGAATTTTACAATCTCTTCTTCATGCTCCTTTAAATAAGCCAACTGCTTGGCTCGCGGACTAAGAAATACTCCTCCAAATAAATTTGTTTTCTGTGCCATCCATGCACCTCCTCCAAAAATTACAAGTGCTAAAACTAACCAAAGCAAAGTACGTTTTTTCATGACTGTCCTCCTTAAACGTGGATTCTAAACCTATTATATCATGAATGTAAAAAAAATACTTTTAGCAAGTATTCGAAGTCAATAGGGAATGAACAGTGTTCAATCCGCATAAAAATTATCAAAGGATTTTAAGTTACTGTTAGTCAAAAAGTTTACCCCCAATACGTAAAGGACTACCTATTCCAATAGAATTAATTAAAATTTCTCCATTCTTAATCCTTATTATAACACTCCAGCTGGATTTTTCTATATTATTAAATCCACCGTAGACTTGCACAATTTCTCCACCTCCTTGAGGGGTTCCATTTCCGATTTTATCCCATTGTGTCTGTTTCCAGTCTATTTGAACCGATTCGACTTTAGGATTTAAAGATTTTACAAAATCCTTAATCTCTTCTTCATGCTCCTTTAGATAAGCCAACTGCTTAGCCCGTGGGCTCAGAGTTATTCCTCCAAATAGATTTGTCTCTTGTGCCATCCATGCTCCTCCTCCAAATACTACAAGAGCTAAAACTAGCCAAAGTAAAGTACGTTTTTTCATGACTGTCCTCCTTAAACGTGGATTCTAGACCTATTATATCATGAATGTAAAAAAAATACTTTTAGCAAGTATTCGAAGTTAATAGGCAATGAGGAATAATGTTAAATCCGCATAAAAATTATCAAAGGTTTTTAAGTTACTATTAGTCAAAAATCCTTCCTCCTACTCGCAATGGACTGCCTTGCATCATAGTATCAAAAACAACTCGTCCATCCTCAATTTCAAAAATTACTTGCCAAGTTGAGCCCTCTATATTATTAAAACCTCCTCCAACTATCACAACATTACCTCCTCCTTGTGGAGTTCCATTTCCAACTTTTTCCCACATCGTTTCATCCCAATCAATCTGAACAGATTCTACTTTAGGATTTAAAGATTTTACAAAATCCTTAATCTCTTCTTCATGCTCCTTCAGATAAGCT
>NZ_AFUB01000019.1 GCF_000222705.1 Streptococcus mitis bv. 2 str. SK95 | reverse complement strand
GTATACCATAGTTTCCTATCTTCAGTATGTTTGCGATTGTAGTTTTCTTATTTTTTAATACCCTCAAAGCCTCTTTGAACAGCCTCATAGTAATTTTTCTTCTATAACTGAATGTGCGCCATTTCATCTATCGGTAGTAAAACGTTTCCCAAATAGTGCCCCAGATTGTCATATAAATAGAGATAAGAAGAATTGTGAGGTTTCGCAAAGAAAAACCAGATTATAATTGCCGACAATATGGTTTCTATACAACAGACCAATTGGTTCTAAAAGATTGCTTCCTTCGCCAAGTAGATTTAATGATTAATTTTGATTTTATCTATGACTTGGTAGAAGATACCTATCGTCCAACTACTGGTCGTCCTAATCTCAATTCTATCCTGTTAGTTAAAATTCCTTTGATTCAATGTTTTTGTAGTATCCGTTTCATGCGCCCAATCATTAAAGAGATGGAAGTGAATCTAGCTTATCGTTGGTTTCTTGATTTTACTTTGGATGATAAGGTTCCTCATTTTATCACATACGGAAAGAATGACGGCCGTTGCTTTCGTGATAAAAAACTAATTTCTGAGGTTTTCTCACGGCTTCTCAACCAAGCTTTATGCGCTGGTTTAATTGAACCTATCGAACTACGACCCGCGAAGGTTATCGAAAGTATAAGAGTAATCCCAAAGTATGTGTCGCCTGTCCCTTATTATCTATTTGTACAAAAAGTCAAAACAAGCAAAATGTAATAACGAGGCATGTCGGGAAAGATGATCTTGAGTGTCGTGAAGCGATTCGGCATCAAAGAGGTATGAAAGAGTTCTATAGAAAACACAAAGCAACCATTGAGCGAATCTTTGGGACTGCGAAGGAATACCATAAATTAAGATACACTAGAGAGAAAGGGAAGTCCAAAATGGAGGATAAGGTTGGGCTTACTTTGGCGTGTTTAAATATCAAAAAATTGATGAAGTGGATAGCGAATATCCTTTTTTATTTTTCTCTAATTTAGATTTTTGGAGAGATTAGTGATGAAGAAAATATTTTCGAAAAGATAAAAAGACAAACGCCAAAAATGACGTTTGTCTATGTTATGAGAAGACCAAATGGTCTTCTCAACGGGGGAACTGAAATAATGGGAAAGAATCAACCAAAGATTGTTATTAGTCTTTAAAATTCTTTTGGAAGATGAGGAGAGACAAGATAGAAGTAATGGCTGCCAAGAAGAGGAAGGCATTCGTTTCTTGTTCCCCGGTTGCAGGGAGTTCTCTTTCCTTATCTTCTTTGATTGTAGCTGTAACAGGAGCTTTTTCATCTTTTGATGGTGAATTGTCTGTTACGGCTGGAGCAGTTTTTTCAGTCTCTCTTGGTAGAACATACTCAGGAAGAGTCACAACTGGTGGTGCCTCTGTTCCAACTGAGCTTTGTTTGCTACCTACCTCAATCACTCGATCTTGAGCTGGAGTTGCTTCTGTTTGGAGAACCTTGCGATTGTCACCGTCCACTTCAACATACTCGACTAAGAGACCGTCTTTTCCTTCTGATAGAACTTGCTCTTTTCCTTTGTCTAATTGTGGGTGTTCGCGACGGATAGTCTTGAACGGTACTGTCTTATTGACGATTTCCAAACTTGGAAGTGTAAAGACAAGGTCCTTGAGCCCTTCCTCAGGACTTGAAGAAGTAATTGGTTTCTCAGGCACAGCTGGTTTCTCAGGTTGAGCTGGTTTCTCAGGTTGAGCTGGTTTCTCAGGTTGAGCTGGTTTCTCAAGCTCAGCTGGTTTCTCGGGTTCAGCCGGTTTCTCGGGTTCAGCCGGTTTTTCAGGCACAGCTGGTTTTTCCGGATGAGCAGGATTTTCCGGATGAGCAGGATTTTCCGGATGAGCAGGATTTTCAGGCACAGCTGGTTTTTCAGGCACAGCTGGTTTCTCAGGCACAGCTGGTTTCTCAGGTTGAGCTGGTTTCTCAGGTTGAGCTGGTTTCTCAGGTTGAGTTGGTTTTTCCGGTTCAGCCGGTTTTTCCGGTTCAGCTGGCTTTTCCGGTTGAACTGGTTTTTCAGGCTCAGCAGGCTTTTCCGGTTGAACTGGAGTTTCCGGTTGAACTGGTTTTTCAGGCTCAGCAGGTTTCTCAGGTTGCGCTGGAGTTTCCGGTTGCGCCGGTTTCTCAGGTTGAGTCGGATTTTCAGGCTGAGCAGGTTTTTCCGGTTGAGCAGGATTTTCCGGTTGAGCAGGATTTTCCGGTTGAGCTGGCTTCTCAGGCTCAGCAGGTTTCTCAGGTTGCGCTGGAGTTTCCGGTTGAGTCGGTTTCTCAGGTTGCGCCGGTTTTTCCGGTTGCGCCGGTTTTTCCGGTTGCGCCGGTTTTTCCGGTTGCGCCGGTTTTTCCGGTTGCGCCGGTTTTTCCGGTTGCGCCGGTTTTTCCGGTTGCGCCGGTTTCTCTGGTTGAGTCGGATTTTCAGGCTGAGCTGGCTTTTCAGGCTCGGCAGGTTGTTCCGGTTGCGCTGGAGTTTCCGGTTGAGTTGGTTTTTCAGGCTGAACTGGTTTTTCAGGTTCAGCAGGTTTCTCAGGCTGAGCCGCTTCGAGTTTGTTGATTTGTTCGAGAGCGGTTTCTAGTGCTTGATTGACTGCTTCCTGAGTTTTAGCTTCTTGGATGGCAGCAATGGCTTGGTCAGCAATTTCTAATAATTTCTTCTTAGCTTCCTTGTTGGATCCAAGCTCAGCGACTTTTTTCTCGATAGCTTTTGTCAAGCTGTCCATAGCCTTATCATACTCAATTTCCGGTTGTTTTGGTTCAGCTGGTTTCTCAGGCTGGTCAGGTTTCTCAGGTTCTTCTGGCTGTTCCGGTTGCTCTGGACTAGGTTCCTCTTGGCCTCTTTGATAGTTCTCATCCTTAGATAGGATATCTTGTAGGGCACTGACTGTCAACATGACATCCTGAACATCCACTGCATCAGCACTGAGTTGGTTTCTCAATTTTTCTAGATTTGCTTGGAAAGCTTGGCGTGCAGTAGCCGTATTTTTCAAGCCTGCTGGATCAAAGTTGGACAGATCATCTTTCCATTTAGAGATAGACTGGATGATATCTGCTTTGCTGTAGAGTTCACTGCCTTCGCCACGAGTGATGAATTGGTCCACTTGAATACCGATATTTTGAGACAAATCGTTTCGATCAGGATCGAGTTGAAGGGTGACTGCATGCAAGTTTTCGTCCAGACCTTTTAGGCTAACCAGAGTTTGATTGCCTTGGCGTTGGGCTGCACGACCGCTAAAGTATTTCTTGCCATCAATAGTTGAAGCATTTCCCATGCCATCTTGGTAAGGAACTTCTTTGCCATCTAGAAAGACTTTGTAGATACCATGATTTGGATCAACATAGCCCTTGATATCAAGTCCAGTACCGTAGAAGTAAGCTGTGACAGTTGTCTTTTTCTTTTGCTCGTCAGTTAAGCGGCCAAAGGAAGCCCAAGACTCCGTTTTTTGGTACTTGTCTGCCGAATTGGTTTCATGGTGCCAGCCAGGACTATAATCCAACTGACTAGCTTGGTCATCATAACTTGTTTGGCCCTTGATCAGCAATTCAGCTTTCATCACTTGGATGGTTGCATCTGTAGCGAAACCGAGCAGGGCACCATCAGTGACAGAAGTGAGCTTGGCTTTGAAGTCAAAGACAGAGTCGGCTTGTTCTGTAAAGTCAATCGTTGGGATGGTAACAGTCTTTTCTGTTTCTCCGTCTTTAAAGGTCACATCTTGAGTTGTATCTTGGTAAACTTTACCGTGAACCCCAGTTCCAGGTTCTGTGATGAAGCGCACAGTAGCAGCCCCCTTGCTTCCACCAACACGTTTAATCTTAACAGTGACTGGTTTTCCTTTTTCGACTTCGTAGTTAGTAGACTCGAGTTCAAACATCCCTTTACTATCATTGTTTAGGGTGTAGATTCCTTCTGTAGCAATTGGTTCGCCTGTTTTGTTCACGAGGGTAATAGTGTGTTGGCCTGGTGCTAAATCGCCTGTCTCAAAGACTTTTTGGCTGCGTTTACGACTAGCATTCTTAGTTTGCACATCTGCAACCTTTTGACCATCAACGTAGACGGACATTTCTCCGTGACCTGGATCGACCGTAGAGACGACATAGGCCTTGGTTCCTGTGAAGGTATAGCTTACTTTGGCATCTTTTTGATTGGTCCACATAGAAGTGCCACGAACACCTTCAGATTCATTGTACCAAGTTGTTCCAGCTGTATCTGCCGTTGTGTTTGAGTGGTATTCCAGTCCAAGAGGGTAGCCATCTGTCTTTTCAATGCTGCTTGGTGTCTTGTAGACTGAGAAGTTGGTTAAGATTGGGGTTGCTTGAGCACCGGTGATGGTTACACGGATTTTTTGTGCTTCTACAGGTTTGCCTTGAACCAAGCGACGGTAACCAACGGTCGAACCTTCGCCGTAAGTCACCCAGCGTCCGTTGATTTCGACTTCAATCTTGAAACCAGAGATACGTTGACCTTTGGCGATGTCTTCCTTGAGTTCAACGACGTCAAAGCGTCTCTTTTGCCCCAAATCGACTGTAAAGCTACCGGTTGTGGCATCATTTGAGAGCGCCCAGCTGGTGTCATCTTTACCGTCTGTGAGGTGGCTTTCTTTGTAAAGGTGGTTTTGACGAGTCGAACTTGCTGTTACAGTGGCACCTTTGGCAAAGTCAGTCGCATACATTTGGTCTAGGGTTGCTTTGAATTCCTTCAAGCGAGCCACATCTGCATCGGCGAATTTTCCTTCTTTATTTGGTGGAATATTGAGAAGGAGTGGCGTTCCACGACCAACAGACTTGAAGTAGATATCCATCAACTCTTTGAGTGATTTCGGCTGTTGATTGTCGTGGTAGAACCAGCCTGAACGGATCGAAACATCAGCTTCCCCTACAGAGTACATATCACCATCAGGGTCACCATGGTTGAGGTATTCGTTTTTCACATCGTCTGTGATGTTGGCCCTTTTGACTTTATGCCATACAGGGTCACCTGCGATCCCCCGTTCATTTCCGATCCAGCGAACACTTGTCGGCTGAGCAGAGAAAATGGCAATATCTCCTTCAGCTTCTTTGATGTATTTGAACCATTCATCAAAGGTATAGGTCACTTTTTGGGCACCGCTACCACGCGCACCATCCATCCAAACCTCGATAAATTTCCCTTTATTACCGTATTTCGGATTACCAAGGATTTCTTTCAGTTGGTTGAGATAGTATTGGTTGTATTCTTTTTCGGTTGCAACATGGTATTTAGGATGGTTGGCATCCCATGGTGATAGGTAAACACCCATGTTCATATCATACTTGCTAGCAGACTTGGAAACTTCTTCGAGAAGGTCACCCTTTCCATCTTTCCATGGGCTAGCAGCTACGGTATGGTTGGTGTACTTAGATGGGTAAGCAACGAATCCGTCGTGGTGTTTAACAACCATAATGGTTCGTTTGAAGCCCGTTTCCTTCAGAGTACGGATCCATTGGTCTGTATCCAAGTTGGTTGGATTGAAGTGTCGAGGGTCTTCTTTCCCATTTCCCCATTCAGAATTGGTATAAGTGTTCATTCCGTAGTGGATGAAGGCTGCCAATTCTTCCTTGTGGTAATCGAGTTGGGCCTTGCTTGGAAGAGGTCCATGATTACCAATCTCAGTTTCCTTATCTTCTGGATGAGAGACTGGTGGAGTCGGTGTAGTTGGATTAGCTGTATCAGCGACTGGCTCGTATTCAAAGACGACCTCATTAACCCCTTTTTGCTGGATCCTTGCTTCCAAGCTAGTTTTTACTGGACGGTAGCCAGCAATGTCTTTTGCATGGAAAGTGTTGACAAAGGAAACGTCGTACTCTTGACCGTCATTGTTATCAACTGTTGCTTCCGCTAGTTCAGTAGCGGTTCCTTTTTGACGGTAGTAAACTTTGAAGGTGCCTTTGTTGACTTTATAGACTACCTTGATGACACGGGTTCCAGGAGCTGTTTTGCTAACGACATTGTGGTTCCACTCGTCTTTTAGTTGCTTCTGAATCTCGACCCCATCAATGGAAACAATCTGGTATTTCTCTAGGTTTTGCTTGTAGAATTCGGTTGGAGTGATTGCTTTCTTGAAATCATAGTCAAAGCCAGTTCCCACTTCTGTTTTGTCTAAGAAAGTATCATTTTCTTTGACTGGATTGCCTGCTTCATCCACGTGCTGGATAACCACACGTCCGTAATCAATTCCCTTGACCAGAGTAGCGACACCGCTCTCATCAAAGGAGTACTGATTTTCTCCGATGACAGCTGTCTTATTTCTAAGCATTTCACCTTCGGGTGTAAAGTAATAACGTTTGCCATTATCCCCTTGATACCAGCCCTTGACACCATATTTGTCAATGATATCTTTGACCCATTTGAGTTGTTCAGGAGAGAGGACAAGTCCACCACCAAAGCGGTCTTTCTCAGGCACACCGTTGTCAACCGTTCCGTGTTGGTGTACGCCGATGACTTTTCCATCACCATTGATAATTCCGCCACCAGACAAACCAGATACAGAAGTTGTTTGGTAAGTGATGCCAGTAGCTCCCTTGTCATCATAAGGATCGACGGATTTTACCTTGCCGTCAGCCTTATAGAGTTGGCCAGCTACGATAGGCTGTTTGAGTTCTTTCGAACTAGAGTCAGTTGGATAACCAATCGTGCTGACAGGGTCTCCTGCTTTGTAAGTCTTATGCTCAGCGAGTGGTACAAAAGTTGCTGCTTTATTTGGGCTTGCAATTTGTATAGGGACAGGTGCTACAACTGCTGCTAAATCATTTTGATATCCCTTGCTAAATTCTTCTTTGTTCCAGAAGTGGATATCTTTCTCTTGAAAGAGTGTGGTATTTCCTGAATTTGGTTGAGAATTTTTAACGGGAGCGTTGGAGCCTAGATTGTAATAGAAACGCGCAGAGTCTCCACCACGAACATGACCCTCTTTGTCTAAAAAGTTGTGCGCAACTGTCAAGAAGACGTTAGGAGATACGAAAATACCAGACCCAGAAACAATGTATCGTTGAGCCCCACCATTATAAATGCTGTAGACCATAGTAGCAGCAGTAGCAGGTTGTCCTTCGTAGTTGATATGTTTGAGGTCTTGTCCACCGTTAATAATGGCACGGTTTCCTTTCTCAGCTTCCTTTGGAGCTTCTTCCATATCCTTTAGAATGCTCTTAGTTTCTACTTTTGGACTAGCTTTTTGATCAACGATAGTAGTCGTATCGAGTTCTTTGACAGGTGTGTCCGGATAGGCACGGTCCGGAATGTCTTCAGGGAGCAAGTCAGCACTGTTGGTATCGGCAGCAGGTGTTTCTTGTTTTTCAGCTTCTACACGACCTTCTTTTTTGACTGGTTCAGCCTTGGTCTCTTCTATATCTGCGACTTGTTTCATTTGCTGATCTAAATTGGATGTCGTGGCAGGAGACGTTTCGTCTGCACGCACGGTTCCAGAAGCAAAAAATGCCAGTCCCACGATAACAGATGCCACACCTACAGTCAACTTCCGAATGCTAAATGTTTGCCCTTTTTCAAAAAGGTATCGATTCATAATATACTCCTAGTTTTTAGAAAGGCAGTCAGCTACTGCCCAAGCCCAAGTATGACTTGGTTACAACTTGATTTAATGAAAAACTCTTTGATAATTTGTAAGCCACCTTACCTCCTGTTTATAAAGCGCTTTCATTTTAAGATAAAAAAATTTAAAAGGTCATTTCTCCCTTAAAATGACTGAAAACTTTTAATATAACAAATATACTAAATTAATGAAAGAATTGCAATAGCAAAAAGCAAAAAAATAAATATAAATTAAAGAAAATCAGTTACTTTTTAAAGAAAAACGCATCCTTTCAGGGGTCAAACTAAATGAAAGGATACGTTTTAAAAAGAAATTAGAGTATTTTTTGGAGAGACTCTTGGATGGTTTGGGGGTCTGTTTTGGAAGAGAAGCGCTCAAGGACTTGCCCATCTCGGCCAATGAGAAACTTAGCAAAATTCCATTCGATTCGTTTTCCTAGCGGGCCAGATTTCTGGTCTTTTAGCCAAACATAAAGAGGATCTGCCTCCTTGCCGTTGACCTTGATCTTGGCAAAGCGAGGGAAAGTGGTCTGATAGTGTAGGCTGCAGAAGCTATTGATTTCCTCTGCGCTGCCGGGTGCTTGTCCCATGAACTGGTTACAAGGGAAATCTAAGATTTCAAAGCCCTGATCTTGATAGCGTTCATAGAGTTCTTGGAGCCCTTGGTACTGGGGCGTTAAACCACATCCAGTAGCAGTGTTGACAATCAAGAGAATTTTACCACGATAGCTCTCTAGGGGAGTCGCTTGGTTATTTTGGTTTAAAACGGAAAAATCATATATACTGGTCATTTTTCTATATTTTCCTTATGTGTTATTGGTTCAGAGTGTTTTACATTGTGTTCCGATAAAAAGGCATAGGTCATGCTTCCAAAGATGGCACCAATTCCTAAACCCAAGACTAGTAAAGGGAGCATTTTATCGAACTGGGAGAGATTGTCCCAAAAGGTGTCGAGAGGAAGATGCTGAACAAAGAGTTTGTGAAAGGCTGATAAGACAAACAAGCTAATTGGAATGCTGATGAATACACCCCAACTACGAACTTTAATCTGGCTTTTGCTGTAGCTTTTGTGATGGATTTCGGACGGGTCATCCTTGTCTAAATGTAAGTTGCGAACTGCTAGTCTCGCCCTAGATGCGAGGACGAAGATAAGTCCAAAATAGAGGTAGGGCATGGCATCTCGAACCAACTCTATGAAGCGTCCAAATAGGAGATAGAACAAGAAGAGTAGGAGGGAGGAGTAAACGATTTGGATCAAGGCACGAGCACAAGCCTTGTAAATCATCTCTTGGCGGCATTCATCAAAGGGGCCTTGTATGTGAAAGAATAGTTTGAGTAAGCGAGTAGTGAAATCTTCTTTTTTCATGGGAGTAACTTCCTAAATGAGCGATTTTTGATTGACTTCTTTAAATAGTTGATAGAGAGTATAGAAGTAAACCAAACTAAAAATGATACAGATTATTAGAAATACCAGGTATCTCCAATCCATAGGATTTGATAAAAGTTGTGAAAAGGATACGAGGATAAAACAGAGAGATGCGTTTAGAAGACGTATTTTTTTTGATTGGATTTTTTGGAATCTCTGTCCCTTGTTCAATACAGGAAGGAATAAAAGAAAGATAATCAAGAAAGGATGCTCAATATGTCCAGAAAGTAGGAAAAAGGTAATAAAGATACTGATAAAAACATGACTGATCAGTAGTCTAGCTAGTGATTTCATAAGGCACCTCCTAATTGTCGTCCTGCTCTTTCTTAGCTTTTTCAATGCGAAGAGAGACAACAATTTGCATCATCAGTCCGAAAAAGAAAGCTCCCAGTATAGTTTTTAAAATATGTTTTGAATTCAGAAGAGAACTGATGAAATTTGGATTTTCACTTGTTAGAGTATCGATGAGAGGCATTATAAAAAATATCGCTATTCCAAAGATTAGGCCCGCTTTTAGACCAGGAAAACGTAGCTGTTTGCTTTCTTTTTGACTCAGCATTTCGGGATCAATAGCTGTGATGCCCGTTTTCTTGGTTTGGGAGACCACATAGAGGGAAGCTACCATCGAAATGCCAAACACCACGAGAGGATAGCCGATAGCGACAATTTGTGGGTATTTATAGGCAAGAACGAGCGGGATAAGATTGCCAAATGTCATCAGATAAAAGAGGACAATAAAGACCTGATTCCCGATACGATCGGCCTCGCGCCGTTTGTGTTCGTCAAGGGGACCAGAAATACCGTATATGCGTTTGATGAGTTTTTCAGTGAGAGTTTCTTTTTTCATTTGTTTGCTCCTTTTTTAAAAATCGTCCTCCCAAAAGAGACTGTTGAGGTCAGTTTGGAGGCTGCGGGCGAGATTGAGACAGAGTTCCAGGGTTGGATTGTACTTGTCGTTCTCAATCATATTGATGGTCTGTCTCGAGACACCGATATCCTTGGCTAGCTCGAGCTGGGAAATGCCCAGTTCCTTGCGAAATTCTTTCACACGATTCATCTGTTCTCCTTTCTAATTTGTGTCGCATATATTTGACTATATTATATTCTTCTGTGAAATAGATGTCAAGCATATTTGACATATTTCTTAAAGAAATCTTACTTTTTTTGCCCTATTTGTCTGACTAGTGCAAGCTAGTCGGATTTGTGGTAAAATAGATAGGATATGACAAAAGAATTTCATCATGTAACGGTCTTACTCCATGAAACGATTGATATGCTCGACGTAAAACCTGACGGTATCTACGTTGATGCGACTTTGGGCGGAGCAGGCCATAGCGAATATTTATTAAGTAAATTAAGTGAAAAAGGCCATCTCTATGCCTTTGACCAGGACCAAAATGCCATTGACAATGCGCAAAAACGGTTGGCACCCTATATCGAAAAGGGGATGGTAACCTTTATCAAGGATAACTTCCGTCATTTGCAGGCACGTTTGCAGGAGGCTGGTGTCCAGGAAATTGATGGAATTTGTTATGACTTGGGAGTGTCCAGTCCTCAGCTGGATCAGCGTGAGCGTGGTTTTTCTTATAAAAAGGATGCGCCACTGGATATGCGGATGAATCAGGAAGCTAGTCTGACGGCCTATGAGGTGGTCAATCATTATGACTATCATGACTTGGTTCGGATCTTTTTCAAATATGGCGAGGATAAGTTTTCTAAACAGATTGCCCGCAAGATTGAGCAAGCGCGTGAGGTGAAACCAATTGAGACAACGACAGAGTTGGCAGAGATTATCAAGTCTGCCAAGCCTGCCAAGGAGCTCAAGAAAAAGGGACACCCTGCCAAGCAGATTTTCCAGGCTATCCGAATCGAAGTCAATGATGAGCTGGGCGCTGCAGACGAATCTATCCAGCAGGCTATGGACATGCTGGCTCTGGATGGTAGAATCTCAGTCATTACCTTCCATTCGCTGGAAGACCGCTTGACCAAGCAGTTGTTTAAGGAGGCTTCAACAGTGGAAGTTCCCAAAGGCTTGCCCTTCATTCCAGATGATCTTAAGCCTAAGATGGAATTGGTATCCCGTAAGCCAATCTTGCCAAGTGCCGAAGAGCTAGAAGCCAACAACCGTTCGCATTCAGCCAAGTTGCGCGTGGCCAGAAAAATTCACAAGTAAGAGGAAAAACATGGCAGAAAGAATCGAAAAAACAAGCCAGTTATTGCAAACGAAGTTTAAAGGTTTTTCACGTGTGGAAAAGGCCTTCTATGTTTCGATTGCTGTTACAATGATTATCTTGGCAATTAGCGTTGTGTTTATGCAGACCAAGCTATTACAAGTTCAGAATGAATTGACCAAGGTCAATGCTCAAATCGAAGAAAAGAAAACCGAGCTAGACGATGCCAAGCAAGAGGTCAATGAATTGATTCGTTCAGAACGTTTGAAAGAGATTGCAAATTCCAAGGATTTGCAGCTGAATAACGAAAATATCCGAGCAGCGGAGTAAGAAATGAAACAGTGGAAAGAAAAAATCATCCGTTATGCCGTTCGTAATCGCAAATCTCCAGAAGAAAACCGCAGAAGAGTAGGAAAAAGCCTGAGTTTATTGGCGGTCACACTCTTCGCTGTCTTTTTGGTTAACTTTGCGGTCATTATCGGAACGGGTAGCAAATTTGGCAAGGACTTGGTCAAAGAGGCTAAAAAGGTTCACCAAACAACCAAGACGATTCCTGCAAAACGGGGAACCATCTACGATCGAAATGGAACACCTATTGCAGAAGATGCGACTTCTTACAATATTTATGCCGTTATTGACAAGACCTACAAGTCAGCAACAGGCAAAATTCTCTATGTAGAGGATTCTCAATTTAATAAGGTAGCTGAAATTTTCCATAAATATCTGGATATGGAGGAGTCCTATGTCAAAGAACAACTTTCTCAGCCAGATCTAAAACAGGTATCCTTTGGTACCAAGGGAAATGGGATTACCTATGCCAATATGATGGCTATTAAAAATGACCTAAAAACTGCTGGCGTTGAGGGAGTTGACTTTACCACAAGCCCTAACCGTAATTATCCCAATGGTCAGTTTGCTTCTTCCTTTATTGGTTTAGCGCAACTTCATGAAAATGAGGATGGTACCAAGAGCTTGATTGGGACATCTGGATTGGAGAGTTCTTTAAATAGCATTCTGGCGGGTACAGATGGGATCATCACCTATGAGAAGGATCGTCTGGGAAATATTGTTCCGGGTACGGAGCAGGCTTCCCAACAAACAGTGGATGGAAAGGATGTGTACACAACCCTTTCTAGTCCCTTGCAATCCTTTATGGAAACGCAGATGGATGCCTTTCAGGAAAAGGTAAAGGGCAAGTATATGACGGCTACCTTGGTCAGCGCTAAGACAGGGGAAATTCTGGCTACGACCCAACGGCCGACCTTCAATGCCGATACCAAGGATGGCATCACAAAAGACTTTGTCTGGCGTGATATCCTCTACCAAAGTAACTATGAGCCAGGATCAACTATGAAGGTGATGATGTTGGCCTCAGCTATTGATAACAACACCTTCCCCGGTGGCGAGTACTTTAACAGTAGTGAATTGAAAATAGCAGATGCGACCATTCGAGACTGGGACGTCAATGAAGGATTGACTAGTGGTGGCACCATGACCTTCTCTCAAGGATTTGCCCACTCAAGTAATATCGGGATGACTTTGCTTGAGCAAAAGATGGGGGATGCAACTTGGCTGGACTACCTTAACCGCTTTAAGTTTGGGGTGCCGACCCGTTTTGGTCTGGCAGATGAGTACACAGGTCAATTGCCTGCTGATAACATTGTCAATATTGCTATGAGTTCATTTGGGCAAGGGATCTCTGTTACTCAGACCCAGATGCTTCGTGCTTTTACAGCTATTGCCAATGATGGGGTTATGTTGGAGCCGAAATTTATCAGTGCCCTCTATGATCCAAATGACCAGTCTGTCCGCAAGTCTCAAAAGGAAATCGTCGGAAATCCCGTCTCAAAAGCGGCCGCATCGTCAACGCGAGACCACATGGTCATGGTCGGAACAGATCCTGTCTACGGTACCATGTACAACCACAGTACAGGAAAAGCAACTGTCAATGTTCCAGGTCAGAATGTTGCCCTGAAATCAGGGACAGCTCAGATTGCCGATGAGAAGAATGGGGGTTACCTGACAGGTGAAACCAACTATATCTTCTCTGTTGTGTCGATGCATCCTGCAGAGAATCCTGACTTTATCCTCTATGTGACGGTGCAACAGCCAGAGCATTATTCGGGTGTTCAGCTGGGAGAGTTTGCCAACCCAATCCTTGAGAGAGCCTCTGCTATGAAAGAATCCCTCAATCTTCAGTCAACTGCCAAGAGCTTGGATCAGGTCAACAAGACGACAAGCTATGCCATGCCAGCTACCAAGGACTTTACGCCGGGAGACCTAGCAGAGGAATTGCGTCGTAACCTTGTCCAACCAATCGTTATCGGAACAGGAACCAAGATCAAGGAACTCTCGGTTTCTGAAGGAGATAATTTGGAAGCCAATCAGCAGATCTTGATCCTGTCAGATAAGGTCGAAGAAATGCCTGATATGTATGGTTGGACAGATGAAAATGTGCAAACATTGGCCAAATGGCTGAATATAGAAGTCGAGTGGGAAGGTAGTGGTAAAACGGTCAAGAAACAAAGTGTCCGTGCCAATACAGCCCTCAAAGACATTAAAAAAATGAAAATAACTTTAGGAGATTAAGATGATTAGTTCCATTAGTGCTGGAATTCTTGCCTTTCTATTGACCCTGATCGGCATTCCAGCCTTTATCCGATTTTATCGAAAAGCACAGATTACAGGTCAGCAGATGCACGAGGATGTCAAGCAACACCAAGCTAAAGCTGGGACTCCAACTATGGGAGGTCTTGTCTTCCTGATCGTTGCAGTAGTTGTTAGCTTCCTTGTCGCTCTCTTTACCCAACAATTGACCAACAATGTAAGCATGATTTTGTTTATCTTGGTTTTGTATGGCTTGGTAGGTTTTCTGGATGACTTCCTCAAGGTATTTCGTAAGATCAACGAAGGTTTGAATCCCAAGCAAAAGCTTGCTCTCCAGCTCCTTGGAGGAGTGATTTTCTACCTCTTTTATGAGCGTGGTGGTGACATACTTTCTGTCTTTGGCTATCCTCTTCATTTGGGTATTTTCTATATTTTCTTTGCCCTTTTCTGGCTAGTTGGTTTTTCCAATGCGGTGAATCTGACTGACGGGATTGACGGCTTAGCGAGTATTTCCGTGGTGATTAGCTTATCAGCTTACGGTGTGATTGCTTACATGCAAAATCAACTGGATATTCTTCTTGTGATTCTTGCCATGATTGGTGGTTTGCTAGGCTTCTTCGTCTTTAACCACAAACCTGCCAAGGTCTTTATGGGAGATGTGGGAAGTTTGGCTCTTGGTGGGATGCTGGCAGCTATTTCTATGGCTCTCCACCAAGAATGGACCCTTTTGTTGATTGGAATTATCTATGTCTTTGAGACAAGCTCTGTTATGATGCAGGTCACCTACTTCAAACTTAGTGGTGGGAAGCGTATTTTCCGTATGACACCTGTGCATCATCATTTTGAGCTTGGAGGCTTCTCAGGCAAGGGCAACCCTTGGAGCGAGTGGAAAGTTGACTTCTTCTTTTGGGGAGTTGGGCTTCTAGCAAGTCTCTTGACCTTAGCCTTTTTATACCTGCTGTAAAAAACCTTTGATTCAAAAATAAAACAGGATGAAGTTGTTCTTCATCCTGTTTTTGTAATGTTAAAAGTTAGTTGGATTCATCCTTTCTTCCATTTAACATAAAAGTGGCTGTAAGGGCTAGGCTGAGTCCTGCTAAGAAGAGGAGTGGGTTGGACGCTTCTCCTGTCGCTGGAAGTTGTTCTTTAGGAGAATGATTTCCAGTTTTCGCAGGGATCGGACTAGCTGAAAGTTGTTCAGCCTCGTGTGCTATGGTTTCTACATCTGAAGCACTTGGTTTTTCCTCTGTGTTAGAGGTTGTTCCAGCAGCTTGATAGACGACAGCATAGGTACTGAAATGAATAGTGATGAATTCTGCCTTTCCTTCTCGAACGTCGAAATCAAGGGCTTGCAACTCCTTGGTCGGAGTAATATAGTAGACCTTTTCTACGTTAGCTGAAATAGGCAAGCGAACCAAGACAGAGCCTTTTGGCTGTAAGCTGTGATCTGTTGGATTTTTAAGTTGTAGGTCGTAAGCATCATAGGTCTTGCCAAAGAGTTCCTGAGCTAGGACACGTCGGCTAGAGATGTGAGAAATTCCTTCTAAGTCAGTGACTCCACCAATGATTTCCACTCCAGTTTCCTTGTCTTTTAAGACTCGAACTGGATAATCAGGAAGGGTAAGGGTTAGAGCGGCCTGATCCCCACTAGTTCCGATAGGGTCAGTGTACTCAGGTTTTTCAACAGTAGGAGCTTCCTCTTGCCCTGCGGTTCCGATAGGGTTGGTGTATTCAGGTTTCTCAACAGTAGGAGCTTCCTCTTGACCCGCCGTTCCGATAGGGTCAGTGTACTCAGGTTTTTCTACTATTGGAGCTTCCTCTTGCCCTGCAGTTCCGATAGGCTCAGTATATTCCGGAATTTCAACAGTAGGAGCTGGTTCGTCCCCCTTGCTTGTAGTTGGTTGTTTCTCGTCAACCTTTTTCTCATCCTTTTTAGTAAAGACGGCTACGACAGGACTGCTTGTGGTAGTTCCTTGAATGGCATAAGCTGCAATCGCTTTTCCGATTTGTCGATCAGTACCGTCAGGGATTGGGATTTGAACTTGATTGTCTTGGATTGGTAGCACGGTCTGATCCCCACTTGTAACCAGATGCGTTTCGTCCACTTTGCGCAAGACTAGAGGATCTTTGACACCTGGGAAGGTCACAGCGATGGCTTCCCAATCTCCAGATGGTAGGGTTAAGGAAATTTCTTTGTCATTTTCCTTAAGAGGAGCGATACTTGGGCTATCTATACCAACAGCAGGGGCTTTGATGATATCAAAGGAATCTAGAGAAATTTTCTTGCGACCTTCTGGTGAATCTGGGTCAACACGTAACGTTAGGGTGTGCGGGCCGTCAGTAAGGTTTGTAAATTCGCCAATAAAGGCTCTCTTTTCGGTTGCACCTGAAGTGTAGAAGTCTAGACTTGGCATTTCTTTGCCATCTAGTGTAACACGTGCTCGTCCAAGAGCGAGGCTCTTCAAACCATAGATTCGAATGCCCGTCCCTGTAAAGGAAATAGTTGCCTGAGCTTCTGAAGCTGCACTAGAGTCGCTGTTGTTGATATCAGCGTATTTTTCCGTACCTCCGTAGAGCTCAGGGGCAGACCAGTCCTTAAACTGGGAACCATACTGGATACGCGAATCACGATCATCCATTTTTTCAATCGTATTGCCCGTTCCTGCTAGGGTTTTGAAGTAGTCTAATGAAATTTTCGAGCGCTCACTACCACGGTGTTTGTGCTCACGTTTAACGCGAAGAGTCAATGTGTGAGGTCCGTCAGATAATCCTGCGAAGCGGCCGATGAGGCTACCTTTTTCAGTTGCCCCAGCAGTATGGAAATCAAGTTCGCCGACCTCTTTGCCATCAATTTTAGCAGTGGCAAGACCTAGTTCAGACGATTTCAGTCCATAGATTTCGATACCAACACCAGTGAAAGGAATGGTAGCAGTGAGATCTTCGTCTGTGTAGTTTCCTCGTGAAAGGTCAGCAAATTTCTCTGTTCCTCCAAATAATTCTGAGTCTGCCCAGTTTCCGAAGGCAGCTCCGTACTGGATGCGGCTATCTCGGTCATCCATCAACTCGCTATAGGTTTCAACAGTAGCCTGCTCAGACACTTGTGTGGCGAGTTCGCCCAGCATAGCCTTTACAGTATAAGTGTAGGCGAGTTGAGGATTGAGTGATCGGTCAATAAAGTGGGTTTGATTGGTTACAAATTCTCTGGTCGCAGAGGTTTGGCCAGTTTCGTCTTTCACTTGTCTTTGGATGACATAGTGGGTAGCGCCTTCTACTTGGTTAAAGGTGAGTTCGGCAGTGACTCCATTTTGTCGAACTGCTGTTAGACTGGTTACACGACCAGGGAAGTGTTCAAAGGTAATGACGTCACCTTTTTGCGTTGCAAGCTGGATGCGATTATCTTTAAGGATCGTTGCCTTGACTGGTTTGCCATTGACCTTGATTTGGCTGGATTCGATATTTGGATAGTCTACAACCAGGTCTCCACCGACATTTGACAGGAAGGACAAGCTTTGCAGATTTTTATCTTTCCACTTCATGCTGACTTCAAAGTTTCCTCGGGCAACCAATCCAGAAACCTGTCCGTCTTTCCATGCATCTGGAAGGGCTGGCAGTGGGGCAATATAGCCTGTATGAGATTGGAGGATCATTTCTGCCATCCCACTGGTCGCTCCAAAGTTGCCATCGATTTGGAAAGGAGCGTGGGTATCCCAAAGGTTTTCTAGGGTTGAGTACTTGAGTTGTTCAGCGAGCAATCGATGGGCACGGTTACCATCCAGCAGGCGAGCCCAGAGGTTGATTTTATTTGCCTTAGACCAACCCGTACCACCATCTCCACGGTGATTCAAGGTAGCACGCGCAGCCTCTAGGTATTCAGCTTGATCTTTGCTAAAGAGCGTACCAGGGAAGAGCCCAACTAGATGGGAAACGTGGCGGTGGTGATTTTCAATCCCTTCATTGGTGAATTGCGGACTGTCCTCCTCGTACCATTCCTTGATGCGTCCCTCTTTGTTGATGTGAAGCGGTTTGAGTTTGTCAAATTTAGCCTTGATCTCTGTGACTAAGTCTTTGTCGACATTCAGATGGTTGGCGACTTCCATGTAGTCGTGGAATAACTGCCAGACTAGTGACTGGTCAAAGGTATTTCCGATGGTGATGGTCCCGTGTTCTGGTGAGTAGGATGGAGAAGACACCCAACGGTCACTGGCCTGGTCATAGTGCAAGAAGGAGTTCCAGAACTTAGCTGTTTCCTTGAGCATTGGATAAATCTTTTCTTTGAGATAGGTCTCATCCTTGGTGAACTTATAGTAGTCATAGACGTTCTGCATCATCCAAGCATTGGCTGCAGGAGACCACCCCCAATAGTAATTCCAGCCTGGAGTAGTCCAGCCAAATGGTGTCGCCTGGGTGTGGACAAGCCAACCATTTTCTTGTCCGTCTTTGGATTCGATACCAGCGTATTCCTTGGCAGCGATACGACCATAATAGCGCATGTCATCAATGTAATTGATCATTGGCTTGGCTGTTTCAGCAAGGTTGCTCATGTAGGCTGGCCAATAGTTCATTTGCAAATTGACATTGAGGTGGTAGTCAGCGTTCCAAGGCGGATTGTCTACAGCATTCCAGACTCCTTGTAGGTTGGCAGGCAGGGCATCTGTCCGATCACGAGACGAACTGATGAGTAAATAACGTCCGTATTGGAAGAAGAGTTCTTCCAATTTTTGCCCTTTTTCTGGGTTATAGCCTTGAAGGGCCTCTTTTGTCGTTTGAGCAGTCTTGTTTCCGCCTAGATTTAGTTTAACGCGGTTAAAGAGACTTTGATAATCCTTGATGTGGGCCTTTTTAAGTGTCTTGTAGTCTTTGGCCTTAGCTGCTTCTACAATCCCTTTAACTGTTTTTTCGAGGTCGATGTCTTTTCGATAGTTGGTTTTAGGATTTTGAGCAAAGTTAGTCTTGGCACTGAGATAGAGGGTTGCATAGCTTGCGCCTGTAACAGTTAGAGTCTCATTCTGAACAGTCACCTTTCCGTCTGTTTTAATTCCTAGATAGGATGCAAACTTGAGACCGTTATCTTTGACAGTTCCCTTTAGAAGGATTCCGTTTTCATCTGTAGTGACATGACCGTTCTTATAGTTGGAATATTCCCAAGAGTAGTTGCCATTAGCAAGTAAGTCCTCTGTCAAGCTATTCCAAAGGGTAAAGTCAAGCGTCTTGTTTCCTTTTTTGGTCAAGTGAGTCACGGTGACATCATCAGGATAGCTGGAGAAGGTTTCGCGTTTGAAGGTCGTCCCATCTTGGGTATAAGAAGTAGTCGTAGTAGCTTCTGTGATATCCAAACTGCGGTGATAGTCTGTTACAGTATCAAGCCCTTTCTTCTGGTTATTAAAGACCATGAATATATCCCCAAAGGCTAGGTAGCGACCATACTGGGCGTTGTTTGGTCCAACTAGATTTTGTTCAGCTAGTTGTTTGGCTTTTTGGCGGTCTCCATCTTCGAGAGCTTTACGAATCTCTGCCAAGACCTTATAGCGCTCCTTGTAGTTCCCTCCGTTATAATCGGTACTATCAGGTTGGGGACCTCCTGACCAGAGGGTCTTTTCGTTGTACTGGATTCTCTCTTCCCCGATGAGACCGAAAACCTTGGCTCCCATCTCTCCATTTCCGACAGGGAGGGCTTGCTTTTCCCATCCATCATAGGAGGGAGCTGTTGGTTGATTGTAGTTGAGTTGATAGTTTTCTTGCTTTGTCACGGGCTGATCTGCTTTTTCAGGTTCCTTATTTTCTTTAGCTTCTACAATAGCTTCTTCACTAGCTTGACTACTTATAGTCTGAGTCTCCTCGGTTGGCTTGCTTTCGGCAGCTGGGCTCTCAGCTAGAGGCGGATTTGTGGTCCTAGTAGCTTCAACTGCTCTAGGTTCACTATCAGGCTTAGTGCTAGCTTCGACTGAGGTCTGTTCAGTTTGTTTGACCTCAACACTGTCTGCGGAGACAGTGTGGTTGACTAGAAAAACAGCTCCTAGTAAAACAGAAGCAGTCCCAACCGTCAGCTTGCGGATGCTATAGCGACAGGATTTCTCCCAAAAGTGTTTTTTCATAAAACCCTCCTTCGTTTATTCGAAACCGCTTACATTTTATAAAGCAGTTCCTTTTAATTCGTTTCTATTTATCTCCTCACCTCCCATTCTACTGGTCATCTAGCATTTGTCAAGAGGTTTTCTGCAAGAGACATATTTGTTGTTGTTTTTTCTTAAAAAAGTAGAAGAAAGAGAGGAAAGGGTGGAATTATTCGTAATTTCATAGTTCATTCTGATTGTAAGACTAGCTTAGAATTGGCTTAACCCCTCCTTGAAAGCGTAAAACAAACTAGTCAGGAAAGTCACTTTGTGGTATAATATAGAAGACTCAAAAAGAAACAGGAGAAAAAGAATGGATTTACTTTTAGCAATTGTCTTGATTGTGCTAGCTTTTCTAGGAGGAGCTCTTGGAGGGATGTACTTGGTTCGTAAGCAAATTGAAAAAGAATTTGCGGACAACCCACGTTTGAATGCTGAGGCAGTTCGTGCTCTCTTGAGTGCAAATGGTCAAAAACCAAGCGAAGCCAAGGTACAACAAGTTTACCACCAAATCATCCGTCAACAAAAAGCAGCCCTCGCTAACAATAAAAAGAAAAAATAAATAGGAAAAGTCTGGGATGAAAGTTCCAGACTTCTCACTATGTTCAATAGTTCTCAAGGATAAGACTTTTTCCTTGCATTCTATTGATATTTGATTATGATTAAGAGAGAGGCAGTTGGCATTCTATCAAGCTGTCGGTCAAATCGTTCAGGACAAGAAATCATGATGAACTATCAATCAGAAAAAAGACTAGAAAGAAGACTGTATGGATAATCGACCAATTGGTTTTTTGGATTCGGGTGTCGGGGGCTTGACCGTTGTTCGTGAGCTTATGCGCCAGCTTCCCCATGAAGAAATCGTCTATATTGGAGATTCAGCACGGGCGCCCTATGGTCCCCGTCCTGCTGAGCAAATCCGTGAATATACTTGGCAGTTGGTCAACTTTCTCTTGACTAAGGATGTCAAGATGATTGTCATTGCTTGTAATACTGCGACTGCGGTCGTCTGGGAAGAAATCAAGGCTCAATTAGACATTCCTGTCCTAGGTGTGATTTTGCCAGGAGCTTCGGCAGCTATCAAGTCCAGTCAAGGTGGGAAAATCGGAGTGATTGGAACACCCATGACGGTACAATCAGACATCTACCGTCAGAAAATCCATGATTTGGATCCAGACTTACAGGTGGAAAGTTTGGCCTGTCCCAAGTTTGCCCCTTTGGTCGAGTCTGGTGCCTTATCAACCAGTGTAACCAAGAAAGTGGTTTATGAAACTCTGCGCCCCTTGGTTGGAAAGGTGGATAGCCTGATTTTGGGTTGTACCCACTATCCGCTCCTTCGCCCCATCATCCAGAATGTCATGGGCCCCAAAGTTCAGCTCATCGATAGCGGGGCAGAGTGCGTACGGGATATCTCGGTTTTGCTTAACTACTTCGAAATCAATCGTAGCCGAGATGCGGGACCTCTTCAACATCGTTTTTACACAACAGCCAATAGCCAAAGTTTTGCCCAAATTGGAGCAGAATGGCTGGAAAAAGAAATTCATGTGGAGCATGTAACATTATGACAAACAAAATTTATGAATACAAGGACGACCAGGACTGGTATGTCGGTGTCTGGGACATCTATGGAGGCATCTACAGCCTTATCAAAGATCCGCTTAATCTTGATTTTATGGATTTGGCGCGGATTTTTCGTGATGAGGAAAATGGCTTTCCGATTACGATAACGGTGATGCGCTGGTCTTCTAACTTCCGTCTGCTCTCCTTTATCGTTGAGATTTTAAATGCGGAAGCAGGACGTAACTTGGAAGTCATCCAACGTCAGGGAGCCCTACTCTTGGTTGAAAATGGGCAACTCCTGCATGTAGAATTGCCTAAAGAAGGGGTCAATGTTCAAGCCTTCTTTGAAACTAACAAGGTTAGAGAAACCTTGTTGATTGCGACTCGTAACGAGGGCAAGACTAAGGAATTCCGAGCTATCTTTGATAAGTTAGGCTACGATGTGGAAAATCTCAATGACTATCCTGACCTGCCTGAAGTAGCAGAAACAGGCATGACCTTCGAAGAAAATGCTCGCCTGAAAGCAGAAACCATTTCCCAATTAACAGGCAAGATGGTTTTGGCAGATGACTCAGGTCTCAAAGTCGATGTCCTCGGTGGTTTGCCAGGAGTCTGGTCAGCCCGTTTTGCAGGAGTGGGAGCGACTGATCGTGAAAATAATGCCAAGCTCTTGCACGAATTGGCCATGGTCTTTGATCTCAAGGACCGTTCCGCTCAATTCCACACGACCCTGGTTGTAGCCAGTCCAAACAAGGAAAGCTTGGTTGTTGAAGCTGACTGGCCAGGTTATATCAACTTTGAACCCAAGGGTGAAAATGGCTTTGGCTATGATCCACTTTTCCTTGTGGGAGAGACAGGCAAGTCAGCAGCTGAATTAACCCTGGAAGAAAAAAATAGCCAGTCCCACCGTGCCTTAGCCGTTAAGAAACTTTTGGAGGTATTTCCATCATGGCAAAGCAAACCATCATTGTAATGAGTGATTCCCATGGCGATAGCTTGATTGTGGAAGAAATTCGTGACCGCTATCTGGGGAAAGTCGATGCCATTTTTCACGATGGGGACTCTGAACTTCGTCCAGATTCTTCGCTCTGGGAGGGCATCCATGTCGTCAAAGGCAACATGGACTTTTATGCTGGCTACCCAGAACGTTTGGTGACACAACTTGGTCCGACCAAGATTATCCAGACTCACGGACACTTATTTGATATCAATTTCAATTTTCAAAAGTTGGACTACTGGGCTCAGGAAGAAGATGCCGATATCTGTCTCTATGGTCACTTGCATGTTCCAAATGCTTGGATGGAAGGAAAAACACTCTTTTTAAATCCAGGCTCCATCAGCCAACCACGAGGAACCATCAGGGAATGCCTCTATGCCCGTGTGGAGATTGATGACAGCTGTTTCAAAGTAGACTTTTTGACACGTGATCATGAGGTTTATCCAGGCTTGTCCAAGGAGTTTGCTCGATGATTGCCAAGGAATTTGAAGCATTTTTACTGGAGCAGGAAGAGACTTTTCTTACCCCTGCTGAGAATCTAGCAGCTTTGATTGATACCCACAATGCCGACCATGCGATTTTAGTGTTGAGCCAAATCACTTATACCCGTATCCCTGTTGTGACCTTTGACAAACGCTTTGTCGGAACCATTGGTCTGAGAGATATTTTGGCTTATCAAATGGAGCAAGGTTTGACGGATGAACAGATGGCAACGACAGATATCGTCAATATGACCAAGACAGATGTGGCAGTCGTCGCTCCAGACTATAACATCACAGAGGTTCTCCATAAACTGGTAGATGAACCCTTCTTGCCCGTGGTAGATGATGAAGGAATTTTTCAAGGAATCATCACGCGCAAGTCCATCCTCAAGGCTGTCAATGCTCTCTTGCATGATTTTAATAAGGATTATGAGATTCGATGCAAATGAGAGATAGGATTTCAGACTTTTTAGAGGGAAAGCAGGGTTTGTCTGCCAATTCCAAGCAGTCCTATAAGTATGATCTGGAGCAGTTTTTAGACATTGTAGGTGAGCGGATCTCTGATACCAGTCTCAAGATTTACCAAGCCCAGCTAGCCAATCTAAAAATGAGCGCCCAGAAACGGAAACTTTCGTCCTGTAACCAATTTCTCTACTTTCTCTATCAAACAGGAGAGGTGGACAGTTTTTACCGCTTGGAATTAGCCAAACAAGCTGAAAAGAAGACCGAAAAGCCAGAACTGTTAGACCTAGCCTCTTTTTGGCAGGAAAGTGACTATCCAGAGGGACGCCTGCTAGCGCTCTTAATCCTAGAAATGGGACTCTTGCCTAGCGAGATTTTAGCTCTCAAGGTTGCGGATATCAATTTGGATTTTCAGGTGTTGCGAATCAACAAGGCTTCCCAACAGAGGATTGTCACTATTCCCATGACCTTGCTTTCAGAATTGAAACCCTTGATGGGCCAGACCTATCTTTTTGAAAGGGGAGGGAAAGCCTATTCTCGTCAGTGGGCCTTTCGTCAGCTAGAATCTTTTGTCAAGGAGAAAGGTTTCCCAGCCTTATCAGCCCAAGCCTTGCGGGAACAGTTCATTCTAAGACAAATAGAAAACAAGGTCGATTTGTACGAAATAGCAAAAAAATTAGGATTAAAAACAGTCCTGACCTTAGAAAAATATAGATAATGGATATTAAATTAAAAGATTTTGAAGGGCCACTGGACTTGCTCTTGCACTTGGTTTCCAAGTATCAGATGGATATTTACGATGTGCCCATTACGGAAGTCATCGAACAGTATCTAGCCTATGTCTCAACCCTGCAGGATATGCGTCTGGAAGTGACTGGTGAGTATATGGTCATGGCCAGTCAGTTGATGCTCATCAAGAGCCGCAAACTCCTTCCAAAGGTAGCAGAAGTGACAGATTTGGAGGATGACCTGGAGCAGGATCTCCTCTCCCAAATCGAAGAATACCGTAAGTTTAAGCTCTTGGGTGAGCACTTGGAGGCTAAGCACCAAGATCGGGCTCAGTACTATTCCAAAGCGCCGACAGAGTTGATCTACGAAGATGCGGAGCTTGTGCATGATAGGACGACCATTGACCTCTTTTTGGCTTTTTCCAATATCCTAGCCAAGAAAAAAGAGGAATTCGCTCAGAACCACACGACCATCTTGCGGGATGAGTATAAGATTGAGGACATGATGGGTATTGTAAAAGAGTCCTTGGCTGGACGAGACCAGTTACGCTTGCAGGATTTGTTCAAGGAAGCCCAAAATATCCAAGAGGTCATCACCCTCTTTTTGGCAACCCTAGAGTTAATCAAAACCCAAGAACTGATCCTTGTTCAAGAGGAGAGTTTCGGAGATATCTATCTCATGGAAAAGAAGGAAGAAAGTCAAGAGGCACAAAGCTAGACTTGATAGAGAGGAAAGATGAGTACTTTAGCAGAAATAGAAGCGCTCTTGTTTGTAGCAGGTGAAGATGGGATTCGGGTCCGTCAGTTGGCTGAACTCCTATCGCTTCCTCCGACAGGCATCCAGCAGAGTTTAGAAAAATTAGCCCAAAAGTATGAAAAAGACCAAGAGTCGAGCTTGTCCCTGATTGAGACAGGGGGCGCTTACAGATTGGTGACCAAGCCTCAATTTGCAGCGATTTTAAAGGAATACTCCAAAGCTCCCATCAACCAAAGTCTGTCTCGGGCTGCCCTTGAGACCTTGTCCATCATTGCCTACAAGCAGCCCATTACGCGGATAGAAATTGATGCCATCCGTGGGGTTAACTCGAGTGGGGCCTTGGCAAAGTTGCAGGCCTTTGACTTGATACGAGAAGACGGAAAAAAAGAAGTGTTGGGGCGCCCCAACCTCTATGTGACTACGGATTATTTCCTAGATTACATGGGAATTAACCATTTGGAAGAACTGCCAGTGATTGATGAGCTTGAGATTCAAGCCCAAGAAAGCCAATTATTTGGTGAAAGGATAGAAGAAGATGAGAATCAATAAATATATTGCCCACGCAGGTGTGGCCAGTAGGAGAAAAGCAGAAGAGTTGATCAAGCAAGGCTTGGTGACGGTCAACGGCCAAGTGGTGCGTGAACTAGCAACGACCATCAAGGCTGGTGATAAGGTTGAAGTTGAAGGCCAGCCTATCTATAACGAAGAAAAGGTCTACTATCTGCTTAACAAACCACGTGGTGTCATTTCCAGTGTGACAGATGACAAGGGACGCAAGACGGTTGTTGACCTCTTGCCCAATGTCAAAGAACGTATTTACCCAGTTGGACGTTTGGACTGGGATACATCTGGTGTCTTGATTTTGACCAATGATGGGGATTTTACGGATGAGATGATTCACCCGCGTAATGAGATTGACAAGGTCTATGTCGCGCGTGTTAAAGGTGTGGCCAACAAAGAAAATCTCCGTCCCCTGACCCGTGGCCTTGAGATTGATGGCAAGAAAACCAAGCCTGCTGTCTATGAGATTCTCAAAGTGGATCCAGTCAAAAATCGCTCAGTAGTGCAGTTGACCATCCATGAAGGGCGTAACCATCAGGTTAAAAAAATGTTTGAAGCCGTCGGTCTCCAAGTGGACAAGTTGTCTCGGACTCGTTTTGGACACTTAGATTTGACAGGCCTTCGTCCGGGAGAATCCCGTCGCCTTAACAAAAAAGAAATCAGCCAACTGCATACTATGGCTGTAACCAAGAAATAATGAAACGAATCTTAATAGCGCCAGTTCGCTTTTACCAACGCTTTATCTCACCAGCCTTTCCACCCTCTTGTCGCTTTGATCCTACTTGTTCCAACTACATGATTCAGGCTATTGAAAAACATGGTTTCAAGGGTGTTTTGATGGGCTTGGCTCGGATTTTACGTTGCCACCCCTGGTCGAAAACAGGTAAGGACCCCGTCCCAGACCACTTTTCACTAAAACGGAATCAAGAAAAAAAATAACCCAACATCAGATGATGTTGGGTTTTCTTGCTTATTTCAACGCTTTTTGAGCGTCTTCAATCATGAGTTTAGTTGATTCAAGTCCGCCACCACTTAGATACCAGAGGTCTGGTGTTAGTTGGATAATCTGACCGTTTTTAGCGGCAGGAGTTTCAGCGATGAGGGCATTTTCTAGGACGCCATCGTTGCTAGAGTTGTCCCCACCGATGGCAAGGGTACGGTTGATGACAAAGAGGATGTCAGGGTTGATTTCTTTCACACTTTCAAAGCTGACTTCCTGACCGTGGCGAGAGTCCTCAAATTTAGTATCAGTTGGCTTGAATTTCAAGGTTTGGTACAAGAAAGAGAAACGAGATTGGGCACCGAAGGCTGCCATTTTTCCTTCATTAAGGAGGATCGCAAGGGCTTTTTTGTCAGAACTTTCGTTTTTAGTTGCGACTTCTTGGATGCTCTTGTCTAGGTTAGCCAATTCTTCCTTGGCTTTCTGTGTGCCTGTTTCACCAAAGGCGCTTCCTAAGGATTCGATATTAGCCTTGGTAGAAGTCCAGTAGTCTTCTTTTCCAGCTTCAAAGAGGACAGTTGGAGCAATTTCTTTGAATTTGTCTACGAACTTTTGGGTACGTGGTGAAGCGATAATCAAATCCGGTTCAAGGGCGGCAATGGCTTCTAAATCAGGCTCTTTCATAGAACCAACATTTTTAACTTTTTCAGCTAGGCTTTTGAGATAGGTTGGAACAGTTTTTGTAGGCATTCCGACGATATTCTTTTCAAATCCTAAAGCGCGAATAGTATCCGCAGCACCGAGGTCAAAGGTCACAATCTTTTCAGGAACCTTTGAAAGTTTGACCTCATCTAGTGAACTTTTAATGGTTATCTCTGTTGGAGCAGAGCTACTTGTCTCTGTCTGCTTCGTAGTTTTAGTTGTACTACATGCACCAAGTAAGAGCAAGAAGCTAGTCACTAGAGCAGTGAGGTAAAGTTTAAGGGATGTTTTCATAATTTCTCCTTTTTAAAATGTGATAACGATGTAGGGAGTCTCTTAGATAGGGTTGTTAGCTAAGAGACAGAGGGTTTTCTAACATGAGTTCTGCTTGTCTAGCTATAGATACAGATCTTTTTGCCATTGATATCAGCCAGTGTGATGGGAATCTCATAGAGTTGACTGAGTAGGTCAGGCTGCATGATTTGGGCAGTCGTTCCCTTGCAAAAGACTTGGCCGTCTTTAAAGGCAACAATTTCATCCGCATACTGGCTGGCCATGTTGATATCGTGGAGGACGATGATAATGGTTTTACCGAGCTCTTCCACCAGTCGCTTGAGAATCTGCATCATGCTGACGCTTTGCTTAATATCGAGGTTGTTGAGCGGTTCATCTAGCAAGATAAAGTCCGTATCCTGGGCCAGTACCATAGCGATAAAGACGCGCTGGAGTTGTCCCCCAGACAGGCTATCGATGTAGCGGTCTTTTAAGTTGGTCAGTTCCAGATAGTCCAGAGTTTCTCGGATTTTTTCCCAGTCTTCTGCCCTCAGTCGACCACGACTGTAGGGAAAACGTCCAAAGCTGACCAGCTCTTCAACCGTCAATTTGGCTTGGTAATTGATTTTCTGCTTTAGGATGGTCAGTTCTTTGGCTAGTTCTTGCGAATTCCAACTTTCAATTTCACGGCCCTTGATACTGAGAATTCCCTGATCCTTCTTGGTCAGTCTGCTCATGATGGAGAGGAGAGTCGATTTTCCAGCACCGTTTGGACCAATAAAGGCTGTCAGTTTATGAGGACTGACTTCAAGGGAGATGTCTTGCAAAATATCCTGTTTTTGAATGGATTTGTCAATGTTTTCCAGTTTCACCGACGTGCCCTCCTATAAAGTAAGATAAAGAATAAGAAGCCACCCACACTCTCGATGATCATACTGATGCGAATTTCCAGCGCAAAAACTCGTTCAATCAGGGCTTGCCCCAAGGTCAAACTAATAAATCCAATTAGAATGGCTACGATAAAGAGCAACTTGTGCCGATAATCTTTGACAATCAGGTAAGTGAGATTGGCCAACATAAAGCCGAAGAAGGCCATAGGCCCTACCAAGGCAGTTGCTGTTGAGGTCAAAAGTACGATGCCCCAGAGGAGTTCTCTCTGTTCTTTTTCAACATCCAGTCCCAGTATCTGAGCCGTTTCTCTTTGCAGGTGTAGGACATCTAGAACGACTGCTTTTCGAAAGAAAAAGATTGTCAAAGCGAGGATGATCAGAGAACCGATGGCTAGGATGGAAGTGTTGAGATGCTGAAAGGAGGCAAAGAGACTGTTCTGCAGTTTATCGTATTCATTTGGATCCATCAGAACTTGGAGGAAGGTACTGATATTTCGAAAGAGACTTCCGAGTGCTAGACAGATTAGCAGAATGAAGACCAGGTCTTGCTTCATCAGCGTCTTCAAGTAACCTTGTAAGGCGAGAAAGAAGAGGGATTGAAGCAGAAGCAAGACTAGGAATTCTAAGACAGGAGACTTCCCAAGCTGTAGAAATTTACTTTCAAATATCAGCAGCAGGGTCTGTAGCAAGACATAGAAGGATTCGATTCCCAAAATACTTGGCGTTAGGAAGCGATTTTCCGTCAGGGTTTGAAAACTAATGGTCGAAATCCCTGTCGCGATGGCTACCAAGAGATAAACGATGATTTTTTTGGAACGTAGCTTCCAGGCAAAGGCAGACAGCTGGGTGAAGGGCCAAAAGTAGAGGAGACAAGCTCCGATGGCCAGAATAATGAGAAGGCAGAAGAGCTTGGTATGTTTGCTTTTAAACTGCATCTTTTCGTCCCCCTCTCCATAGAAGCAGGATAAAGACGAGGCTACCGATGATTCCTAGCAAGAGACTGACAGACAGCTCATAGGGCCGAATGAGAACTCGAGAGAGGATATCGCAGGCCAGAACCAGATTGGCGCCGACCAGAGCGACCATGAGTTTGGTTTGGCTCAGATTATCTCCATAGCGCTTGCGGACCAGATTGGGAACGATGACCCCGAGAAAAGGCAAGGCACCCACGGTAATCATGGTGACACTTGTCGTTAGCGCCACCAGAAAGAGGGCCAGTTTTTCAAGTAGTGAGTAAGAAATCCCCAAACTTTCACTGGTTTCTTTCCCTAGATTCATGATGGTAAAGGTTTGGGATAATTTCCAAACGGCTATCAGGATAATGAGGCCTAAGAAGAGCCACTCATACTGATGGGTCTGAATCATGGAGAAGGAGCCCTGGGTCCAAGCAGTCATACTCTGAACCAGATTGAAACGATAGGCGATAACTTCTGTGATAGAACCGATAATCCCACTATAGATAATCCCGATCAAGGGCAACATCCACCTTTCCTTTACAGAAAAAATAGTCATAAAGGCCAGGAAGAAGAGGGTAAATAAAATGGATGAGCCAAAAGCAAAGAGCATCTTTTGGGTCAGACTCGCAGATGGAAAGACAAAGAGGCTCAACACCATTCCCAGTTTGGCGGCTTCGGTCGTTCCGACAGTACTCGGAGCAGCAAACTGATTTTGAGTGATGGTCTGCATGAGGAGTCCTGCCATGCTCATACTAGAGGCTGCAAGGAGAATACTGATGGTTCTTGGAAGACACGACTCTTGAAAGAGAAGCCAAGTCTGTTGGTCAAAAGCAAAGAATTTTTCCCAAGAAAAATCACTGGTTCCAATGGTGATGGAGAGAAAGACTAGGAGTAGAAGTAAGCCTGTTAAAATATGAGAGAGTTTCATACCCCGTCCTTTCGTGTAGATTTGGTATCGAAAGATACCTGCGGATATAAATGTAACACGATTTTTTTAATCTGTCAATAAATTTTCTGACAATTTAATGTAAAAAGAAAGAAAAATTACTGAAATAACATCTGCCCCTCTATTTTATAGGATAAACTTGTAAAACCCAATCCACCTTCCCACTATCCTTCTCCTATAAAAAGTGGTAAAATGGAGGACAGAAAGAAGGAACTGATATGACAACATTATTTTCAAAAATCAAAGAAGTAACAGAGCTTGCTGCGATCTCAGGTCATGAAGCGCCTGTCCGTACCTATCTTCGTGAGAAGTTGACTCCGCATGTGGATGAAGTGGTGACAGATGGCTTGGGTGGTATTTTTGGTATCAAGCATTCAGAAGCTACTGATGCTCCCCGTGTTTTGGTCGCATCTCATATGGACGAAGTTGGTTTTATGGTCAGTGAGATTAAGCCAGACGGAACCTTCCGTGTGGTTGAAATCGGTGGCTGGAATCCTATGGTGGTCAGCAGCCAACGCTTTAAACTCTTTACTCGTGACGGTCGTGAAATCCCTGTGATTTCAGGTTCTGTTCCTCCACATTTGACTCGTGGAACAGGTGGACCAACCATGCCAGCTATTTCAGATATTGTTTTTGATGGTGGTTTTGCGGACAAGACTGAAGCAGAAAGTTTTGGCATCCGTCCGGGTGACACCATTGTCCCTGATAGCTCCGCTATCTTGACAGCTAATGAAAAAAATATCATCTCAAAAGCTTGGGACAACCGCTACGGTGTCCTCATGGTAAGCGAGCTTGCAGAAGCCTTGTCAGGCCAAAAACTGGGAAATGAACTCTATCTTGGTTCCAACGTCCAAGAAGAAGTTGGTCTCCGTGGTGCTCATACTTCCACAACCAAATTTGACCCAGAAGTTTTCCTAGCAGTTGACTGCTCACCTGCAGGTGATGTCTACGGTGGCCAAGGTAAGATTGGGGATGGAACCTTGATTCGCTTCTACGATCCAGGTCACTTGCTTCTCCCAGGTATGAAGGATTTCCTTTTGACAACGGCTGAAGAAGCAGGTATCAAGTACCAATACTACTGTGGAAAAGGCGGAACAGATGCTGGGGCAGCTCATCTGAAAAATGGTGGTGTCCCATCTACAACCATCGGAGTTTGCGCTCGTTATATCCACTCTCACCAAACTCTCTACGCTATGGATGACTTCCTAGAAGCCCAAGCTTTCTTGCAAGCCCTAGTGAAAAAATTGGACCGCTCAACAGTTGATTTGATTAAAAATTATTAAACATAAGAGAGGTGCTCGGAATGGCGGAAGTGAATCTAGAAAGCTTAATAAAAGATCTCTATAACCATGCCCGTCAGGGCTTGAGTGACGATTTAGTCGCTGCTCTCCTAGAGACTGCTAAAAAACTACCTACTACAAATGAACAATTGCTAGCAGTCCGACTCTCGGGACTGGTTAATCTTGAGCTGTTCAGAAATCCCAAACACCCAGCACCTGAATTGATCAATTTGGCGCGCTTTATCAAAAGAGAAGAAGCCAAGTACAGAGGCACTGCAGTTTCTGCTATTATGTTTGGAGAGCTCTTTAAAATACTTTGATTCCACTGTGAATCAAAGTATTTTTTATATGTCAGAAAAGACATTCTTGATTAAGAGAAAAAGCCATCCTATTCAGGATAGCTTTTTGGTTATTAGATTTGTTCAGCGATGACCTTTTCAGCTAGGTTCATAGCGTGGTCAGATACACGAGTGTAGTGGGAAATGATGTCGATAAAGTTGACTCCAGCTTGTGTAGAACACTCACCCTTGTTAAGGCGTTTGATGTGGGTTTTTCTGAGAATGCGTTCCATATTGTTGATTTCTTTATGGCGTTCAATCAGACTTTGAGCTTTTTCAATATCATTGTTCTCCACGCTATCAAGGGCATCCTTGATAAAGTCAGTGGTTTTTTGATAGATATCAGCCAATTCCTCTAGAGCAGCTTCAGAGAAATGAACATCTTTGCGTTGGAGGTAGTCTGTTAGGTTGAGCAAGCCTTCTGCGTGGTCCCCAATCCGTTCCAAATCACGAGATGAATCAAGGATGTTAGTCAACACTTCGCTTTCCTTTTGGCTCAAGGATTCGCTTGAGAGCCTGATGAGGTAACGAGTGAGTTTTTCATCGATGGTGTTGATGGCTTCCTCTGTCTTGTGCCCTTTTTCAGCTACCTTTTCATCCAAACCGATGATATAGTTATAAGAAAGGTCAAAAGTTTTGGCTGCATAGTTCCCTAAGTGCAAAAGTTCTTTTTTGGCATTTCCTAGAGCGATAGAAGGAGATTGTTGGATAAGTTGTTCGTCGAGATAAAGAGGCTCGTACTTGACAACCTCGTCTTCACCAGGGATGAGCTTGGTTACAAAATAGGCCAAGGCTCCGATGAATGGAAATTGTACAATGGTATTACTTACGTTAAAGGCTCCGTGAGAGAAGGCGATGGTCATCTCAGGTGAGAGGTGAAGGAGTGCTTGGAAGTACTCGATCATAGCAGTGAAGGGGCCTAATAAGATTAAGCAAAGAATAGTTCCTAAAACGTTAAAGGTAACGTGGGTCGCTGCAACGCGCTTTGCAGAGACATTGGCTCCAGCTGCCGCGATGATAACGGTTAGGGTTGTCCCTATATTGTCCCCGAAGAGAACTGGTAGTGAACCTTTAAGGTCAAGGAAACCACCTGCATAGAGACCTTGTAGAATCCCGATTGTCGCAGAAGAGGCCTGAATGAGGACGGTAATCACTGCACCAGCTACCACTCCTAAAATAGGATTTTGTCCCAAGGTTACCATATACTCCTTGAATTGTGGTAAATCTTTAAGCGGGCTCATACCGGCACTGATGAGGTTGAGAGCGTAGAAGATTCCCCCTACACCAAACAGGATGCGCCCGATATTGTTTGCTGTTCTGTTTTTTGTAAAGAAGAGGAACATGGTTCCAAGGAAAATCAGGGGTAAAGCATACTCGCCAAGCTTGAAACCGATGATAAAGGAAGTAACGGTGGTTCCAATATTGGCTCCCATGATAATTCCGATAGCCTGTCTAAGAGTGAGAAGACTAGCGCTGACCAGCCCAACCGTGATAACTGTAACCCCTGTACTTGACTGAATGAGGGCAGTCACGACAATCCCGACTAGAACACCTAAAAAGGGATTGCTAGTGTACTTGTCAATGTAAAAACGAAGGCGATCTCCAGCAGCTTGTTGCAAACCGTCTCCCATGGTCTTGATACTGTATAAAAACAGTCCTAGACCTCCTAAAAAGTGAAATAAAATTTCCTGCCAATTAATGGACATTTCTTTTTCCTCCGAAAAATAATAACGGAATTTCTCCTATTCTATTTTAAAGGATAAAAGTAAATCTCACAAGTGTTTTCTTGATATTTTAGTAAGAAATCGCTAACTTTTTTAAATTTCTTCCTTAAATAGTATTCTTACCTCAAGTATAAATGTCTGCAAGGATTATATCCAAATTTAACTGTTTTTTATCCTAGTTATAGTTTATGCGTGAAATAGATTGACATCGCTTTCATATAAGATAGAATGAAGATAATCCTGTTCTGATGATTGATTGTGGGAACAGTTACTTTTTTTGTTCTATTAGGAGGATAAGATGAAAGATCTATTTTTTGAAAAACGTTGCCGTTACAGTATTCGTAAGCTGTCAATCGGGGCTTGTTCCTTGATGATTGGTTCAGCTTTATTTGCGAGCCCAGCTCTTGCCGAACAGGTTGCTGCCCCTGAAACAGCTACTAATACGAGCACTCAAGCGACAAGTGCCAGTGAAACAACTAATCCAGACACCGCAGCTATCGAAAAACAATTAGAGGAAACTGAGAACAAAGTAGCTGAGCAACCAATTTCAGAAAACACTCCAGCAATAACTAATCTAGTTAATGAAAAAGAAGAAGCGAAACCAGCTCCGACAGAAACAGCTGAAAAACCAACTGATAAAGAAGGAGTCAAGCCTGAGGAAGCTCCTCAAGTGGTTGACAATAAAGCCGACAAACCAAGTCTAGCAGACGTTCCTAAAAATGAAGAGAAGAGTCTCCGACCAAAAGAAATCAAATTTGATACATGGGATGATTTGTTGAAATGGGAACCGGGTGCGCGTGAGGATGATCCTATCAACCGTTCTTCTGTTGAACTCGCTAAGCGCCATAGAGGCCAGTTGGTCAATGAAAAAGCAAGCAGAAGAGCCAAGGTTCAGGCGCTGGCAAATACCAACTCAAAGGCCAAAGATCACGCTTCTGTCGGTGGAGAGGAATTCAAGGCTTATGCCTTTGACTACTGGCAATACTTGGATTCAATGGTCTTTTGGGAAGGCCTAGTCCCTACTCCAGATGTCATTGATGCCGGGCACCGCAACGGAGTTCCCGTTTATGGAACACTCTTTTTCAACTGGTCAAACAGCATTGCTGACCAAGAGAAATTTGCCGCTGCCTTGAAACAAGATGAGGATGGCACCTTCCCTATTGCACGAAAACTCGTTGATCTCGCTAAATACTATGGCTTTGATGGCTATTTCATCAACCAAGAAACAACGGGGGAATTGGTAGCACCTCTTGGTGAAAAGATGCGCCAGTTCATGCTCTATACAAAAGAATACGCGGCTAAAGTCAACCACCCAATCAAGTATGCTTGGTATGATGCCATGACCTACAAATATGGTCGTTACCACGAAGATGGTCTTGGTGATTACAACTACCAGTTTATGCAAAAAGAAGGAGACAAAGTCCCTGCAGATCAATTCTTTGCTAACTTCAACTGGAACAAGGAAAAGAATGACCACTCCGTAGAGATGGCAAAATGGCTAGAACGTAGCCAGTATGATGTCTTTGCAGGCTTGGAATTGCAACAAGGTGGTTCTTATAAGACCAAGGTCAAATGGGATGCCCTCTTAGATGAAAAAGGCAAGTTGCGTTTATCACTTGGACTCTTTGCGCCAGATACAATTACCAGTCTAGGAAAAACAGGTGAAGATTACCACAAAAACGAAGACATCTTCTTTACAGGTTACCAAGGAGATCCAACGGCTCAAAAACCAGCTGACAAAGAGTGGTATGGGATTGCCAATTTAGTTGCGGACCGCACTCCAGCAGTAGGCCGGACCTTCACGACCTCTTTTAATACAGGTCATGGTAGAAAGTGGTTTGTAGACGGCAAAGTTTCTAAGGATTCTGAGTGGAACTACCGTTCGGTTTCAGGTGTATTGCCAACATGGCGCTGGTGGCAGACTTCGACAGGGGAAAAACTCCATGCAGAATATGACTTTACAGATGCCTACAATGGCGGAAACTCCCTTAAATTCTCAGGTGATGTAGCTGGTAAGACGGACCAAGATGTGAATTTGTATTCTACCAAACTAGAAGTAACTGAGAAAACCAAACTTCGGGTTGCCCACAAGGGAGGAAAAGGCTCGAAAGTTTATATGGCCTTCTCTACGACTCCAGACTACAAATTTGAGGATGCAGGGGCATGGAAAGAACTGACTCTTTCTGATAACTGGACAAATGAAGAAATTGACCTTGGCTCACTAGCAGGTAAAACCATCTATGCAGTTAAACTCTTCTTCGAACATGAAGGGGCTGTAAAAGATTATCAGTTCAACCTAGGACAATTAACTATCACGGACAATCACCAAGCGCCACAAGCACCTACAGGTCTCTCTGTGGTGAAGCAATCTCTTAAGAATGCCCAAGAAGCTGAAGCAGTGGTCCAATTTGCTGGTAACCAAGATGCGGACTTCTATGAAGTCTACGAAAAAGATGGAGATAACTGGCGTTTGTTGACAGGTTCATCTGCTTCAACCATCTACTTGCCAAAAGTTAGCCGTTCTGCTAATGCGACTGGTAGGACTCAGGAGTTGAAAGTCGTTGCAGTTGGTAAAAATGGCCTCCGTTCCGAAGCGGCGACGGCATCCTTTAACTGGGGCATGACAGTTCAGGATACGACTCTCCCAAGACCTTTAGCTGAAAATATTGTTCCAGGGGCAACTGTTATCGGTAGCACTTTCCCAAATACTGAAGGTGGAGAAGGCATCGAAGGCATGTTGAACGGTACCATTACTAGCTTGTCAGACAAGTGGTCTTCAGGACAATTGAGCGGTAGTGTCGATATTCGTTTGACCCAACCACGTCGTGTTGTTAGATGGGTGATGGATCATGCGGGAGCTGGCGGTGAGTCTGTTAACGATGGTTTGATGAACACCAAGGACTTTGATCTTTACTACAAGGATACTGATGGCGAGTGGAAACTAGCTAAGGAAGTCCGTGGCAATAAAGCGCACGTTACGGATATCACTCTTGATAAACCAATCACTGCCCAAGACTGGCGTTTGCATGTCATTACATCTGATAACGGAACACCTTGGAAGGCCATTCGTATCTACAACTGGAAGATGTACGAAACCTTGGACACAGAAAGTCAAAATATTCCAATGGCTAAGGTAGGTGCTCGTTCACTTGGAAACCATCAAGTTCAACTAGGTTTCTCTGATGTTCCAGCAGGCGCGACCATCACCGTTTACGACAAGGCAGATTCACAAACACCGATTGCAACATTGAAGTCTGAAACTGGTGGCGATCTGGCAACAGCACCATTGGCCTTTGACAAGCAACCAACTCTTCTCTACTACCGTACTCAACTACCTGGCAAAGAAATCAGTAACACCTTGGCTGTAGCGATTCCGCAGGATGAGAGAAGAATTGCTACAGTTAGCCTTGAAAAAGGACCTAAGAAGACAGTTTACAAAGAGGGAGAAAAACTTGACCTTAGAGGCGGCACTCTCCGTGTTCAATACGAAGGGGGACAAGCCGATGAACTGATCAACCTTACTCACTCAGGTGTGACTGTGTCTGGATACGACGCTCATCAAAAAGGGGAGCAGAAGCTCACAGTTAGCTATCTTGGACTTCCAGTAAGCGGTGACTTGAAGGTACAAGTGACAGGTCAAGATGAAGGAAAACCAAAAGAAGTAGCAGGTTTGTACATTACTCAGAAACCGAAAACGGATTATCTAGTAGGTGATCAACTGGATCTTGCAGAAGGTCGCTTTGGAGTTCTCTATGATGATGAGACGGAAGAAAGTCATGCCTTCACGGATCAAGGTGTTGAAATTACGGGCTACGATGCTCAAAAGACTGGTCGTCAAACCTTGACCTTGCATTACAAGGGGCACACTGCTGAGTTTGATGTCTTGGTTTCTCCAAAAGCAGCTGTCAACGATGAGTACCTCAAACAAGAAATCACTGCTGCCCAAGGCCGTCAGTCAACCCTTGCCTACACCTTCTCAAGTGAGGACAAACAAGCAGCACTAGTAGAGAAGCTCAATGCAGCGAAAGCTGTAGCAGAAAACCACAATGCTAGTCAAGAAGAAGTCAACCAGGCTTTGAATGAGTTGAAACAAGCAGGGACAGACTTAGATGGAAATCAACGTTATCAAACTGCTAGAGAAGAATTGGAAGGCTTGTTGACAAAAGTTCGTGAAAAAGATCCTCAAGCTGAGTTGATCGCCCAAGCAGAAACTTTGTTAGCTTCACAAATGCCAACTCCACAAGCTTATGCGGACATGAAAGAAAAGCTGAATAAGAAACTAGCTCCTGCAGAAGAAAGCCATCATGTTGGAAGCATGGATCCAAATGAAGTGGCTCCAACGGTTGAGGCCCTCCCTGAACTAGTTGTTGAAACTGAAACAAAAGCCTTTGAACGCCAAGAACGACCAAATGCTGACCTTCTCAAAGGCCAACGCCGTGTTGTGCAAGCAGGAGTTGAAGGCCAAGTTCGTCACTTTGTAGAAGTAGATGCCCAAGGCAAACGCACCCTTCGTTCGACTGAGGTAGTCAAGGAAGCAATCCCAGAAATCACCGAAGTTGGAACAAAAGTTCTATCAAGTAACCAACCAGCTGAAGGTGTAAAAGATCTAGTTCACGAGAAACCAACTCTTGAAATTGAAGAAAAACCACTTGCCTTCGAACGTCAAGAACGACTAAATTCAGATCTCCTTAAAGGTCAACGTCGTGTTGTGCAGGCAGGAGTTGAAGGCCAAGTTCGTCACTTTGTAGAAGTAGATGCCCAAGGCAAACGCACCCTCCGTTCAACTGAAGTTCTCAAGGAATCTATCCCAGAAATTGTTGAAGTAGGAACGCAAGAAGAGCAAGTCTCACAAACAAGGGACCAAGCGTTTTTAGCTGCACCGGTAAAAGTTGAAGAAACAAGCAAAGAACTTCCAAATACTGGACTAGAAACAGATGCTAGTCTAGTAGCGCTGGGGCTCCTCGGAGTAATGAGTGCCTATGGACTTGTAGCTTTGAAAAAGAGAGAAGATTAATCGAATCTTGGATTTTCTCATAAAAACTAAAAAACAAGGTTTGACTGAAGATCGGTCAGGCCTTGTTTTAACTCGTTTTTCTTGCATTAATTAGTTATTTGGCAAGTTTTTTCTAGTTTTAGTTTTAAAAAAAGTAGTTTCAGTTGCAAGAATGAACTCGAAAAGTTTAGGGTTTTTCTATCTCTTTTGTTGATTTTGTGATATAATTAACACGTATAAAAAAAGAAGGAGTCATATCTAATGGCAAAATTGACTGTTAAAGACGTTGACTTGAAAGGGAAAAAAGTTCTCGTTCGTGTTGACTTCAACGTACCTGTTAAAGATGGCGTGATTACCAATGATAACCGTATCACTGCAGCTCTTCCAACTATCAAGTACATCCTTGAGCAAGGTGGACGTGCAATCCTCTTCTCTCACCTTGGACGTGTAAAAGAAGAAGCAGATAAAGAAGGTAAATCACTTGCTCCTGTAGCTGCTGACTTGGCTGCTAAATTGGGACAAGAAGTTAAATTTATCCCAGGTGTTACACGCGGTGCTGAATTGGAAGCCGCTGTTAACGCTCTTGAAGATGGACAAGTTCTCTTGGTTGAAAACACTCGTTTCGAAGATGTTGACGGCAAGAAAGAATCTAAAAACGATCCTGAACTTGGTAAGTACTGGGCATCACTTGGAGATGGTATCTTCGTAAACGATGCATTCGGTACAGCTCACCGTGCACACGCATCTAACGTTGGTATCTCAGCAAACGTTGAAAAAGCTGTTGCTGGTTTCCTTCTTGAAAACGAAATTGCCTACATCAAAGAAGCAGTTGAAGCTCCAGAACGCCCATTCGTAGCTATCCTTGGTGGTTCAAAAGTATCAGACAAGATCGGTGTTATCGAAAACTTGCTTGAAAAAGCTGATAAAGTCCTTATCGGTGGTGGGATGACTTACACATTCTACAAAGCTCAAGGTATCGAAATCGGTAACTCACTTGTAGAAGAAGACAAATTGGATGTTGCCAAAGCTCTTCTTGAAAAAGCAAACGGCAAATTGATCTTGCCAGTTGACTCAAAAGAAGCAAACGCATTTGCAGACTACACTGAAGTAAAAGACACTGAAGGTGAAGCAGTAGATCCAGGCTTCCTTGGTTTGGATATCGGTCCAAAATCTATCGCTAAATTTGACGAAGCCTTGACTGGTGCCAAAACAGTTGTATGGAACGGACCTATGGGTGTATTTGAAAACCCAGACTTCCAAGCTGGTACAATCGGTGTGATGGACGCTATCGTGAAACAACCAGGCGTGAAATCAATCATCGGTGGTGGTGACTCAGCTGCCGCAGCCATCAACCTTGGTCGTGCAGACAAGTTCTCATGGATCTCTACTGGTGGTGGAGCATCAATGGAACTCCTTGAAGGTAAAGTTCTTCCAGGACTTGCAGCTTTGACTGAAAAATAAGAATTATGAAAAGAGGAACTTTGCTTCCTCTTTTTCTTGTGGCTTGAATTAAAAACGCTTCCGATTGATTCTGGCTCATAAAATCAACTAAATTATGATAAAATGGAAATAGAAAGTTGAGATTATGGGTTATTTTAAAAAATATAAATTTGATAAGTCACAGTTTAAGCTTGGTCTACGAACCTTTAAAACCGGAATTGCTGTTTTTTTAGTTCTCTTGATTTTTGGTTTTTTTGGCTGGAAGGGGCTGCAAATTGGAGCTTTAACAGCGGTCTTCAGTCTACGAGAAAGTTTTGATAAGAGTGTCCATTTTGGAACTTCACGTATCTTAGGAAATAGCATCGGAGGTTTTTACGCCCTTGTCTTTTTCCTCTTAAATACCTTATTTCAAGAAGCCTTTTGGGTGACCTTGCTGATTGTGCCAATCTGCACCATGTTAACCATTATGACAAATGTTGCCATGAACAATAAGGCGGGAGTTATTGGTGGTGTAGCAGCTATGTTGATTATTACCCTATCAATACCGAGCGGAGAAACATTTTTGTACGTGTTTGCTCGTGTATTTGAAACTTTTATGGGTGTTTTTGTGGCAATACTCGTAAATTATGATATTGATCGCTTCAGAAATCTTTTTGAGAAAAAAAGAAAATAATGTTATATTTTGTGACATTATCAATTGACGTATGTATTTTTTTAGACTATAATAGACAGAAAGAAGGAAATTGTGAATGAAGGAAAGAGAATTTCGCCGAAATATGGCTGTTTTTCCTATCGGCAGTGTGATGAAGTTGACCGATCTATCGGCGCGTCAGATTCGTTATTATGAAGATCAAGAGTTGATAAAGCCTGATCGAAACGAAGGGAACCGTCGCATGTATTCTTTGAATGACATGGATCGTTTGCTTGAAATCAAAGATTATATCTCTGAAGGTTTCAATATCGCTGCCATTAAGAAGAAATATGCTGAACGTGAGGCGAAATCCAAGAAAGCAGTGAGCCCAACGGAAGTGCGTCGTGCGCTTCATAATGAGCTCCTCCAACAGGGACGCTTTGCTTCAGCACAGTCGCCTTTTGGTCGCGGTTAGGCAACCGCAAGTAGTCATACATTAAGGAGAAAAACCATGCCAATCACAGCTGCAGATATTCGTCGTGAAGTCAAGGAAAAAAATGTTACCTTTATTCGTCTCATGTTTTCAGATATCTTGGGGACGATGAAAAACGTCGAAATTCCTGCTACAGATGAACAGTTAGATAAAGTCTTGTCAAACAAGGCTATGTTTGATGGATCTTCTATTGAAGGTTTTGTACGTATCAATGAGTCAGATATGTACTTGTACCCAGACTTGGATACATGGACAGTCTTCCCTTGGGGAGATGAAAACGGAAGTGTTGCAGGTTTGATCTGTGATGTCTATACAACAGAAGGTGAACCATTTGCAGGTGACCCTCGTGGCAACCTCAAACGTGCTCTTCGTCATATGGAAGAAGTAGGATTCAAATCCTTCAACCTTGGTCCAGAGCCAGAATTCTTCCTATTTAAACTCGATGAAAATGGTGACCCGACACTTGAAGTAAATGACAAGGGTGGCTACTTTGATTTGGCACCTACTGACCTTGCAGACAATACGCGTCGTGAAATCGTGAATGTCTTGACTAAAATGGGATTTGAAGTAGAAGCAAGTCACCACGAGGTTGCGGTTGGTCAACATGAAATTGACTTCAAGTATGATGAAGTCCTCCGTGCCTGTGACAAGATTCAAATCTTTAAACTCGTTGTTAAAACCATTGCTCGCAAACATGGTCTTTACGCAACCTTTATGGCAAAACCAAAATTTGGTATTGCTGGATCAGGTATGCACTGTAATATGTCCTTGTTCGATGCAGAAGGAAACAATGCCTTCTTTGATCCAAATGATCCAAAAGGAATGCAGTTGTCAGAAACGGCCTATCATTTCCTTGGTGGTTTGATCAAGCATGCCTACAACTATACTGCCATCATGAACCCAACAGTTAACTCATACAAACGTTTGGTTCCAGGATACGAAGCGCCTGTTTACATTGCTTGGGCTGGTCGCAACCGTTCACCACTTGTGCGCGTGCCTGCTTCACGTGGTATGGGAACTCGTCTCGAGTTGCGTTCAGTGGATCCAATGGCAAATCCATACATCGCTATGGCGGTTCTGTTAGAAGTTGGTTTGCATGGTATTGAAAACAAAATCGAAGCACCAGCTCCGATTGAAGAAAATATCTACATCATGACGGCAGAAGAGCGTAAGGAAGCAGGAATTACAGACCTTCCATCAACTCTTCACAATGCCTTGAAAGCTCTGACTGAGGATGAAGTGGTTAAGGCTGCCCTAGGTGAACACATCTATACGAGCTTCCTCGAAGCCAAACGTATCGAGTGGGCTAGCTATGCAACCTTTGTGTCACAATGGGAAGTTGATAATTATTTAGATCTTTACTAATATAGAAGAAAGATTGCCTGAGGGCGGTCTTTTTTTCTTGCATTTTATATCGAGGTGTGATATATTTGTATAACGAAGTACGATGTATCGAACTGAATAGGAGGTGTTTATAAATGGAGTTAACAGATAAGATCAGGCGTGTTTACCTTCCCATGACTGAAACGGGTTTTTATATCTTGTTTTGTTTACAGAAGGAGAACCATGGATATGGTATCACACAAAAGGTCAAGGAGGTGACAGATTCGCAAGTTTCGATTAGTCCTGGAACTATGTATGGGACCTTGTCAAAGATGGAAAAGGATGGCTTGATTTCCTTTGTCCGAGAAGAGGAAAAACGTAAAATCTATCAGATCACTGACTTGGGACAAAAAGTTTTGGAGATAGAATTGAAACGTATTGAACGACTCTACAGAAACAGTCGGGAGGAAGGATGATGGAAAAGAAGGTTGTTTATAGAATTACTACCATTGCGGATTATGATAGAGAGGCTTTATACCTTGGGGAAATGCATGCTAAGGGTTGGAAACTTAAGGAAGTGAGTTACTCTAACTTAGTAGTTGCGGTTAAGTATACTTTTGAAAAGTGCCAACCGGAGCAGGTGTCTTATCAGTTGGATTTTCACCCAATGGAAAAATCAGAGAGAGCCTCCTATTTACAACTATTTAAAGACTGTGGCTGGGAGCATATTACAGACTTTAATGGCTTTTCCTACTTTAGAAAGCTTCGTTCTGGAATTGAGTTGGATGCCGAGTTTGAAATCTATAATGACGCTACTGGGAAGTTAGCCATGGTCAAACGGATTTTAATAATGCGGATGCTACCTATTTTGATTCTTTTTTCAGCTCTACTACCGGTTTTCTCAAAGTTTTTCAGTGGAGGTAGTTCTTTCAGTTGGGTAATGTTTTTGATTGTTATTATGGATTGTGTTTTATTGATAGTTTTTGCGATTCAGATTTCTTATATTTTTTGGAGATTGTTCCAAAAGTGGAAAGAATTATCTGATAGCTGAAACAATACTTGTTTTCTGATTTGGAGGTCAGGCAATGAATAGCAAAGTACAATTTCGGATTTTCACCATTATTGATTTGGACAAGGAAGAAGAGTATTTGCATGAGATGCACTTGAAAGGTTGGAGATATAGAACGAGTCGTTTTGGTTTTTTCTATTTTGACCAATGTCAACCGGATGATGTCATCTATCGTATCTATGATTCTAGATTTCTTAGAAAGCATAAGCATGAACTGCAAGAATTTATAAATAGAGGTTGGGAATTGATAGAAACAGGTTCTTGTTTGATTCTTCGTAAATCATCTTCAGATATACTTCCAGAGGATCAAGTCTATATGACTAATGGTCTCAGATGGGAGGTAATGTGTTCTAGACTTCGTTCCTGTACAGCTGCTTTCTCAGGTGGTTTTGTTGTTTGTATGAGTTTATTTAAAGAAGAACTTTCTATGTCTTTCTTTATTATTTTCTTGTTATATGCTTGCTTAATTTCTTATCTAATCTATGGTTTTTTCAGACTTAAAAGGAAATACCAAATTGATGAAAAGTAAGTTTCTAGGTCTTCAGACTGATTTTTAGCACTCTTGGCAAAAGAGTGCTAATTTTTTGAGTTTTTGTCTTGACATTCTCTTTTAAGGGTGTATAATAGAATCATAAGTTAGCACTTAGGTGTATCGAGTGCTAATCAATCTGACAGAGGGGAGTGATGAGATGGTTACAAAGCGTCAGCAGGATATTTTGAATCTGATTATTGACATCTTTACCAAAACGCACGAACCTGTCGGATCCAAAGCACTACAAGAGTCTATTAACTCTAGCAGTGCAACCATTCGTAATGATATGGCGGCTCTAGAAAAGCAAGGTTTGCTTGAGAAAGCTCATACTTCTAGTGGTCGGATGCCAAGTGTCGCTGGTTTTCAGTACTATGTAAAACATTCACTGGATTTTGACCGACTGGCTGAAAATGAGGTTTATGAGATTGTTAAAGCCTTCGATCAGGAATTTTTCAAACTGGAGGATATTCTGCAAGAGGCTGCCAATCTACTAACAGACCTAAGTGGCTGTACGGTAGTGGCTCTGGATGTTGAGCCAAGTAGACAGCGCCTGACAGCTTTCGATATTGTCGTTCTAGGACAACATACTGCTCTTGCAGTTTTCACCCTAGACGAGTCTCGAACGGTTACCAGTCAGTTTCTGATTCCAAGGAATTTCTTGCAAGAGGATTTGCTGAAACTGAAGACCATCATTCAGGAACGTTTCCTCGGTCACACCGTTCTGGATATTCACTACAAGATTCGGACGGAGATTCCGCAGATTATCCAGCGTTACTTTACAACAACGGACAATGTTATGGATCTCTTTGAACACATTTTTAAGGAAATGTTCAATGAAAACATTGTAGTGGCGGGCAAGGTCAATCTCTTGAATTTTGCCAATCTAGCAGCCTATCAGTTCTTTGACCAACCACAGAAGGTAGCCTTAGAAATTCGTGAAGGTCTGCATGAAGATCAGATGCAAAATGTTCGTGTTGCAGATAGTCAAGAATCCTGCCTAGCTGATCTAGCAGTGATTAGCAGTAAATTCCTTATACCTTATCGTGGTTTTGGAATTCTGGCAATTATCGGTCCAGTCAATCTGGACTACCAGCAACTAATCAACCAGGTCAATGTGGTCAATCGAGTCTTAACTATGAAACTCACAGATTTCTACCGATATTTGAGTAGTAATCATTATGAGGTGAGTTGAACATGAAATTACATAAATTCCTAAAAAGGAGGCGAAAAATGTCTGAGGAAATCAAAAACGAAGAAGTAAAAGAAGAGGAAGTTGTGGAAACAGCTGAAGAAACAACTCCTGAGAAGTCTGAGTTGGACTTGGCAAATGAACGTGCGGACGAGTTCGAAAACAAATACCTTCGCGCTCATGCAGAAATGCAAAACATCCAACGCCGTGCTAATGAAGAGCGTCAAAACTTGCAACGCTATCGTAGTCAAGACTTGGCAAAAGCAATCTTCCCATCGCTCGACAACCTAGAACGCGCCCTTGCCGTTGAAGGCTTGACAGACGACGTCAAAAAAGGATTGGAGATGGTGCAAGAAAGCTTGATTCATGCTTTGAAAGAAGAAGGAATCGAAGAAATCGCAGCTGATGGCGAATTTGACCATAACTATCATATGGCCATCCAAACTCTCCCAGCAGACGACGAACATCCAGCAGATACCATCGCGCAAGTCTTTCAAAAAGGCTATAAACTCCATGACCGCATCCTACGCCCAGCGATGGTAGTGGTCTATAACTAGGCTAGAAAACCTAAAAAACCTTGTCCGAAACGACAATAAACTATGAAGAAAGATAAGAAGCAAGCCGGAGGCTTGCAAGGAAGATATTTCCCGCCGTGGTGAAAGTTTCAGTAGCGTGTGCTACTGAAACAGGGGATTTTTTGAGACAATTGGCTCAAAAATAAGTGATGAAATCCCGAAGGGAGTTGCTTACGTCCCCACCACTTAAGGGAAATATCAAAAAATCAAAAAGAAAGAATATAAAATTTAAGGAGAAAAACACATGTCTAAAATTATCGGTATTGACTTAGGTACAACAAACTCAGCAGTTGCAGTTCTTGAAGGAACTGAAAGCAAAATCATCGCAAACCCAGAAGGGAACCGCACAACTCCATCTGTAGTATCATTCAAAAACGGAGAAATCATCGTTGGTGATGCTGCAAAACGTCAAGCAGTTACAAACCCAGATACAGTTATCTCTATCAAATCTAAGATGGGAACTTCTGAAAAAGTTTCTGCTAACGGAAAAGAATACACTCCACAAGAAATCTCAGCTATGATCCTTCAATACTTGAAAGGTTATGCTGAAGACTACCTTGGTGAAAAAGTAACCAAAGCAGTTATCACAGTTCCAGCTTACTTCAACGATGCTCAACGTCAAGCAACAAAAGACGCTGGTAAAATCGCTGGTCTCGAAGTAGAACGTATCGTCAACGAACCAACAGCAGCAGCCCTTGCTTATGGTTTGGACAAGACTGACAAAGAAGAAAAAATCTTGGTATTTGACCTTGGTGGTGGTACATTCGACGTATCTATCCTTGAATTGGGTGACGGTGTCTTCGATGTATTGTCAACTGCAGGGGATAACAAACTTGGTGGTGACGACTTTGACCAAAAAATCATTGACCACTTGGTAGCAGAATTCAAGAAAGAAAACGGTATTGATTTGTCTACTGACAAAATGGCAATGCAACGTTTGAAAGATGCGGCTGAAAAAGCTAAGAAAGACCTTTCTGGTGTAACTTCAACACAAATCAGCTTGCCATTTATCACTGCTGGTGAAGCTGGCCCTCTTCACTTGGAAATGACTTTGACTCGTGCGAAATTTGACGATTTGACTCGTGACCTTGTAGAACGTACAAAAGTTCCAGTTCGTCAAGCCCTTTCAGATGCAGGTTTGAGCTTGTCAGAAATCGACGAAGTTATCCTTGTTGGTGGTTCAACTCGTATCCCAGCCGTTGTAGAAGCTGTGAAAGCTGAAACTGGTAAAGAACCAAACAAATCAGTGAACCCTGACGAAGTAGTTGCTATGGGTGCGGCTATCCAAGGTGGTGTCATCACTGGTGATGTTAAAGACGTTGTCCTTCTTGACGTAACACCATTGTCACTTGGTATCGAAACAATGGGTGGTGTCTTCACAAAACTCATCGACCGTAACACAACTATTCCAACATCTAAATCACAAGTCTTCTCAACAGCAGCAGACAACCAACCAGCCGTTGATATCCACGTTCTTCAAGGTGAACGCCCTATGGCAGCAGATAACAAGACTCTTGGGCGCTTCCAATTGACAGACATCCCAGCTGCACCTCGTGGTATCCCACAAATCGAAGTAACATTTGACATTGACAAGAACGGTATCGTATCTGTTAAAGCTAAAGACCTTGGAACTCAAAAAGAACAAACAATCGTCATCCAATCAAACTCAGGTTTGACTGACGAAGAAATCGACCGTATGATGAAAGATGCAGAAGCAAACGCTGAAGCAGATAAGAAACGTAAAGAAGAAGTTGACCTTCGTAACGAAGTAGACCAAGCAATCTTTGCTACTGAAAAGACAATCAAGGAAACTGAAGGTAAGGGCTTTGACGCAGAACGTGATGCTGCCCAAGCTGCCCTTGATGACCTTAAGAAAGCGCAAGAAGACAACAACTTGGACGAAATGAAAGCAAAACTTGAAGCATTGAACGAAAAAGCTCAAGGACTTGCTGTGAAACTCTACGAACAAGCCGCAGCAGCCCAACAAGCTCAAGCAGGAGCAGAAGGTGCACAAGCAACAGGAAACGCAGGCGATGACGTCGTAGACGGAGAGTTTACGGAAAAATAAGATGCAAAGCCCGTTAAAACCTCACAGTGAAAATAGGAAATCTGACGCAGAAACTTTAGTTTCTAGGAAGATTTGCACCCAAAAGTAGCCATATCTGTAATTCGCTAACGCGAAAACAGCTACGTCTCTTTTTCACGATGGGATGAGGTGTAAGGAGACTGTTATGAAAGTTAGAGAATTAATTAAGGAACTGAAAGAGCGAGGTTTGGATGTTCATGATGAATACGCATTAAAATCTAATCCTCCATATGTTGCGTTATACTACTCTGAAAAGATGCGTGGTAGGAAGTTTTTAGAAATTTATGAAGATAAAAATAATGATGTTACTCGGGTGAAGTTTCATAAAGAAACAGTTTCGCCCACTTCTCTACTGGAATTTATTGAAAAAACGGGAGATGGTAGCCCTATCACGAAACAAATAAAAGTTGGAAACGGTAGCAATGAAGATTATATTGAGGTTGCTATTTCTAGTTACAACGTAGTCAAAGAGCTTTGTCAAATTAGAAAAAAATGACGCTATAATTTCCATTTTTAAATGCTTAATTACTCAAGCTGAGAAGACAGAGGTTGCAACCCAGCCTCTGTTTTTCGGTAAAAAGGGACTGAACCTGATTTGTTTGGGTTTTGTCTCAACAATATAAAAGAAAGGAATTGAACTCGACCTAAATTCTCGGAAAAAAGAGAAATCTGTCTAGGAGCATCGCTCCAGCGTCAGATTTCCTATTTTTCAGTCGAATTTTACGGTCTTGGTATCTTGTATGAACAATACTGAATTTTATGATCGTCTGGGGGTGTCAAAAAACGCTTCGGCAGACGAGATCAAAAAGGCTTATCGTAAGCTTTCCAAAAAATATCACCCAGATATCAACAAGGAGCCTGGAGCTGAGGAAAAATACAAGGAAGTTCAAGAAGCTTATGAGACTTTGAGTGATGACCAAAAACGTGCAGCCTACGACCAATATGGGGCTGCGGGTGCCAACGGTGGCTTTGGTGGTGCTGGCGGTTTCGGTGGCTTTGACGGAGCAAGTGGCTTCGGTGGTTTTGAAGATATCTTCTCAAGTTTTTTCGGAGGAGGCGGAGCTTCGCGCAATCCAAACGCTCCTCGTCAAGGTGACGACCTCCAGTACCGTGTGAACTTGACCTTTGAAGAAGCTATCTTCGGAACTGAAAAAGAAGTCAAGTACAACCGTGAAGCCAGCTGTCGTACATGTAATGGATCTGGTGCTAAGCCAGGGACAAGTCCAGTCACTTGTGGACGCTGTCATGGCGCTGGTGTTATTAACGTCGATACGCAGACTCCTCTTGGTATGATGCGTCGTCAAGTAACCTGTGATGTCTGTCATGGTCGCGGAAAAGAAATTAAAGATCCATGTACTACATGTCACGGAACAGGTCATGAAAAACAAGCTCATAGCGTACATGTAAAAATCCCTGCTGGTGTGGAAACAGGCCAACAAATCCGCTTAGCTGGTCAAGGCGAAGCAGGCTTTAACGGTGGACCTTACGGGGACTTGTACGTGGTGGTTTCAGTTGAAGCTAGTGATAAGTTTGAACGTGAAGGAACGACTATCTTCTACAATCTGAACCTCAACTTTGTCCAAGCAGCCCTTGGAGATACTGTGGAAATTCCAACCGTGCATGGTGATGTCGAATTGGTCATCCCAGAAGGAACTCAGACTGGCAAGAAATTCCGTCTACGTGGTAAGGGAGCACCGAGCCTTCGTGGCGGTGCCGTTGGTGACCAATACGTTACTGTCAATGTCGTGACTCCGACAGGTTTGAACGACCGCCAAAAAGCAGCCTTGAAGGAATTCGCAGCTGCAGGTGACTTGAAAGTCAATCCAAAGAAAAAAGGCTTCTTTGACCACATAAAAGATGCCTTTGAAGGAGAATAAAGTAAAAAGAGCCGATTGGCTCTTTTTTGTTATCTTTGAAAATTTAGCACCGAGAAACTCATTCTTTAGCTGGTTGGCTATTTAGCTCTTTGAGTAAGCAGGCCAGCTGCATCCATCTCTCGGATGAGTTGCTTGATTTCCGCTTCTTTACCTGACTTAACGGTGACGGTATCAATGTGTTTGATTGCTGAATTATCCTGAATATCCACCAAAGTCAAAGCTTTTTCATAGAATGCAATTCCCCTTTTTAGACTTTCCTGATCATTCCAAAAGAGAATTGAGTAATTGGGATTAAATTTCTTTCCGATTTCTTGGAGATACTTCTCGCCCTCCTCCTCTAAAAATTGTATTAAACCATGATTGAATAAGTTGTCTCCAACTTTATAGTATGAAATCTCTCCTGTCTGTAGGACATAGACTTCGAGTCGGTTTTTGGTGAGTTTTGGACTTTCTTTTAGGACGGTGTGACTATTGATAACCTCATCTGAGAAAGTAACATAAAAATTTAAGCCTCCACCCTCGAATTGATAGTGTCCATTTGATTCTACTTTCTTAGGAGGCATGTCAAGGGAGATAAAGATTTGTTTTAAGGCTTCATTCCCCTCACGGATGTCACTTGGTGAAGCCTTGAAAAGATTCATCAGTAGTAGAAATGCTAGGACCGCAAGAAGGCAGAGACAGCCACAAGGGATCGCGATGACCTTCGCTAGAACTTTTAAAAACTGTTTCATTTTCACTCCCTCCCTTTTCTGTTCGAATCTAGTAATCCAAAATGGATTTAAGGAAAGTTGGAGGATTTCTTATTCTTGTTTTTCTTCTTGGAGGACCGCCATTCTAGTTTGGAAATCTTTTTCTAAAACTTTGAACTTGTAGGTTAAATCTTTTTGGTATTCCTTGATAAGGGCTTTTTGTTGGTCGATGATTTGTAGGCTGTTTTGGATGATATCCAAATCATCCTTGATAGCTTCGACGCGGTCAGTTGTATCTAGCACTTCATCCTGAATGGCTTGGCGATTTTTCACAACAAAATAACTTCCAGCTGCAGCTCCTGCAAATAGCAGTAGATTTGATAGTTTCATGGCAACTCCTTAGGTGTTTCTAATGGTTTCAGCGACTTGGGCAAGTTTGTCAAAGTCTGGTTCGTGGGCGATAAAGTCAATCTTAAGGTCATCTTCTGCACCGTAGCGAGGTACGAGGTGCACGTGAGTATGAAAGACCGTTTGACCAGCAACTTCCTCGCAGTTGGCGATGATATTCATACCAGCAGCCTTGGTAGCTTTCATAACTTTTTGAGCCACTGTTGGCACTTGGGCAAATAGTTGGCTGGCGCTAGTAGCGTCCATCTCCAAAAGATTGCGGTAGTGCTCTTTTGGTACGACCAAGGTGTGTCCAGGCGTTACTTGAGAGATATCAAGGAAGGCAAGAACCTGCTCATCCTCGTATACTTTTGAAGCAGGAATCTCCCCTGCGATGATCTTACAAAAAATGCAATCTGACATAAAATCCACCTCTACTGTATTGAATTTTGATATAATATAGCTACATTATACCAGATTCGGAGAAAATATGTTAGAAATTAAAAACCTGACAGGAGGCTATGTTCACGTTCCTGTCTTGAAAGATGTGTCCTTTACAGTTGAAAGTGGGCAGTTGGTTGGTTTGATTGGTCTCAATGGTGCTGGGAAATCAACGACAATCAATGAGATTATTGGTCTTTTGACCCCTTACAGTGGGGAAATCAAGATTAATGGCCTCACCCTGCGAGAAGATGCGACCAACTACCGCAAGCAGATTGGCTACATCCCAGAGACGCCTAGCTTGTATGAGGAATTGACCCTCAGAGAGCATATCGAGACGGTTGCTATGGCTTATGGTATCGATCAGAAAGTGGCTTTTGAGCGTGTAAAACCTTTGTTAAAGATGTTTCGTCTGGATCAAAAATTAGACTGGTTTCCTGTCCATTTCTCAAAAGGAATGAAGCAGAAGGTTATGATTATCTGTGCTTTTGTCGTGGATCCGAGTCTTTTCATCGTTGATGAGCCTTTTCTTGGTCTTGATCCCTTGGCAATTGCCGACTTGATTCAGCTTTTGGAAGTAGAAAAGCAAAAAGGCAAGTCCATTCTCATGAGTACCCATGTTCTGGACTCGGCGGAAAAGATGTGTGACGCCTTTGTCATTCTCCACAAGGGGGAGATGCGGGCTCAGGGGAACCTCCAGCAACTCCGCGAGGCCTTTGATATGCCTGATGCTAGTTTGAACGACATTTACTTGGCTCTGACCAAAGAGGAGGAGCTATGAAAGACTTGTTTTTAAAGCGAAAACAGGCTTTTCGTAAGGAATGTGTCGGTTATCTGCGCTATGTTCTCAATGACCACTTTGTCTTGTTCCTGCTGGTTCTCATTGGTTTTCTAGCTTACCAGTACAGTCAACTCTTGCAAGATTTTCCTGAAAATCATTGGCCTATTCTCTTGTTTTTGGGGATTGTCTCTGCCTTGCTTTTAGCTTGGGGAGGAATCGCGACCTACATGGAAGTACCTGACAAACTCTTTCTCTTAGTCAGTGAAGAGGAGATCATGTCCCACCTCAAAGGGCAGACGGTGCGCTCACTGGTCTTTTGGCTATTGGTACAGACTCTCTGCTTACTTCTTTTTGCGCCCTTATTTTTAGCCATGGGCTATGGTTTGCCAGTCTTTCTCATCTATGTGCTTTTATTGGGAACTGGGAAATACCTCCTCTTTCGCCAAAAAGCCAGCAAATTTTTTACTGAAACTGGGCTGGACTGGGACTATGTCATTGCCCAAGAAAGCAAACGCAAGCAACTCTTGCTTCGTTTCTTCGCTCTCTTTACTCAGGTCAAGGGCATTTCAAACAGTGTCAAGCGTCGTGCTTATCTGGATTTCATCCTAAAGACTGTTCAAAAGGTGCCAGGGAAGATCTGGCAAAACCTCTATCTCCGCTCTTATCTGCGAAATGGGGATCTCTTTGCCCTCAGTCTCCGCCTCTTGCTCCTATCCTTGTTAGCTGAGATCTTTATCGAGCAGTCTTGGATTGCGACGGCAGTGGTTGTCCTGTTTAACTATCTCTTGCTCTTCCAGTTGCTAGCACTCTATCATGCCTTTGACTACCAGTACTTGACCCAGCTCTTTCCTTTAGAAAAGGGTGAAAAAGAAAAGGGCTTAAAACAGATTGTAGTCGGTGTTGGAAGTGTAGTTCTTTTGTTGGAAATGCTAGTCGGAACAGTGATTTTTCAAGAAAAAATAGCCTTGTTGACTCTTGTAGGGGCTAGTCTCTTCCTACAATTGTTTTATTTACCTTACCAACTGAAAAGATTGGTTGACGAATAGACCAAAAACTAGTAGAATAGTAAGGAAACTTTATACGGAGGAAAGAAATGGACTTGGGTGATAATGAGCTAACGCTGACCCCGATACCTGGGAAGAGCGGCAAGGCTTATATGGGAAGCTACCCTGATGGGAAGCGCGTCTTTGTAAAAATGAACACCTCTCCAATCCTACCTGGCCTTGCCAGAGAACAAATCGCTCCTCAATTACTATGGACTCGTCGTTTGCCAGATGGTCGTGATATGTGTGCCCAAGAATGGTTGACGGGTAAAATCTTGACACCGCACGATATGAACCGCAAGCAGATCATCAATATCTTGACACGTCTCCACCGCTCACGTCCCTTGATGAAGCAGTTGAGCCGTTTGGGATATACCATGGAGACGCCAGTAGACTTGTTGCAGTCTTGGAGGCAAGAAGCACCTGAAGTCTTGAAACGACATCAGTACTTAAATTCGGTGATTGATGATTTGCGCAGGACGGTTCCAGGATTTAGGGAAGACCATGCAACGATTGTGCATGGTGATCTTCGCCATAGTAATTGGATTGAGACAGAGAGTGGGCTTGTTTATCTAGTGGATTGGGATTCGGTTCGCCTGACGGATCGCATGTTTGATGTGGCGCATTTGCTATGCCACTACATTCCAGATCATCAGTGGCGCCAATGGTTGAGAGACTACGGCTATAAGTACAATCAGACAGTGTTAGATAAATTGTATTGGTACGGTCAGTATTCTTACTTGAGCCAGATTGCCAAATACTTTGTAAATCAAGATTTAGATAATGTAAACCGGGAGATTTATGCCTTGCGTGTCTTCCGTGACAAGTATGGAAAGAAGAGATGAGAGTTAGGAATCGTAAAGGGGCGACAGAGTTACTAGAGGCCAATCCCCAGTATGTTGTCCTCAATCCCTTGGAATCCAAAGGGAAATGGAGAGACTTGTTTGGAAATGATCATCCTATTCATGTAGAAGTTGGAAGTGGGAAAGGGGCCTTCGTATCAGGTATGGCCAAGCAAAATCCTGACATCAACTACATCGGGATTGACATCCAAAAGTCGGTATTGAGTTATGCCTTGGACAAGGTGCTTGAAGTTGGAGTGCCCAATATCAAGTTGTTGTGGGTAGATGGTTCGGATTTAACTGACTACTTTGAAGACGGTGAGATTGATCGTCTCTACCTAAACTTTTCTGATCCTTGGCCTAAAAAACGCCATGAAAAACGTCGTTTGACCTACAAGAGTTTCTTGGATACCTTCAAGCGCATTTTGCCTGAGAATGGGGAAATCCATTTCAAGACAGACAATCGTGGCTTGTTTGAGTACAGTCTAGTGAGTTTTTCTCAGTATGGGATGAAACTCAATGGTGTTTGGCTGGACCTGCATGCCAGTGATTTTGAAGGCAATGTCATGACGGAATATGAGCAAAAATTCTCCAACAAGGGTCAAGTGATCTACCGAGTTGAGGCAGAATTTTAAGAAATAGCTTGAAAACCAGCCGTTTGAGTGCTTATGCTTTACATAAATTGACAAACGTGCTATACTGATAGTAAGAATATGAGAAAGAGAGGCGGGGAAATATCTTCGCCTCTTGCTTATGAGGAGGTGGACGCAATCGCAACAATCGTAGAATTAGTCAGAGAAGTTGTAGAACCTGTCATCCAAGCGCCTTTCGAGCTCGTAGATATCGAGTATGGAAAGATTGGCAGTGACATGATTCTCAGTATTTTTGTAGACAAACCTGAAGGAATTACCTTGAACGACACGGCAGACTTGACAGAAATTATCAGTCCTGTCTTAGACAACATCAAGCCCGATCCCTTCCCAGAACAATATTTCTTAGAAATCACCAGTCCAGGTTTGGAACGTCCTTTGAAAACCAAGGATGCAGTCGCTGGAGCAGTTGGGAAATACATTCATGTCGGGCTTTACCAAGCCATCGATAAGCAAAAAGTCTTTGAAGGTACCTTGCTATCCTTTGAAGAGGATGAGTTGACCATGGAGTATATGGACAAAACACGTAAGAAAACCGTCCAAATTCCATACAGTTTAGTATCAAAAGCACGTTTAGCAGTAAAACTATAGAAAAGAAAGGATAGCTTTTGAGGATTCAAAAGTGAAGAAAACATGAGTAAAGAAATGCTAGAGGCCTTCCGCATTTTGGAAGAAGACAAGGGAATCAAAAAAGAAGATATCATCGACGCAGTAGTAGAGTCGCTTCGTTCCGCTTATCGCAGACGCTATGGTCAATCAGACAGCGTAGCTATTGACTTCAACGAAAAAACAGGTGACTTTACAGTTTATACTGTCCGTGAAGTTGTAGATGAAGTATTTGATAGTCGTTTGGAAATCAGCTTGAAAGATGCCCTTGCCATTAATTCAGCCTATGAACTTGGTGATAAAATCAAGTTTGAAGAAGCGCCAGCTGAGTTTGGTCGTGTAGCAGCCCAATCTGCCAAACAAACCATCATGGAAAAAATGCGCAAGCAAACACGTGCCATCACTTACAATACTTACAAGGAACATGAACAAGAAATCATGTCTGGTACAGTAGAACGTTTTGACAACCGTTTCATCTATGTCAATCTTGGTAGCATCGAAGCTCAATTGTCAAAACAAGACCAAATCCCTGGAGAAGTTTTTGCTTCTCATGATCGTATCGAAGTTTATGTTTACAAGGTTGAAGACAACCCTCGTGGTGTCAACGTCTTTGTCAGTCGTAGCCATCCAGAAATGATCAAACGCTTGATGGAGCAAGAAATTCCCGAAGTCTACGATGGAACTGTCGAAATCATGAGCGTAGCCCGTGAAGCTGGTGACCGTACTAAAGTTGCCGTTCGTAGCCACAATCCAAACGTGGACGCTATCGGGACAATCGTTGGGCGTGGTGGTGCCAATATCAAGAAGATCACCAGCAAGTTCCACCCAGCTCGCTACGACGCTAAGAGCGACCGTATGATTCCTGTAGAAGAGAACATTGATGTTATCGAGTGGGTAGCGGATCCAGCTGAGTTTATCTACAATGCCATCGCACCTGCAGAGGTTGACCAAGTTATCTTTGATGAAAACGACAGCAAACGTGCCTTGGTCGTTGTACCTGATAACAAGCTTTCTCTTGCCATCGGTCGTCGTGGACAAAACGTTCGCTTGGCAGCTCACTTGACGGGCTACCGTATCGATATCAAGTCTGCCAGTGAGTTTGAAGCTATGGAAGAAGCAGGTCAAGTTGATTACGCAGTTGCGGATGAATTGATCGAAGAATAAAAGCTGCTAGAGGAGGGAAAGATGAAAACAAGAAAAATCCCTTTGCGCAAGTCTGTTGTATCCAACCAAGTGATTGATAAGCGTGATTTGCTGCGCATTGTCAAGAACAAGGAAGGGCAAGTCTTTATCGATCCGACAGGCAAGGCCAATGGCCGCGGCGCTTATATCAAACTAGACAATGCAGAAGCCCTAGAGGCGAAAAAGAAGAAGGTCTTTAACCGCAGCTTTAGCATGGAAGTGGATGAAAGCTTTTATGATGAGTTGATCGCTTATGTGGATCACAAAGTGAAAAGAAGAGAGTTGGGACTTGAATAAGCAAAAGATAAGCAATCTCTTGGGACTGGCTCAACGAGCAGGCAGGATCATATCGGGTGAGGAATTGGTAGTCAAGGCCATTCAAGAACAGAAAGCCAAGCTAGTCTTTCTAGCCCATGATGCTGGCCCTAATCTAACCAAGAAGATTCAAGATAAAAGTGACTATTATCAAGTAGAAGTTATAACCGTGTTTTCAACACTGGAATTAAGCATAGCAGTCGGAAAATCAAGAAAGGTTTTGGCTGTGACAGATGCTGGATTTACAAAGAAAATGAGGTCTCTTATGGAATAGAAGAGGAGGACATGATTTGTCTAAGAAAAGATTGTACGAAATCGCAAAAGAACTTGGAAAAGAAAGTAAAGAAGTTGTAGCGCGTGCAAAAGAGTTGGGCTTGGATGTAAAAAGCCACTCATCGAGCGTGGAAACTGCTGCTGCTGAGCAAATCGCAGCTAGTTTTAAATCTGCACCTGCTCCTAAGGCAGAAGCAAAACCTGCAGCACCAAAAGCAAGTGTAGAAAAGAAAGCTGAAAAGCCTGCATCAGCTAAACCAGCTGCCGCTAAGGAAGAAAAAGTGGTGGCTGCAAGACCGCAGAGCCGAAACTTCAAGGCGGAGCGTGAGGCGCGTGCCAAAGAGCAGGCAGAACGACGCAAACAAAATAAGGGAAACAACCGTGACCAACAACAAAACGGCAACCGTCAGAAAAACGATGGCCGTAATGGTGGCAAACCTGGTCAAGGAAATCGCGACAATCGCCGTTTCAACGACCAAGGGAAAAAACCACAAGGTCAAGGGAATCGTGGCAATGATCGCCGTCAGCCGCAAGACTTCCAGCCAAAACCAGCTGGGCCACGTGTTGACTTTAAAGCCCGTGCAGCAGCCCTAAAAGCAGAGCAAAATGCAGAGTACGCACGCTCAAGCGAGGAGCGCTTCAAACAATCGCAAGCTGCCAAAGAAGCCTTGGCTCAAGCTAATAAACGCAAGGAACCTGAGGAAATCTTTGAGGAAGCTGCTAAGCTAGCTGAACAAACGCAGCCAGCCGTAACAGTAGCTCCTGTAGCGAAAGAAGCGCCAGTGGATACACGTCGTAAAAAACAAGCTCGACCAGACAAAGAACGTGACGATTATGATCACGAAGAAGATGGTCCTAGAAAACAACAAAAGAATCGAAGTAGTCAGAATCAAGTGAGAAATCAAAGAAATAGTAACTGGAATAACAACAAGAAAAATAAAAAAGGGAACAAGCAAAACAACCGTAACCAGACTCCAAAACCTGTTACAGAGCGTAAGTTCCACGAATTGCCAACGGAATTTGAGTATACAGATGGTATGACCGTTGCTGAAATCGCAAAACGTATCAAACGTGAACCAGCTGAAATCGTTAAGAAACTCTTTATGATGGGTGTCATGGCCACACAAAACCAATCCTTGGATGGGGAAACAATTGAACTCCTCATGGTGGATTACGGTATCGAAGCCAAACAAAAGGTTGAAGTGGATAATGCCGACATCGAACGATTCTTTGTCGAGGATGGCTATCTTAATGAAGATGAATTAGTTGAGCGTCCACCAGTTGTAACCATCATGGGACACGTTGACCATGGTAAAACTACCCTTCTAGATACCCTTCGTAACTCTCGTGTTGCAACAGGAGAAGCAGGAGGTATCACTCAGCATATCGGTGCCTACCAAATCGTGGAAAATGGCAAGAAGATTACCTTCCTTGATACACCAGGACACGCGGCCTTTACATCTATGCGTGCGCGTGGTGCTTCTGTTACCGATATTACCATCTTGGTTGTAGCGGCAGATGACGGGGTTATGCCTCAAACTATCGAAGCCATCAACCACTCAAAAGCAGCGAACGTTCCAATCATCGTAGCCATCAACAAGATTGATAAACCAGGTGCCAACCCAGAACGCGTTATCGGTGAATTGGCTGAACACGGTGTCATGTCAACTGCCTGGGGTGGAGATTCTGAATTTGTCGAAATCTCAGCTAAATTCAACCAAAACATCGATGAACTCTTGGAAACGGTCCTACTTGTAGCTGAAATCCAAGAACTCAAGGCCGACCCAACAGTTCGTGCGATCGGTACAGTTATCGAGGCTCGCTTGGATAAAGGAAAAGGTGCGGTCGCAACCCTTCTTGTCCAACAAGGTACTTTGAATGTTCAAGACCCAATCGTTGTTGGTAATACTTTCGGACGTGTCCGTGCTATGACAAATGACCTTGGTCGTCGTGTCAAGGTTGCTGGACCATCAACGCCAGTTTCTATCACAGGTTTGAACGAAGCACCAATGGCGGGTGACCACTTTGCCGTTTACGAAGATGAAAAATCTGCGCGTGCAGCCGGTGAAGAGCGTGCAAAACGTGCCCTCATGAAACAACGTCAAGCTACCCAACGTGTCAGCCTTGAAAACCTCTTTGATACGCTTAAGGCAGGTGAACTCAAGTCAGTCAATGTTATCATCAAGGCCGACGTCCAAGGTTCGGTTGAAGCCCTTTCTGCCTCACTTCAAAAGATTGACGTAGAAGGTGTGAAAGTTACTATCGTTCACTCGGCAGTTGGTGCTATCAACGAATCTGACGTGACCCTTGCGGAAGCTTCAAATGCCTTTATCGTTGGTTTCAACGTACGCCCTACGCCACAAGCGCGTCAACAAGCAGAAGCTGACGATGTAGAAATCCGTCTCCACAGCATTATCTACAAGGTTATCGAAGAGATGGAAGAAGCCATGAAAGGGATGCTTGATCCAGAATTTGAAGAAAAAGTTATCGGTGAAGCAGTTATCCGTGAAACCTTCAAGGTATCTAAAGTGGGAACCATCGGTGGATTTATGGTTACTAGCGGTAAAGTTACCCGTGATTCTAAAGTCCGTGTAATCCGTGACGGTGTTGTTATCTATGACGGTGAACTCGCAAGCTTGAAACACTACAAAGATGACGTCAAAGAAGTTACAAACGGTCGTGAAGGTGGTCTCATGATTGATGGCTACAATGATATCAAGATGGATGATGTGATTGAGGCCTACGTCATGGAAGAAATCAAGAGATAAGATTTTTGCTCCTTTCTTAGGTGGTGAGGGACGCAAGCAAACCGATGGTTTCATTGCTTATTTTTGAGCCTAGGGTCTCAAAAATCCCCTGTGATGGGACTGATAAATCAGTTCCATCACTTTCACCACAGCGAAAGAAGCAGGTGGTTTCAAATTGAACTTCGTTTCAATTTGAAATGAAAATCAATAAGTTTAAAAATAGCTAGGTCTGCTGGCCTAGCTTTTGGTTCAAAGTAGAGAAAGGAATATCATGGCAAATCATTTCCGTACGGATCGTGTAGGCATGGAAATCAAGCGTGAAGTCAACGAGATTTTGCAAAAGAAGGTCCGTGATCCGCGTGTCCAAGGTGTGACCATTACAGATGTTCAGATGCTGGGTGACTTGTCTGTTGCCAAGGTTTACTACACCATTTTGAGTAACCTTGCTTCGGATAATCAAAAAGCTCAAATCGGGCTTGAAAAAGCAACTGGTACGATCAAACGTGAACTTGGTCGCAATTTGAAATTGTACAAAATCCCAGATTTAACCTTCGTCAAAGATGAGTCCATTGAATATGGAAACAAGATTGACGAGATGCTACGTAATCTGGATAAAAATTAAGAAAGAGGGGCAACCCTCTTTTTTGGTGTATGCTAATCGTCCTTATGGTATAATATAAGCAGCAAAATCATTTTAGAACATACATGGAGGTCGTCATGGATAATATCATCGATGTGTCAATTCCCGTTGCAGAAGTGGTGGATAAGCATCCAGAAGTCTTGGAAATCCTAGTGGAGCTTGGTTTTAAACCACTTGCTAATCCCTTGATGCGCAACACAGTCGGTCGCAAAGTATCGCTCAAACAGGGTTCTAAGCTCGAAGGAACTCCTATGGACAAGATTGTCCGCACGCTAGAAGCGAATGGTTACGAAGTGATTGGATTAGACTAATGGCAGATGAACGGATTCATATCCTACGGGATATTTTGTTAGAATTGCACAATGGCGCCTCTCCTGAGTCAGTTCAGGAGCGTTTTGATGCGACCTTTACAGGTGTGTCAGCCATCGAAATTTCCCTCATGGAGCACGAGCTGATGAACTCAGACTCAGGAGTCACTTTTGAAGATGTCATGGAGCTCTGTGATGTCCATGCCAATCTTTTTAAAAATGCTGTTAAGGGTGTCGAAGTAGAGGATACAGAGCACCCAGGTCACCCAGTTCGGGTCTTCAAGGATGAAAATCTGGCCCTCCGCGCTGCCTTGATTCGCATTCGGAGACTGTTAGATACCTATGAGTCTATGGAAGACGAGGAAATGCTGGCAGAAATGCGCAAGGGTTTGGTCCGTCAAATGGGGCTTTTGGGGCAATTTGATATCCACTACCAGCGCAAGGAAGAGCTCTTCTTTCCCATCATGGAGCGCTATGGTCACGATTCACCTCCAAAAGTTATGTGGGGAGTGGATGACCAGATTAGGGAACTCTTTCAAACAGCTCTAACGACAGCCAAGTCACTTCCAGAAGTGTCGATTAGCAGTGTGAAAGAAGATTTTGAAGCTTTTGCGACAGAGTTTGAAAGTATGATTTTCAAGGAAGAGTCCATCCTCCTCATGATTCTCCTCGAGTCTTTCACCCAGGACGATTGGATTCAGATTGCGGAGGAGAGCGATGCCTATGGCTATGCCATCATCCGTCCGTCTGAGAAATGGGTTCCAGAACGACAGCGTTTTGTTGAGGAAAAGAGTGCAGAGGAGCCCGTGCAACTAGACACGGCTGAAGGTCAAGTGCAGCAAGTTATCGATACGCCAGAAGGTCAGTTTACCATTACCTTTACCCCTAAGGAAAAGGAAGCAGTGCTGGACCGCCATAGTCAACAGGCTTTTGGCAATGGCTATCTCTCTGTTGAGCAGGCCAACCTCATCCTCAATCACCTCCCCATGGAGATTACCTTTGTCAATAAAGACGATATTTTTCAGTATTACAATGACAATGCGCCAGCTGATGAGATGATTTTCAAACGGACGCCGTCCCAAGTCGGGCGCAATGTAGAACTCTGCCATCCGCCCAAGTACTTAGACAAGGTGAAGGCCGTTATGAAAGGTCTTCGTGAAGGGGTCAAGGACAAGTATGAAATGTGGTTCAAGTCAGAGTCACGAGGCAAGTTTGTCCACATAACCTATGCCGCGGTACACGATGAAGACGGAGAATTTCAAGGGGTGTTGGAGTATGTTCAGGATATCCAGCCCTACCGTGAGATTGATACGGACTATTTCCGTGGATTAGAATAAGGAGAATCAATGAGTTACGAACAGGAATTTATGAAGGAATTTGAAGCCTGGGTCAATACCCAGATCATGATCAACGACATGGCGCACAAGGAAAGTCAAAAGGTCTACGAGGAAGATCAAGACGAGCGTGCCAAAGATGCCATGATTCGCTACGAAAGCCGCTTGGATGCCTACCAGTTCTTGCTTGGTAAGTTTGAAAATTTCAAGGCGGGCAAGGGATTCCATGACTTGCCAGAGGGCTTGTTTGGCGAGCGAAATTATTAAAATAGTGATACTTTCTTGATTTTTCGCCGAAATCTTGATAGAATATCTTTATTAAATCCTTGTCAAATCAGGGATTTTTTATTGAAAGGATTTTATCATGTCAAAGAAACTCCAACGTAAAAAACAATTGCGAAATAGCCTCCGTCGCTCAGGTGCATTTTCAAGTACTGTGACTAAGGTTGTCGAAGAGACCAAAAAAGTCGTGAAACACGCAGAAAAGTCTGCCAGCGAAGCAGGAAAAGTTGTCTCTAAAAAAGTGGAACAAGCAGTAGAAGCGACCAAGGAACAAGCTCAAAAAGTAGCCAGTTCAGTAGAAGATTTCGCAGCTACTTTGGGTGGCCTCTCAGTAGATCGTGCTAAGACTTTCTATGATGAAGGTATCAAGTCGGCTGCTGACTTTAAAAACTGGACGGAAAAAGAACTCCTTGCTTTGAAAGGAATCGGCCCAGCTACCATCAAGAAATTAAAAGAACACGGAATCAGCTTCAAGTAATTTTTCTTGTCCCTTGCATTTCTGTGAAAAACTTGCTACAATAAAGCCATCAGAGGTGTTTTGAATCCCACATTTTACAGAAAGTGGCGGTGCTGAGAAGTCCACAAATGTGTCAAAATTGGTTGCTGATGGATGAAAATGAAATATTAGAATAGTCTTTTTGTTTCCTTTTAGGACTAGGCAGCGAGTTGTAGGCTGTACTGAAGTACGTCAAAGCGAGCTAACGACATCATAAAAGAGAAACAAGAAGACTAGAGTTGCGGGCATCTGCCCGAAATTGGGTGGTACCGCGGATAAACACATTCGTCCCTGTCATGTAGATGGCAGGGGCATTTTTTATGGGAAGCGAGGTAGGAAGATGGAGCAAGCACAATTACCAGAACGATTAGAAACCGAACGGCTAGTTTTACGAGTCCGTACAGTGGCGGATGCCGAGGATATCCATGCCTACGCTAGTTTGCCAGAGGTCGCCTATCCAGCAGCATTTCCGCCCGTCAAGACCTTGGAAGATGAGATTTATTATCTAGAGCATATCCTTCCCGAGCGTAATGAAAAGAACAATCTCCCAGCGGGCTATGGAATTGTCGTTAAAGGAACCGATAAGGTCATCGGCTCTGTTGATTTCCCTCGTCGTCATGAGGATGATGTCTTGGAGATTGGCTATATCTTACATCCAGACTATTGGGGTCTAGGTTATGTTCCAGAGGCGGCACGTGCCTTGATTGATGAGGCTTTTAAAGAACTTGGTCTTCACAAGGTTGAACTATCTTGCTACAGCCATAATCTCCAAAGTCAACGAGTTGCAGAAAAACTTGGCTTTACCTTAGAAGCTCGCATAAGAGACCGCAAAGATGCTCAAGGCAACCGCTGTGACAGTCTGATATATGGCTTGCTGAGGAGTGAGTGGGAGAGTTTAAACTGTTAGTTGAACTGTTCGAGAAAATCGAACAGTTGGGATGTATTGAAGAATTTTGAAAGCGAGGTTAGAAGATTGGAAATAAGCCAGATTATTACTCTAATTAGTGGAGCTGGTCTAGGGGCTATCTTGAGTGCGATTTTAGTGTTTGTAAATAATAGTAAAAGAAATTGGCTTGATTATATTACTAAGGAAAGAACAGAATGGAGAAAAAGTATAAAGTTGATAATTGTTGATTTACTAGACGGAAAAAATAGGAAATCTGCAGTTAGTAGACTTAAATCACAAATCAATCCATATGGCTCTGATATGAATGTAAAATATGTTAATGAGTATTACATGAAAGATGGACATATTTGGGATCTTTTAAGTAATTTTGATTACTCAGAGGAAAAGTCACAAAAGCTCAGTCAATACCTAGAACTGCTCCTGAAATATGATTGGGAACGTTCGAAAAATGAGGTAGGAATTGGTCGTACTGCCCTATGGAATCTTTTAAGATGGGGACTGATATTTTTAAATACAATAATGTTTTTCTGGGCAAACAATGTAAACGACATACTCAATATATATCTATCTTTTTTTCAACTTATTTTTTTAATTTTGCAATATTTCCTGATAAAATTGCTATCTAAGCTCAATTTTGATTCGCGAAAAGAAAAAATAATTTTATTCCTTTCTTTCATAATGGCGTTTGTATTCCCTTATTTATATTCACTTTATTTAACAATTATTTTATTAAATTTTTATAATCTGATTAAAGTGAATTTGCTAGTAGACATCCTGCCAGTAATCTTAGTGTTAATTATAATTTCTTCAGAAATTTTTTTCCTTTATCAAATTTTCGATATAGGTCACAAATATATTTCTCAAATAAAAAAGATAGAAAAAAATAAGACAGATTTAGAGTTGAAATATTACGGAATTTATAATTTAAATTATAGATTGAAACAAAAATCATGGGATATAAAATATAATATAACA
>NZ_AFUB01000020.1 GCF_000222705.1 Streptococcus mitis bv. 2 str. SK95 | reverse complement strand
AACTGCTTAGCCCGTGGGCTCAGAGTTATTCCTCCAAATAGATTTGTTTCCTGTGCCATCCATGCGCCTCCTCCAAATACTACAAGGGCTATAACTAGCCAAAGTAAAGTACGTTTTTTCATCTCTTTCCTCCTATATAGCGGAATCTAAGTATATTATATCATGAATGTAAAAAAAAATACTTATAATAAGTATAGTTGTTCATTATAGATTCCTCAGGTAATTTGGTAATGGTGTGCTCACGATTGAGCATTCCCACGACATCAAAAGGATTGACATAGTACTCTATTTTTTCGCTAATCTTTTTGATTTTCTCATCGCTGAGGCCCATTTTCTTTAAGCTCTTTGTCGTGTCTGGACCGTCAAAAAGAACAACTTTTCCGATTTTCTCCAGTTCTTCATCAGTGAGGCCAGCTACCCCTTGCGCAGAGACAATGGTTCCTAGGGAATGACCTGTAATGTCCATCGTAGCTTGCGGAGCTTTTTCGCGCATCTCTGCGATCTTCGTTTTCATTCCTACTGTCGCTAACTT
>NZ_AFUB01000021.1 GCF_000222705.1 Streptococcus mitis bv. 2 str. SK95 | reverse complement strand
TTTAAGGAGAAATAATGCCAATCTATCAGTTTAATTCAATTTACAAAAATGATGAAACAGAGTCTACAGGTCTTCTTTTCATCAAGGTCTACAACAAATGGGAAAGCAACTTAAAAAGAGTTTTAAAGTCAGTTGGTCTTACTTTGCCCCAATTTATAGTTTTGACTTCGCTCTTATTTCTGACTAATAGAGAGGAATATGTAACACAAGTTGATATTGCTCGTTTCACAGGTATGGATGTCATGACGGTTTCTCAGATTGTCCGGTTACTAGAGAAGAAAGACTACATTAGACGCGATCAACATCCAAAGGATAGTCGGGCAAAACTGGTCTCAGTGACGAAGTCTGGCGCGGAGAAGGTCAATCAAGCTTTACCCTTAGTAGAAGGGATTGATGAAAAATTTTTTGAAAAACTTTCTAACGATAGAGAAAGTTTTAATCGCATGTTAGCAGTGTTGGAGGATAAAAATGCCTAGATATTGGGTCGGAGTTGTTTCAAAGAACCATGTTTTAAGAGGAGTTGAGGGAAATTTTTGTCAGGTCTGTCATGGAAAGGGCGGTCCCTTAAATCGTATGAAAAAAGGTGACTACCTTTTATACTATAGTCCAAAATACGATATGAATGGTCAAGATAAGTTACAGGCTTTTGTGGCCGTAGGTAAAATTATAGATGACAAAGCCTATCAAGTAGAGCAATTTGAAGGATTCTTTCCCTTTAGACGAAATGTCGAGTATTATCAACCCGTCAAAGATTGCTCCATAGAAATAGCCAGACAGCATCCTGAATGGAGAGACTATACTTCTCGACTTCGTTATGGACATTTTGAAGTTTCCAAAGACTTTTTTCTCCATATTTTTCAACATATGAAAGTGGAAGATGATGCTTGATTGATTTGTTAGTTAAATGATTGTCAACTAGAATTTTGGATTTGGACTGTGAAGCGAACTTTGCTATAATAGAGTAAGAAACTTTGATAAACCAAACGAGGCTGAGATGAAATTACTTTATACTGATATTCGGACTTCTTTGACTGAAATTTTAACGAGAGAGGCAGAAGAGCTAGTTGCTGTGGGCAAGCGGGTCTTCTACATCGCCCCCAACTCTCTTTCTTTTGAAAAGGAACGCGCCGTGCTGGAATGCTTGTCCCAGCAGGCTTCTTTTGCGATTACCGTCACGCGTTTTGCTCAGATGGCTCGTTACCTGGTTTTAAATGATTTGCCTGTCAAGACCAGTCTTGATGACATCGGTCTTGGGATGGCTTTTTATAAATGCCTTGCTGAACTTGATCCCAAAGAGTTACGAGTTTATGGAGCTATTAAACAAGACCCTCAATTTATCCAGCAGTTGATTGAACTTTATCACGAGATGACGACTGCTCAGATGAGCTTTTTGGACTTGGAAAGTCTGACAGATGAGGATAAGCGAGCAGATTTACTCTTGATTTTTGAGAAAGTAACGGCCTATCTCAATCAAAGCCAGTTGGCTCAGGGAAGTCAGTTGTCCCATTTGATTGAGTCTATTGAGAATGACAAGGTAAGTAGTGATTTTAGTCGGCTGGCTTTGGTTATCGACGGTTTTACCCGTTTTTCCGCCGAGGAGGAGCATGTGGTGGATCTTCTCCAGCGTAAAGGTGTTGAGATTGTCATTGGTGCTTATGCAAGTAAGAAGTCCTATACCAGTCCTTTCGCTGAAGGCAATCTCTACCAAGCTAGCGTAGAATTTCTCCATCATTTAGGTGCTAAATACCAAACGCCTGCTCAAGACCGCTCTCAGACTCATGAGTACATGGATAGTTTTGACAAGGCCTCTCGTTTGCTGGAGTCTTCTTATGACTTTTCAGAACTCACTTTGGATGTTGATGAGAAGGACCGTGAAAATTTGCAAATCTGGTCTTGCTTGACGCAAAAAGAGGAGTTGGAGCTGGTGGCTCACGCTATTCGTCAGAAATTACATGACCATCCAGAACTGAGTTACAAGCATTTCCGAATTCTGCTGGGGGATGTGGCTTCTTATCAGTTGTCCTTAAAGACCATTTTTGACCAGTACCAGATTCCATTCTATCTTGGTAGAAGCGAATCTATGGCTCATCATCCCTTAACCCAGTATGTCGAATCTATTTTGCGTTTGAAACGCTACCGTTTTCGTCAGGAAGATTTGATTAATCTCCTCAGAACTGGTTTGTATACTGACCTTAGTCAGGCTGATATTGATGCTTTTGAGCAATATCTCCGCTATCTTGGCATCAATGGCTTGCCAGCTTTTCAGCAGACCTTCACCAAATCCCACCATGGAAAATTTGATTTGAAACGCTTGAATGTTATTCGTCTGCGAATTTTGGCGCCACTTGAAACCTTATTTGCCAGTCGGAAACAGAAGGCTGAAAATCTCTTGCAAAAGTGGAGTACATTTCTAAAAAATGCTGCCTTAAGCAAGCAGATGCAAGACTTGACAGCTACTATGGAGGCTTATGAACAGGAAAGACAAGCCGAAGTTTGGAAAGCCTTCTGTCATGTTTTAGAACAATTTGCGACCGTTTTTGCTGGTTCACAAGTTAGTCTAGAGGATTTCCTATCCTTGCTCCACTCAGGGATGAGTTTATCTCAGTATCGCACTATTCCAGCTACAGTGGACACTGTTCTGGTGCAGAGTTACGATTTGATTGCACCACTGACTGCTAACTTTGTCTATGCCATTGGACTGACTCAGGATCATTTACCAAAAATCGCGCAAAACACCAGTCTGTTGACAGACGAAGAAAGAAAAAGCCTAAACTATGCGACTGAAGAGGGAGCGCAATTACTGATTGCAAGTAGTGAAAACCTTAAGAAAAATCGCTACACCATGCTTTCCTTAGTTAATGCTGCCCGTAAACAGTTGGTGTTGTCAGCACCAAGTCTTCTCAATGAAAATGAGAGTAAGGAATCGGCCTATCTTCAGGGACTGGTGAGTTTTGGCTTTAATCGGACAGAGAAGAAGATTCATCACAAAGGTCTGTCTAAGGAGGATATGGGTTCATATCACAGTCTCTTGTCTAGCTTAGTTGCTTACCATCAGCAAGCTGCTTCTAGTGAAAATGAGCAAGATTTGACCTTTGTCAAGGTTCTAGCGCGTGTGATGGGGAAAAAACTTGATCAAAAAGGTCTTACAAATCCAGCCCTCCCAACTAGTCCAAGCAGCAAACCATTAGAAAAAGATACCTTGCAGGCTCTCTATCCAGCTGACAAAGAATTTTACCTGTCTACCTCTGGTTTGACGGAGTTTTACCGCAATGAATACAGTTATTTCCTCCGTTATGTCTTAGGTTTGCAGGAAGAATTGCGCCTGCGCCCAGATGCTCGCAGTCACGGGAATTTCTTACATCGTATTTTTGAACGTGCCTTGAAACTCCCTGCTGAAAATCCGTTTGATCAACGTCTGGAGCAAGCTATTAAGGAAACCAGCCAAGAACGCGAATTTGAAGCTATTTATCAGGAAAGTTTGGAAGCCCAGTTTACCAAGGAAGTTCTTCTTGATGTCGCGCGAACTACGGGCCATATTCTCCGCCATAATCCAGCCATCGAAACCATCCAAGAGGAGGCAACATTTGGCGGCAAAGACCAAACCTTTATTCAATTGGATAATGGTCGGAGTGTCCATGTGCGAGGCAAGGTTGACCGTATTGACCGTTTGAAAGCTGATGGAGCGTTAGGAGTGGTAGACTACAAGTCTAGCTTGACCCAGTTCCAGTTTCCTCATTTCTTTAATGGGCTCAATTCCCAACTGCCAACCTATCTTGCTGCCCTAAAAAGAGAAGGGGAGCAGAACTTTTTCGGCGCTATGTACTTGGAAATGGCTGAACCTGTCCAATCTCTTATAGCTGTTAAAAGTCTGGCTGGAGCAGTAGTAGAGGCTAGCAAATCAATGAAATACCAGGGACTCTTTTTAGAAAAAGAAAGTAGTCATTTGGGAGAATTTTACAACAAAAACAAGGCCAATCAGCTGACAGATGAGGAATTCCAGCTCTTATTGGACTACAATGCCCATCTTTACAAGAAGGCAGCTGAGAAGATTTTAGAAGGCCAGTTCGCTATCAATCCCTATACCGAAAATGGCAGAAGCATTGCCCCGTACGTTCAGCAGCATCAAGCTATCACAGGTTTTGAAGCCAATTACCACTTGGGACAAGCCCGTTTCCTTGAGAAATTAGACTTATCTGATGGCAAGCGTCTGGTAGGAGAAAAACTTAAGCAAGCTTGGTTTGAAAAAATGAGAGAGGAGTTGAATCGATGAAGCCCATTTCCTTTTTAACTGAGGAAGAAATTCAAAAACTGCAAGAAGCAGAAGCGAATTCGAGCAAGGAACAAAAGAAAACTGCCGAGCAAATCGAAGCCATTTATGCGGCAGGGCAAAATATCCTTGTTTCAGCGTCTGCTGGTTCAGGGAAGACCTTTGTCATGGCAGAGCGAATTCTTGACCAGTTAGCGCGTGGCGTGGAAATCAGCCAACTCTTTATCTCGACCTTTACCGTCAAGGCTGCTACAGAACTCAAAGAACGTTTGGAGAAAAAAATCAGCCAACAAATCCAAGAAACCGATGATGTCGATCTCAAACAACACTTGGGACGTCAATTGGCAGATCTACCAAACGCTGCCATCGGAACCATGGACTCCTTCACGCAAAAATTCCTTGGCAAGCATGGTTATCTGATTGATATTGCACCGAACTTCCGTATTTTGCAAGATGAAAGTGAACAGTTACTCTTAAAGAACGAAGTTTTTCATCAGGTTTTTGAAGAGCATTACCAAAGTGAAAATAAAGAGAAATTTAGCCGTTTGGTGAAGAACTTTGCTGGGCGTGGCAAGGATGAACGTGGTCTGCGCCAGCAAGTCTACAAAATCTATGATTTTCTTCAATCCACCAGTAGCCCCCAAAAATGGCTGAACGAGTCTTTTCTCAAAGGGTTTGAAACAGCTGACTTTGCAAATGAAAAAGACAAACTAACTGAGCAAATCAAGCAAGCGCTTTGGGACTTGGAAAGTTTCTTCCGTTATCATCTGGATAATGATGCCAAGGAGTTTCCCAAAGCTGTCTATTTAGAAGCTGTGCAACAGGTTCTGGATGAAATTGGCTCCTTAAATCAAGAGTCCGATAGTCAGGCTTATCAAGCAGTGCTTGCGCGTGTTGTTGCCATCTCGAAGGAGAAAAATGGTCGAGCTCTAGCTAACTCCAGTCGTAAGGCCGATTTGAAACCACTAGCTGATGCCTATAACGATGAGAGAAAGGCTCAGTTTGCTAAACTAGGACAACTGGCGGACCAGATAACAATTCTCGATTATCAAGAACATTATCATAAAGACACCTGGGAGCTAGCTAAAACTTTCCAAACCTTCATGAGTGATTTTGTGGAGGCTTATCGAGAACGTAAACGCCAGGAAAATGCCTTTGAATTCGCTGATATCAGTCATTTCACCATTGAGATTTTAGAGAATTTCCCACAAGTCCGCGAGGCTTATCAGGAACGATTCCACGAAGTCATGGTCGATGAGTATCAGGATACAAACCACATTCAGGAACGGATGCTGGAATTGCTGTCGAATGGTCACAATCGCTTTATGGTGGGGGATATCAAGCAGTCTATCTACCGTTTCCGTCAGGCAGATCCACAGATTTTTAATGAAAAATTTCAACGTTATGCGCAAAATCCTCAAGAAGGCAAGCTAATCCTCCTCAAGGAAAATTTCCGTAGTAGTTCAGAAGTGCTGTCAGCAACCAACGATGTATTTGAGCGTCTCATGGACCAAGAGGTCGGCGAAATCAACTATGACAGCATGCACCAGCTTGTTTTTGCCAACGCCAAACTAACTCCCAATCCTGAGAATAAGGCAGAATTTCTCCTATACGATAAGGACGACAGTAGACAAGAGGAGGAAGAGAGCCGAGCAGAAACGAAATTAACTGGGGAAATGCGCCTGGTCATCAAGGAAATCTTGAAGCTTCATCAGGAAAAAGGTGTAGCCTTTAAGGAAATTGCCCTTTTGACTTCCAGCCGCAGTCGAAATGACCAGATTCTACTTGCCCTGTCTGAGTATGGGATTCCTGTCAAAACTGACGGTGAGCAAAACAATTATCTCCAATCCTTAGAAGTACAAGTCATGCTAGACACTCTTCGTGTCATTCACAATCCCCTGCAAGACTATGCCTTGGTTGCCCTGATGAAGTCTCCTATGTTTGGTTTTGATGAGGACGAGTTAGCACGTTTGTCTCTTCAGAAGGCAGAAGATAAAGTCCAAGAAAATCTCTATGAGAAACTGGTCAATGCTCAAAAACAAGAAGCTAGCCAGAAAGAGTTAATTCATACAGCTCTAGCTGAAAAACTAAATCAGTTCATGGATATTTTGGATTCTTGGCGCCTGTATGCTAAAACCCACTCTCTCTATGACTTGATTTGGAAGATTTACAACGACCGTTTTTATTATGACTATGTTGGGGCTTTGCCAAATGGTCCAGCCAGACAGACCAATCTCTACGCCCTAGCTCTTCGAGCTGACCAGTTTGAAAAGAGTAATTTCAAGGGCTTGTCGCGTTTTATACGTATGATTGATCAGGTTTTGGAAGCTCAGCATGACCTCGCAAGCGTAGCCGTCGCGCCGCCTAAAGATGCCGTAGAACTCATGACCATTCACAAGAGCAAAGGGCTGGAGTTCCCTTACGTCTTTATCCTCAATATGGATCAGGACTTCAACAAGCAAGATTCGATGTCAGACGTCATTCTCAGTCGTCAAAATGGGCTTGGTGTCAAATACATTGCCAAGGTAGAGACAGGAGCAGTGGAAACACACTATCCTAAAACCATCAAACTCTCCATTCCTAGCCTAACTTATACGCAGAATGAAGAAGAATTGAAACTGGCTAGCTATTCAGAGCAGATGCGTCTGCTGTATGTTGCCATGACGAGGGCTGAGAAAAAGCTCTATCTTGTTGGCAAGGGTTCTCGTGAAAAGCTGGAAGCAAAGGAATACCCGGCAGCTGAGAGCGGAAAATTAGGTAGCAATACCAGACTGCAAGCAAGAAATTTCCAAGATTGGATCTGGGCTATCAGTAAAGTATTTGCCAAGGACAATCTCAACTTTAGCTATCGCTTTGTTGGTGAAGACCAGTTGACTAGAGAAGCTATCGGAGAATTGGAAAACAAGAGCCCTCTCCAAGATAGCTCTCAAGCAGACAACCGCCAGTCAGAAACCATCAAAGAAGCTTTGGAAATGCTGAAAGAGGTGGAAGTTTATAATAGTCTTCACCGTGCAGTCATTGAGCTTCCTAGTGTTCAAACCCCAAGCCAAATCAAGAAATTCTACGAACCCGTTATGGATATGGAAGGGGTAGAAATTACTAACCAAACTCAATCAACTGAGAAGCAAATCAGCTTTGATTTACCAGATTTTTCAACCAAAGAAAAGGTAACTGGAGCTGAGATTGGTAGTTCCACTCACGAACTCATGCAGAGAATTGACCTCAGTCAGCAACCAACACTTGCTAGTCTGGCAGAAACTCTCAAACAAGTTCAAACCAGTCCAGCTGTTAGGGAAAAGATCAATCTTTCTAAAATCCTAGCTTTCTTTGACACACCACTTGGTCAGGAGATTCTCGCCAATACAGACCATCTCTATCGCGAGCAACCTTTTTCCATGCTAAAAAAAGATCAAAAGAGTCAGGAAGATTTCGTTGTCCGTGGGATTTTGGACGGCTATCTGCTTTATGAGGATCGTATCGTTCTTTTCGACTATAAGACAGACCGTTACGATCAACCAAGTCAACTTATAGACCGCTATCGTGGTCAGTTAGCCTTATACGGAGAAGCCTTATCACGAGCCTATTCGATTGAAAATATTGAAAAATACTTGATCTTACTCGGCAAAGACGAGGTTCAAGTTGTAAAAGTATAATTTATACTCTTCGAAAATCTCTTCAAACCACGTCAGCTTCACCTTGCCGTACTCAAGTACAGCCTACGGCTAGCTTCCTAGTTTGCTATTTGATTTTCATTGAGTATTAGAAAGGAGACCTCATGACACTTCCAGTTAGAAAATCTCTGCACGATGCGGTTTTACAGGCTTCAAAAGCCGATACTTGGGATCAAGCTACCAAGGAATGGAATGAAGTTTCCTTGATTTTTAATGGCATTGGCCGTAGTAATTGTGTCTGTGGGAATGCCATAAAATACGCTTACGAACTCTTTAACGGAGTTACAGGCCAACGTCTCTTTCCTATCGGCAGTGACTGTGTCCGTCATTTTCATCGATTATCCCTTGACCAGCAACTGGAAGAGGAAGAAAAACTACTCAGAAAAGTTGAAAACCTAACCAGAAAGGCTCAGAAAAAGGAAAAAATCAAGGTTAATAAAAGCGATTTTGACGAACGACTTCTAAAATGGTTTTGGGAGAAAGGTGTTTTCAAAGCCAATCGTGGCAATCAATTCGCGCCTGAGAGAGACTATCAGCTCTTCCTAGAAGTCTTTCAAGGCGGAAGTTGGACCAAGGCAGAACCAAAGAAGAAGGCTCGTATGGAAGAAGTACTTGAAAAGTGTATCAAACCTTTTCTACTTGGTAAGACCGATGACCAACTCTACCTTGTCAAACTAGGCAAGGAGAAGATTGACTACGAGCAGCATTTACGGATTCAAGCAGAGAAAGAACGCAAGAAAAGAGATAAAATCGCCAAGCAATACGCTGACAATCTCATTCTTGCTATGGGTCCCGCAGAACGAGCTTATCAAGATTACTTTGGCTTTACAGAAACCCTAACCCTAGAAGAACGAAAATGGGAGAAAATCCTCTTTGGTAAGAATAGAGACGAACGGGCTATCAAGGCTAAACAAAACCAGAAAGAGCTGGAAAAGGAACAGCGAATTGCAAATCAAGATCCGATTGAACGAAAGCAGAAGCAGACTTGGCTTCTTAATTCCTATTTTCGTGATTTACCTGATGAAAAAGCTAGATTTTCTCGACTCTTACTAGAGTATCGAAAAACTGGAGAAGTTCCCTTTTCAACCGAGTATCTGTCAGTTCATCTCATCGACTTTTTCTACAAGATGAAGGCCTTTGAGTTTGAAATTACTCCAGAACAAATCCGCGATTTTCTAAAAGAATGCCTTCAGGCAGAACATCTATCATCTGCACAAGAAAGCTGGATTAGAGGGATTTTGACAAACTGCCTTCACCCGTTCTTAGATAGATTACTCATATAGAAAAAATCCTACCTTGTCTATGCATGGTAGGATTTAGGTATCTCCAAAGATATACTGGTAAAGTTGGACGACTTTCTGAAAACATTGTGTGTCCATTCTTGTTATTTTTTGAGCATTACGCATCCGAAAATCAAAGGTATACAGTTGAAATGGATTGACGGCACCATCTACCTTATCCGACGAGACAGGAACGAGCAGGCCTTTTTCTGCTAAATGTTTTTGACCATGGGTAATGGGACAGACAGCCACAAAACCAGTTTGCAAAGCATATTCTCTCCTAGAAACAACCAAGGCAGGTCGCCGTTTCTGAATCTCCCGACCAACTGATGGATCAAAGTCAAGCCAAATGATATCTTGCTTTTCTGGAATATAATCAGATTTCGCTATCAAGTAACCTTACCTCTTCAAAATCATTTGTCATTCTCAAATCAGTAATCCCATCAAAAGGATCTTTTAGTTTTGGAGCTAAGACAATGACACCGTCAATCCCTTTGTAGACAACCATTTCTTGCCCTTCTGTCATCCCCAAATTTTTAGGAATGGTCACAGTGAGCGAATTTCCCACCTTCCGAGTCTTTACTGTATTCATCACTCTACCTCCACGAAACTGTATATACAAAGTATATACCAAACGGCAAATAAAGTCAAGTAAACATTTAATTACATAAATTAAGTTATGTGATATAGTGTGATTTTATTTTAGTCAAAGCCTGTGCAAAAGCACCTAATTTATGATAGAATAGATGGTGAGAAAGAAAACGTTTTATTACGTTTTTTTAGTCGGAAGGGGAAAATATTATGGCTACTATTCAATGGTTTCCGGGCCACATGTCTAAGGCTCGGCGACAAGTTCAGGAGAATCTAAAATTTGTTGATTTTGTGACGATTTTGGTGGACGCTCGCCTACCTTTATCTAGTCAAAATCCTATGTTAACCAAGATTGTGGGTGATAAACCAAAGCTCTTGATTTTAAATAAGGCAGACCTAGCTGATCCATCAATGACTAAAGAATGGCGTCAGTATTTTGAATCACAGGGAATCCAAACTCTGGCTATCAACTCCAAAGAGCAAGTGACTGTAAAAGTTGTGACAGATGCCGCTAAAAAGCTCATGGCTGATAAGATTGCACGTCAGAAAGAACGCGGTATCAAGATTGAAACCTTGCGGACCATGATTATCGGAATTCCAAATGCCGGCAAGTCAACTCTCATGAACCGTTTGGCTGGGAAAAAGATTGCAGTTGTCGGCAATAAACCAGGTGTTACCAAGGGGCAACAGTGGCTCAAAACCAATAAAGATCTTGAAATTCTAGACACACCAGGGATTCTCTGGCCTAAGTTCGAAGATGAAACTGTCGCTCTCAAACTAGCCCTAACAGGAGCCATTAAAGACCAGTTGCTTCCTATGGACGAAGTAACCATTTTTGGTCTCAATTATTTCAAAGAACATTATCCTGATAAGCTAGCTGAACGTTTTAAACAAATGAAAATTGAAGAAGAAGCTCCTGTTATCATCATGGATATGACGCGCGCCCTCGGTTTCCGTGACGACTACGACCGTTTTTACAGTCTTTTCGTGAAGGAAGTTCGTGATGGAAAACTCGGTAACTACACCTTAGATACATTGGACGATATCGATGACGACGATTAAAGAAATTAAAGAACTTCTTGCTCGGGTTAATGACTTAGACACCCCCCTTTTTCTTGAACTGGAAAAAGATAGCCGAACAGGAGTTCAAAGAGAAATCAGCAAGCGTAAAAAATCCATTCAGGCTGAACGCGAGGAAAATCTTCGTCTAGAAAACATGCTTTCCTATGAAAAGGAACTTTATAAGCAAGGATTGACCTTAATAGCAGGTGTTGATGAGGTCGGCCGTGGTCCTCTTGCTGGTCCTGTAGTCGCTGCAGCCGTTATTTTACCTAAAAATTGTAAGATTAAAGGTCTCAACGATAGCAAGAAAATTCCTAAAAAGAAACATCTTGAAATTTTCCAAGCCGTTCAAAACCAAGCCCTGTCAATCGGAATTGGTATCATGGATAATCAAGTCATTGACCAAGTCAATATCTATGAAGCGACCAAACTGGCCATGAAAGAAGCAATCTCTCAACTCAGCCCCCAACCTGAGCACCTCTTGATTGATGCTATGCAGCTTGATTTACCAATTTCACAAACAGCAATTATCAAGGGGGACGCCAACTCCCTCTCTATCGCAGCCGCATCTATAGTGGCCAAGGTGACACGGGATAATATTATGAAGGACTATGATGACCAATATCCTGGATATGATTTCGCTGCCAATGCTGGATATGGAACTGCTAAACACTTAGAAGGTCTCGAAAAACTAGGAGTTACTCCCATTCATCGAACCAGTTTTGAACCGATAAAATCACTGGTTGCAGCAAATAAAGAAAGTTAAGTTGGAGGAAATGATTATGGAGGAACAGTCAGAAATACTTAGCTCCAAGAAAGAATTTGCCTTTGCCTCAAGCACCATATTATCCCAAGTTGGCCGAGGAATCATTGTTGGCCTCGTCGTCGGGCTAATCGTCGGATCTTTTCGTTTCTTAATCGAAAAGGGCTTCCACCTGATACAAGGACTCTATCAAGATCAAGCGCACCTAGTGCGCAATCTTTTTATCATTGGCCTATTTTATTTAATAGTTTGCTGGCTCAGTGCGAAATTAACTCGGTCAGAAAAAGATATCAAGGGTTCAGGGATTCCTCAAGTCGAAGCCGAACTAAAGGGACTGCTGACTCTTAACTGGTGGAGTGTCCTCTGGAAAAAATATATTCTAGGGATTCTTGCTATTGCCAGTGGCCTTATGTTAGGACGAGAAGGGCCAAGCATTCAACTTGGAGCTGTTGGTGGTAAAGGCATCGCCAAGTGGCTCAAATCCAGTCCAGTAGAGGAACGTTCCCTGATTGCCAGTGGAGCTGCTGCAGGTTTAGCCGCTGCCTTTAATGCACCAATCGCAGGTCTCCTCTTTGTTGTAGAGGAAGTCTATCACCATTTTTCACGTTTTTTCTGGGTCTCAACTCTAGCAGCCAGCATCGTAGCAAACTTTGTCTCACTACTCATATTTGGACTAACACCTGTGCTGGATATGCCAGACAATATTCCTCTCATGACCCTAGACCAGTATTGGATATACCTCCTTATGGGAGTTTTTCTCGGGCTTTCTGGTTTTCTCTATGAGAAAGCTGTACTCAATGTTGGTCGAATTTATGACTGGATTGGTCAAAAAATCCATTTGGATAGAGCTTATTATCCAATCCTAGCCTTTATCCTAATCATACCAGTTGGGATTTTCTTGCCACAAATCCTTGGTGGTGGGAATCAGGTCGTTCTTTCTTTGACTGAGCAAGATTTTAGTTTTCAGGTTTTATTAGCTTACTTTTTGATTCGATTTGTTTGGAGCATGATTAGCTATGGAAGTGGCCTCCCAGGAGGAATTTTCCTTCCCATTCTGGCGCTTGGTTCCTTACTGGGTGCCCTAGTTGGTGTCATTTGTGTCAATCTTGGGCTTGTCAGTCAAGAGCAATTCCCTATATTTGTCATTTTAGGAATGAGTGGCTACTTTGGGGCAATTTCCAAGGCTCCCTTAACTGCTATGATACTCGTAACCGAGATGGTTGGAGATATTCGCAACCTCATGCCACTTGGCTTAGTGACCTTGGTAGCTTACATCGTCATGGATCTACTCAAGGGTGCTCCAGTCTATGAGGCCATGCTGGAAAAAATGCTGCCAGAAGAAGCAACAGACGAAGGAGAAGTTACCCTAATTGAAATCCCTGTATCAGATAAAATCGCTGGAAAACAGGTTCACGAACTCAACTTGCCACATAACGTACTCATCACCACCCAAGTCCATAATGGCAAGAGCCAAACAGTTAACGGCTCAACTAGAATGTATCTGGGTGATATGATTCACCTAGTGATTCCAAAAAGTGAAATTGGAAAAGTCAAAGATTTGTTGCTGTAAGTTTTGTTTACATAATTTATTTTACGTGAAATATTTTCGAAAGGATTCTCTATGAAAAGAAATAAGGCAATTGCGGTATATTTGCTAGGCACATTTAGCCAAATAGCATCAGTTTGTCTCCTTTTCTTTCTCTTGAATCATTTTTCTATTCATTCCAATCTATTAACTATTTTAGGAATCATTCTAGGTGGGATTTCTTCAGCGCTTTGGGGAATAATTGTTGCAAATCACTATTTTCATATTCATTTTAAAAAGATTGTAAAAGATTTTTTTAACATTCATACCAGTTATAAACACTATTTATTATCTTTTTCCCTAATTATCCTTGATTTTTCTTTTCTAATGTTTGGTGGGAAAATGATAGAATTTAGCTGGTATCTCCCATTTTTGATATTCTTCAAATTTATTGTCTTTGGTGGTATAGAAGAGATTGGATGGCGATATGTCTTTCAACCAATTTTACAAGAGAAGTTGCCATATTTTTACTCAACAATCCTAACCTTTTTCAGCTGGGCACTTTGGCATCTGTTGTTCTTTTACATAGATGGTTCCCTAGCAACACTGCAAACTCTCCCGTTTTTATTTGGATTGCTGACGAATTCTTTCATACTTTCAGCTCTTTATATCAAAACAAAAAATCTCTGGATTTGCGTTATGACACATTCAATCATTAACGTTTTGTCTCAGCTAACCATAGACACTAATCGATACGAAACCTACCTACTTAAAATCTTTGTCATCTTGGTATCCTGCTATATGGTAGTACATAAAAAAGATGAGAATAGTCGGTAACTGATTTTGTTGGAAACAGTATTATTCTTTATTATTCTTTGCAAAAGTTATTTGCTAAGGATGACATACATCATAATTCCAAACGCGAGGTGGCTATTCGTAAAAACATTCTTTCAACAAAAGACAGCAAAGGAATAATGGCAATTGAAATATTTTAGAGAAATCAAAACACAAGCATGACTTATTGTTTTTTTACTGGATTACATACACACAAAAGACCTGATTCTTATGATTGCGGAACCAGGTCTTTGTTTTAAAACTAAAGGTTTATGTACAATTGACTTAACGCGAGCTAAACTATTGATACAACTAAATTAGAAGCATAAAGTACATTCTTTAAGGAGTGTACTTTATTTTTATTTTGTACATTATTTTGAAGTGTTATTTTGTATATTTTCTAGTTCATAACATCATCTGATTTAAGGAATTGATTTGTACATTTTTACTCTAATAGATGCAGAAGAAGTAGTGGTTCAATTGTACATTTTTTGCTACTCATTTAAGGTCTTATTGATAGTAAGATATAGATTTTTACTCGTGGTGCTAGTTAATCTCAAAGTATGTCAGATTATAAGTCAGTACAATTTGCTCCATTCTCAACTGCAATCCTGTTAAGCCTCTAGCTAGTGTTTGTTCGACATCAAAAAAAGCACAAAGTTCTGAAAATCGAGTTTCAATAGTCCGTCTCATAGCCATTAGTTTCCAATGATTATGTTGTTTAGCTCTTGCCATATTTTGACGTAAAGGCGTTCAAAGATGGTAACCTTATGGTTACGGACTGGTTGACAAAGTGATAAGGGGAAACTATCTATGATGACAATGTTATTGGGAGAAATTTGAGTATTTATGGCTTGCCGAATAATTTGGACTAACCAAATCAACTGCCTTGACCGTCGATTAAACCGACTTCTTTCAAGGAGACACCCACAAGGATTCTTGTTTAGAAGCACCGAATCAATCAAGAAGGATCACCCAGAAGTTCCAGCATTTGAAGAATATGACGAGCTACTTGAAGCAATCAAAAAATCCCTATAAAGGGATTTTTTTATACCTATAATACCTTGTGCAAAATAGTCGTATATATCAAAATCAGAGTCACGTTACCTACTATTAGACCAAAAGTTGCAAGCAAGGTCTTTGCTGTACCCGGTTTAAAATCTGCACTAATCAAATATGGCCAAAAGCATACCATTGGGAGAATGGCTATTAACACGCATACATAGGTAGGAAAGCTTGTCCAAAGAAAGCGTGTCGTCTCTAACCAGTGACCCCATGAAGGTATCACTATTTTGCTTATAGTGAAAAGTATGCATATAAGGTGGACCACTAGAAGATAAATAGCATACTTTGTCTTACTTAGTACTTTTTTCTTTTTCATTTTGCCTAATTATCCCTGCAAACTCCCCACTGCACGCCATAATGACCCAAATATTCATCTCTTGGCTCGCTTGGAGTCAGCCATATTTTTTCCCAAATACTTTCGTGAACTCGTTTTCGTCAAGCTTCTTTAGCAAATCTATACCATCTATATTATATGAAATTCCATATTTTTTGGCAACAGCTGTGCACTCAGAATCGAAGCAAACCTGCGTAACTACACAGTCCTTCAGCTCCGTACTCTTCCTCTTATCTCCGTAAACACCTATACATCCGAGAACTACATTCTTCTTTACAAGAAGATAGGTAGATCGCGTAACTGCTGAGTCATATGACTTAAAGCCGTTTGGTACGCTAACCCCAGCTCCTTGGTATTTAGTATAGCTTCCCGATGTCAAAAGCTCATCATAATCGGAGTAGTCCTGTTTACCATTTGATACATATATATCATTCCCCTTATCCATCAAATCCGACACCTTCGTCTCAGATAACTTTATCTCCGTATTACTAATCATCAAAGCTGGTGCCTTGTCAGGTAAACCTATCAGTATGTATGCGAACATCAAAAATACAAATACCATAAGTACTGCAACAATGTATATCCATGATTTTCCCGTTCTCTTACGCGCATTGAAGTAGGCCATAATCGATGGCGTTACAATCGCAGAACCAATTGGAGCTGCACCGTGTCTAAACTTGCTCATTATAAATAAAGCAACCGCAAGACTGATTAGGATCATTGAGATATAAAAGATGTTCTCTTTCAAACTCAGCTTGCCGGTTCTGGTTTGCTCATTCGCAGGCGCATCGTACATAGGTACACCATTCACATCGTTTCTCTTCAAATATGAGCGCAAGCCAAGAACTATGCCTATGAATAATAGTGCTAAGAAAACCAGCAACCCAATAAAAACTAATCTTTCCATCTAAAACCTTTTCTTTGAATAAGTTCTTATCTTTCAAATACATCCATAGTATAACACAAATTTAAATTGTTTTCTATGAAGCAATTATTCATAATGTATACAAGCTTTTCAGATTTTTTCTTTACACCATACAGGTATAGGTCTTCTGAATGTATAAATTGGAAATGCCCTTGTTGCCATGTCAGTTTTTATTGCAGTCCTATTGAAATGATTTCAAGAACCGACTTAGAAAATAGTAATTTTGAAACATGTCCTAACAACTGTGATTGGGATACACTTGTTTTTAACAATGATATACTCTATAATTTCCCCAAAATTACAGGAAGAATGGAGCGATAAAAATGGATTACCTGTTCATTTAGCACTAAGTCACATTGAAACAAAAAAATATTGGTGGAAGTGTTCGGTTTGTCAAGGTGAATACCTTTGTTCAATTCCAATAAGAAAAGAAGTAAGAGATAGCTGTCCATATTGTAATGATGAACAACCATTAAAGGGATATAATACAATATCTGACATTCATCCTGAACTAACTAGTTATTGGAGCAACAAGAATATCCAAAAAATTGATGAAATAACTCTATCAGAAGCTAAAAATAAAAAATATATATGGTTGTGCGACTGTTGTAATTTAGAATTTAATGAAAAACTGAGTATTGTTCTAGATAAATTTTCGAATATTAACAATAGAGAACTCAAGAAAATTTGCCCTTACTGTAATAAAAAAATACCTAAACCTGAAGAATCATTGGGTTACAAAAAATCATTTTTAAAATCAGAATGGCTAGAAAATATTAATGGGGACATTTATAATGTTTTCGCTAATTCAAACGATATAATTGAATGGATATGTAGAAAATGCCACAGAAACTATAAGGCAAAAATTTCTAATAGAGCTGAAGACGATAAATGTTGCCCTTATTGTTCCAATAGAAAATTAATAGAAGGAATTAATGATCTTGCAACAACTCACCCTCACTTAATAAAAGAATGGTCAAGCTTAAATGACAAACAATTAAATTGTTTAACCAACAAATCAAGCTATAAAGCATGGTGGAAATGTAATGTATGTTCAGAAACATACCAGCAGGTAATTAAAGATAAGTTAACTAGTAAAAAATCTTGTCCATACTGTAGAAAAATAAAAGTATTAAAAGGTTTTAACGATCTTGCGACTACACATCCATTGGTGATTAAGGAATGGTCAGCTTTAAATGATAGGGAATCATGCTCAGTTATATGTAATTCAAATTATAGAGCATGGTGGAAATGTTCCTTATGTAAAGGAGAATATCAACAAACTGTTAAGAAAAAGATTCTAATGAAAGAATCTTGTTGTCCATATTGTCAAAATAATGAGGTGTTAAAAGGATTTAACGACCTAGAAACGACTCATAAACATTTAATGAACGAATGGGACTATCTTAATAATATTCTTTTAGCAGACCCGACTGCAATCAATGAGAAATATCAACAAACTGTATGGTGGATATGTAAAGAAAACTCAAATCATCGATACAAACTAAAAATTAATGAAAAAATTAAGTATGAGAAGCGCTCATTAATAAGCTGCTCAATTTGCAAAGGTTTAAGAAGAAAACAGGAGCATTTCGTTAGATTAAAGATGTAATAAATTATTAAAATCAAACAAGCTAAAAACACTCTAAAGATCATTAAATTGATATTGGAGTGTTTTTTATTGTCAAAATGTACATTTGAAAAATTTTTAGTTTTCACTTAAATAAAGTACATTTTATAGAAGGTGGATAGCTTTAAAAATTTCCAGTGTTCATTTAAATAAAGTACATAATTGAGTGTAATTGGCTTAAAAAAAATTTTTGGTTACTGACAATATTTTTTTCACTTAAAAAAGCTCCCATAGCATCTTTCCGAAAAACTATAATTTTCTTGAAAAATATATTGGTCTATGCTATACTACTAGTAGACTTAATTATGGAGAAAATACATGAAACGTGAGATTTTACTGGAACGAATCGACAAACTAAAACAAATCATGCCCTGGTATGTTTTGGAATACTACCAATCTAAGCTTGCTGTTCCCTACAGTTTTACAACCTTGTACGAATACCTCAAGGAATACGATCGTTTTTTCAGCTGGGTTTTGGAGTCTGGCATTTCAAACGTTGATACAATGGCCGATATCCCTTTATCTGTCTTAGAACATATGACAAAAAAAGACATGGAATCCTTTATCCTATATCTACGAGAACGACCTTTGCTGAATGCTAATACAACCAAACAAGGTGTTTCACAGACAACTATCAATCGGACCTTATCAGCTCTTTCCAGTCTTTACAAGTATCTAACTGAGGAAGTTGAAAACGACCAAGGGGAGCCTTATTTCTATCGTAATGTAATGAAGAAAGTTTCAACTAAGAAAAAGAAAGAAACCCTTGCTGCCAGAGCTGAAAACATCAAGCAAAAGCTCTTTCTAGGTGATGAAACAGAAGGTTTTCTGACTTATATCGACCAAGAGTACCCACAACAGCTCTCAAATCGCGCGCTCTCGTCATTCAATAAAAATAAGGAACGTGATTTGGCCATTATCGCTCTTCTCCTAGCATCTGGTGTCCGTTTATCTGAAGCTGTTAATCTAGATCTAAGAGACCTTAATCTCAAAATGATGGTTATTGATGTTACTCGAAAAGGTGGTAAACGTGACTCGGTCAATGTCGCGGCCTTTGCCAAGCCTTACCTAGAGAATTATCTCGCCATTCGAAATCAACGATATAAGACTGAAAAGACGGATACAGCACTCTTTCTGACACTCTACCGAGGTGTTCCGAACCGTATTGATGCTTCCAGCGTTGAAAAAATGGTCGCCAAGTACTCTGAGGACTTCAAAGTGCGTGTAACTCCCCATAAACTACGCCATACTCTGGCGACTAGGCTCTATGATGCGACTAAATCGCAAGTTTTGGTCAGCCATCAGCTAGGACACGCTAGTACACAAGTCACTGACCTCTATACCCATATCGTCAATGATGAACAAAAGAATGCCTTAGACAGTTTATAGGTGTTACATATTATAAATTATGTAAATAAACTATCGCTAAAAAACGAAAGACCAATTCCTTTATCTTTCGTTTTTTATTTATTTAAACTCAATCCAGTAGTTACGGTGAGGCTCTATAATTACTGGTTTACCCCAAAAGGCTTGCAGATAGGCTAGATTTGCTGGGCTTACTGGTCTTTTTGCATCATTATATTGCTCAGCGCTCTCTTTAGTTAGAAAGCATTTTACTGCTTCATAAGAAGTTCCATCAGCTGATTCTCTTTCGATTCCCATATACGAAATTTCGTCACCTTTTTTAAGACTGTCAGTCAACAGTTTACCAATAAAATACACTGTCTTATCCTTCATCAGTTCATAAGCTTTACCATTTTCCAGTCGGTTATTTGCTGCAGCGTACATAATACAAAAACTATCAACAATGTCTTTCAAAGGCATTAAGTCCTCTTTCTTTACTTTGATTTCATCGGGAAGAAGACCGCCAATTATAAGATTTTGGAAATAGGCTTGCTGGATTACATTATCTAAAGCCATTCCTAAAGGTATTTGAACAGCTTGGTATCCTAAAGGCTGCAGCTCTTTATTTTTCTTATCATAATGTTCTTGTGTGATACTTATATTTAAACTTTCTGTTTGGGAAATTTCTTCATTTCTATAAAAAGCAACAACATTGCGGTCTAACTGTTCAAATAGATTAAGACTTTCTACTGGAATTTCTAACATTAATGAATAACTCCTTTTCATTTTTCCTCTCTATTATACTCTAATCAGCTTGATTATCAAGTCTAAATCATAACCACCCGTCTAACGGGTGGTTTGCACCAGGGCTATAAGCCCAAATTACCAGCCAGCGCCTAAAGACGCTGGCTTTCACGTTGTTCAAGCCTCATTGCTCTTGACTCTTCACAAACCTCTCAAAGAGGTGTTCGCATTACTTACCACTATCCCTAAAGGGATCCTCATATTCTTTTACACTTAATTTATCTAATGCTATATCATGTTTTTCCTGTTCTTGGATATATTTCCTAATTGTGGCTTCATTAAGTCCCACTGTACTCACATAATAACCTTCTGCCCAGAAATGCCGATTCCCAAACTTATACTTGAGATTAGCGTGTTTGTCAAACATCATGAATGCACTTTTACCTTTTAAATACCCCATGAAACTTGAAACACTTATCCTCGGTGGAATACTGACTAACATATGTACATGATCAGGCATTAAGTGACCTTCGATGATCTCAACACCTTTATAACTACATAATCGGTGGAATATTTCTCCCAAACTACTTCGATATTGATTATAAATGACTTTTCGTCTATACTTAGGGCTGAACACAATGTGAT
>NZ_AFUB01000022.1 GCF_000222705.1 Streptococcus mitis bv. 2 str. SK95 | reverse complement strand
CGAAGCCCGTGACGATACCGGACTTGACTATTTACGCGCAAGGTATTATGATATTCAGGGAGGTACTTTCTTAAGCGAGGATAGCTACCCAGGTGAGGCGACGGATCCTCTCGGCCAGAACCGCTACAGCTATGTGCAGAACAACTCCGTTAACTATACCGACCCGAGTGGGCACTTCTGGAACAGTATCAAAAAAGGCTGGAATTATGTTAAAAAGACAGCATCTAATGCTTGGAATGGTGTTAAACGAGTCGTATCTAATACCTGGAATACAGTAAAAAGAGCGGCCTCAAACACCTGGAATAGTGTGAAGAGCTTCGCCTCCGAGGCTTGGAATGCGACTAAGAGTGCTTTCAACCACGCAACCAACTGGATCAGCACCCAATACAACCGTGTATCGAATTGGGTTGGCAGACAGTGGAATAAGGTTCAAACGGCCTACAATAGTGCAGTCAATTATGCTCAAACGAAATACCAGCAAACAGTAGCTCAGATAGAGGCCAAGCGCCAACAAGTGGTTCGGTCTGCCTATGCCCTAGCCACAGGCTTGAGCTCTTCCCCAACCATCCGAGAAGGTCTCAATCTGTATCGTAACTGGAATACGGCTTTACAGAATACATTGAAGCATGTATGTAATCCAAAAACAATCGGTGCCTCCGATAAGGGAGAAACTAAAGTCCCATCTGTCGCAGATTTTAGAAAGTATGAAGATGCGGCAAGACATGGACTCAGATTGGATCAGAAAGAACGGATTGATAGGATGACATTAGAGGAGTATCTAAAGGCTCCCCCAATGACTCCTGAGGAAAATGCCTATGCATCTAATGTAAAATTTGCGAAGTTTAACCAAGAAAATAAAGCTACACTTCCAACTATAGCAGCTGAATTTATAGGCTGGAATAATGGAGAACGTTTAATTACAGGGAAAGATCTACTAACGGGCGAAGACGCAAATCGTTGGGTAGCAGCTGCAGAGCTAACTGTTGATATTGCAAGTAATTTCTATCCTATAGCTAAGGCTGGCAAATTAAGGAAACTTGAAAAAGCACTCGATGCCGTAGATGCAGTCAATGATGCATCAAAAGTTGCGAAGGTAGCTGATAAAGCTAATGATGCTTTGAAAGCTACAAGAGCGGTAGACAAGGCGTCCGATGCTGGTAAGCTTTTTAATCCTCCTAAATTAGATAAATTATCTCCAAAAGAGATAGTTGACCTAAATATACAGGAGCTAAAAGGAAGACTGCCAGAAGGCTGGACATTCAATGAGCATAATGGACGTGTTCATATAAAAAATAGCAAAGGGGACTATAAAATCAGAATAGATGCACCTGACCGCATAACTGACTATAATCATATGCACATTTATGATGAAAATGGAAAACCTTTAGATATAAACGGTAATATTGTTAACAGAAAAAGTCCAGATGCCCATATTCCATGGGATAAGTATTAATGGATATTACAAAATAGAGATATGAATATTGAACAAAAACAAAAAGAATTAGATTTAACAGATTATTGGGACGCATCTATTTACAATTTTTATGTGTCATTTTTTGGCGATGAAACTATTATTGAGTATGAGGATAATCAAAAAAAATATTGGCGCGTAACCTTCCTTTTATGTGGTAAAGTAGAGTATACAACAGATGCTTTATGGAAGAATTGGCGTGATTATGATGTGAAAAGTTTGAAAAAGACTCAACTCGGTTATTCCGCACAAAATTTCACGTTGCTTCAGTATGCTCAAAATAAAAATTTTGTTGAGTGCAGAATTGATCTAGGTATTACGGATATAATAATTGTTTGTCGTGACATTCAGATAGAACATCTTGATTTAAAGGGTGCTCATTTCTTTTGGCAGGATAATGAAACTTTAGAGTGAGTAAAGTGTTGAATTTAGATGATTGGAAATTATAAATTACTTTCACAAAGACAATTTGTGACTTAGTTCAATTTCTAACTAGGGGAAATTTTCCCCTAGTTTATTTTATACTAGCCTCACAGTAGACAAGCAGTATAAGCCCATATCGCCAAGGAAACCATCCAGCAGGATGGCGAAACCCTAGTCCATACCTATACCTACGATACTCTGGGTCAAGTGGAAAATATGACCGTATCGGGAGGAACGCAACTATGTCAATGATGTCAATCGTGAACACACAGAAGTTTTTGATTCTGTAGAGTTTTTAAAAGATACTATTGCTAAGATTGATAATCAGGGGAAAATACAGCCTTTTTGGTTACGACCTGAGTTTAAATAGTAGTCATACAAGTCGAAAAGGAAGTAAGATAAATTAAGGGTATTTGTATGAGATACAATAATGGAGATTAAAGTATAAATAAGTCATGATTAGTGCGCGTAATATTATCGTTATCTTCGTTAAAATTTAATTACTAGAGAAGATCTTTAAAAAGATGACACTAAAATAGGGTTACCTCCATGAAGGTAGCCCTATTTTTTGGACTGTGAATGAATCAAAGCGATGGGATTACACAGAGTTAGAATTTCTTTTTGCTTTGATTGGGATACATGAGTATAGATTTGTGTGACTGAGATAGAACTATGTCCAAGAATTTGTTGAATGTATCGGATATCAACATCACTATCTAGAAGCATTGTTGCGAAACTATGTCTAAACATATGGGGGGTAATAGGTGTAGTTAAGTTGTGTTGTTCAACAAGATTATTTAGAATTAAACGTATACTTTGCTCGGACAATGGTTTGAGAGAATATTTTCCAGGGAATAGGTAGTCACTGGGTTGAAAGCAGTAGTTATTTATATATGTTTCTAGTAAGCTAAATGTTATTTGATCTCCTAGAAATAGGATACGTTCTTTTTTGCCTTTTCCCATAATATGAAGAGTCCTATTTGAAAGATTAATATTTTTGAGATGAATATGACAAAGTTCGGAAATCCTGATACCAGTTGAAAGCAATAGAGAAATGATTAGCAAATTTCTTTCAGCTTTTTGTTTTTGATATTTAGTTTTTGAATAGGTAACTTTCTGTTCTAGATGTGAAAAAATACTTTTTAAAATATCATAGGGAATCGTTTTAGGTAATATTTTTCCGTTCTAAATTGAAAACGTAATTGATTAAAAGGATTCTCATCAATTAAATTATGATACTTTAAATAGCTGTAAAACACTTTCAAACTAGCAATTTTACGACGTAATGTACTAGATTTAATATTGGATTTCGTCAAATGTTCAACATATGTTTCCACACTGGTGTAATTTGAATTGTAAAACTGCAAAAGATCATTTTTATAAGCTCGAATCGTATGTAAACTCAAGCGTTTATGAGTTTTGCAGTAGTCTAAAAAAGTAGAAATAAGTTTATAATCCATGAATAACTCCTTTATCAATAATCATGCTATTATAAACTTATTTTGATGCTTTGTA
>NZ_AFUB01000023.1 GCF_000222705.1 Streptococcus mitis bv. 2 str. SK95 | reverse complement strand
ATATGAAATTTGCTCTGAATATATTAAAAGAGAAGACCAAGAGGCCCTCTCTCATTGTTAACTATTTTTTTCTTATTAGAGTTGGCAAAGAATCTAAATGGTGTAAAACTCCTTTCCTCTACCTTCTATATGAAAAGGATCTCCTTAATCTTTTTTCTTAACACCAACAGTCAAACTAGAGGCTACTGCAATTAAGGCAACTCCAAGTACAGATAAATTAGAAGATGCCTTTTCACCAGTTTTAGGTAATTCAGATACCTTATTAGAAAGTGCAGAAGTATGATAAACTGCCTTTGTGCTTCCGATAGGTTTTGGTTTAAGTACGACATGCGCCTCTGTTAAGAAGTCATATTTCTCTGTTACAATGCGGTAAACACGTCCTTCTTGGACAGTCTTAACAACATGATTTGTAAAATCACGATTTAAAAGACTAGAAAATTCTTGATTAATATTAAGATAAAGCCCTTTTGTCCCCTCAACTAAAGGTTTGAAGGTCGATTCTTCGTATCTCATCCCTACAACTGATAGAGAAATATCTGCTGCTTTAAGAGCTTTCAGAGTCTCTTCTACTGTTGGAATGCCTGGAGTACGGAAATCAATACTTTCATCAGTAATTAAGAATGCAAAACGACGATTATTAGAAGATGTAGACCAATCATAATCTTTTGAGGTTGCGATATGATGTAGAGGGGCTGTAGGCTCTTCTGTTCCACCGCCTGTTCGAATAGATCTAAGCGCCTTAATATACTCCTCTACATTCTTAGTGAATTTAGATCCATTAAAATCGAAATATTGAACATTGTCAGCAGCCTCATACGCGATTAAGCCAAGACGAGCATCAACCTTTTTACTAGCCAAATCACGGACAAAGTTCTCGATATTCTGTACAACATTTTGAATAGACGAATCCATTGAACCTGACTTATCAATAGTAAAGACGATATCTGCAGAACCAGCCGCTTGTTTAGTAATTATTACATCTGCTTCTTTCAAAACTTTTTCAAATGTAGTTTTCTTGATAGTTTGAGTAACATTAGCTACATAGTCATCTGTATTAACGTGATCTGTAACAGTCTTTGTTGTTGTAACAGGTGTCTTTTCTCCAACGGCAGTTCCTTTAGCAGCTAAATGAGTTGTTTCAACACTTATAGAAGTCTCTGCTTTAGCAATTGCTTCTGTACCAGCTGCGTTTTCTTTAGTATCTACCTTGGCGTCCGTTGAAGTAGTAGTTACTTTAACTATATCATCAGGTTGAGCTTTATCAAGTGGTACTACAGAGACATTAACTTTATCTTGAATCTCCTTAACTGTTTCGGAAATTTGCTGATTAGTTTGAGTAGTTTTAGTGGAAAGTTCATTTGAACCTACTTGAGCAAGATCATTAGCAACTTGACTTGGATTCTTTACCTCATCAGCATCAACTTGCCCCATTGCTGTAAAGGCAGACGCTAGAGCAACCGTCAATAAAACAGACTTGCACTTCCCGAATAAAGAATGTTTATGATTCATTATAAAAATCCTCCCCTTTTTAATAATATAATATCAAAACCAAAGTAATTTGTCAAAAAAATTTCTATATAGAATGTAGAGTTTTCTTCTGATTATACAGGGATAAAGATCATAAAAATGCATAGCAACAAGTGTCCAAAAACATTGATGCTATGCATTTCTTATGGAAAGGCTTGCTGGATTTTCTCTTAAAATCGAGTTTTTGTGCAGCAGTTCTTATTGTCTCAACCAAGAGACTCTCTCTTCTTATCTGGATTCCAGATAAAGCTTGCAATGAAGGTAAAGATAATCGTTAGGATACCAACAATCACAGCAAGGATAAGGGCAGGGATGCGGACAAACCACCAGAGTGGGTTTGGTTTTTTATCATTGTGCCATTGCTTGGTTTCTTCGTCCAAACGTTGGAATTCTGCTTGGATACGTTCTGCAACCATTTCGATTCCTTCATCATTCATTTTCTTGATGTCTGAGATATCGATAGGATTTCCAAAGTTCATATCGACACGTTCACGGCTGACCAAGCCTTTCAAGGTCATGGGCCCTGTGTAGGTGACAGGCATGATACGGACCTTAGCCATTTTAGCAATCAAGGCAACTCCCCCCTTGACATCGTTTGAGTGACGGCTTCCACTTGGAAACATGATGAGAGAACGGTCGCTTTTTTTGAGGACATTGATAGGGTATTTGATAGCAGAAGCGCTAGGATTTTCCCGGTCGATAGGAAAGGCGCCACACATACGGATCCACCAGCCAAAGATGCGGTTGTTAAAAAGCTCTTTTTTAGCCATAAAGATGAACTGTTTTGGTTTGGTCGCAAAGGCCATGTATACTGGATCCCACCAGGTACGATGAGGTGCGACCAAGATATAGTTTTCATCTTGACTAGGGATTTTATCAGTATTGTGGTAGTGAGCATTGCCATTGATGGACCACAAGATCAGCATGACTAGTCCACGCAAATAAGTATAAAACATGAGAACTCCTTCGATTGTATTGCTTTTATTATTATACCTTATCGAAAGACTACTGGCAAACTTTTTCAGTTATCAGTGGACAGTTTTTGGATGAGATTAGAATTCTGCTAGAAAAAATGATATGATAGAATTTATGGATAAAAATAAGATAATGGGATTAACCCAAAGAGAAGTCAAGGAAAGACAGGCTCAAGGTTTGGTCAATGACTTTACCGCATCAGCCAGTACCAGTACTTGGCAAATCATCAAACGAAATGTTTTTACACTTTTTAACGCTTTAAACTTTGCTATTGCTTTGGCGCTAGCCTTTGTACAGGCTTGGAGCAATTTGGTCTTCTTTGCCGTTATCTGCTTTAACGCATTTTCGGGGATTGTGACCGAACTACGGGCTAAACATATGGTGGACAAGCTCAATCTCATGACCAAGGAAAAGGTCAAAACCATCCGTGATGGCCAAGAAGTCGCTCTTAATCCAGAAGAATTGGTTCTAGGTGATGTTATTCGTCTGTCGGCTGGGGAGCAGATTCCTAGTGATACGCGGGTTTTAGAAGGCTTTGCGGAAGTCAATGAAGCCATGTTGACGGGTGAGAGTGATTTGGTGCAAAAAGAAGTGGATGCCTTGCTTTTATCAGGGAGTTTCCTAGCCAGTGGCGCAGTTTTGGCTCAAGTTCACCATGTCGGGGCAGAAAACTATGCTTCCAAACTCATGCTGGAAGCTAAGACAGTAAAACCGATCAACTCTCGTATCATGAAATCGCTGGACAAGCTAGCAGGTTTTACTGGGAAAATTATCATTCCCTTTGGTCTAGCTCTCCTGCTAGAAGCCTTGATGTTAAAAGGCTTGCCCCTCAAGTCATCCGTTGTAAATTCGTCAACAGCCCTTTTGGGAATGTTGCCCAAGGGAATTGCCCTTTTGACCATTACTTCGCTCTTGACTGCGGTGATCAAACTGGGCTTGAAAAAGGTCTTGGTGCAGGAAATGTACTCTGTTGAGACCTTGGCGCGCGTGGATATGCTCTGTCTGGACAAGACGGGAACCATCACTCAAGGAAAGATGCAGGTGGAGGCAGTTCTTCCGCTGACGGAAACTTATGGTGATGAGGCTATTACTAACATTCTGACCAGTTATATGGCCCATAGTGAGGATAAAAATCCGACAGCTCAAGCCATTCGCCAGCGTTTCCAAGGAAAGGTTGCCTACCCTATGATTTCCAATCTTCCTTTCTCTAGCGACCGCAAGTGGGGGGCTATGGAGTTAGAAGGGCTAGGAACGGTTTTCTTAGGGGCGCCTGAGATGTTGTTGGACTCTGAAGTACCAGAAGCCAGAGAGGCTCTAGAGAGAGGGTCACGTGTATTGGTCTTAGCCCTCAGTCAGGAAAAACTAGATCATCACAAACCACAGAAACCATCTGATATTCAGGCTTTGGCCTTGCTGGAGATTTTGGACCCCATTCGAGAAGGAGCAGCTGAGACACTAGACTACCTCCGTTCCCAGGAAGTGGGACTCAAGATTATCTCTGGGGACAATCCTGTGACTGTATCTAGCATTGCCCAGAAAGCTGGCTTTGCAGACTATTATAGTTATGTAGATTGTTCAAAAATCACGGATGAGGAATTGATTGCTATAGCTGAGGAAACAGCTATTTTCGGACGTGTTTCCCCTCATCAAAAGAAACTTATCATCCAAACGCTGAAAAAAGCAGGGCATACAACAGCAATGACAGGGGACGGAGTCAATGATATCTTGGCCCTTCGTGAGGCGGATTGTTCTATCGTGATGGCTGAGGGAGATCCTGCGACTCGTCAGATTGCCAATCTAGTTCTCTTGAACTCAGACTTTAATGATGTTCCTGAGATTCTCTTTGAAGGTCGTCGCGTGGTCAATAACATTGCCCATATTGCACCGATTTTCTTGATAAAGACCATCTATTCCTTCCTGTTAGCGGTGATCTGTATTGCCAGTGTTTTACTGGGGCAGTCTGAGTGGATTTTGATTTTCCCCTTCATCCCAATCCAGATTACCATGATTGACCAGTTTGTGGAAGGTTTCCCACCATTCGTTCTGACTTTTGAGCGAAATATCAAACCTGTCGAGCCAAACTTCCTCAGAAGATCAATGCTTCGTGCTCTACCAAGTGCACTTATGGTCGTATTTAGCGTTCTTTTTGTGAAAATATTTGGGACAAGTCAAGGTTGGTCTGAGTTAGAAATGTCAACTCTCCTCTATTATCTCCTTGGGTCTATCGGTTTCTTATCCGTATTTAGAGCTTGCATGCCATTCACCCTCTGGCGTGCCCTCTTGATTGTCTGGTCTGTGGGAGGCTTCCTAGCCACAGCTCTCTTCCCAAGGATTCAAAAACTGCTTGAAATTTCGACCTTGACTGGACAAACACTGCCTGTTTATGGGGCAATGATGCTGGTCTTTACGGTGATTTTCATCTTGACAAGTCGTTACCAAGCGAAAAAATAAAGAAAGACTGCAATCTGTGAATTGCGGTCTTTTTTAAGGGCAAGATTGCTAGCTGAAATGTGGTATAATAAAAGGTAATAGAGTTTTGGAAAGTGAGAGAAGATGATTTCAAAGAGATTAGAATTGGTGGCGTCCTTTGTGCCCCAAGGTGCTGTGTTACTTGATGTGGGAAGTGACCATGCTTATCTGCCCATCGAGTTAGTTGAGAGAGGCCGAATTAAAAGCGCCATTGCAGGGGAAGTGGTGGAAGGTCCTTACCAGTCTGCGGTTAAAAATGTTGAGGCTCACGGTCTAAAGGAGAAAATCCAAGTCCGTTTAGCCAATGGCTTAGCGGCATTTGAAGAGGCTGACCAAGTCTCTATTATCACCATTGCTGGTATGGGTGGCCGTTTGATTGCTACCATATTGGAAGAAGGATTGGATAAACTTGCGAGTGTAGAACGTTTAATCCTCCAGCCCAATAATCGTGAAGACGACTTGCGCATTTGGTTACAAGAGCACGGATTTCAGATTGTAGCAGAAAGCATCCTAGAAGAGGCTGGCAAGTTTTATGAAATTCTAGTGGTGGAAGCGGGACAAATGAAGCTATCAGCAAGTGATGTCCGCTTTGGTCCCTTCTTGTCCAAAGAAGTCAGTCCAGTATTTGTACAAAAATGGCAAAAGGAAGCTGCTAAGCTAGATTTTGGCCTTAGTCAAATCCCAGAAAAAAATTTGGAGGAACGTCAAGTTCTTGTAGATAAAATTCAAGCCATCAAGGAGGTTCTCCATGCTAGCAAGTGAAGTAATCAGAGCTTATGAAGCCTTTTGTCCCCAGGAATTTTCTATGGAGGGAGACAGTCGTGGCCTACAAATCGGCACTTTGAACAAGGATATACAAAGGGTCATGGTTGCCCTCGATATACGTGAAGAGACGGTGGCAGAGGCCATTGAAAAGGGTGTGGATTTGATTATCGTCAAGCACGCGCCTATCTTTCGTCCTATCAAGGATCTGGTAGCTAGCCGTCCGCAAAATCAGATTTACATCGACCTGATCAAGCATGACATTGCAGTTTATGTCAGTCATACTAATATTGACATCGTTGAGAATGGTCTCAATGACTGGTTCTGCCAGATGCTAGGCATTGAGGAGACGACTTATCTGCAGGAAACAGGTCCAGAACGTGGGATTGGACGTATTGGAAATATCCCGACTCAGACATTTGGGGAATTGGCCCAGCATGTCAAGCAAGTCTTTGGTCTAGATAGTCTTCGAATGGTGCATTATCAAGAGAGTGATTTGCAGAAGCCTATTTCAAGAGTGGCCATCTGTGGTGGCAGTGGGCAGTCTTTCTACTCTGATGCTTTAGCAAAGGGGGCAGATGTTTATATCACTGGCGATATCTACTATCACACAGCTCAGGATATGTTGTCAGATGGCTTGTTGGCACTGGATCCAGGCCACTATATAGAAGTGCTTTTTGTGGAAAAAATCGCAGCACTCCTTACTCAATGGAAGGAAGAAAATAGCTGGACTATTGATATCTTGCCTAGTCAGGCATCGACTAATCCTTTCCACCATATCTAGTTAGAAAGTGAAGACAATGAAAAAAGTTGCCATTATTGGAGCAGGGATTGTGGGTGCAACAGCTGCCTACTACCTCTCGAAAGAAAGTGACCTAGAGCTGACCGTTTTTGACCATGGACAAGGTCAGGCTACCAAGGCAGCAGCAGGAATTATCAGTCCTTGGTTTTCCAAACGCCGCAATAAAGCCTGGTACAAGATGGCGCGCTTGGGGGCTGACTTTTATGTGGATTTGTTGGCTGATTTAGAAAAGTCTGGTAAGGAAATTGACTTTTACCAGCGTTCGGGAGTCTTTCTCCTGAAAAAGGATGAATCCAAGTTGGAAGAGCTCTATGAACTAGCCCTTCAGCGCAGGGAAGAATCTCCCTTGATAGGCCAGTTAGCTATTCTGGATCAAGCGTCTGCAAATGAGTTTTTTCCTGGTCTGCAAGGATTTGACCGCTTGCTCTATGCTTCTGGTGGAGCGAGAGTAGATGGTCACCTCTTAGTGACTTGTCTGCTAGAAGCCAGTCAAGTCAAGCTGGTCAAAGAAAAAGTGACTCTGAATCCTGTATCAGCAGGTTATCAGATTGGTGAAGAAGTGTTTGATCAAGTTATTTTGGCAACGGGAGCTTGGTTGGGGGACATTCTGGAGCCTTTGGGATATGAGGTGGATGTTCGACCGCAAAAGGGGCAACTCCGAGATTATCAACTTACCCAAGATATGGAATCCTATCCTGTTGTCATGCCAGAGGGGGAGTGGGATTTGATTCCTTTTGCAGGTGGGAAATTGTCCCTAGGAGCTACTCATGAAAATGACATGGGATTTGACTTGACAGTGGATGAAAGCTTGCTCCAACAAATGGAGGAAGCAGCCTTGCCTCACTATCCAGCCTTGGCTAAAGCGACTTCAAGAGCTGAGCGTGTGGGAATCCGTGCCTACACCAGTGATTTCTCACCTTTTTTTGGACAGGTGTCAGGATTATCAGGTGTCTATGCGGCTAGTGGACTAGGGTCATCAGGTCTCACAACTGGTCCTATCATTGGTTACCACTTAGCCCAATTGGTCCAAGACAAGGAGTTGACCTTGGATCCAGTAAACTATCCCATTGAAAACTATGTCAAACGGGTAAAAAGCATATAAGCATTTTACTGAAATTTTAGTCTCCCCTCTAGGATGGCAAATGACATTTCCTATCAAAAATGGTAAAATAAGAAAAAATAATTTGAGAATCGAGGAAAAAAGATGCAAGAAAAGATTTTGGTAACTGGTGGAGCTGGTTTTATCGGAACCCACACTGTTATTGAATTGATCCAAGCAGGTCATCAAGTCGTTGTGGTAGATAATCTTGTCAACAGCAACCGTAAAAGCTTAGAAGTTGTTGAAAGAATCACAGGAGTTGAGGTGCCTTTCTATGAGGCGGATATCCGTGATACAGATACCCTCAGAGATATTTTCAAGCAGGAAGAACCGACTGGGGTGATTCACTTTGCGGGCTTGAAGGCTGTTGGCGAATCAACCCGTATCCCTCTTGCCTACTATGACAACAATATCGCTGGAACTCTTAGTCTTTTAAAAGTTATGGAAGAAGCAAACTGTAAGAATATCATCTTCAGTTCTTCTGCGACAGTTTACGGAGATCCTCACACAGTTCCAATCTTAGAAGATTTCCCACTTTCAGTGACCAACCCTTACGGTCGTACCAAACTCATGCTAGAGGAAATTTTGACAGATATCTACAAAGCAGACTCAGAATGGAATGTGGTCTTGCTTCGTTACTTTAATCCAATCGGTGCTCATGAAAGTGGAGACCTGGGAGAAAATCCTAACGGCATTCCAAACAATCTCTTGCCTTATGTTTCACAAGTGGCAGTGGGCAAACTAGAACAAGTACAAGTTTTTGGAGATGATTACGATACAGAAGATGGAACCGGGGTTCGTGACTATATCCACGTTGTAGACCTAGCCAAAGGTCACGTTGCAGCTTTGAAAAAACTCCAAAAAGGTTCAGGTCTAAACGTTTATAACCTTGGAACTGGTAAAGGATACTCAGTTCTTGAAATTATCCAAAACATGGAAAAAGCAGTGGGACGTCCTATTCCTTACCGCATCGTAGAACGTCGCCCAGGTGATATCGCTGCCTGCTACTCAGACCCAGCAAAAGCTAAAGCAGAACTCGGTTGGGAAGCGGAACTCGACATCACCCAAATGTGTGAAGACGCCTGGCGTTGGCAAAGCAAGCATCCAAATGGATTTGAAGACTAAGATGATGATTTCAATCATTGTCCCTTGTTTAAACGAAGAGGAAGTACTTCCTCTTTTTTATCAGTCTGTTGAAGCACTGCTTCCAGAATTAGGAGCAGAGATCGAGTATGTCTTTGTGGATGATGGCTCAAGTGATGGGACCTTGAAGCTTTTGAAGGCCTATCGGGTACAAAATCCTGCGGTACATTATATCTCTTTCTCGAGAAATTTTGGGAAAGAAGCAGCTCTATACGCAGGCTTGCAGCATGCGACTGGAGACCTGGTGGTCGTGATGGATGCAGACCTCCAGGATCCTCCTAGTATGTTGCTTGAAATGAAAGCCTTACTAGACCAGAATGCAGATTTAGACTGTATTGGGACACGGAGAACCAGTCGGGAGGGAGAACCCTTCTTTCGCAGTTTCTGCGCTGACATCTTTTACCGCCTCATGCAAAAAATCAGCCCAGTAGCCCTGCCATCAGGTGTTCGTGATTTTCGGATGATGAGAAGATCTGTGGTGGATGCTATTTTAGCCTTGACCGAGTCCAATCGTTTTTCTAAGGGCCTATTTGCTTGGGTGGGCTTTAAAACGCACTATCTGGACTATCCAAATGTCGAAAGACAGGCTGGCAAGACTAGTTGGAGTTTTAGACAGCTCTTTTTCTACTCGATTGAAGGGATTCTTAACTTTTCAGATTTTCCCTTGAGTATAGCCTTTGTAGCGGGACTTCTATCTTGTTTTATTTCTTTTATGATGACTGTTTTTGTGGTGTTTCGGACCCTTATTTTGGGAAATCCGACATCTGGCTGGACCTCTCTGATGGCTGTCATTCTCTTTCTTGGAGGGATTCAACTCCTGACTATTGGGATTCTCGGTAAGTATATCAGCAAGATTTATCTAGAGACCAAAAAAAGACCACTCTATCTCGTCAAAGAAAAAAGTGATCTTTCTATTTTCGAAGGGAAAAATAACCAGAAAAGACTATAATTTTACCTAGAAATATGCTAAACTAGTAGATGAAGGGATTAAAGTGATAAAAAGAATCTACAAAATCAATCTCCCTTTTAAACTATGATGGATCTTTGAGAAGTGCACGTGTAGGGCACTGTTTGATAGCCTCCAGAACATCGCTGGTCTCAGCGATTTCTCTTTGCAGTTCATCAGGATCATCATAAAAGCGAACGATCCCATTATCATGGTAATCAAAGAGTTCAGAATAGGTCTGGCAAAGCCCGCAGGCGATGCACCGTTCGGGTATAAGTGTGAGTTTCATATTTATATTGTAATAAGAAAGTTTAAAAAATACAAGGAGTAAGGTATGGCAAAAGAACCGTGGCAAGAAGATATTTATGACAACAGAGAAGAAGAAACAAGATTAGAGCGTCGTCACCGTAAACAAAAAGGAAAAGGTGTTGTTGCCAATCGTGTCTTGACCATTCTAGCTAGCCTCTTCTTTGTAATCGTTGTAGCGATGGTTGTCGTATTGATTTACCTTTCTACTGGAGGAAGTAACCGCACGGCGGCTTTGAAGGATTTTTATAATTCTTCAGCTCCATCGTCAACCTCTAAAGTGGAAGAGTCTTCTTCCTCTACTAGTAAAGCTCAAGAAACGAAAGAATCAACTCCTTCAGAAAGTAGTTCTGAAGAACACACAGATGGAGAAGGAACGCTTACTGTGCAACCTGGAGAAGGAGAAGCAGCTCTCGCTCAGCGTGCAGGGATTTCCATTGCCCAGCTAGAAGCTCTGAATCCTTCTCATATGTCATCAGGAACTTGGTTTGCCAACCCTGGTGATGTCATCAAGACTAGATAGGAGTCGGAAATGAAGACAATTCAAATTGCTATTGATGGTCCTGCTTCCAGTGGTAAGAGTACAGTCGCAAAGATTATTGCTAAGGATTTTGGTTACACTTATCTTGATACAGGTGCCATGTATCGTGCTGCGACTTATATAGCACTCAAGCACCAGTTGGATGCAGGAAATGTAGACCAACTTCTTGAACTTCTGAACCAACACCCTATTAGTTTTGGACGTTCGGAAACAGGTGAGCAACTTGTCTTTGTTGGCGATGTTGATATTACTCATCCGATTCGTGAAAATGAAGTGACCAACAAGGTTTCAAGCATTGCGGCCATTCCTGAGGTGCGTGAGAAACTGGTTTCGCTCCAGCAAGAGATTGCCCAGCAAGGTGGTATCGTCATGGATGGGCGTGATATCGGGACAGTTGTTTTACCACAAGCTGAACTCAAGATTTTTCTAGTGGCTTCTGTTGAAGAAAGAGCAGAACGACGTTACAAGGAAAATATTGCTAAAGGGATTGAGACTGACTTGGAAACGCTGAAAGAAGAGATTGCGGCACGTGATTACAAAGATAGTCATCGCGAAACCTCGCCTCTTAAACAGGCAGAGGATGCAGTTTACCTTGACACAACTGGATTAAGTATCCAAGAAGTGGTCGAAAAAATTGAATCAGAAGCAAAAAAACGCATGTCCTAGTGACAGGTGAAGCAGGCTAAGACTAGCCTGCTTCTTTTCTCTCTTTGGGGAGCATTTGAAAACAGTCTTTTTGGGAGTTTTTTGATAAAATAGTAGTATCAATGAAAAGGATGGAAGCATGACAAAGAAAATCGTAGCCATTTGGGCCCAAGATGAAAAAGGTGTGATTGGCAAAGAAGAGCGTCTTCCTTGGCATTTGCCAGCAGAATTACAGCATTTTAAGGAAACAACTTTAAATCACGCCATCTTGATGGGACGAGTGACCTTTGATGGAATGGGTCGTCGTCTGCTTCCCAAACGCCAAACCTTGATTTTGACACGAAACAGTGACGAAGTCGTGGATGGAGCGCTTGTGTTTCAAGATGTGGAGTCTGTTTTAGCGTGGTATCAGAGTCAGGAAAAAAATCTCTATATCATTGGTGGAAAACAGATTTTTCAGGCTTTTGAGCCCTATTTAGATGAAATCATCGTGACACAGATTCATGCTCAGGTGGAGGGGGACACCTATTTTCCTGAGGATTTTGACTTGTCTCTTTTTGAGACAGTCGCAAGCAAATCCTATACCCGAGATGAGAAAAACAACTATGATTTTACCATCCAATACCGAAAGAGAAAGGAAGTCTAATGGAGCGCAGTATATTTGGATTTTTTACAGCATTCTTGTGTGTAATCTGTATCTTGGCGGGAGCACAGGCTTTTCGTAAGAAGCGCTATGGACTGTCTGCCTTACTCTGGCTGAATGCTTTTACCAATCTGGTAAACAGTGTCCATGCTTTTTATATGACCTTATTTTAGATAGAATGAAAATATAGAACGGAAGGAAATCATGCCTACAAATAGGAAAAATGATATGATGGTTTATTGCTCATTTTGTGGCAAAAGCCAAGAAGAAGTAAAGAAAATAATCGCTGGGAACAATGCCTTTATCTGTAATGAATGTGTGGAGTTGGCTCAGGAGATCATTCGGGAGGAGTTGGCTGAGGAAGTCTTGGCAGACTTGTCTGAAGTACCAAAACCAATCGAACTCCTCAATATCTTGAACCACTATGTGATCGGTCAAGATCGTGCCAAACGTGCCTTGGCAGTGGCGGTTTACAACCACTACAAACGCATCAATTTCCATGATACTCGTGAAGAGTCAGAAGATGTGGATTTGCAGAAGTCCAACATCTTGATGATTGGCCCAACTGGTTCTGGGAAAACCTTCCTTGCTCAGACTTTGGCTAAGAGCTTGAACGTGCCCTTTGCTATCGCAGATGCGACAGCTCTGACTGAGGCTGGTTATGTAGGTGAGGACGTGGAAAACATCCTCCTCAAACTCTTGCAGGCTGCTGACTTTAACATCGAACGTGCGGAGCGTGGGATTATCTACGTGGATGAAATTGACAAGATTGCCAAGAAGAGCGAGAATGTGTCTATCACACGTGACGTTTCGGGTGAAGGAGTGCAACAAGCCCTTCTTAAGATTATTGAGGGAACTGTCGCTAGCGTGCCGCCTCAAGGTGGACGCAAACATCCACAACAAGAGATGATTCAGGTGGATACCAAGAATATCCTCTTCATCGTGGGTGGTGCTTTTGACGGCATCGAAGAAATCGTTAAACAACGTTTGGGTGAAAAAGTTATTGGCTTTGGACAAAATAACAAGGCGATTGACGAAAACAGCTCCTACATGCAAGAAATCATCGCTGAAGATATTCAAAAATTCGGTATTATCCCTGAGTTGATTGGACGCTTGCCTGTCTTTGCTGCTCTTGAGCAATTGACGGTCGATGACTTGGTTCGCATCTTGAAAGAGCCAAGAAATGCCTTGGTCAAACAATACCAAACCTTGCTTTCTTATGATGACGTTGAGTTGGAATTTGACGACGAAGCCCTTCAAGAAATCGCCAATAAGGCTATCGAACGCAAAACTGGTGCGCGTGGTCTTCGATCAATTATCGAAGAAACCATGCTAGACGTTATGTTTGAAGTACCGAGTCAGGAAAATGTGAAATTAGTCCGCATCACAAAAGAAGCTGTTGATGGAACGGATAAACCCATTCTAGAAACAGCCTAGAGGTGACTATGGAAATCAATACACACAATGCTGAAATCTTGCTCAGTGCAGCCAACAAGTCCCACTATCCGCAGGATGACCTGCCAGAGATTGCCCTTGCAGGTCGTTCAAATGTCGGGAAGTCCAGCTTTATCAACACCATGTTGAACCGCAAAAATCTAGCCCGTACTTCAGGGAAACCTGGGAAAACCCAGCTTCTCAACTTCTTTAATATTGATGACAAGATGCGTTTTGTGGATGTACCAGGTTATGGCTATGCCCGCGTTTCCAAAAAGGAACGTGAAAAGTGGGGGCGCATGATTGAGGAGTACCTGACAACTCGTGAAAATCTCCGTGCCGTGGTCAGTTTGGTGGATCTCCGTCACGACCCGTCAGCAGATGATGTGCAGATGTACGAATTTCTCAAGTATTATGAGATTCCGGTTATCATCGTTGCGACCAAGGCGGACAAGATTCCTCGTGGTAAGTGGAACAAGCACGAATCAGCAATCAAAAAGAAATTAAACTTCGACCCAAGTGACGATTTCGTCCTCTTTTCATCAGTCAGCAAGGCAGGGATGGATCAGGCTTGGGATGCAATATTAGAAAAATTGTGAGGGAAAGAAATGGCAAAAACAATTCACACAGACAAGGCTCCAAAAGCAATCGGACCCTATGTTCAAGGAAAAATCGTTGGCAATCTTTTATTTGCTAGTGGGCAAGTTCCCCTATCTCCTGAAACTGGGGAAATAGTTGGAGAAACGATCCAAGAACAAACAGAACAAGTTTTAAAAAATATCGGTGCTATTTTGGCTGAAGCAGGAACAGACTTTGATCATGTTGTCAAAACAACTTGCTTCTTGAGCGATATGAATGACTTTGTTCCTTTTAACGAGGTTTACCAAACGGCCTTTAAAGAGGAATTTCCAGCTCGTTCAGCTGTAGAGGTTGCACGTCTTCCTCGTGATGTAAAAGTCGAAATTGAAGTGATCGCAGAGATTGGATAAGCTAGTTGAAGTTTGGCTCTGCCAAACTTTTTTTGATATAAGGAGAGATAGATGACAAAGAAACAACTTCACCTGGTAATTGTGACAGGGATGAGTGGCGCAGGGAAAACGGTAGCCATTCAGTCCTTCGAGGATTTGGGATATTTCACTATTGACAATATGCCACCAGCCCTATTGCCAAAGTTCTTGCAGTTGGTTGAGACCAAGGATGATGACCATAAGTTAGCTCTAGTGGTGGATATGCGGAGCCGTTCTTTCTTCTCAGAGATTCAGGCTGTTTTGGATGAATTGGAAAACCAAGACGATTTGGACTTTAAAATCCTCTTTTTAGACGCAGCGGATAAGGAATTGGTGGCACGCTATAAGGAAACTAGACGAAGTCACCCTCTAGCTGCTGATGGTCGGATTTTAGATGGCATCAAGCTGGAACGTGAACTCTTAGCACCTTTGAAAAACATGAGCCAAAATGTGGTGGATACGACAGAACTCACTCCGCGTGAACTTCGTAAAACCATTGCTGAGCAATTTTCGGACCAAGAACAAGCCCAGTCTTTCCGTATCGAGGTCATGTCTTTTGGATTCAAGTATGGTATCCCTATCGATGCGGACTTGGTATTTGATGTCCGTTTCTTGCCAAATCCCTATTACCTACCAGAGCTGCGTAATCAAACGGGGCTGGATGAGCCTGTCTATAACTATGTAATGAAACATGCAGAATCGGAAAGTTTCTATCAGCACTTGCTCGCCTTGATTGAGCCAATCTTGCCAAGTTACAAAAAAGAAGGCAAGTCCGTTTTGACCATTGCAGTGGGATGTACAGGTGGACAGCACCGTAGTGTTGCCTTTGCCAAGCGCATAGCTGAGGACCTTGCTAAAAACTGGCCTGTCAATGAAAGCCATCGTGACAAAGATCGAAGAAAGGAAACGGTAAACCGTTCATGAGAAAACCTAAAATAACGGTGATTGGTGGAGGAACTGGTATCCCCGTCATTTTGAAAAGTTTGCGGGAAAAGGATGTTGAGATTGCAGCCATCGTAACAGTCGCCGATGATGGTGGATCTTCTGGTGAGCTAAGAAAGAATATCCAACAGCTGACACCGCCTGGTGATCTTCGAAATGTTCTGGTAGCCATGTCAGATATGCCTAAGTTTTATGAGAAGGTTTTTCAGTACCGATTTTCAGAAGAGGCTGGAGCTTTTGCGGGTCATCCGCTAGGAAATATCATCATAGCAGGGCTTTCTGAAATGCAAGGATCTACCTACAATGCTATGCAATTACTCAGTAAGTTCTTTCACACAACAGGAAAGATCTACCCCTCAAGCGATCAACCTTTGACACTGCATGCAGTCTTTAAAGACGGTTCTGAGGTGGCAGGTGAGAGCCACATTGCAGATCATCCAGGCATGATCGACCATGTCTATGTGACCAATACCTTGGATGATGAAACACCGCAAGCCAGTCGTCGAGTAGTCAATACTATTCTCGAGAGTGATATGATCGTCTTGGGGCCTGGTTCCCTCTTTACATCGATTTTGCCCAATATTGTCATTGAGGAGATTGGGCAGGCTCTCTTAGAGACCAAGGCGGAGATAGCCTATGTCTGCAATATCATGACCCAGCGTGGGGAAACAGAGCACTTTTCAGACAGTGACCACGTGGAAGTTCTCCATCGTCATCTAGGGCGTCCCTTCATTGATACGGTTCTGGTGAATATCGAGCAAGTTCCTAGAGAATACATGAATACCAACCGTTTTGATGAATATTTGGTTCAGGTAGAGCATGATTTTGCTGGTCTTTGCCAGCAGGTCCCTCGTGTGATTTCATCCAACTTCCTTCGTTTGGAAAATGGAGGAGCCTTCCACGATGGCGATTTGATTGTGGATGAATTGATGCGAATTATACAGGTGCGAAAATGAGTTTCACAGTCGCAGTAAAAGAGGAGATTCTTGGTCAACACCACCTCAGTCGTCATGAATTGTCTGCCATCATCAAGATGTCTGGCAGTATTGGTCTCTCGACTTCTGGCCTGACCTTGTCAGTGGTGACTGAAAATGCCAAGTTGGCTAGACATCTCTATGAGTCCTTTCTCCATTTTTATGATATCAAGTCAGAAATTCGTCACCATCAGAGAAGCAATCTTCGCAAGAATCGTGTCTATACGGTCTATACCGATGAGAGAGTGCAGGAGCTTTTAGCTGATTTGCGGCTTGCGGATTCCTTCTTTGGTTTGGAGACAGGTATTGATCCTGATATTTTAGCAGATGAAGAAGCTGGTCGTGCTTACTTATGTGGGGCCTTTCTGGCAAATGGCAGCATCCGAGATCCTGAGTCTGGCAAGTACCAGTTGGAGATCAGTTCCGTTTATCTGGACCATGCCCAGGGACTGGCCTCTCTCCTCCAGCAGTTTTTGCTGGATGCAAAGGTTATTGAGCGAAAGAAAGGTGCAGTTACCTATCTCCAACGTGCAGAAGACATCATGGATTTCTTGATTGTGATTGGGGCTATGCAGGCGCGTGATAATTTTGAGCGTGTCAAGATTTTGCGTGAAACCCGTAACGATCTCAATCGAGCCAATAACGCTGAAACAGCCAATATCGCTCGGACAGTTTCTGCCAGCATGAAGACTATCAATAATATCAGTAAAATCAAAGATAGAATGGGCTTGGAAAATTTACCCGTGGATTTGCAAGAGGTAGCTCGCTTGCGAATCCAGCACCCAGACTACTCTATCCAGCAGTTGGCAGATAGCCTGAGCAATCCCCTGACCAAAAGTGGTGTCAACCACAGACTTAGAAAGATCAATAAAATAGCAGATGAATTATAGTGATATAAAACAACCCCTTGAATTATCAATGTTTTCAAGGGGATTTGTTGTGTTCTAAAACTAAAAAGGGGCAACCAAGGGGCAGAATTAAAAAATAGCATCCAATTTATTGACAAGTTTATCCTCCATATCTTCAGTAGTATGAGAATAGATCTCCAGAGTCATCTTAGCATTCGAGTGCCCAACTCGATCCATTATTGATTTGATAGGTAACCCCGACTCTGCTAAGAATGAAATGTGGGAGTGTCTAAATATATGGCTGGATAAATTTTTTTCTATTTTTGCTTGTTTTCCATATTTTTTTAATATCTGTATGAAGCAAGCTATTGTTGTAGGTTGATTCCATCTTTCAAAACAGAAAATATAATCCTCACTAGATAAAGGCTGGAACCGTTCACTAAGTCGCACTATCTGCCTTTTGATAGCTTCTATGACAGTCTCTGATACTTTGATTGTCCGTATTGAATTTGTAGTCTTTGGAAGCGTCTTGATTTTGCTAACTGAATCATAATTACCTGTAATCTCAATTTTTTTGTTCTGAAAATCTATATTTTTTAGTTGTAAGGCAGCTAGTTCACCATATCTCATGCCGGTCAAAGCAAGTACAAGCACCATATCAGCGTACTTCTGATGATATTCTCGATTATTAAGAACATCAACAAGTGCTTTTATTTCTTGCATGGTAAGGAAATTATTACGTTTCTTTTCTAGATCTTCTAAAGTCTTTGGTTTTTGAGGAATCGTAGTATAATCCACCTCGTTATTCTCGATATAAGAGTATTGAACGGCGTACTTGAATATACCTCTGAGTCTGTGCCTAACTTTTTTAGCTGTAATATATCCATTGCTATCAATAACTTTTTCAATAGCCTGCTGAAGAAAGCGCCTGTCAAGATTGGCTAGTAGAGTATCAGATGGTATGACTTGTTTCATTGTCTTATCAACTGACTTACAATTATGTTTTGTGGATTCTTTGACTGTTTGTGACCAGGATTTATAGAACAATTTATAAATTTCTTCAAAGGTAATGCTCTCTACTTGTTTTGTGCTAAGTTTTTTATTTATCTTTTCCTGCAGTAAAATCGCAGCTTGATTTCTTGCCTGGGGAGTCTTTTTCTCCATGGTTACTGAAACTTTTTTTAATTTCTCAGTATATGGATCTTTGTATCGCTCAAAAAATTTATATTTGCCGTTTGGCAATTCTTCCATCCACATTGATTTTAACCTCACTTTTTGGTAAAATGGGTATAAGAAAACGACCTTTTGAATGGTTATTTCTTATACAGGATATCCTCACACTCAACGTTTGGCGATGGCGAGTGTGGGGGTTTTTTATTTACGAATTATGGACGATAACATCCAAGGCTCCCATGATTCGTTGAGCGTTCTCGACGGCTTCCTTATATTCTTTTGATATGTTCTTTACCGGCTTTCTAATCAAATCGATAAATACGACTGGTTTGGTGAAGTCATTTGAGGTTACACGAACTGTCATGTTTAAAATTTTAGAAGTTGATTTTCTTTTTGCAACAATACCGCCTGCAACAGCACCAATAGCGCCAAACATAGCGCCTGCAATCAATGCTTGACCAACTCCTCCAGAAACAACCGTTTGATTATTGATAATCAATTCGTACGATACCAAATCCTCGAACGAATACCAATCTGTGTCATTCTTATCTTTCTTGACCAAGGACGGTATCAAAGACAATCCCATCGTCCCCATGGCAAGACCTACTTTCGCTGTTCCTTTAATTGCTCCTCCGACCAATCCAGACGAACCTTTCGCTTTGCGTGCTCCATTTATTCGATAGGTGCGATTATATCTATCAATCTCAAGTGGTCCGACTTTATCCGTTCGTTTGCTTCTAGCAGTAGGAGTAGGAGAGACTGGTTTTGTAGTTGTTTGAGGTTGTTCTGTTTGCGGTTGGTTAGCGATAGAATAACCGCAATTTGGACAGAACTTGTAGCCCTCTACTGGATTGCCACATTCAGGACAGAATTTCATAATAACCTCCAAAATAATAACTATTTAAAAATCTTTATACTCTTTTTTTACCCATAGCCAACGAGGTTATGGTTTTTTAGTTTTCTCAATACCTCGCTACAATGAATCAGCTATCACATCTGCTTTTAGCATTACACGTCAATATCATAATATTGTTGTAAGATATTGTTCCCTCGCTTGTATTTTGTAACGAGGTCAATAGCCGCTCGTCGTTGCTGTTGATCGTCCAATAAATATTCACCATAACTCAATATCCGATAATGAACAAAATCAACTAATCGATTGAAAAGGGCATTATCGCTGATTGTATTTGCTTGTTTAATTTGCTCGTATGAGTGCTTGTTTTTGAGGTGCCAGACCATGCGCTCATTATTGATGTAAAAGAGAGAGGCCATGGTGTTAGCTTCTATCTCTAGCGGATTGCTCTGATAGTTGTTAGCGCAAGCGAGGGCGACCTCATCAGAATGACCTGTGCTAAAATGGGCTGCAATATGGGCTAATTCATGCAAAATGGTAAAGATAACCCGTCTTTTGATATGTGTTTGATTGATATAAACAAGGTACTTTTCTTTTTCTTTGCTATAAATGGTAAAGCCGTCATTGTGCTTACAGATGATATCATCCAAGTAAGTGACATCTGGATTATTGACAAGTCCTCGATATTTAATGTGCTCAGAACCAAGTAGACCGGCTGAAGGGAGCATAGGAAACGGGTCCTTTTCAAAGAAGATAAAATGAAGGCTGTAAGTCTGTTCAAAGTAACGGATGATGTGCTGAAAAGTAACTTGTTCAAGTGGAATATTATTCTGTCGAGACACTGCTTCGATCACCGGGACAGCGTAATCCCAGTGTTGGATGTACTGTCTACGGGAAATAATTTCTCTAGCCATAATTACCTCCACTTACTGTCATCGTCCATCAGGGTTTTAGCAGTTACCATCAAGCTTTCAATCGCCTTATTAAAACGAACCTTTTCTTCCTCGGTCATGTTCTGGGTCTGATTTCTGAACACTGCGACAAGTTCAGTCTCAGCTGGACCAAGATATGCATTTTCCTTGTTATCCTTTGCAATAGCAGGATTATCTGTCCGTCCGAGTAAATAATCGGTGGATACGTTGAAGTAGTTAGCAATTTCTGCGATACGCTCAGCATTTGGCGTAGAGTTTTTTATCTTATACAGTGTATTTCTGCCATAACCCAAGTCTTCTTCGACTTGCCCAAGAGCTTTTCCACGCTTTTTTGCTAATTCTTTAATTTTTTCAAATGTCTCAAACATTGTTAAATCAACCTTTCTAAGACATTACAAAAAAATTTAACAAATTTGGTGTAAAAAGATTGTCTAATTATCCCAAATGGTGTAAAATGTTTTTTGTAAGTAAGAAATAACTAAAAAAACAACTAAGAAAATAAATTATAAAAATGTTTTGGCGAACGGTATTTATAGATTTATCATTGTTTTTATTATGCTTTCATTTTAGCCAATTTGGTGTGAGTTGTCAAGTGTAATGCAGAAAAATAGTTAAAAATTTAGTTGTTTCTTATTTACATAAAGTGTAAAAAGGAGGAACGCATATGCCAGATATCGCAAACGGTCGTGAAAAGGTTAATGCTTTCTTAAAAGAGAAAGGCATTAAAAAGACAACTCTAGCGGTTGCTTACGGCTTTAAGCGACAGGAAGTAACAAACATTCTAAGTGGGACGACAAAAGGTCCACGAGCAAACAGTTTCATTCTTCAGGTTATTGAAGATTATGGGATTGAGTAGCACAAAAAAGCACCTAACAGAAGTCAGGCGCTAATCAAAATAACTAATTGAATTATAACACGAAAGGAGCAAAAATGGAAGCAGTTGAAATTGTAAGAATCAAAGATGTGATTATTGAAAAAGTCTCTGCTAATGATGAAGAATTAGAACACATCTTTGGATGCTCAAAGCGACAAGCGGGAGACATGAGACGCGAGATGAAGAAGCTACCTAGCCAACAGAAGCATCTTAGGAATGATGGCCAACTTGTCACGATTAAAGGTTTTGATGCCTACCTGAAATACAGAGGCAGTCGAGATTGGAAAAAAGAAATGGTGAAAAGCAAGAAAATGAGGTCAGTCGGATGAACCTACTAGCAAGAATTAAAAACTACTTTTCGGAAGAGGTCGAAGAAACCAATCTCGACTGGAAAGAGGTCGCTCTGGACCTCAATCAATCACTGATTGAATCACAGGAAAAACTTCAAAATGCCAATCAGCGTATTGCTGATCTTGAAAAAATTGTAGCAATCTACAAAGAAAAGGAGAATGTAAAATGATGGAATACATTTATCTGGTAACAATCATCGGAATCGTCCTGTGGTCGCTAGTAAATAAACTAGATGACCACGCTGAAATGAAACAAAAAGATCGTCAGCAAATAGCTAACAATGTCGCACGGATGAACCTGAGAAATTCAGATAAGCAATTTACTTATGACGTGCAACCGCCGGAAGGGCTAGTTAAGGAGTAGAAGATGGTAACAATCAATAAACTAGAAATCGAAAACGTCAAGCGTGTTAAAGCGGTCAAACTAGAGCCGTCTGCAACTGGTCTGACCATCGTCGGTGGAAACAACAACCAAGGGAAAACAAGCGTGTTGGACGCTATTGCTTGGGCGTTAGGAGGTAATAAGTACAAACCTAGCCAAGCTCAGCGTGAAGGTAGCACGATACCGCCGAGTCTTAAAATCACGCTCTCAAACGGCCTGATTGTAGAACGTAGCGGTAAGAATAGCACGCTCAAAGTCATCGATCCAAGCGGTAATAAAGCAGGACAAAACTTGTTGGATAGCTTCGTGGAAGAACTAGCTATCAACTTGCCAAAATTCATGGAGCAGACCAGCAAAGAGAAAGCGAAGACCTTGCTGCAAATCATCGGAGTTGGTCCGCAATTGGCTGAACTGGAAATGCAGGAGAAAGCCAAATATGATGAGCGCCACGCAATCGGTGTGATTGCTGACCAAAAGGAAAAGTTCGCGAAAGAACAACCTTACTATCCAGATGCGCCGAAAGAACTAGTCTCTATCTCTGAGCTTATCCAACAACAACAGGCCATCCTTGCTAAGAATGGCGAGAATGCTCGTAAGCGTCAGAACTTAGTATCTATCCGGAGTCAACACGCTTCAGCAACTGCAGAGGTTGAACGTCTGGAGCAATTGCTGGCCGATGCCAAAGAAAAAGAAAGTCAGTTAGCTCAAGACTTGGCTATCGCAAATACCGATGCCATGGATCTTCTCGATGAATCAACTGAGGAGATTGAAAACAACATCGCAGAGATTGACGAAATTAATCGTAAAGTGCGTGCTAATCTGGACAAGGATAAAGCCGAAGAAGATGCTAAGGGTTATCGCGAGCAATACAAGGAACTTGATAATGTGATTGCTGACATCCGCAAGCAGAAGACAGACTTGCTCACCAATGCAGATTTACCGTTGCCTGGCTTGTCCGTGGATGACGGCGAATTACTCTATCTTGGCCAGCGCTGGGATAACATGTCTGGTAGTCAGCAGCTGCAAGTTGCTACTGCAATCGTGCGCAAATTGAAGCCAGAATGTGGATTTGTCTTGATTGACAAGCTGGAGCAAATGGATCAGCAGACCTTGCAAGAATTTGGCGCATGGCTTGAACAAGAAGGTTTGCAAGCAATCGCGACACGGGTATCAACAGGAGACGAATGTAGCATCCTGATTGAAGACGGGTATAGCGTGAAGCCGGAAAAATTTGTTTTTGCTGCTCAAAACAGTTTAGTAAGTGGGGTAGCAAACGCTGCAGCATCGGCTACATGGCAAGGTGGATTTTAAAAACTAAAGGAGAACAATCATGAAAAAAACAGAAACTTTTATTGTATTTCGTAACAAAAAAACAGGTGACTTTTTATCGAAATATAAAAGCAAAGAACAAACTCTTGCTTATTCAGCAGAATATACAGAAAGATTGAAACGTGCTGCTAAAAATGAAGTTGAAGCGACAAAAGTACAAATTGAAGATTTTACAAAACTAGCGAATGCATTAAATTGTGAATTGCTCGAAGTGACTGCAACGTATGAGCTTAAAACACTTGACGGTGAAGAACCGGAAGATTTAACAGACAAAACCGAGAATTCAAAATCTGAGTCGTTCAAAAAGTTTCTTGCTATGTTGGCAAATGGATTGGAGGATGACTAAACATGCAAATTACAAGAGGAAAACGAGCACGAGCTCAAAAAGTTGTTATTTATGGTCCTGAAGGAATTGGCAAGTCTACGTTTGCAGCTGAATTCCCAAATGCTGTCTTCATTGATACGGAAGGCTCGACAGATAACATGGATGTAGCTAGATTAGACAAGCCGACCAGCTGGACCATGCTCATCAATGAGATTGCTTTTATCAAAGCCAATCCGACCGAGTGCGGGACGCTCGTCATTGATACAATCGACTGGGCGGAGTCCATGGCGGTCGCCGATGTCTGCGCTCAGCATGGCAAGAAAGGGATTGAAGATTTCGGATGGGGTAAGGGTTATACCTATGTCCAAGAAGAAATGGGACGTTTCTTGAATAGTCTTTCTGACTTGGTTGATATGGGCATCAACGTGGTATTGACTGCACACGCTCAAATTAAGAAGTTTGAACAGCCAGATGAGATGGGGTCATACGACCGATATGAATTGAAACTTGGTCAAAAGACAGGCTCTAAGACTGCTCCACTAGTGAAAGAATGGGCGGACATGGTTCTATTTGCCAATTACAAGACCTTAGTCATGACGGCCGAGAACGGCAAGAAAAAGGCGCAGGGTGGTGAGCGCGTGATGTACACCAATCATCGACCGGCTTGGGATGCCAAGAACCGACATGAATTACCTGATGAATTACCGTTCCATTATGCAGGGATTGCTCATATCTTTGCGAATCAGCAAGTGCATACACAACAGCCACAACCACAGACAGTCGCTCCAAAATCTCAGCAGGCTGTTCAGCAAGCCCCTGAGCAAGTTCAAGAAGAATTGCCTCTCGATATGTCACAGGTGGCTGAAAAGCCTCAAAATGAAGCTCCTAGCGAACCACAGGTAACTCCTAGACAGTATCACGCGAACTTGCCAAAGAGTTTGACGGACCTCATGTCTCAAGGTAACGTGACAGAAGAAGAGCTCCAAAAAGTTGCATACATACGAGGTCACTTTCCGCTGGGCACGCCAATTGAAAACTTCCCTCCTGATTACTGGGATATGATTGTCGCACATTGGCAGGCAACTATGGAAGTTATTCAAAACCAAGTGCGAGCAGATCCTGAGCTGCCCTTCTAGATGTAGATTCTGGGAATTAGAAATCATAGCAAAATATAATAAGGAGTATCTATGAAAGATAAAACTATTAAAATTGATTTGTCAAAAATCGCAAATACAGCCTTACAAGAAAAGGTTGACAAAGAACTTGAAAAAGTCCTTGAGAATATTCTGGATCTCAATACAGAAGCTAAAGCGACTCGCAAGGTTACTATCATACTAACGATGTCAACAGACGATGAACGTACTGTCGTAAAAACAGGTATGGAAGTCAAATCTACTTTAGCACCGCAGAAAGGTGTTGCAACAACTGTCATTGTCGGTCGCGACGACACTGGTAAAATTCACGCAAATGAGCTCAAGAGCGGCATCCCAGGTCAGACTTACTTTGATGACAACGGAGATATGAGAACCGACACTGGCGAACTCATTGAAAAAGTGGAACAACAGGAAAAATCTAAAATCATTGATTACAATCAAAAGAAAGCAGGTAACTAACCATGACAGAAAATATTAAAGATGCATTATCATACGCAGTCGAACTAGCGAGTAAAGAAAATAAAATTATTCGTTCAGAAACTGGGAAGGAATATTTTGATAGCAATGAATATGACTTACAGGAACTTAACCCTCGTAAGTACGCACCTATCCTTGAGCTTCAGACACTCAAAAGTCTAGTTGACTATCTCAAATCAGATAACGATTTCATCAGTGATCGTAAACTTGTAGTTGTCGTGGACAGTTTCCAAAAAGTATCTGTATATGATCAAGTTGATTTTGAAAATGGCAAACGTCCTCAGCTCGTATCTGTAAAAGCAACCGTTCCAGTTATTCCTTTTAGCAATTGGCGCGACCAGGAAGAATTCAATATTATGCTGCAGTCTATGTTTATCGATGATGCAGACCGTAATTTGGTTTTGGATTTTGCTAGCCATTTGAAAATCGAAAAAGGTGCAGAAGTACAGGACAATGGCATCAGTCAAATGGCTACGGTTCGCGATGGTGTAGCAAGCCTAGCACAAGCTAAAACTCCAAATCCAGTAACCTTGCGACCATATCGTACTTTCAACGAAGTAGAGCAGCCTGCTAGTCAATTCGTCTTCCGCATCAACAAATCGGCGAGCCTTGCGCTCTTTGAAGCAGGATGGGGGAAAATGGAAATTAGAAGCCGTCGAAAGCATCGCAAATTATTTAAAAAATGAACTTGCTAGCAACAAAAAAATTACTATTTTAGCTTAAAGGAGAAATCAACATGACACAACAATACAATAATTTTGAGCGTGAATTCGGATGGGAAGATGAAATCGTCCAAGATTCTTCATATGTACTTTTAGAACCCGGAGAATACTGGTTTACGGTAACTAAAATTGAACGTCAGCGACATATACCGAATCCGAATTCGAGAAGTAAAAATCCACTCCCTCCATGTAACAAAGCGGTTGTAACTTTGAGTATTTTGAATATGGAAGGAGATAAAAAGGAAATAACTTATAATTTATTCCTTCATTCTCGCACAGAAGGTATGTTATCTGCATTCTTTGGTGCAATTGGTTTAAAAAAACATGGAGAGCCTTTAAAAATGGACTGGAATGCAGTATTGAATTCTGTAGGGGTATGTAATGTAAAAAAAGCTATTTCTACCAATGGGAATGAATACAACGATATAGGCTTTATGGTATATGCAGATGAAGTTGATGTAACAAAACAACTAAATACTCGTCCTAATCTGCTTAACCAAAATAGTTATCCTCAAAATGGAAGTAACCAAAACTATCAGCAACCAGCCTACCAACAACCGCAACAGCCGAATTTTGCACAACAGCCACAAGCACAAGCTGGATACCAAGCTGGGCAATTCTAGGAGGTAAGGGATGCAATTAAGACCTTATCAACAGGAAGCACGGGAGGCTGTTCAAGCTGAATGGGCTAAAGGTCGCAAGCGCACGCTCTTAGTATTGCCTACAGGATGTGGAAAGACAATCGTCTTCTCCAAAATCATTGAAGACCAAGTGAAAGAGGGCAAGCGTGTGCTTGTCCTTGCTCATAGGTCAGAGCTTTTAGAGCAGGCTAGCGACAAGCTCAAGACTGCGACAGGACTCGGCACGGCCTTAGAAAAAGCTGAGAATACCTCTATCGGTTCATGGTATCGTGTTGTAGTTGGTTCTGTTCAGACGATGCAGAGAGAGAAGCGACTTAGTCAATTTCCTCCTGACTGGTTCGATACGATTGTGGTTGACGAAGCTCATCACGCTATTTCAGACGGTTATCAACGTGTCCTTGGTTATTTTGAACAATCGAATGTATTGGGAGTAACTGCAACGCCTGACCGCGGAGATATGAAGAACCTTGGTTCTTACTTCGACAGCTTAGCTTATGAGTATTCGCTAGTTCAAGCTATCCAGGAAGGGTATCTATCTAAAATTAAGGCCTTGACAATACCGCTCAGCTTGGATTTAACAAACGTCAGTATGTCAGCTGGTGATTTCAAAGCGAGCGATGTCGGAACGGCACTGGATCCATATCTGGAACAGATAGCAGATGAAATGGCCAAGCAATGTGCAGACCGCAAGACAGTCGTATTCTTGCCTTTGGTGAAGACCTCACAGAAGTTTCGAGATATTCTAAACGCAAAAGGTTTTCGCGCTGCTGAAGTCAATGGAGAGTCCAAGGACCGTGCGGATGTTTTAGAAGACTTTGAGAAAGACCGCTACAATGTACTTTGTAATTCGATGTTATTGACTGAAGGCTGGGATTGCCCGTCAGTAGACTGCGTTGTTGTGCTAAGGCCTACTAAGGTACGAGCGCTGTATAGCCAGATGATAGGGCGCGGGACTCGTTTGTATCCAGGCAAGAAAGAATTGCTCTTGCTAGACTTCCTCTGGCATACTGAACGCCACGAACTATGCCGGCCAGCTCACTTAATCTGTGAGACTCCAGAAGTTGCTCAGAAAATGGTTGAGAACATGGAAGAGCAAACTGGTGTTATGCTTGACCTCGAAGATATGGAAGTCAAGGCAACCGAGGACGTCGTCGCACAGCGTGAGGAGGCTTTGGCAAAACAATTGGAAGAAATGCGCAAGCGTAAACGCAAGTTAGTGGATCCATTGCAATTTGAAATGTCTATCCATGCTGAAGACTTGTCGAACTATGTGCCCAATTTTGGATGGGAAATGGCGCCTGCTAGTGACAAGCAAATTAAAGCGCTTGAGAAATACGGCATACTTCCTGATGAAATCGGCAACGCCGGAAAAGCTGCATTATACTTAGACAGATTGCACAAGCGACAATCAGAAGGTTTAACGACACCAAAGCAGATTCGATTCTTAGAAGGTCGTGGCTTCAAGGATGTTGGTATGTGGCAATTTGACCACGCTAGAAATATGATTGATCGCATTGCTGCGAATGGCTGGCGATTGCCGGCAGGAGTGCGACCAGCTGAATATGTACCGGGGTGATGTATGAAATCTCTTTTACGATATCCAGGTAGCAAGTGGAATCTTGCTGGTAGGATAGTAGAACTATTACCTGAACACAAAACCTACCTAGAACCCTATTTTGGTAGTGGTGCGGTATTGTTTACTAAAAAAACTAGCGCTATTGAGACAGTTAATGACCTAAATGATGATGTGGTTAATCTTTTTCAGGTGATACAACAGGAACCTGAGGCGCTGGCCAAAAAAATCTTTCTGACCCCTTACAGCCGAAGGATTTATGATAATGTTTGGGAAGTCCGACCAGAGAATGAGATTGATAAAGCGCTGAATTTTGTCATACGCTCTGTTATGAGCCACGGCTTTCGAAATATTGAAAAATCTGGTTGGAAAATGGATATTAACGGCAGAGAACGAGCCTACGCAGTCAAACATTGGAATGATCTGCCCGAGTTAGTCCAAGAAATGACATTGCGATTAAAGCATGTTCAGATTGAATGTCGGCCAGCCATTGAACTGATACAGAAATATAGTCGGGAAGATGTCTGCATGTATGTAGACCCTCCCTACGTCCTTAGCACGAGGACGAGAAAGCAATATTCAGTAGAAATGGATGACCGTGACCACGAAGAACTATTAGAAATATTGAATCAGTCCAAAGCTAACGTTCTTCTGAGTGGATATGATAGCGACTTGTATAATAAACGCTTGTCAAATTGGGAAAGGGTGGAGTTCTCGGCGACTGCAGAGAAAGGACTACCGAGAACGGAAGTTCTTTGGATGAACTATCAACCAAAGAAGCAATTATTATTATTTTAAAGGAGAAAACAGTGGCAGAGAATGATTTTAATTTGTTGCCGTTGCTGGATTACATCAATCCTGCCACGGTAGACTACCAGACATGGATAAATGTGGGCATGGCCTTAAAACACGAAGGCTACACGGCATCTGACTGGGATAACTGGTCACAAAATGATAGTCGATACAAGAAATTCGAGTGTTTCAAGAAATGGGATACCTTCAACGAGGAAGCAGGAACTATCGTGACGGGTGCGACTATTACCCAACTTGCAAAAGAAAACGGCTGGGTGTCGCAATCTGGCTACGATAGCGAGAATGCGCATGAGTTAGGCTGGACCGATACAATAGATCGTGATTATCGTGTCATTGATAAAGACTGGATCGAGGGCAAGGAAATCCACGAGCCGACGATTTGGAATCCAGTGCAAGAAATCATCAAATACCTTGAAACACTTTTTGAAGCTGGCGAAAATGTCGGTTATGTGACTAAATGCTATCCAAAGACTGATGACAAAACGGGAAAGATTGTCAAATGGTTGCCAACCAAAGGAGCTTACGACCGCACAGCTGGTGAATTGATTCAACTCTTACAAGAATGTAATGGAGATATTGGAGGTGTCCTTGGTGACTATCACGAAGAAGCGGGTGCATGGATTCGTTTTAATCCTATGGACGGAAAGGGCGCTAAAAATGAAAACGTGACAGATTTCAGATATGCTCTGGTCGAATCCGACAGCATGCCGATTGACAAGCAGAATGCCATCTACAAAGAACTTGAATTACCGATTGCAGCCTTGGTTCACAGTGGGAATAAATCGCTCCACGCTATCGTCAAAGTAGATGCCAAGAATTACGAGGAATACCGTAATCGGGTTAATTACCTTTATAAAATCTGTCAGAAGAACGGAATCATAGTCGATACTCAAAATAAAAATCCAAGTAGACTTTCGCGCATGCCAGGGTTCATCCGAAACGGTCAGAAGCAATTTTTGGTAGATACCAACATCGGTAAGGCTGATTGGGATGAATGGTATCAATACATCGAAGATTTGAACGATGATTTGCCTGATCCTGAAGGATTGGCCGACAGCTGGGATAACTTGCCAGAATTGGTTCCTGAGTTGATAAAAGGAGTCCTTCGTCAAGGTCACAAAATGCTGATTGCTGGTCCGTCAAAGGCTGGTAAGTCATTTGCCTTGATTGAGATGTCAATTGCAATCGCAGAGGGGAAGAAGTGGCTAGGCTGGGATTGTACGCAGGGGCGTGTCTTGTATGTCAATCTGGAGCTAGACCGTCCGTCTGCTTTGCATCGTTTCCGTGATGTTTACCAAGCTATGGAATTGCCACCTCAGAACATCCAGAACATCGATATCTGGAATTTGCGTGGCAAGACCGTACCAATGGACAAGCTGGCGCCCAAACTCATTCGCAGAGCTTTGAAGAAGAATTATATCGCAGTCATCATCGACCCGATTTACAAGGTTCTGACGGGTGACGAGAATAGCGCGGACCAGATGGCACATTTTACCAATCAATTTGATAAAGTGGCCACAGAGTTAGGTTCTAGTGTTATCTACTGTCACCACCACTCTAAGGGTTCTCAAGGTGGCAAGAAGTCCATGGATCGCGCTAGTGGTTCGGGTGTATTCGCTCGGGATCCTGACGCGCTTATCGACTTAGTAGAGCTAGAAGTGTCAGAGGAATTACTTACTCAAAGGCTGAATCAGGCAGCGTGCGAAGTATATAAACAGGCTTTGCAAGAGCGAAATAATTCCTATTACCAACAGAATGTCGGGCTAGATGACCTCTTAAGCCCTGCGCAGATGCGGACACATTTCGAGAAAGGCATCCCTGATGTCATGGCTCGTGCTCCTTATGTAGACAAGCTCGAGGAAGTACGCAATAAGGTCCAGATAGCGACTGCGTGGCGCGTTGAGGGCACACTTCGAGAGTTTGCCAAGTTCAAGCCAGTCAACATGTGGTTCAGTTATCCAGTACACGCGCTTGATGAAACGGGCGTGCTGGCGGATATACAATTGGACGATGATAAACCGGGGTGGATGAAAGCTAAAGAAACTCGCAAAAAGAACGCAAAGGAAGACAAAAAGCAAAAACTGATAGAGTTTGACGAAGCGATCGAAAACGCGAATTTTGGCGAGCCTCCCTCAAAAGAAGACGTAGCTGAATATTTAGGAATTTCTGTAAAAACAGTTACTCGCAGATTGAATTCGTCAAAAAAATATTGGTTCGACAAGAACTCAAATTCAATAAAAGAAAAAGGACAAGACCATAAAAACGTGGTCGTGTCCGAATAAGACAGCACCATAAAATTATGGTTGTGTCCTTGTCCTAAAAAGGACAGACAAGACCATAAAAATGTGGTCGTGTCCCGGACAGACAACTATATATTATATATATAGATAATGTCCTGTCGTCCATCATGTCCATACCTGTATAGACAGGGTTGCTTAAAACGCACCCTGTCATATACAAGGGTCATGGACTAAAAGCGAAATTAAAAAGTAAAACTATGCGAGGTGTGAAAATGGAAGCTTATAAACAACGAATGATTGATGAATATAATCAACTTAAAGAACGATGTGTGCGAATTGAAAATTTTTTAAAAGCATATAAAGAAAAACAAGTACCTGACTTTGAATTGTCCTGCCCACTTGAATTGTTACAATCTCAATATCACGCAATGAGAAGCTATTTAAAAATTTTAGAAACTCGTGCAAAATTCGAAAGAATTGACCTTATCGAGAAAGAGAAAATATATACAGTAGAAATCCCGGTAGGTGATGGTTTCTTTCAAACTTTGTGTCAAAGTGGCACCGGAAATCTGTGCTTAAACGATCATAAATATTTATCGCTTAAAAAATTACGAGAACATAATAGTTATGTTCCTGGCGGGCTTACTGAGAAAAAAATAAAAAATTCTACTGTAGCATGGGCGTGGCAATTTGCGAAAGAGGTAGAAGATGATTGAATTCTTTTTACCGATGCAAAAAATTCCGACTACGACTCATCAACAAAAAAAGGTAAACGTGAGATTTGGTAAGCCAATCTTTTATGAACCAGCCGACTTGAAAAATGCTAGAGCGAAATTTGAGAGCTTACTTGCCCAGCATGTCCCTCCTGATGAATTTAAAGGAGCAATTCGGCTGACGGTCAAGTGGTGCTTTCCGCGTATCAAAAAAAGCTACGACGGCCAGTACAAGACCACGAAGCCAGATACAGATAATCTCCAGAAGTTGCTCAAAGATTGCATGACGAAACTTGGATACTGGCAAGACGATGCACAAGTGGCCAGCGAGATTGTCGAGAAGTTTTGGGCAGACACAGTCGGAATTTATATCAAGATTGAGGAATTGCCATGAAAATCAATTATATTGATTTCTTTAGCAGGGTCATTCCGGAATGGATGGCGCGTAGCAATCAGAAAAGCCAAGAGGTCGGTTTTGGTTCAGATGCCTACTGGCTATGGGCAGTGTCGTCAATCGGAGAAATCTGCAAACAATACAATGATGATGAGCTGGTGACGGAGCAGTTTGGTCTGCTCTTTAACTGGCTAGAAAAACAAGCAGGATAAAACATGGAATATAGCAAACAAACAGTCATTGACGGACTGGAACGCACGATCGAGCAGACGGAGACAAAGATAGCAGAACTATCTGAGCCGTGTGTCAAATCGCTTGCTTTTAGCAGGTCTGAGCAACGTGACTTGCTTAAAAAGAAAGTGAAAAACTGGAAGAAGAGAATAAAGGAGTTGGAAGAATGAGTAAATTTGAAATCTCTCTGTCTAAAAATGACCTTGAACATATCGCTAACGGTTATGACATTAAAATCAAAATCAATGGTAAAAGATTTTTGGAAACAAATGAAATCATTTTGAAGCCTGCATTGACAAATGATGTTATGGCTCCGATATTGAATTATAGAGATAAAATAATCGATACTGAGGTACAAAATATTGCTAATAATTTTATTGGAGGTGCAAGATGATTCCGAAATTTAGAGCATATGATAGCGGGTCATTAAGTCGCATGTATCAACCTGATGAAGTGATGGTTGGAAATGGCAATATCTGTATTATTGATGAGGATTCTGTTGCTGGTGAATGGATTGTGAACAATGACATTCACCTCATGCAATCAACAGGATTGTTTGACAGAAATGGCAAGGAAGTGTTCGTTGGTGACATCGTTAAATGTACAAGAGGATGTCTCCATGAAGTGTATTTAGAAAAAGAATACGGTGGTACATTCATAGGCGGCATGCCTGCAGTTTATCTAAAAGGATTGAGTGAAGGATATGCGTGGACCGGATATGAGGAAATCATCGGCAACATCTACGAAAACAAGAAAATTTTGGAGGTGGGCGATTGACGATCAATATCAAACAACGATTAAAGGCCTTGCAGTACATCGATATCAAAGCGAAGTCGAAACACCAGGAAATCATCAGCTTGAAATCGAGCATCTTACGAGGACAGCAGTTCGACAGCATGCCGAAATCAGAAAGCTCATCTAATCGCTCTGAAGAGTTGAACGTACTGATTATTGATAAATCGGAACAGCTGTACCGCGAAATCCAAGAACTCTATCAGGAACGTGATGAGCTGGTGCAAGTGATTGAGTCATTGGATGATCCTGTGGAAAATATTATCATGCGCTTGTTGTATATTGATGGATTGTCATGGAGTCAAATTCAGGCTCAGTTACGTTGCGGACGTGGGACGATTCATCGGGCTAGAGAGAGCGCTTTGAAAAAAATTTCTAATAAATGGAATTAATGGAACTCTTTGGAACTTTTAAAGTGATATTATGGTATTGTCAGCAAGTACGGTAAAGCGGACTGATGACTCCTTTAACTTTTCGTAACGACATCTGGATAAGTCAGTGATTTCCTCTTTGTCTTTTTGGGTTCAATCCTTGATGTCGTTATTTTAGGCTTTTAGTGTAGCGGTAACACAACAGTCTCCAAAACTGTTATCGTAGGTTCGATTCCTACAAAGTCTGTGAGAGGTCTTGCATCAAGTCACACAAGCGTGTGGCTTTTTGTTTTTGTGAATGGAGGTGATGGAAAATCGCTAAACTAACTTTAAAACAACAGAGATTTGCTGATGAGTACATCATCAGTGGGAATGCAACAGCGGCGGCTGTAAAAGCGGGATATAGCTCTAAGTATGCGAACACGAACGCTTCTAAGCTACTACAAAATACTGCAATAAAATCCTATATAGACGAGAGACTGGCTCAGCTTGCATCTGAGAAAATCGCAACACAGGAGGAGGTACTCACTTACCTAACTTCGGTCATGCGAGGAGAAACGCAAGAGCAGACTTTGATAAGCATTGGAGAACTAGGCCAAACGATTACGGATATAGATGTCGGAGCGAAAGACAGAATCAAGGCGGCTGAACTCCTTGGCAAACGGCATAGGCTCTGGACGGATAAGGTTGAGGCAGATATTTCTGGAACGGTGGTGTTTGCGAATGAGTCAGACATACCAGATTAAACAGAATGATATTGTCGTAGACCTGCCTAAGATAGTAGGTGGTGGATATGGCCAGTTCTGGCGCTCTCGTAATTTCTATCGAGTAGTAAAAGGTTCTCGTGGTTCGAAGAAATCAAAGACTACGGCTCTTAACTTCATCACACGTATTTTGAAATATCCATGGGCAAACTTGCTTGTCATTCGTAGATATTCGAATACGAACAAGCAATCGACTTACACGGATTTTAAGTGGGCAGCTAACCAGTTAAAAGTTGCTCATAAGTTTAAATTCAATGAGTCCTTGCCTGAAATCACAGTAAGAGAAACAGGACAGAAGATTCTATTTCGTGGTTTGGATGATGAACTTAAAATCACATCTATCACGGTTGATGTAGGCATCTTATGTTGGGCATGGTTCGAGGAAGCGTATCAAATCGAGACTGAAGATAAGTTCAGTACGGTAGTCGAGTCTATCCGTGGTAGCTTAGATGTACCTGATTTTTTTAAACAAATCACGGTCACGTTTAACCCGTGGAATGAGAGGCACTGGCTCAAACGTGTCTTTTTTGATGAGGAAACTAGACGAGCCGACACATTCGCTACTACGACTACTTATCGATGCAACGAGTGGCTGGATGAAGTCGATATCAAGCGTTATGAAGATTTGTATCATACGAATCCAAGACGTGCGAGAATCGTGTGTGATGGTGAGTGGGGCGTGGCTGAGGGCCTTATCTACAACAATGTGGCTGTCAAAGACTTTGACAAAGATGAGTTGTTGCAGAATCCTGCTAACAAGTTGTGTATCGGTCTTGACTTTGGTTTTACTCATGATCCAACAGCATTGTGTTGTTCGCTGATAAACGACACAACGAAAGAGATACACATCTTTGATGAAGCGTACAGAGTCGGTCTGATAACCAAGGAAGTCGCTAAGATGATAAAAGATAAAGGTTATCATCGCTCTCAAATCATCGCAGACAGCGCAGAGTCACGGCTGATTGAAGAGCTCAGATCAGAACACGGCATATCTCGAATTAAAGAGAGCCGCAAAGGTAAAGATAGTATTATGGCAGGCGTATCCAAACTCCAAGGATACGCTATTTATGTGCATCCGAATTGTGAGCATATCATGGATGAATTTTACAGTTATTGTTATCAACGAGACAAAGAAGGCAATTGGTTGAATAAGCCAGAAGATAAGAACAACCACTTGATGGATGCATTGCGATATAGCCTTCAATGTATCGAAGGTGGGAAAGCAACCGTCCGCAGACGTTCGCAATACGGCTTATAGAAAGGATTTAAATGTATCAGATTTTAACTTATCCACGGGATGGATACGATGAAACAGCTTTGAATAAAGAATTGATTTACAAGCTGATTCGCAAGCATACACAAGAGCGCAGCCACTTGCAGGATTTGAAGAAATACTACTTGGGTGAGCATGCTATCTTGAATCACAAAAGGCGCAATCAGAACGCTCCAAACTTCAAGACAGTAGCCAATCACGCAAAGGACATTGCAGACACGTCCACGGGATATTTTATGGGCAATCCTATCAAGTATAACAATACTGCTGAGAGCGACCTTGAGCCTCTGCTTGTAGCTTTTGACGGTGCTGAAATAGACCAAGTGGATGCGCAGAATGCTCTGAACATGGCCATCTATGGTCGTGCTTATGAGTACATCTATGCTAAAGAGGGGTTGACTGAGCTAGATTCGACTAGCGTAGACCCTGAAAATGTGTTCATCGTTTACGATGACAGCATCGAGCGCAAGGCCTTGTTTGCGGTCTATTACTACGAAATTAAAGACGACACGAAAGATGCGACTAAGTATCAAGCAGAAGTCTTTACGCAGAATTTGCATTATCACATTGTGCTGCGTGATTCGAGTATGGGAACAACGAAGAATGAGCAGGTAGAACCTCACAACCTCGGGCAAATCCCAATCATCGAGTACCGCAATAATCATTTTGCGATTGGTGATTATGAGCAACAAATCAGCTTGATTGATGCTTACAACTCATTGATGGGTAATCGTGTCAACGACAAAGAGCAGGCAGTCGAGTCTATTCTTGTACTTTACGGCGCGCAGTTAGCTGACAATCTAGAAGATGCCAGGGAAGCAATGAGCATCCTTGCTGAAGAAGGTCTTTTGGAATTACCAGCAGATGCCAAGGCTGATTTCTTAAAGAACGCCCTGGATGAGAATGCAACTGAAATCTTGCGCAAGGCTTTGAAAGAAGACATCTACACATTCAGCCATGTGCCGAATTTGACAGATGAGAACTTTGCAGGCAATAGCTCGGGTGTAGCTATGGAATTCAAGTTGCTAGGCCTTGAAATGATCACTAAGACCAAAGAAGCGAATTACAAGCGAGGTCTTAGACAGCGGATTGCTATCTTCGCTCATTATTTGGGCATGCAGCAGATTGCTCTTGAAGCATATTCAATCGTGCCACAGTTTAGCCGTGGATTGCCTAAGAACTTGCTCGAATTGTCACAGATTATCAATAATCTTGAAGGTAAGGTCTCACTTCGTCAGCTTATTTCGCTCTTGCCATTTGTTGAAGATCCTGACGCTGAAATTGAAGAACTCGAAGAAGAGAAAGAGAAGAATAAGGACCGTGTGCCATTCTTTAATCAGACTAACACGAAGCCAGACGACGAGGTGACAGATGAAGAATCAGGAGTACTGGACCAAGAGAAAGGCTAATCTCATCTATGAGCAGATGGACAAGGCTGAGAGGCAAGCGGACAAGTTCGACGGGATTTACAAGCAATCTAAAGCATATTTAGATAAGCAAATCAACAAGGTCTTTGATAAATTCCAGCGTGATTATGGGTTAAGCGAGCGTGATGCTCGTCAAGTTTTAAAGAACATGAAGGATCAAAAGGACCTGAACGGACTTCGTAAGGTTCTTGAAGCTAGACCAAATGACCCAAATATCCAACGGTTACTCGCTGATTTAGATAGTCCAGCTTATGCTTATCGCATGAAGCGACTAGAGCGTTTGAACGACGATTTAGACCGCATGCGTGAGTCGATCTATCATTCTGAGAAGGTAGGATCAGATGCCTTTTATAGCGACCTGATGAAGGATAGCTATTACAAGGCTACTTTTGACCTGCAACAGCAGACAGGACTCGCTTATAGCTTCTCTGACTTACCTGAAACAGAAATCAAGCGCTTGAGGGGGCTAAAATGGACGGGAGAGGCCTATTCGGATAGGATATGGGAAAACACAGGGGCGCTCGCTTCAAGCGTGAAAGACGAGCTTCTGGTAAGTCTCATGACGGGTAGGAGCGTAAGAGATACATCTAAAGCAATCGCTGAAAAATTCGGAGTAGGTCAAAACAAAGCTAGGCGTTTAATTCGTACTGAGTCAGCGTTCTTTCATAACCAAATGGAACTGCTCAGCTATGAAGATGCTGAAATCACCAAGTACAAATTTGTGGCAGTATTGGACAGACGGACGTCACACATTTGTCAAGAGCATGACAACAAGGTCTACGATACAGACAAGGCTGTCCCTGGTGTGAACTATCCACCTCTACATCCGTGGTGCAGGTCTACGACTATCGCACATGACGAGGACGCAGACTATAGCAAGCTGGAACGTAGGGCAAGAAATCCTAAGACAGGTAAAGTTGAGTATGTGCCTGCGGATATGTCTTATAACGATTGGTATAGCAAGTATGTAGCTAGTGATGAAGTTGGTAAGATTGACTTTTCTAAGCTTACTTCTGAAGAAATCAATAATCTTGATTTTGATGATCTTTTAAAATATCTTGATTGGGCAGCTGAGCAAGATGCTTTAAAAGAGAAAGCGGAGCAGGCTGCTTTGCAAGCACGAGAGGATAACGTTTCTTTGGCACGACGTGATCTGGTAGATCGTTTAGAAAAGAGACTTAGAACAACGAATTTTGTTGATGTCTTTGGAGAAGAAAATGCGCAAGGTCTTTTAAGAGAATTGCGGTTCTTCCCGAATGATGATTTTGTGCAATCCCTCTACGGTTCAATCGATAAATTATCTTTTGCTAAAGTAAAAGAAATGTCTTCTCATGTGTCTGGTACACAAGTTAATTTGGCAAAAGGCGATTTTATTTACAACAAGAAATTTAATCAGAAAGCACATTCAATCGTTCTTCATGAATTGACTCATGGCATCGATAATATCGCAACTTACTTCGGTGCCCCGGAATTGGGAGCTAAAGCATTTAGCAGTCAGTATGACTTGTACAATACCATAAAAAAAGATATGGACAATTATATTTTCGGGGATATGAAGCTCAAAAGAGGAGCGTCTATGGATGAGAAACGAGACTTCTTTAATCTTCGTCAAGCTAAAGTAAGAGATTTCAAATTGGAATTACTTGAACTAGCAAAGAAACTACACCCGGAAATTCGTCCCGAAGAAAATGCAGAGGTTGCCGCATTTGCATCAGATATGATGAGTTCTTTCAGAAGCGCAGAATATGGCTCTCAGACTTTCAATCATCCAGACTCATATTGGAACAATAAAACCCATCGAGGGATGGAATTTATTGCAGAATATACTCAAGCACAAATGACTCCTGAAATAAAAGCGTTTTATGACAAAGTTTTCCCAAATTCTGTTAAAATATACAACAAGATATTTGAAGATATTTCAAAATTGAAATTAGAAAACAAAAAGCCGATTGTTTGGTAAGGAGGTCAGGATGTTTTTTTGGAAGAATGAAAAAATTTATAATCAATTCAAAGAAATCAGCGAGAGATACAATAGTCATTTTGGTGAAGATTTTCCTGTGTATTTGATAATTCCTTTCGAGGTAGATGAGGAAGCTATTTCGAAATATAATTCAGTCGTGGATTCATGCATCAAAAACAATAAAATGTATAAGAAACCGATTGATTACGATGATAGAAAATATTAAGCACCTAGAGAAATTTAAGTGCTTTTTTCGTGCTTAGAAAGGAGTAAAAGCATGTTTATTTGGGAATGGGTATCAATCGCTTTCGGGTGGTTGGTATTTTTGTTTTTAATTTTTATTGTTTTAGCGTTAATTAGCGGGATAATTGGCGGCATAAAGAAAGGATTGAAGAAATGAATCGTGATAATAAGCCTAATATGGATAAGGTAAAAATAGGTGGTATCGTCTACGAAATCGAAAAAATAACTGATTTACAGGAAAAAACAGGAGAATGGGGACATATTGAGTACAAGACATGCAGGATTGTTCTTGACGACTCAGCTAGTCAACAAATCGAAGATCAGACGCTTATTCACGAAATTACGCATGGCATTTTAGTTGAAGCTGGCTATATAAATCATGAAGAAGAGCAGGCAGACCGAATCGGGAAAATTCTTTATCAAGTTTTGGTCGATAATGACTTCTCATGGCTCAAAAACAGAAAGTAGGTGATCCGACATCTTGACTTGCAGGAATAGACTGCTATAAATTACTGTAAATTGCTATAAACCGTGTCGAAATCGAGGCGGTTTTCTTTTGCTCTAACCGTATGGAATCCCGTACGGTTTTTATGCGCACAAAGGGGAGATAGTTCGATCCTATCTCACGGGTTAATCAAGTTCGAGTCTTGAAATCTGGCGGGTGGTTCGAGTCCACCGGTGCGCGTTATTGTCCAAGCATTGAAGACATAAAAAGCTATGGAATTATACAGTCGGGGACGACTTAAAAAATAGGAGGTTCGCAATGAACGAAGAAACACAAACAGTCGAAACGGTTGAAGTCCAAGAGGTACCTGCAGAACCTACGCAACAACCGCAAGACGAGAAGAAGTACACGGATGCAGACGTCGATGCTATCATCGATAAGAAATTTGCTAAGTGGAAATCTGAGCAAGAAGCTAGAGAAAACGAAGCTAAGAAGCTTGCTAAGATGAACGCTGACGAGAAACAGAAATATCAGTTGGATCAGCGTGAGCAAGAACTGGCTGACCGTGAAAAGGCTATTGTTCGCAAGGAATTGACTGCAGAAGCTAAGACGATGCTAAGCGAACGTGGCTTACCAGTCGAATTAGTAGCCGTGGTTGATTTGTCAAACGCTGAAGCCGTGACTGAATCAGTCGCAAGCATTCAGAAAACGTGGGAGGATGCAGTTCAGAAAGGTGTATCCGAACGCATGAAGGGTAGCGCACCTATTAAAACTGCGCCAACGAATCAGCAAGAAGTTGTAGAAAAATGGAAACAGGACTTTTTGCGCTAAAAATATAAATAATGAGGTAAAAATAAATGGCATTTGAAGCATTAAACACAGCAGAATCACGCAAGCGTCATCTTGGAATCATTGAAGATGTACTTGCAGTAAATTCATACGCAACACCGCTTTTGACACCAAGCGAAGCAGTAACTCTAAATGGTCGCTCTTTCACAGTCGCAACTGGTGACACAACTGAGTTGAAAGACTACAAACGTAATCAAAAGAATGAATTTGACAACGTTGAAGTTGAAGAAAAGATCTACACTCTTGATGAAGAAAAATACTGGGGCCGTTTCGTCGACCAGTTGGACGAACGTGACTCAAACGGTCAAGTAAACGTTGAATATGTGATTGCCCGTCAAGCTGCTAAAGTAGTAGCTCCATACCTTGATGAACTACGTTTTGGTGCAGCGCTTGGAAACGTAAGCGACAATGTGGTTATGGGTAAAACAGCAGGCGCAAACAACGCTTACAATGCAGTTCTTGATGTTTCTGAGAAATTGGATGAACTCGGAATCACTAAAGAACGTTTGCTCTTTGTTACACCAAGCTTCTACAAGGCTATCAAATCTGAAATCGTACGCTTGCCACAAGGTGACGCAGATAAGAAAGTCCTCGGTAAAGGCTATGTTGGTGAATTGGACGACTACACGGTCTACAAAGTACCTTCAAAATTCTTGCCAGGTGTAAACGCCCTTGCAGCTGTTCATGGTGTTGTGACATCTCCAATTCAAATTGACAACACTAAGTACAACGACAACGTGCCTGGTCGCTTTGGTGAGTTGGTGGAACAATTACTCTACACTGGAGCTTACGTCCTTGAACACTTCCAAAAGTACATCATCACAATTGCAGACACTAAACCTGCTGCTAAAAAATCAGCACAAGGCAAGACAGTGAATCGTGCTAAAAAATGGAAGACCGGAACAACATACAAAGAAGGCGACACAGTAACGCATGAGGACAAGGTCTACGTTGCTATCAAAGACATCACTAGCTCGACCGACGCACCAGACTCTGACTCTGCTAACTGGAAGGTCAAGAAATAAGGTCTGATCTATGAAAGTCAGAGTAAAGCAAGCCTTCAATGACTGGCAAGCGAAAGTGAGACGACATGAGAATGATGTCTTTGAGATGACAGACGAACGATTCAACGAATTGTCGCATAATCTCAAGAGTGAGTTCTCGGTCGATATTGCAGACGTTGTCGAAATCATTGACGAAACTGAAACCCAAGGAGACGAGACGACTCCTTACGATTAGGAGGTCTTATGGAACTTGAAAAATTAAAACAATTGACAGGCGAGAGTGACGAAACAGTCCTCTCGTCTTTACATTTAAGGGCTGAAAATATCATTTTATCTGAAACGAACCGGGACAAGCTGACGCCTGCGCTCGACAGGTTACTACCTGAACTTGTAATCGAGCTCTACAACCGCACAGGAAGCGAGGGAGAGCAGTCTAGGAGCGAAGGTGGTATCTCTGTTACCTATGCAGAGTCTGGCTTGTCTACGGGCCTTTTACAGCGTATTCGTATGCATCGATTAGCGAGGGTGGCAGGCCATGTTTTTGAAAAAGAGTAAACTGAAACCATATCCTATGAAACGGTTCGAGAAGACCGTGACGAATGAGGGTGTTGCTAAAGAAGGATATACGGATAAAGTTGAAGAAGTAAGGCTTGAATTGTGGCCAGCTGCTAGCAAGCTACAATCTGAGATTTACGGTGAACACTTGAATGATATCCTGAATGCGAATGCGAGCAAGTGTGCAGACATCAACGTGAAAGACGGTGTCTGTATCGATAGCAAGACAGAGGTCACGCATCGGGTTATCTCAAAGAAAGTATACAGTCATCATCAAGTTTTGGAGTTAGAACGTGTCAGGTTTACTCGGAGCAGATAGCTTAATCGCTAAATGTCGCAAGCTATACGGCGCAAAGAGCAACGAGATAGTAGGACAAGCGTTCTTGCATGCTGCTAAAACAGTCGTACAACCAGATGCTAAACTAAGAGCGCCAGCGAATGAGGGTGAGTTGAGAAACAGCATAAGGGTGCGATTAAAAGTAAACGGCAACAAGATATCAAGCGAAGTCTTTACAAACTCAGATCATGGCGCCTATGTCGAACTAGGAACGGGTCCAAAAGGGCAAGAGAACCATTCTGGCATATCACCAGAAGTAAGCGTGTCTTATCGCTCTAGTCCTTGGTATGTGCACGAAGACCAAATCAACGTAGGACCTTACCACTTTGCAAAAAGAGGGGAGTTTTACAAGATGTATGGTCAGCCTGCGCAACCTTACTTGTATCCAGCTTTGAAAGATAACCATGACCGTGTGTCAAGAAACATTTCAAAATACGTTAGTAGAAAGATAAGAGAACAGATAAAATGATTAATATTAAGCCAGTTATTTTTAAAGAATTGCAGAAGGTCGCAGATAACGTGACTGATACTTACCCGAGCGACTGGGAGAATGTTCCAGTCGTCATTTTTTTGGAAGAACAAAATAAACCTGGTGAATGGTTCGACGACCAAGAGAAGAAGTCGCATATTCGCTATAAAGTGGATATCTTCGACAAAGATAGCACAAGCGATTTGGCAGTTAAAATCAATGAAATCTTCGCATCTTTAGGATTGCGAAGAACAGATTGTCAGGACGTGCCTGATCCGTCGCATTTGCGTCACAAGTTGATGCGTTTCGAGGGAATCGTTGACCTTAATTCACAATTGGTTTATCAATACAGAATGGAGAATTAAAACATGTTAGCAAACGGAATCACGCTATCATTTAGCGAAACAAAAGGAAGCTATACCAAGCTTGCAGGCTTGAAAGAAGTCCCTGAATTTGGTATCGAACCTGAAAAAGTTGAAAATACGACCTTGGAAGATAAGGTTAAGAAATACGAATTTGGTATTGGTGACGCTGGAGAACTCGAGTACAAGTTTGCTTATGATAACACAACTACCACTTCACCTTACCGTGTTTTGCGCAAAGCAGCAGACGACAAGAAGAAACTCTTCTTTGAGCAAGCTTATCCAGACGGTACCAAGGTCAATTTTGAAGGTCAAGTATCCGTTAAGCTTGGTGGTGGCGGAGTGAACTCTGTTATCGAATTCACGCTCAAGATTGCATTACAGTCTGAACTTGTATTCACAGACGGAATTGGAGGTTAATAGATGGCTCTACCATACGCAACTTGGAAAGTTAGTGATGATAAGGAGTTGAAGCTCCGCCTCACTTCATTGCAAGCGACCAAAGTTGAAGAAAAAATCGGAGCAAACTTGCTCAAGATGTTCATGCCCGCTGAAGGCGAAGCCTTTGCTTTGCCCCCTCTAAAAGTCATGTTGCTGTTGACCCATGGTGCACTTCAAAAATTCGAGCATGGACTCTCATTTGAAGATGTATCTGATCTATACGATGACTACGTCGATAACGGTGGGGATCAGGCAGCATTCATGGCAGACGTCATCTTGCCAATGCTTCAAGTGTCGGGTTTTATGCCACGGGAGAAAACAAGCAAGAAAACTCCCAAGAAATCCAAAGCCAAAATGGAAGTAGTCGAGTAGAACAGACTACTGTACATTCAGTAAAAGAAATGGTCGAGAGGTTATACCCGATGTTTTTAGATATCGGGGGCAAGCCTCTCGATTTTTGGGATTTAACGGTACTTGAAATCAGAGATATGATTGAAAGCTATAATCGTGTCACAATCCAAAAGCAAAAAGAAAAAATCATTGAATCTTACAGACTTTCGCAGATGATAGCAAATAATGTATCCTTGTTGCTTTCAAAAGATGCTAAACCACTTGAAGCATGGGATTATGCTCCTGAGCTTTTCGAAAAAGAACGAGAGCAAGTTGAACAAGCAAGATTGGCTCAAGAATTGAAATTGCATAAGGAACGCATGCGCATGTTTGCTGAGAGTCACAATCGAAAATTAAAGATGAAAGGAGAATAGATGGGAGTTACTCTTGACGAGCTCAAGGTTATGATTGATGCTGAAATCGCACCTTTCAAGAACAAGATGAAAGAAGTCGAGAATAAGGTCAAAGATGCCTCTAACAAAGTACAGTCATCAACCGACAAAATCAAGGCACAGTCTGGCTCCATGCTAGGTGTGTTTGGTAAACTAGCAAAATTCGCTGGATTTGCCTATCTTGGTAAGAAAATGCTTGATGTCGGCATGTACTCAACTCAGATGGCTCTTGAAGTCGCAGCATCAATTAACCAAATTAAGCGTCAAATGGGCGAGAGCTCACAGACATTCTTAAAATGGGTCAACGATAACGCAAACGCTATGAATATGGGTGTTGGTGAAGCGACGAAATACGGGGCGGTGTATTCAAACTTATTTTCGGGTTTTATCAAAGATTCAAACAAGCTGAGTGCATACACTGCTAAGATGCTTCAGACATCGGCAGTAGTCGCAGAGGGTTCGGGTCGTAGCATTACGGACGTTATGGAGCGTATTCGTTCCGGTTTGTTAGGGAACACCGAAGCAATTGAAGATTTAGGAATCAACGTCAATGTGGCCATGATTCAATCTACAGAAGCGTTCAAGCGCTTTGCAAATGGCCAAAGTTGGGACCAACTCGACTATCAGACTCAACAACAAATTCGTCTCATGGCTATTCTAGAGCAAGCAACTGCTAAGTACGGCACGACTCTGTCACAGTCGGTCAATGGGCGTATTAGCTTGTTTAAATCGCTATTGAAGGATGCTGCCTTAAACGTAGGCAACACCTTCTTGCCGATTATCAATGCTATCATGCCAGTCTTGAATTCGTTCGCTATGGTCTTGAAGAGCGTGACTGCTAAACTCGCTGAGTTTATCGCGTTGATGTTTAACAAGAAAGCGACTGTTAAGGATGGTGTAGCAGGCGCAGTCGGTGACATGAACGGAGCCTTACAAGATGCAGCAGGTGGCGCAGGCGACCTCGCAGATGCTATGGGTGACGCAGACGATGCTTCAGGTGGTCTAGCTGATAACCTCGGAGACTCGGCCAAAAACGCTAAGAAAGCAGTCAAAGAATTGCTTGGTCTGATGGGATTTGATGAAATCAACCTTTTGAACAAGAAAGATGATTCAGACGACGGAGGCTCTGGCGGCTCTGGCGGTTCTGGTGGTGGCGGAGGCAAAGGCAAAGGCGGTAAAGGAAAGGGAGGCGGCGGACCTTTCAAAGACATCTTGCCAGAAGTTGCCTTAACTGATATGGACAACCAATTCAAGAGCATTTTTGACGGGCTAGGCGATAAGCTAAAAGGGTTGTTTGATCTCTTCAAAAAAGGTTTTAATGCTGCATTCAGAGCCGAAGGACTAGAACGTATCAAGAATGCTTTAGGTCGAATTAAGAAGACACTTGAAGAAATTGGAAGTGATCCAAGAGTAGCCAATGCTTTTAATGTCATGACCGAGAAAATTGCTTATGCATTGGGGCAGATAGCGGGTTCTATCGGCACAATTGGAGTTGGAATTGGTGTATTTCTTGCTGAAAGCATAGCAAATGGTCTAGAACGTCAAAAGGAACGCATTATTCGCTCGCTTGTGGCACAATTCGAGAATACGGGCAATATGTTTGCATCAGCTGGAAACATCGCTCAGGCATTCGCAGATGGTTTCTATGATGTAATTACATCCGATGGAGCGGTTCGTATTGGAAGTTCAATTGTTTCTGCCATTCTAGCAATTCAATCTAGCATTGTAGAGATTGGCTTCAAACTCGGCGGCGACCTCATGCAAGGAATCGAGCGAATTGTTACGGATAACATGCCTGGTATCGCTGACGCACTTTCGAATGCCCTATCTGCCGTTGCTCCTGTTTTTGAGAGTGCAGAACAAGCGATCAATGCTATGTCTGATTCTCTCAGCCGTGTGTATGATAATTACATTCGTCCAACGATTGAATCATCAACGAAAGCTATATCAAACATTATCGATTTGTTTGTAAGAGGCTGGAATAATTACATCCAACCAATTATCGAAAAACTCGGTCAAGGCTTCTCGGATACAATTGGCAAACATATCTCGCCAATGATTCAGAAGATTTTGGAGATGGTCGCAAGTTTCCAAGAAATGTCACAAGTCATTAACGCTTATGTAGGTCCTGCTATTGGCTTTATCGTTGAGGAATTGACGAGAGTTCTAGCTCCAACTCTTGAATATATCGGAGAAGTCTTTCGCGTATTATTCAATACGGTTGCTGATATATTCGGAGGCATAGCGGATTTTCTTAAGGGTGTGTTTGATATCATCACTGGTATTCTTACGAGTGATATGAGTAAGATTTTCGATGGTTTCACAGAAACGGGCGATGCTATCATGAACATCTTATCAACACTCCTCACAGCTTTGTTAGATTTAACAGTAGCGATTTTGAAAGTTATCTGGGATACGATTGTAGCAATCTTCCAAGGAATCTGGGATGGTATCGTGGCTATCTTCACACCGATTGGCGAATGGTTCGCAGAACGCTGGAACGATATCACAACTGTTTTAGCTGACGTAGCTAAATGGTTTGGGGACATGTTCCAGAAAGCTTGGAATGTACTGACAAACATATTCTCTTCAATCGGCACTTGGTTTAGTGGACGCTGGAACGATGTTACAAGTGCTCTTGCGAATGTATCTTCTTGGTTCGGGAATACATTTACGAATGCATACAATGCAGTCAGGAATGCTTTTAGCTCAATCGGCAGTTTCTTTTCTGGTGTTTGGAATACGGTTAAGGGTATCTTCGTAAACGCTGGTCAAATGGTTGGTAGTGCAGTAGGTGGTGCTTTCAGAAGTGCAGTCAATGCGGTTCTTGGGACGATTGAAAATGTAGTCAACGGCTTCATTGGCATGATCAATGGTGTTATTGGCATGATTAACAAAATACCTGGCGTATCCCTTGGCGGTATTGGATATGTGAGCCTGCCACGTTTAGCTCGTGGTGGTATTGTCGATAGTCCAACAGTTGCCATGATTGGTGAAGCTGGTAAAGAGGTCGTTATGCCTCTTGAAAATACTGGATTCTTGCAGACTATGGGGCGCATCGTAGGTGGTGCGGTAGTCAATGCCTTGGGCGGTGGCTTACCACAATCTGGAGGCTTCAGCGGTAGCGGTGACATCGTCATCATGATTGGCGGTCACGAGTTCGGTCGTGTAGCTATCCAAGAAATCAATCGAGAACAAGAACGTGCAGGACAAGTCTTGCTTAACATTTAAAGGGAGGTAAAATGGCACGCTTAATTATCAATGGGGTGGCTGTTAAGCCTCCCAAATCTTTTCAAGTCGGTATCCAAGATATTGACGGAGAAACAGGCCGAAATGCTAACGGTGACATGGTCCGTGACCGTATCACGACCAAGCGAAAATTAGATTGCGAATGGGGCATGCTGACTCAAGATGAAATGAGTCAGCTTTTAAATGCTGTATCATCTGAATTTTTTGAGGTGTCTTATCCAGATCCTATGGCTGGGCAAGTCACAAAGACTTTTTATGTTGGGGACAGAACAGCTCCAAGTTATTCGTTTGCCGAGAAGTTCAAGCCCTGGTCAGGCGCTAAATTTAATCTGGTAGAAAGGTAGGGTGGTAAAACATGGATATATTCAGACGTAAGAAATTCGATGAAGCAATGTTTGCTAAGAACCGCACCCTTGCTATCAGAGTAGGACAGTATCAGTCAAGTGATATCAAAGAGGCTAGTTTTGATTACGGCTATATCAAGGGTGACACATATAAGCCCGGCGGAACATGCGCAGGCAGTGCTAAAATCGTCTTTACGAGCATCATTACCACTTTCAATAAACTAGATAAGATTTACCCTGAAATTGGTCTTTTGGTAGACGGAGCCTACGAATGGGTCAAAATGGGTGAATACTTCATCAATGATATTGAAATTGACCGGAACCGTAAAACGACCAAGCTCGATCTTATGGACGGAATGTTCAAACTCAATCGTGAACATGTCACAGATTTGACTTATCCAGCAGAAATCAGGCATGTCATCAAAGAGATTTGTCTAAAAACAGGTGTAAAACTTGCAAACGAAAACATGGATATTGCATCCATGAATTACCGAATCGAAAGCATCCCTAAAGAAAAGAAAATGACATTCAGAGACGTTTTGAGTCTAGCCTCTCAAATGCTCGGGATGTCTTGTTTTTTCAATCGAGAAGGAAAACTTGAAATCAAGGAGTTGACCGACTCAGGTATCACGATCACAGCAGACAGCTACTTTATGCACGGATTGACCAAAAGCGAAGTCGAGTATCAGATTGCAGGGATAACTTGCAAGAAAGATAAAGAGACACTTACGGTCGGAATGCGCACTGGTCGCTCGTTAGAATTGGATAATTTGTTCATGTCTCAAGCGATTTTGGATAATCTCTATCATAAAATCAAGGATATTCGCTATTATCCGTTTAATTTGAATTACCAGGGACATCTCTTGCTTAACGTGGGTGAATGGGTGACTATCAAGACCAACACCGGCGAAACCTTCAAATCGCCCGTATTGAGTCAATCATTTACATTCAAAGGCGGTCTTCGTGGTCGTATCAGCGCAGACAGTAAGGCCGGCAATGATGCGCAGTATTCATACGCAGGAACCATTACGAAGAAGATTGTGCAATTCAACGAATTTGAAGCTCAAATCCAAAACCAAATCGAAGAAGCAGACAAAGGTTTTGACCAAAAGGTCGCTAAAATCAAAAAAGATTTTAGTGATCAAGTCGAACTTGCCAAAGCACGAGCAGAAGAAGTCAAGAGAGAGCTGTCTGACACTATTGATCAGCGCTTTAGTAGTTTTAACAATGGTTCTCTGCAAGAAATCAAGCGCAGGATTGAAGAAGCCTTACAAAATGCTGGCGCAAGTATCTCGCTCGCTCATGAAGCGAAGCGGATTGGTCTGGATTCTGTTGCAAGGCTTGAAGAGTTCAAGGCACAAGCTACAAGCGTTCAGACGGCTCTGTCGGGTGACTTGGACGCTCTGAAGCGAACAGTCACAAGTGAGGTTAATCAAGCTTCTGAGTACCGCAGAACGACCACAGAGGCCCTTAGTCGAATGACTGGTCAAATGGACGGCTTTGCGACGAAATCAGAGGTTAAACAAGGCATCGATGGGCTGACTCAGACCTTCGCTAAGATGAAGGTCGGGGGACGGAATTATGCTGAAGACTACGACTTTTCAAGAGGACTTTGGAGGTATAGCCAAGGGGATGGCAGTCCTGTCGACTGGAAAATCATCAACGGTGAATACCACGTAAAAGGCACAACAAAAACCTGGAAACAGATGCAAATTCATTCAAAAGAAGGAAGTCAAGCTTCAGGTAAGAGTTCGACAGCTCTTCTCGTTTTAGAGATTGGCGAAACATACACACTTTCGTTCCAAGCGATGTGTTACTCTGGTTCTCCAAACGTCTGGGTGTCATTAAGAGCTAATCGAACAGCACCTGGTAACCCTGAGATTATAAATGGCAATTTTAATCTCACATCTAGCTGGCAGACTTATCAAGTCACTATCCCAGCGCTGACCAAGCCTGATAATTTCGATTTCTGGCGAATTATTCTGGGTTATAGCGAGATTGGCCATGTAGCATTTCGTAAAGTCGAATTGACCAGAAGTTCGACTCGTATAGATGCAGGGCCTGCTCCTGAAGATGGGAAGACAGACCTTGTCGTAGCTAAGTCTGAATTTGAGAAGACGGCTGAAGGTCTATTTTCTAAATTGGCGACGGTTGAAACCTATGTCAGCCAAGACGGCCAGCGACAAGAAACCTTGCAGCGTTACACTCGTGAAGAGAGCGCAAAGCAAGCGACAGCTGTACGTGAGTTGGTCAATCGTGATTTTGTCGGAAAGGCAAGCTATCAGGAAGACGTGCGAGGCATTGAACGCAAGTTTGAAGCTATCACCAACCCTCAAAATGGCTCGATAGCGACTCAGATAGCGACCTACAAAACAGCAGTAGATGGACGATTTGCGGATATTATCTCTCAAATTGCTGGTAAGGCTAATCAAACGGATTTCCAACGTGTCAGAGAGACTAGTCAGCTCTATGAGCGAATTTTGGGCAATACTGATAATGGAATTGCTAACAATGTCGCTCGTATGGCTCTGACTAACCAGCTGTTCCAGGTTGAGGTTTCGAAGGCTGCGAAAGGTGGCCGAAACTATATCAGAGGAATCAAAGAGATGCGTGTAGGTTCAGGCTCATGGGATTCTGGGACATTTCGTGGCTCAGGCTCTGGAAGTGTTCGGACAATTGAGGTTTCAGATGGCCCTGTATCTGGTTTTAATAAAGCAGTACGTATAATTTCTAGTGATCCAAAAGGTCAAATTGGCGTTGCTCAGGACGGATTTGAGATTATGCCAGGAACCTATACGATGTCTGTTTGGGTAAAAGGTAATGCTGGACAGAGAGTTAGATTACAAAGTTATTGGTGGAGCGACGATTCAACAGGTATAAGCCCAGAATTCATCTTGAAAGATGATAAATGGACATATTTGACATTTTCAAGCGAACGAAAAAAAGCTGGAAAATTGTCAATCGGCTATGTTTACTTAGTAAATGGTGCAAAAGGAAGCTATATCGATGTTTTAGCTCCTCAATTAGAAGAGGGAAGCGTTGCAATGAGTACACGTCCTGCTATTGAAGATACAGACGAAGCGATTCGTACGGTTCAGAGTCAACTTGCTGGCTCGTTTGCGTTTCAAAATTTGACTAGCGCAGGTGCTATCATTTCTCAAATTAATGCGACGAACAATCAAATCTTGATTGAAGCGGAGAAGATTCGTTTGAAGGGTAAGACCTTACTTGATGAGCTGACAGCTATTCAAGGTTACTTCAAGCGCTTGTTTGTTGGTGAGGGTGCATTTGCGACTCTTAACACAGATATTCTGCGAGCAAACTCTATCACAGCTGATAAGCTGGTCATGGATATGGCCATGGCTCGGATGTTCGTCTCAAGCGATATCTTCACGGATACGCTTGCAGCTAAAGAAGCCTTCATTAACAAGCTTCGGTCAGTCGTAGTCACGGCGACTTTGCTTGAAGGTTACAAAGGCCGCATTGGCGGATTCCAGATTGGTACACACGAGAAAGACTCATCCGTATACTGGATTACTGGGCAAAATCAATTCTCAGTCGGTATGAGTAACGGTTCTGGTCACTGGTCACAGACGGCTTTGTGGGTCAACTGGGGAAACAATTGGGGATATCCTGGTGACTACGCTTGGTTCGTTAAGCATACAGGTCAAATGTATTGTTATAATCGCGCTGAATTTTGGAATACTCCAATTATTCACGGAGATTTAAAAGTAACCGGTCATATTTTCTACAACAATGAAAATTCAGGTAAATCTGGTTACTGGATTCACTCGTCTAAATACTCAAATTTCGAGCCTTCTAATAACTATCTTTACCTTTATTACAGCGGTTCTGGTTACGATTGGATCCCAATGAATAAAGAAATCTCAGACCGTCGATATAAGCACAATATCGAAGATAGTACAGTCTCAGGTCTCGATGTAGTCGAAAACTTGAAGACGTACAGCTATCGCAAAAAGTACGATGGTAAAATCGAAGATATCGCTTGCGGTATCATGGCGCAGGATGTCCAGAAGTACGCTCCTGAAGCATTCTTTGAGAATCCTGACGGCGCATACTCTTACAACACATTTGCTCTCGTGCCTTACTTAATCAAGGCCATTCAAGAACTTAATCAAAAAATAGAAAAATTGGAGAAAACATGAACGAACAAGACAAACAAATCAGCAGTTTAGCGATCAAATCGTTAGGTGAAAAAGTCGGTAATGAGGCTACTCAGTCAGCAACGCTCGAAGCCCTCTATACAGTAACTGCTATGGAACTCGAGCAGATGAAACGAATCATCGAATCTGACGAAGAGCTCAAAACAAAATTTGAAGAAGTGAAAGGAAAAATGACAAATGGCAATTAACAATTATGAACTAGCAAGCAAACCCTATACTCGTGGCTTTGGCGAAAATGTGGCGACCGTAGTAGAAATTCGTCTGTCTGAGGGTAATCGATACAGTACGAATATGCGTGAGCTAACAGGAGACCGTACGAATGAGCAAGAGGATGTCTTGATTCAAGCAGTATTGGATATCCTGAAATCTGAGTTGGACCCAGGTTCAGCAATCGTGAAGGCGCAAGCTGAGATTGAACAAGTAGTGCAATCTTTGGCAAAAGCTAAGACAGGCCTTTCAGCTAACAAAGAGAACATTGATAGCGTATCAGCGATTACTGAGGTTCTCATTGCGCTTGCGATTGGCCAGAATGGTGGCATGTCAACGAACACCTATAGCAAGGTTGCGCAGTTCATCAAACCACTTGTCAAGGACCGTCGCTATGTGAACGGTGATATCGTATCGATGCCTTACCCTTACGACACGAATCCGAAGTGGCCGAAGGAGACACAAACCATCTTGAAATTCCAGATGCAACCATCTGAAGGCTACACATGGAAAGAGCAACCTCTTGCTGAGATGTTGCAGAAGGGTATTTTGACAGTGGTAATGCCACGAATTGATTAGAAAGGAGATGTATGCAAGATTTAGTATTTCATGAACTAATTGAACATCTAAAAAACCTATCGTATAGTCCGTATATCCATTTCTTTTTCTGGTTGATGGTATTGGATATTGTGACTGGTTACATCAAAGCATTTAAGACTAAGCGTTTTGATAGCAAGGTAGGAACGATGGGATTGATTCGTCATTTCGTTGTATTTCTCGTCATCTTACTTGTTGCTATGTATTCACGTTCACTTGGTTTTCGTAACTTCGGTATTGCTTGGACGATGTTCTTCTCGTTCAATTATCTATTTTCAGTAATTGAAAATTGGGAGATGATTGGACTAGCATTTCCAGAATTTTTGAAACCATACATTAATCAGATTAAGAAAGACAATGCAAAAAAACTTGGTCAATTACTAGTTAATATCGACCAAAAAGACAAAGTAGAAGTAGAGGAGAAAGACAATGCAACAAATCAATGAAATTATCGCAAACGGAGCAATCAGCATCCTAGTCATTTTGGCTGGTATCGCAGTCAAAACCATTAAGGATTATCTTGTTCAAAAAGGCGGAGAGAAGACTATCAAGATTGTTGAAATCTTGGCTAAAAATGCGGTCAATGCCGTGGAGCAGGTCGCTTCTGAAACTGGCTATAAAGGCGAAGAGAAGCTCGAACAAGCTCGCACTAAAATCCGTGCTGAACTTACCAAATACAATATCAGTATGACTGACCGCGATCTTGATACATTTGTCGAGTCAGCGGTTAAGCAGATGAATGATGCCTGGAAAGGGGAATAAACAAATGAAAAAAAACGACTTATTCATCGACGTATCTAGCCACAATGGATACGATATTACAGGTATTTTGGCTGACATGGGTACACAGAACACTATTATCAAAATTTCTGAAAGTACAAATTATCTAAACCCTTGCCGACATGCTCAAATAGAGCAGTCCAATCCGATTGGCTTCTATCATTTTGCTTGGTTTGGTGGTGACATCGAAGAAGCCGAACGAGAGGCACGCTACTTCCTTGATAATGTACCTCAAAAAGTAAAATACTTGTGTCTTGATTACGAAGATCATGCTAGCGGAGATAAACAGGCAAATACAGATGCTTGTATTCGCTTTATGGAAATCCTCAAAGAAAATGGCTACGAGCCAATCTATTACAGCTACAAGCCATTCACGCTCAATAATATCTATTATGAGCAGATTCTTGCAAAATTTCCAAATAGCCTTTGGATTGCAGGCTATGGTTTGAATGATGGTACAGCTGATTTTGAATATTTTCCTAGCATGGATGGGATTCGATGGTGGCAATATTCTTCAAATCCGTACGACAAAAACATTGTTTTACTAGATGACGAAGAAGCTAAACCCAAATGGAAAAAGAATGATACCGGATGGTGGTATGAATATCCTGACGGATCTTATCCAAAAGAAGAATGGGAAAAGATCGATGGTACCTGGTATTACTTCAACGAGAGAGGTTATTCAATAGCTTCTCGCTGGTTGAAGGATGATGGTAAATGGTATTATCTCAAAGAAAATGGCGCCATGGCCATTGGTTGGGTGCTTGTGAATGGTAAATGGTACTATCTTGATGCTTCAGGAGCAATGGTCACTGGTTGGGTTCAATACAAGGATAAACTATACCATCTCAAAGAAGAGAACGGCGAAATGTCTTCAGAAGAACTTGTTAAAGTTGAAGGTGGCTGGTACTACGTCAACGAAGATGGTAGCCGCTCAGATAAACCAGCATTTACAATCAAGCCTGATGGCTTGATTACTACAAAATAAATTTAAATAAAGAAAGGAGATTCTATTTTTCTTCTTAACAGCCCGCAGGCTTGTGCTTGTGGGCTTTTTTGTTTGCAATAATAAAAGCAGTGACCGAAATCACTGCTTATCAGCTGTAGCAAATTCATAAAGTTTTTCTGCTGTGAGAAGTGCCATTTTGTCCATGCTTGTTTTTCCTTTTCTGAGATCAGAAACAGTAGTCCACGGAACTCCAGAGCCTTGCGAAATAGCAGATGTAGAAATAGAACTGTTAAGTAATTCTTGAATAACTTTTCTCATATTATTTGTCCTTTTTATTTTTTAGATAGATATATACATTGACCACAATTATAAAAATAGCTATTGCACTAACCATTGCTTTTCCTCTTTTCATTTGATAAAATAGAGGTGTAAGGGGCTTGCGCCCCTACCTCTTAGCGTTTACCTTTTCTTTTGCCGGAATTTGGGTTTACGCTTTTTGTTTTGCCTTGCGACCGTTATTGCGGTCACCAGACTTGCGATAGCTGTTACTGTTTCAGGGATATTGTCTATCGCCTTTTCAAGTAACCTAAGCCAATCTTCTTTGTTCAACTTCCTCACCTCCTTTCCTTATCTTGATTACATTATATCACGGTACACCGAGAAAGTCAAGCATTTTGATAAAGTTTTTTTGAAAAAATAGGGGGGCAAAAAAGGGGCAAAAATGTCGTAAATCTCTGTAAAATGATGTAAAAACAATTATTTTAGAGCTAAAAATATAGCTGATTTTTAAGGTATCGGAACTTGATGTAAATATATGTAATAGTATTTCTGAAAGCAGATGAACTATAAAACCACGAATTATTCAATCCGTGGTTGTTTTTCTTGAAGTTAGTAAATATGTGAGAAGAATTTTAAAGGAAGCCAACCCCATAATCTATGGTATACTATAGATAAGTTATACTGTAGCACAAAAGAGGCACCATGAAAAAACTAAAAAAAGTATGATTATTTTAATCAGTATTTTAGCAGTAATTGGAATAGCAGTAGGAGGTTGTAGCATGCACCGATACCAAAAGAAACAAGAAATGATTGCCATCGCGACCAGCGATGAGGCGAAGAAGGTTTATGAACATTTTATGAAATCGAAAGATCCTAATGCATTTACTAATGCAGGTGTCATCCAGGATTATGTTGTTGATGAAAGTAGCTTAGATTATAATCCAATGGGAGGATTGATGGTTTCGGTGGTTATCAACAAAGATAATGAATTAAATATAAATTATAATTTGATTGAAAACAAAGATGGTTCATACCATTCAGCATATTATTCTACTTCACCAAAATTATCCAAACTTTTGAAAGGAAATAATGAATGACACAAAATTATATTAAAGAAAATAACCTTCAAACTGCAATGGCAGAGTATCAGGATAATATGGGCGAGGAAAGAACTTTATATGACCAATATGAAAGAGAACTTGGCACTGTCACCCAAGTCTACAACAATACCACAGGAGCGGGCGAGCAGGTTTATGCCGTTGTAAAAAATCCTGATGAAAATGCTGAGGATGTAGAGGAAAATTATGCGATACTATGAGTAAGTTAGTCCCTAATTTATTGATAGGATAGCATAAAGGAGGCGCCATGAAAAAATCTAAAAAAAGTATGATTATTTTAATCAGTATTTTAGCAGTAATTGGAATCGCAGTAGGAGGTTGTAGCATGCACCAATATCAAAAGAAACAAGAAATGATTGCCATCGCGACCAGCGATGAGGCGAGAAAGGTTTATGAAGAATATTTGAAGAAAGAAGATCCCAAAGCACTGACCGAAGAGGGTATCATTAAGAGTTATGAAATTGATAAAGAAAAACTTTCCTATAATCCAATGGGAGGTTTAATGGTACGTTTATTTTTGAACGGGAAAAAAGATCTTAGGATGAATTTTAACTTAATAGATAATGGAGATGGTACCTATAGTACTGCATACTATGGATATACTGGTGACCTAAGCAGGATTTTGGAAGAAGGAAAAAATGATTAAGGACTATGTAAATGATAAAAATCTTCAAATAGCAATGACAGAGTATGACTCTGAAATGGATTTAGATCATGTTGTGAAAACTCAAAGTGGAGATCAAATTGGCACTGTCACCCAAGTATACAACAATACTACAGGAGCGGGGGAGCAGGTTTATGCAGTTGTAAAAAATCCCAATGAAAAAGCTGATAAGGTACAGGAAGTAACGGTCCTTTTTCGTGGTTCTACGGGTCCAGATCATTTTTGGGAAGAAACAGCGGATTTCTGGAATGACTGGGCAGAAAACGATGCAGTTATAGCCAAGAGAATTATGTTGCAAAAAGACCCTAGCTATCAAGACAAGTCTACCGAACAGCTAAAGGCTTCTGCAAGAGCATTAAAAGACATCATGGAAAAATATCCCAATGCCAAAATTAATGTCTATGGACATTCACTCGGTTCTATGGATGCTCAGTATTCTATGGCTGCCCTACAGGCAGACCAAGTCAAACGTATCCAACAGGCTTATATCTATAATGGGCCGGATGTCTATAGGATACTAAGCCCTGAACAAAGGAAAGTTGTAGACTCTATTAAGACGAGGATCCATAACTATGCTGATCCAGATGATCCTATCAGTATGGTTGGTAGGGATATGGTCAAGGGAAGTATCGGATCGGTTGGCTTAGTTTATTACGTGGATAGTACAAAAGAAGACTTTGTGAACCAACACATGACTTATGGCTACCAGCTGGATAAAAATGGGAAGATCAAAATACTGTCAAACACCAGTACGGTCATTTATAATGACTATTTACTCCAGATGGATAACTATACACTACTCAAGGAGAAACTATCAGAAGGTGGTTATACAAAGGAAGAGCAATTGTTCCTAGATTCGGAGCAAGCAGGTATTGCAGCAGCAAGCATCAGTCTAATGTCTACAGAGGGGAAAAGTATCATCAAAAGTATAAGAGATGAAGCAGTAGAAGATGCAAGAAAAGTATTTGCTTCCCGTAGACAAGTCCCTTGGGGCTTTATCCTTAGTCCATCAGAGATGGAAAATGCATATATAGAAGGAGGAGCTACCTATGAAACAACTATCGGGGTTATTGAGAAACTATTAGATCCAGTTGTTGATAAGGTGTCTCAATTGGAAAAAGATTGTATAGATTTAGAAACTCAGACCAAGAAAGGTATCCAAAAGAAATTAGAAACAGATAAGGAGTTGGCTGAAAAATTTAGACAATGGAAAAAATTGACATGATAGACCAAGAGATTTGGAAAAAGAGACGGCAATTAGAAGAATTGGAGGAAGACTATTATCACTCACGTAAAAAGATAGAGAATGAAAAAGAAGAGTGTGATTATAGATTGAATGATTTGCATCGGATGCTTGAGGAAAAGCATACAGTAGCAAGTCATATGCTGAGTCAGATAGAAGGAGACACTTCTATGCTACACTATCAGCTGAATCAACTGGCTACAGATTATAGTCAGCAAATGGATTTAGCATATAGAAAAAGACTTGATCAGCTAGAAACAGAAGAAAGTAATGCTAAACAGAAATATAGTCGTGAATACCGTGAGCTTGATGAAGAACTAACTCAAATTCTGGCTAAACAAAGACAAATACAAGATAAAAGAGAGTAACGCAGATGGATTTATTTAATTATATATTTGATTTTGTTTCTGGTGCGGATGATGGTTTTCGTGAAATAGAAAAAGAAATCGAGCGTTTATTTGTTAGGCAGATATTGGCTCCTGCTAAAAAGTATGAAATTAATCAAATCAAGCAAGAAGCTAAGAAAAATACTCGTTTAACCATTAATAGTATCCAAGGAAGTCTAAGTGCGGTAAATAATAAAATAGATGTATCTATGAAGGGCGAGTTTGCCTCAAAAGTTATTGAGACCATAGATAGCAAAAAGAAAGAATACGAGAAAGTGTTGGAGGAGTAAAAATAGGAAACTTAAAAACCACGAATCGTTGATCCGTGGTTCTTTTCTTATAAACTGGTCGAGTGTTTTGGTTGAACTTTTTGTTCTGGGTCAATGTAGTTAATGGCATTGTTAACAGCTGTTGGAGCTTCGCCCAGTCCTGTCGCGATTAAATCAATTTTACCTTCATAGTAGCAACAGTCTCCGATAGCGTAAATACCAGCTTGGCTGGATTCTTGCTTGCTATTGACGATAATCTTATGGCGGTTGAGGTCCAGACCCCAATTTTTAAGATTGCCAACAGATGATTTGAAACCATAGTTGACAAAGATGTGGTCTACTTCGATCGTTTCGACTTCATCAGATTTGACTTTGGTGATTTCCAGTTTATCAAGTGTTTTTCCATCTCCAAGGAGTTGGCTAGGGACGAACGGTGTCTTGATGGTCACAGATAATTCTTGCAAGGCTTGCACACTATGTTCCAAGGCGCGGAAATTATCTCGACGGTGAACGAGAGTAGTTGGGGCAATCTTTTCAAAAGCCAGAGCCCAGTCCACTGCTGAGTCCCCGCCACCAAGGATGGTCACTTTCTTGCCTGCGTATTGTTGAATGTTGGAAACGTGGTAGTGGATATTTTCATAGTCCTCAACACCATCTAATTCGAGTGGCCGTGGTTTAAAGGCACCACCACCCATGGCAATGATAACTGTTTTAGTCAGGTGGCTACCTTTAGAGGTTGTAATGGCAAATCCTTCATCTTGTTTTTCAATCTCAAGAACGGTTTCGTTGAGATGAACAGGTGTTTCAAAGCCGTTTAGCTGTTCAATCAAGCGATTGGTCAACTCTTCTCCAGTTAAGTTTGGAAAACCTGGCACATCAAGGATTTGCTTTTCAGGGTAGAGGATGGCTGGTTGGCCACCGAGCTGGGGAAGAGAGTCGATGATTTGGACTTTGGCTTGGCGTAGGTGGGCGTAAAAGGCAGCAAAGAGGCCGACAGGACCGCCACCTACAATGGTAATATCATAGAGTTGAGACATGATTTCTCCTTCGTTTTTTCTAGTCAGTTTATTTTATCATATTTTTAATCAAATTAAAATGAAGCAGGATAGGGAAAAAATTGTTAGAAAATGGTATAATAGGACGGAACGTGTTTTGATAGGGAGGGAACTAGGGATGAATTTTCAGCAATTTTCCAACTTGCAATACTGGACGAGTTTGTTTTCAAGCCCTTGGACTATAGTCATCAATCTGATTGATATTCTCATTGTGACTTATATTTTGTATCATTTTACAAAGGCCATTGCAGGTACCAAAATCATGATCTTAGTTCGGGGAGTTTTGGTCTTCATTCTAGCCCAGATTCTCTCTAATATGATTGGTTTAACGACCATTTCCTGGTTGATCAATCAGATCATCACCTACGGGGTCATCGCAGCGGTGGTCATCTTTTCACCAGAGATTCGGACGGGTCTAGAGCGGTTGGGTCGGGCAACGGATTTCTTTTCCAATGCTCCGATTAGTGCAGAAGAGCAGATGATTCGTGCCTTTGTGAAATCAGTCGAATACATGAGCCCGCGTAAGATTGGTGCTCTGGTAGCTGTTCAGCGAGTGAGAACTTTACAGGAATACATCTCGACGGGGATTCCCCTAGATGCCAAGATTTCAGCTGAATTGCTCATCAATATTTTTATTCCTAACACTCCCTTGCACGATGGAGCGGTCATTATCCGAGAAGATCGGATTGCTGTTACTTCAGCCTACTTGCCACTAACTGAAAATACAGAGATTTCCAAAGAGTTTGGAACACGGCATAGGGCGGCGATTGGTTTGTCGGAAGTATCAGATGCTCTTACCTTTGTGGTTTCGGAGGAAACAGGTGGAATCTCAATCACCTATAATGGAGTCTTTAAGCACGATTTGACCTTTGAAGAGTTTGAATCTGAACTGAGAAGAATCCTGCTTCCAACATCAGAGGAAAAACATGGTCTGAAAGAGCGCTTGCTAGGAGGATTGAAACATGAGAAAAAATAGTCTTTATATTATTTCTTCCTTCTTTTTCGCCTGCATTCTCTTTATCTATGCGACTTCTACGAACTATCAGAATAGTAATAGTGCCAGACAGGTGCGGACGGAAACCTATACCAATACAGTACTCAATGTACCAATTGATATCCACTATGACAGTGATCAGTACTTTATTAGTGGCTTTACGTCAGAAGTAACGGTTTTCTTGACAGGTTCCAATCGAGTTGCTTTGGCAAGCGAAATGCAGGAAAGTACGCGTAAATTCAAGGTGACAGCTGACTTAACCAATGCCAGTGTAGGGACCATCGAAGTTCCTCTAAACATAGAAAATCTACCAAGTGGTTTGACCGCTGTTGCAACACCGCAAAAGATAACAGTGAAGGTCGGTAAAAAAGCAAAACGAGGCAATGTAATCGTTGTGCCTGAGATTGATCCTAGCCAGATTGATTCTCGTGTGAAAATCGATACAGTTACTGTGTCAGATGAAAAAGTAACGGTTATTAGTGATGAGGAAACCCTCTCCAAAGTAGATCGTGTCATTGCCATCTTACCGACGAGTGAACGGATAACGGGTAACTACTCGGCTTCTGTTCCTCTACAAGCAGTTGATAAAAATGGTAATGTCTTGCCAAGTGTCATTATGCCGTTTGACACAACTATGAAAATTACAACAAAAACAGCAGCGTCTAGTTCGAGTAACTCGTCAACAAGTTCCTCAGAGGGCAATTCGTCTTCTACGAGTTCAGAAACAAAACCAGACTCGTCTAAACAAGAATAAACAAAATAGTAGAAAAGGATGATAAATAAAATGGGTAAATATTTTGGGACTGATGGAGTCCGTGGAGAAGCAAACGTAGAATTGACGCCAGAATTGGCCTTTAAATTGGGTCGTTTTGGAGGTTATGTCCTCAGTCAACACGAAACGGAAGCCCCTAAAGTCTTTGTAGGACGTGATACACGTATCTCAGGAGAAATGCTAGAATCTGCCTTGGTAGCGGGTCTCCTCTCAGTAGGAATTCACGTCTACAAACTCGGTGTCCTTGCAACACCAGCAGTAGCTTATTTGGTTAAAACTGAGGGAGCTAGTGCGGGTGTCATGATTTCAGCGAGTCACAACCCAGCCCTTGATAATGGAATTAAGTTCTTTGGTGGAGATGGCTTCAAACTTGATGATGAAAAAGAAGCAGAAATTGAAGCCTTGCTAGATGCTACAGAAGACACTCTTCCTCGTCCAAGTGCCGAAGGCTTGGGAACCTTAGTGGACTATCCAGAAGGCTTACGTAAGTACGAGGGCTACCTTGTTTCAACTGGAGCTCCTCTTGAGGGAATGAAAGTGGCCTTGGACACAGCAAACGGTGCAGCGTCTACAAGTGCCCGTCAGATTTTTGCTGATCTGGGTGCCCAGTTGACAGTTATCGGGGAGACGCCAGATGGTCTTAATATCAACTTGAATGTTGGTTCAACTCACCCAGAAGCTCTCCAGGAACTAGTCAAAGAAAGCCAGTCAGCTATTGGTTTGGCCTTTGACGGAGACAGTGACCGCTTGATTGCTGTCGATGAAAATGGCGACATCGTCGATGGTGATAAGATCATGTACATCATCGGGAAATACCTTTCTGAAAAAGGACAGTTGGCTCAAAACACCATCGTGACAACGGTTATGTCTAACCTTGGGTTCCATAAGGCCTTGGAGAGTGCTGGTATTAACAAGGCAGTGACTGCTGTTGGTGACCGCTATGTCGTTGAAGAAATGAGAAAATCAGGCTACAACCTTGGTGGTGAACAGTCTGGTCACGTTATCTTGATGGACTACAATACAACTGGTGATGGTCAATTATCAGCTGTCCAATTGACTAAAATCATGAAAGAAACAGGTAAGAGCTTGTCTCAACTGGCATCAGAAGTAACGATTTACCCACAAAAACTGGTCAATATCCGGGTGGAAAATGCCATGAAAGAAAAGGCCATGGAAGTACCAGCCATCAAGACAATCATCGAAAAGATGGAAGAAGAGATGGCAGGGAACGGTCGTATCCTTGTCCGCCCAAGTGGAACAGAACCCCTCTTGCGTGTCATGGCAGAAGCCCCTACAACAGAAGAAGTCAACTACTACGTAGATACGATTGCTGCTGTTGTTAAAGATGAAATCGGAATTGACTAAAGCCTAGAAAACTAGATGAAATGATAAAAATGTGGTACAATTGCATAGTAAATTGTAGCAATGGGAGAGAAAAATGAATCTTAAACGAGAACAAGAATTTGTTAGCCAGTATCATTTTGATGCTCGCAACTTTGAATGGGAAAATGAAAATGGAGCCCCTGAAACCAAGGTAGACGTGAACTTTCAGTTGCTCCAACATGACCAAGAAAACCAAGTGACTTCGCTTGTCGTTATCTTGAGTTTCATGATTGTCTTTGACAAATTTGTCATCAGCGGAACGATTTCCCAAGTTAACCATGTGGAAGGTCGTATTGTCAACGAACCAAGCGAATTTAACCAAGAAGAAGTCGAAAACTTGGCACGTCCATGCTTGAACATGCTCAACCGTTTGACGTATGAAGTAACAGAAATCGCCTTGGATCTTCCAGGGATCAATTTGGAGTTTTAGTCATGAAATTAGCTGTCATTACAGATTCTTCAGCCTATTTAGAGGAGAAGACGCTGCAAAGAGAGAATCTTTTTATCTTGGATATTCCTGTCAACATTGATGGGGAGGAGTATGTTGAAGGTGTCAATCTGATTGCTGAGGAATTTTATCAAAAAATGGCTCAGTCTGCAGAATTGCCTAAAACTAGTCAACCAAGTATTGCCAAATTGGATGAGATTCTAAGTTCCTTGAAAGGACAAGGTTATACCCATGTCTTGGGACTCTTTCTTTCGTCAGGAATTTCAGGCTTTTATCAGAATATCCAATACATGTTGGATGAGTATGATGGCTTGACCATTGCCTTTCCAGATACCCATATTACAAGCTTCCCTCTAGGATTTATGGTAGAGAGTGCCTTTAAATGGGCAGAACAAGGCGATGATTTTGCTCGGATTCAGGAGAAGTTGGCTATCCAAATTGCTGATAATTCAGCTTTTATCATAGTAGATGACCTCGACCACTTGGTTAAGGGAGGACGTTTGTCAAATGGGGCAGCCATCTTAGGGAATCTCCTCAGTATCAAGCCTATCCTCTACTTTAATGACCAAGGGGTGATTGAAGTTTACGAAAAAGTTCGTACGGAAAAGAAGGCAACCAAACGTTTGGTGGAAATCATTAAAGAGTTGACAAAAGATGGGGACTACCGTATTACAGTCATTCATGGGAACGCTCCTCAAAAGGCGGCAGATTTACGCCAACTTTTGATTGAGAGTGATGTGAATTCTGAGATCCCAATTGTTAGCTTTGGTAGTGTCATTGGGACCCACCTTGGAGAAGGCAGTATCGCCTTGAGCTATACACCAATCGTCTAGATTGTTCTTACAGGATTTGTATCTTAAATAGGAGTAGAGATGAGTATTCGAGTAATTATTGCCGGTTTTAAGGGAAAGATGGGCCAAGCTGCCTGCCAGATGGTCTTGGCTGATCCCGACTTGGACTTGGTCGCAGTTTTGGATCCTTTTGAGTCTGAGTCAGAATGGCAGGGAATTCCTGTCTTCAATGATAAGACTGACTTGGCTGGTTTTGAAGCGGATGTCTGGGTAGATTTTACTACACCAGCCGTTGCCTACGAAAATACACGTTTTGCTCTTGAAAATGGCTTTGCTCCTGTCGTAGGAACAACAGGCTTTACTAGTGAAGAAATTACAGAACTAAAAGCATTTTCCCGTGAACAAGATTTGGGTGGCTTGATTGCCCCTAACTTTGCCTTGGGAGCTGTCTTGCTCATGCAATTTGCGGCGCAGGCTGTCAAATATTTCCCAAATGTGGAGATTATCGAGCTCCATCATGACAAGAAAAAAGATGCTCCGAGTGGAACAGCCATTAAAACGGCTGAGCTGATGGCGGAAGTTCGAGAGTCTATCCAACAAGGTGCGCCTGATGAGGAAGAATTGATTGCGGGTGCCCGAGGTGCAGACTTTGATGGCATGCGCATCCACTCAGTCCGTCTACCTGGCTTGGTAGCCCATCAGGAAGTCATCTTTGGCAATCAGGGAGAAGGATTGACCCTTCGTCATGACTCCTATGATCGCAGCTCCTTCATGACAGGGGTCAATTTGGGAATCAAAGAAGTTGTCAAGCGTCATGAGCTTGTCTATGGATTAGAACACTTATTATGAGATTAACGCAAATGCCTTCTGAATTTCAGAAGGCTTTACCAGTATTAGAAAAAATTAAAGAAGCAGGTTTTGAAGCCTATTTTGTTGGAGGCTCTGTCCGAGATGCCATCCTCAATCGTCCCATCCATGATGTGGATATTGCGACCTCTTCTTATCCAGAGGAAACCAAGAAAATCTTTCCAAGAACTGTAGATATCGGAATCGAGCACGGAACCATCTTGGTCCTAGATGGGGACGAGGAGTATGAGGTAACCACCTTTCGAACTGAAGATGTCTATGTGGACTATCGCAGACCGAGTGCGGTTTCCTTTGTGCGTTCGCTAGAAGAAGACCTCAAGCGTCGTGATTTTACAGTCAATGCTTTTGCCTTGGATGAAGCAGGCGAAATCATTGACTTGTTCCATGGTTTAGAAGATTTAGAAAATCAAGTTTTGCGAGCAGTTGGAATTGCTAGTGAGCGTTTCAACGAAGATGCTCTGCGGATTATGCGTGGTTTCCGTTTTCAATCCAGTCTTGGTTTTGAACTTGAGCGAGAAACATTTGAAGCGATGAAGACTTTGACGCCCCTCTTGGAGAAGATTTCTGTGGAGCGCACCTTCGTTGAGTTTGATAAACTCTTGCTGGCACCTTTTTGGCGAGTTGGCCTGTCTTCCATGATTGAGAGTCAAGCTTATGATTATCTCCCTGATATGGCAGTCAGTCGAGAAAAGCTTCAAAAATTGTTTGATTTAGAGGCGGATTTCACCTTTGAGTCTTCTGAGCAAGCCTGGGCGGCTCTATTGTGGACTTTGGAGATTAAAGATGCACAGCCATTTTTGAAACATTGGAAGACCTCACGTCAATTTGCCAAGCAGGTTCAGGATTTGCTGACCATTTTGGCTTTGCGAGAAGAAGGAGAGTTGAGCAAGCGCGATTGTTACCGCTTTGACTTGGATTCCCTACTACAAGCTGAAAGGCTTCGTCAGGCCCAAGGAAAAGAAGTCAATCCACAAGCCATCACTGAAACTTACCAGAGTTTGACCATTCATGATAAGAAAGAAATCAAGATTAACGGTGGTATTTTAATCAAGGAATATGCTTACCAACCTGGTCCAGATTTAGGAGAGATTTTAACAGAGATTGAGTTTGCCATTGTCGATGGAGAATTGGAAAATAATCGTCAAGCTATCCATGCTTACCTGAGGGAGAAAAAATGAGTGATTTTATTGTTGAAAAACTAAGTAAATCCGTCGGTGACAAGACCGTTTTTAAAGATATTTCTTTTATCATCCATGATTTGGACAGAATCGGTCTGATTGGTGTCAACGGTACAGGAAAGACTACTCTTTTTGACGTCCTTTCAGGCGTTTCTGGTTTTGATGGCGATGTTAGTCCCTTTTCAGCTAAGAATGACTACAAGATTGGCTATTTGACCCAGGATCCAGAATTCGATGATAGTAAGACAGTTTTGGATACGGTTCTATCCAGCGACCTCAAAGAGATTCAGCTGATTCGTGAGTATGAGTTGATCATGCTCAACTATAGCGAGGACAAGCAGGCTCGTTTGGAACGGGTCATGGCGGAGATGGATTCTCTCCAAGCTTGGGAAATCGAGAGTCAGGTCAAGACCGTTCTCAGCAAGCTAGGGATTCAGGACTTGTCGACTCCAGTTGGTGAATTGTCAGGTGGTCTGAGAAGACGGGTCCAGTTGGCGCAAGTTCTTCTTGGAGACCACGATCTCTTGCTACTGGATGAGCCAACCAACCATCTGGACATTGCGACCATCGAGTGGTTGACCCTTTTTTTGAAAAATTCCAAGAAGACGGTTCTCTTTATCACCCACGATCGCTATTTTTTAGATGCACTGTCAACGCGGATTTTCGAGTTGGACCGAGCAGGCTTGACCGAGTATCAGGGCAATTACCAGGACTATGTTCGCCTCAAAGCCGAACAGGATGAACGCGATGCCGCTCTCCTTCACAAAAAAGAACAACTCTACAAACAAGAATTGGCCTGGATGCGCAGACAACCGCAAGCGCGTGCGACCAAGCAACAAGCCCGTATCAATCGTTTCCATGACTTGAAAAAAGAAGTTTCAGGCGGCGTTACTGAGACAGACTTGACCATGAACTTTGAAACCAGTCGGATTGGCAAGAAGGTCATCGAGTTTAAAGATGTTTCCTTCGCCTATGAGAACAAGCCTATTTTACAAGATTTTAATCTCTTGGTGCAAGCCAAAGACCGCATTGGAATCGTTGGGGATAATGGTGTTGGAAAATCAACTCTTCTCAATCTGATTGCAGGAAGTCTTGAGCCGACAGCAGGTCAAGTCATCATCGGTGAAACAGTCCGTATCGCCTATTTCTCTCAACAAATCGAAGGGTTGGATGAAAGCAAACGGGTTATCAATTACCTGCAGGAAGTAGCAGAAGAGGTTAAGACCAGTGGTGGTTCTACGACTTCCATCGCTGAGTTGCTAGAGCAATTCCTCTTTCCACGTTCGACACATGGAACCTTGATTGAGAAGTTATCTGGTGGCGAGAAAAAACGACTCTATCTCCTTAAACTTCTCTTGGAAAAACCAAATGTTCTCCTCTTGGACGAGCCGACCAATGACCTAGACATTGCGACTTTGACAGTCTTGGAGAATTTCTTGCAGGGCTTTGCAGGTCCCGTTTTAACAGTCAGCCACGACCGTTATTTTCTGGATAAGGTAGCAACAAAAATCCTCGCTTTTGAAGATGGTAACATTCGTACTTTCTTTGGTCATTATACCGATTATCTTGATGAAAAGGCCTTTGAAGAAGAAACAGCAAGTCAAGTTCAAAAGGCCGAAAAAGAGAAAGCGGTCAAAGTTCGTGAAGACAAGAAGCGTATGACCTACCAAGAAAAGCAGGAGTGGGCAAGTATTGAAGCAGATATTGAGGCCTTAGAAAATCGTATCGCTGCTATTGAAGAGGAAATGCAGGCTAATGGTTCTGACTTTGGTAAGCTAGCTACTCTCCAAAAAGAACTGGATGAGAAAAACGAAGCACTCCTTGAAAAATACGAACGCTTTGAATATCTAAGTGACTTTGATAGCTAGAAGAATAGAAAAATCCCGTCTCATGACAGGATTTCTCTATTCTTTTTTGGTTTCTTGATGAAAGATATTTTGCCAAGTTTCGTGGCGACGCCAGATACTGGTGTGGACGATACCATCTAACTCATAGCTGATGAGTTTGGTCTTTTGACTGATGGAAGTGATTTGAATATCCTTAATAGCAGCACTAAGTTCTTTTTCAGACTTATAAGCCTCTTTATCCATCTGCTCTCCATCTTGACGGATATAGAGAAAGTCCTCAGCAAGGAGTTCTTCTAGCTGATTTCCTTGGTCAATCAATTGTTCACGCATGAGCAGTTTTTTATAGACATTGTCCAAAATTTCGTCCTCAGGTATGGGAGCTGGCTCGATATGGACATCGGTATCAAAGACTCCAAAGCGCTCTTCCAGCATGGATTCGACCTGGTCTGCAATCTCATGACTTTCATAGACAGATAAGTCGGGATTCATTTCTAAGGTGATATCAAGGTAGATGTTGCTACCGTAGGTGCGCCCTCTTTGAGATTTGACCTTACTAATCTTTGGTATCTCCATGATGGCCTTTTGGTAGTCCTCTAGCAAACGGTCGTCAAAACCATCTGAAAGACTGAAGGAAGACTCGATAAAGATATCATAAGCTGTCTTTAAGATAAAGAAAGTGATAATGATAGCGACCAATTTATCCACGATAGGATAATTGAAACTGCTGGCTAGGATGGCAATGGAAGTCCCAAGTGAGGTGACAGCATCGGAAAGATTGTCCTTAGCAGCTGCCTTGAGAGCCTTGGACTTGGATTTCTTACTGAGGCGAGTATTATAGAGATAAACTGCGAACATGACTGCCGCAGAGACGACTCCGAGAGTTGCACCCAGAGGATCGATAACTGTCTGTTCCCGACTGAGGATTTTCTGAATGGTGTCACGAAGTACATCAAAACCAACGTAGAACATGATGATGGAAGTGATCAAACTAGCTAAATCTTCAATCTTCCAGTGTCCAAAGCGGTGGTCACGGTCTGCAGGCTGGCGAGCCATCCGAATACCGATCAGAAGAGCAACATTTCCGATAATATCGGATACGTTGTTGAAACCATCCGCTACCAAACTGGAAGAATGTAGGAGGTGGCCAGTCGCTAATTTTGCCGCAGATAAGAGTAGGTAGGTCGAAATGCTGATAATGGCACCACGTTCCGCCAACTTAAGATTTGACATGGATTGGTTCATCGGACTTCCTTTCTAGAGCTGAGATTCTGTTTTCATTATACTGGTTTTCATGGGAAAATTCAAACGATATAGGTTTACAAGATTGGGGGTGAGCTAGTTTTTTAGAAGGAAATGTGGTAGAATTGAAGAGTAATATTTATTTGAAAGAGAGCTTGTAATGATAAATAAAAATATGGTCAATAGGCTACTTAGCTTAAGTTTTTTATTTTTGCCATTTTTATTTTTTATCTCTATATATCCTTTAGAGGTTTTGAATATCCTGTAGTAGATGATATCATGGTGAATCAAACCATATTATCTGGGGAGAATATGCTATTGCCCTATGTAGGAATTTTATTATCTACAGGGTTGGTCTTTCTTCAAAAAATTTTTACTGATTGGAATATTTTTTTATCTTTTTAGTTAGTATTTATTGTATTAGTTTTGGTGTCTATGCTATCTTTTTTTATAAGAAAAAACTGTATCTTTTGCTTCCAATTGTGTTTTTAGCCCAATTGATACTTATTAAATATTTTTCTTTTTCCGTTATTGCATATTTATCAGCTACGGCAGCAACTTTTTTACTATTTGACAAAAGGTACATTTCAGGACTATCACTATTGTTCATTGGTTTATCCATTCGACCTCAAATTATATCAAGCTTTATTTTACTGTTATTCCCTTTTCTGCTGTTTGAGTGGATATCTTTTAAAAAAAGAAAAGAAATTGTTTTATTATTTAGCGTCATTTTACTGATTTTTGCTTCCAATAAACTATATACACTAGGGAAAGCTGACGTACAGGAGTATTTGACATGGAATGCCCTAAGTACGAATTTGAGAGATTATCCTGCTATTGATTATCAAAGACATGCGAATGAATTTGAAGTTTTGGGAGTAAGTGAGAATGATTTGAATGTCTCCACCTACTGGTTATTTGCTGAAAAAAAGGCCTTAAGCAATACTCTTTTAACAAACATTGAATCTGTTCGTTCCCTTTCAGAGAAATACTCGTTTAATCTGCCTCAGATGATATCAGATTTTTTTAAGAATAGTATACTGACAACCTTCTCTTTAGTATTGATTAGTTGGTTCTTGATTTTTAAGCCTAAGAAGCTATACGGATGGTTTGTGCCGATTTTCCCATTACTTTTAATTGGAGCTCTCTTTGTTAGACAGAGGGTAGTAGAGCGCGTATATATCCCTCTAATAGTATGTTTCTTATTAGTATTTATTTTTTATGCTCGATCATTTTATGAAAAAAGAAGTTTATTTGATAAGAGGAAGGTGTTCCTTAGCATACAAATAATGGGAATACTAGGAGGAGCAGTATGGATAAATAAGCTTGGACAAGAACTGTATTGGTTTCCCTATATTCAATCGTCAGTAGTATCAGAGTACCAAAATCTTGTACAGAGGAATTCGGATAAACTTATTGTTTTCGGTGGATATGGCACTTTGGTTTCTTCACAGCCTACATTGTCAACTTTTAAATTAAGACCCAATCAGTTAGTGACAAATACAACTACATTAGGAAATTGGCAAACTTTTTCTCCTCATTATTATCAACAAATGAAGAGATACGGAGTTGAAGAACCTGAAAATCTGTTATCCTCTGCAATCAACAATCAGAATATTCTCTTCTTTTGGTCCACTTCCTCAGGGAATATGGATAGTGTTAAAAAAATCATGAAAGAACATTATCAGAAGGATGTTTACTTTGAGGAAGTTGAATCTGTAACTTCAGATATGAGCGTTTATCAATTAAAATTAGGAACAGGAGGATAGTATGAAGAACCGAATTGGTTACATAGATATGTCTAAAGGTTTAGCGATTATATTAGTTATCATTGGACATAGTAGCTTCGTTCCAAATAATGCTAAGTTGCTTCTCTATTCATTCCACATACCGTTGTTCTTTTTCTTATCTGGTTTTACTTTGAATGTTAGAAAATACGAAACCTTCTCAGGCTATTGTTTAAATAAGGTAAAGAGTTTAGTTATTCCTTTTTTCTTGCTGAATAGTTTTGTTTTTCTGTTTCAACTTTTTGTCATGTATCCTGATAAAGTTCTGAGTTTTAATATTCTTCATTTTACAAAACAGTTACTGATTTCAGATCGTTTGCATATTTATTTTCAATTATGGTTTTTGAATGTGATGTTTTTGGCTCATGTTTTCAGTTATTTTATTTTAAAGAGAAAATGGAATTTGGCTCAGTGGATAATAATAATCTTATCTCTCTTGGTTTTAGTCTATATCGGACAGAAGGTATATGAGAGGGAGTATTATTTAATTTGGAATATTGATTTAGTTCCTGTTGCTCTGATTTTCATCTTGCTGGGAGTATGGACTAAGAATAATTTACATCAATTAGAAAAGTATTTTTCGATTTACTTTTTACCGATTGGACTTATTCTTACCAATTATAGTAGTAAACTAAACTATCGAGTGAGTGGCCATCAAATTGTTGATTTGTATTATCAGCAAATTGGGAATCATTTCTTATTTTACTTGGCAGCTATTTCAGGAATTTGGAGTGTTCTTATATTTTTTAAAACAATTCCAGAGAGTTCCATTTTGAAATCAATCGGACAAAAAACGTTGATTTATTATGGAATACATTCGCCGATAGTTCTGGTGTTAGTAGAAAAATTAGTTAAAGAATTGTCTACTAAATATACTGGAATTTTTGTTAATCAATATATAATAACAGTTTTTGTAGCTTTATTGACAATTTTAGGCTGCGAATTGATAGTCAGGGTGTTTAGAGGAACCAACTTTCCTTTTGGGATAAAAATATTAGGAGAAAAAGATGAGTAGACACAAGCCAATTTTATATATCGTTGTTCCATGTTATAACGAAGAGCAAGTCTTACCACATACTAATCCAATGTTTGTTGAAAAAATTGAACAATTAGTAAAGAAAGAAGAAATCCATCCTCTTAGCAAAATTATGTATGTAAATGATGGTAGTAAGGATCGGACTTGGGAACTGATAGAAAGTTATGCTAAAACCATCCCTTCTGTAGTTGGTGTGTCACAAAGTCGTAACAGGGGGCATCAAAGTAGTGTCCTTGCAGGTATGTATGAGGCCATTCAGTTTGCTGATATAGTTATTACCATTGATGCTGATGGACAAGATGACATTAATTGCATGGACAAGATGGTTTCTGAGTATAAAAGTGGTTCTGAAATTGTCTACGGTGTACGAGATAACCGTGATACGGATTCTACTTTTAAACGAATTACAGCTGAAGGTTTTTATAAAGTGCTACGCCTGTTTGGAGCAGATGTTGTTTTTAACCATGCAGACTATCGATTGGTTTCTAAAAGATTCCTGAAGGAGTTAGAAAAATTTACTGAAGTCAATCTTTTTCTTCGTGGTTTAATGCCTTTAGTTGGCTTTAAATATTCTTACGTTTCATATAAGCGCCATGAACGAATTGCTGGTGAAAGTCACTATCCACTATCAAAAATGCTTGGTTTGGCTATGGATGGTATTACTAGTTTATCAATCAAACCGATAAGGTTGATTACAAGTCTAGGAGTTCTGACCTCTCTCTTTAGTTTTTTATTGATTATTTGGGTTGTATGGAGCAAACTTGCTGGTACAGTCGTGGCTGGATGGGCGAGCACCTATGCAATAGTTAGCCTACTTGGTGGAGTTCAATTGATTAGTTTGGGCGTAATTGGTGAGTATGTTGGAAAGATTTATCTAGAAACGAAACGTCGTCCTAGGTATATTATCAGCGATCGTACTTTTGATACAGATGGTGTTTCATCGGATTTTAATTCTTGAAAATTTTTCAAATTTTGATATAATAGTACTACTCAAGGGAGTAGCTGGCAGAAACCTGTGATAGTGTCGTCATTCCGAATTTTATACTGAAAAGTATTCTTTCCGGCGCTATCTTAAACAGCGAGACTTGTTATGATTAACAGGTCTCTTTTTGTTTGTCATAAAACCAAAAGAGAGCTTGTTTTGCACACAAAGTCAAGGAGGAGACACATGTCAAAAGAACAAAAACGCCAAGCGTTTTATACTCAAAGTCCCGAAGAGGTCTTGAAGTCGGTTGAAGCAACTGAGCAAGGCCTTTCGTCAAGCGAAGCGCAGAAACGCTTAGCTGAATATGGGCGCAATGAACTTGAAGAGGGTGAGAAAAAATCTCTCTTGGTTAAATTCATCGAACAGTTTAAGGATTTGATGATTATCATCCTAGTTGTTGCAGCTATCTTATCAGTCATAACTTCTGGTGGGGAAGATATCGCAGATGCCATTATCATTCTAGCCGTGGTTATCATCAACGCAGCCTTCGGTGTTTACCAAGAAGGAAAAGCAGAAGAAGCCATCGAAGCCCTCAAGTCTATGTCTAGTCCAGCTGCTCGCGTTATTCGTGATGGGCACATGGCAGAGATTGATTCCAAAGAATTGGTGCCAGGAGATATCGTTGCCCTTGAAGCAGGTGACGTAGTACCAGCAGACCTACGTTTGCTAGAAGCCAATTCACTCAAAATCGAAGAAGCTGCCTTGACAGGTGAGTCTGTTCCAGTTGAAAAAGACTTGACAGTCGAGCTTGCTGCCGATGCTGGAATTGGTGACCGTGTCAATATGGCCTTCCAAAACTCAAACGTGACTTATGGTCGTGGTCTTGGTGTTGTTGTTAATACAGGTATGTACACGGAAGTTGGTCATATCGCTGGCATGCTCCAAGATGCGGATGAGACGGATACACCACTCAAACAAAACTTGAACAACCTTTCTAAGGTCTTGACCTATGCAATTTTGGTCATTGCCCTTGTTACTTTTGTAGTTGGAGTCTTCATTCAAGGTAAAGATCCACTTGGTGAGTTGATGACCTCTGTTGCGCTTGCTGTTGCAGCCATTCCCGAAGGGCTTCCTGCTATCGTAACCATCGTTCTTGCCCTTGGTACTCAAGTTTTGGCTAAACGAAACTCTATTGTTCGTAAGTTGCCAGCAGTTGAAACGCTTGGTTCGACTGAGATTATCGCTTCTGATAAGACTGGTACGCTTACCATGAACAAGATGACAGTCGAGAAAGTCTTCTATGACGCAGTCCTACATGACTCAGCTGATGATATTGAACTTGGCTTGGACATGCCACTACTTCGTTCAGTTGTCTTAGCTAATGATACCAAGATTGATGCTGAGGGAAACCTGATTGGTGACCCAACCGAAACAGCCTTCATTCAGTATTCCTTGGACAAGGGCTACGATGTCAAAGGATTTTTAGAGAAATATCCTCGTGTAGCTGAGTTACCGTTTGACTCAGATCGTAAACTCATGTCAACGGTTCACCCATTGCCAGATGGTAAATTCCTCGTAGCAGTCAAAGGGGCTCCAGATCAACTCTTGAAACGTTGTGTTGCTCGTGATAAAGCTGGAGATGTCGCTCCGATTGATAATCAAGTCAATGACTTAATTCACACAAATAACTCTGAAATGGCTCACCAAGCTCTGCGCGTGCTGGCTGGTGCTTATAAGATTATTGATAGCATTCCAGAGAACTTGACTTCTGAAGATCTTGAAAACAACTTGATCTTTACTGGTTTGATTGGGATGATTGACCCTGAACGTGCCGAAGCAGCAGAAGCTGTTCGTGTGGCCAAGGAAGCGGGAATTCGTCCAATCATGATCACTGGTGACCACCAAGACACAGCAGAAGCCATTGCCAAACGTTTGGGAATTATCGATGAAAATGATTCAGAAGACCATGTTTTGACAGGTGCTGAGCTCAACGAACTGTCTGATGAAGAATTTGAAAAAGTAGTTGGTCAATACTCTGTTTACGCGCGCGTATCTCCAGAACACAAGGTTCGTATCGTGAAAGCGTGGCAAAACCAAGGTAAGGTCGTTGCCATGACAGGTGATGGTGTTAACGATGCACCAGCTCTGAAAACAGCCGATATCGGTATCGGTATGGGAATCACTGGTACAGAGGTTTCTAAGGGAGCATCTGACATGATTCTTGCGGATGATAACTTTGCGACCATCATCGTCGCAGTTGAAGAAGGACGTAAGGTCTTTTCAAACATTCAAAAGACCATTCAATATCTGCTTTCTGCCAATACGGCTGAAGTTTTGACCATCTTCTTATCAACCTTGTTTGGTTGGGATGTCTTACAGCCAGTCCATCTTTTGTGGATCAACTTGGTAACCGATACCTTCCCAGCTATCGCTCTCGGTGTTGAGCCAGCTGAGCCAGGTGTTATGACCCACAAACCACGTGGACGCAAGTCAAGTTTCTTCTCAGGTGGGGTCATGAGTTCTATCATCTATCAAGGTCTCCTTCAAGGTGCCCTTGTTCTGGCTGTTTATGGTCTTGCCCTTCTTTACCCAGTTCATGTGGGTGACAATCAAGCTATCCACGCTGATGCTCTTACTATGGCCTTTGTAACACTTGGTTTGATCCAGCTCTTCCATGCCTACAATGTAAAATCTGTTTACCAGTCTATTTTGACTGTTGGTCCATTTAAATCTAAAACTTTCAACTGGTCCATCTTGGTATCCTTCATCCTTCTCATGGCAACAATCGTCGTAGAACCGCTTGAAGGAATCTTCCACGTAACCAAACTAGACTTATCACAATGGGTAATCGTTATGGGCGGAAGCTTCTCAATGATACTCATTGTCGAAATCGTTAAGTTTGTTCAACGCAAGCTTGGTTTTGATAAGAACGCGATTTAAAAAGAAAGTCATCTTCGGATGGCTTTTTTTGCATTTGAGGAGAATAGTTAGGAGTTATCCACTTTTGTGCTATAATAAAGTAAAATGGCAAGGAGTGAAAGAAATGGAAAAGAAAATTGTCCGAGATGTCTTATTCCTGTCGCAAGTTTCGAAAGCTGCAAGTCAGGAAGACCTTTATCTGGTTAGAGATTTACAGGATACCCTGCTTGCCAATCGCGAGACCTGTGTTGGTCTAGCGGCCAATATGATTGGTGTCCAGAAGCGCGTGATTATCATTAATCTTGGCCTAGTTCCCATGGTCATGTTTAACCCTATTCTCCTTTCCTACAAAGGACCTTACGAGACCGAGGAAGGTTGTTTGTCCTTGACTGGGGTACGGCCAACGACTCGTTACGAAACGATTAAGGTTTCCTATCGCGATAGCAAGTGGCAGGAGCAGATTATTACGCTGACAGGCTTTCCAGCTCAGATCTGCCAGCATGAACTGGATCATTTGGAAGGACGGATTATTTAGGAGGAACTCAGATGAAACGTATACTCTTTGAACTTGTTTTTATCGCAACGACTTGGTATATCTTTTTGCCACCCTTCAATCTTACCAGTTGGGAATTCATCTTCTTTCTCTGTGTGCATCTGGTGGTGATGGGGATTTTGTTTAGTTTTCGAAGGGATACCAATCTCCTCAAGACAGTTCATGTACGTCATGGAAAGGTTGCAAACGAACTCAATCTAGAAGGGCTTCATTTTAATAAATTAGGTGGAGGATTGTTGCTGGCTGCAGGCCTTATCTTTGCCCTTGCTGGTCTGGTAAGCTTAGTGACATCAAGCTTTTTCCAAGCAAAAAACTATGCTAATGTGGTCTCTATCACCGAAAAAGACTTTAAAGATTTTCCTAAGAGTGATACCAGTAAGGTTCCAATCCTAGATCGGAGCACTGCAGAAAAGATTGGTGATCGTTATCTGGGCTCTCTGACGGATAAGGTATCCCAGTACGTAGCAGCAGATACCTATACCCAGCTGACGGTCGATGGCAAACCCTATCGGGTAACACCTTTGGAGTATGCTGACCCGATTAAATGGTTTAATAATCAGTCCAAGGGAATTGGTGAGTATATCAAGGTTGATATGGTGACAGGAAATGCGGAATTGGTGGATTTGAAAACACCGATGAAGTATTCGGACTCCGAGTATTTTAACCGAGACGTCAAACGCCATCTTCGGATCAAGTATCCAACCAAGATTTTTAAAACCCCATCCTTTGAGGTGGATGATGAAGGCAATCCTTTCTATGTAGCAACCGTTTATCAAAAACAGTTTGGTCTAGGAGTACCTCGTCCTTCATCTGTTATTATCTTAGACGCCACCAATGGAGAAACCAAGGAATACAGCTTGGATGAGGTGCCAGAATGGGTGGACCGTGTCTATCCCGCCGAAGAAACCATCCAGCAAATCAACTACAACGGCAAGTATAAAGACGGTTTTTGGAATGCCTTGATTTCTAAGAAAAATGTTACCCAAACGACGGAAGGTTATAACTATCTTTCTATCGGAAATGACATTTATCTCTACACAGGGGTGACTTCAGCAAATGCTGATGAAAGTAATTTAGGATTTATCCTTGAAAACATGCGAACTGGTGAAATCACCAAGTACAATCTAGCATCAGCAACCGAAGAATCTGCCCGTGCTTCAGCTGAAGGAGCCGTTCAGGAGAAGGCCTACAAGGCTACCTTCCCTATCCTTGTCAATCTCAACGATAAACCGCTCTACATCATGGGCTTGAAGGACAATGCAGGCTTGGTTAAGGAGTATGCTTTAGTTGATGCAGTAGAGTACCAAAACGTTATCGTAGCAGCTACAGTAGATGAACTCCTCAGCAAATATGCCAATAAAAATGACCTCGAGCTGGATAATGAAACGGTAGAAAACATTAAGGGAATCGTCTCAGACCTTAAATCAGCTGTTATCAAGGGTGACACCGTCTACTTCTTTAAAGTTGATGGCAAGATTTATAAGGTCAAGGCCTCAGTGTCAGATGACCTTCCTTACCTTGAAAATGGCCAATCCTTTGAAGGTCTAGTTGGAAAAGATAATTATCTCAAAACCTTTAAAGTCAAGTAAAAGAAACCTCGGTATGAACTGAGGTTTTTAAGATGAAATTCTTGGTCGTGATTGAAAAATATGCTACACTAACAATATGAAAATTTTAATCCCAACAGCCAAAGAAATGAACACAAACCTTCCTTGTATCGAACCGCTCCCCTTGAGTGAAGAAAGTCAGGCAGTCCTTGACTCACTGGCGCATTACTCAGCTAGTGAATTAGAGACTTTTTATAAGGTTTCTGCCGAGAAAGCAGAAGAAGAGTACAGCCATATTCAAGCTCTAAAAGATCGAAGGGCTAAAAACTATCCAGCTTTGAAACTCTTTGATGGTCTTATGTATCGCCACATCAAACGAGATGGGTTAACCGAGACTGAACAAACCTATCTTGAAAATCATGTCCTGATTACCTCGGCTTTATACGGTGTTATCCCCGCCTTATCGCCCATGGCTCCTCACCGTTTGGACTTCTTGATGAAATTAAAAGTGGCTGGAAAAACCTTAAAGAGTCATTGGAAATCAGCCTACGATGAGGCACTTCAGGATGAGGACTTGATATTCTCACTCCTATCATCAGAGTTTGAAACTGTATTTTCGAAGGAAATCAGAGAAAAGATGGTGACCTTCAAATTTATGGAGAACAAGGCAGGTCAGCTGAAGATTCACTCAACCATTTCAAAAAAAGCCCGTGGCGCCTTTTTGACCGCCTTGATAGAAGGGCAAGTTCAAACTGTCGAACAAGCTCGCAAGCTCAGTTTTGCCGGCTTTGACTACCGACCTGATTTATCAAGTGATTTAGAACTCGTCTTTGTGAAACAAGCATAAAACCAGCTCATTCGAGCTGGTTTTTGCTGGATTAGTTGATGGCTGCAAGAAGGTCGTCCGCTTGTTTGGCAAGTGATGAAGCAGTTGCTTCTTCTAACACCAATTTTCCGTCTGCCCAAGCAGAGTCATTGACACGAGCGGCAGTAAAGTCACCAACAACTTGTGTACGGATAAATGGCAAGAGGTCTTTGTAAATAGCAAAGAGTTGATCGTGACCGGCATTGGCTACAGATGAGACAGTAACAAACTTGTCTTGGAGGGCAGAAGCACCACGTGTATCAGACAAGTCAATGGCACGAGAGAGCCAGTCAAGCAAGTTTTTCACTGTTCCAGGGATAGAGAAGTTATAGACTGGAGAGAAAATCCAGATGGCATCGGCAGCAAGGACAGCCTCGCGAGCAGCAGCTACAGCTGGATGAGTTGGAACTTCTAAATCTTGGCTGAAGAGAGGAACAGCTGAATAATCAAGATAGCTAACTTCCGCTTTTCCGGCAAGTACTTTTTCAGCTTCGAGGGCCATTTGGTGGTTGAAAGAACCTTGGCGAAGTGAACCGACGATAAATAATACTTTTTTAGACATGATGTGTCTCCTTTTGTTTAAAATTTAAAGAGCGAACTCTTTTGTTACCATCTATGTTACAACAAATGATACTAATTAGCAATAATTTTGCTCACAAATGTTTAAATTTTTTTAAAATGCGGATTAAGTCTTCCTTTTCGCCATCTTCCAAGATGCTGAGTGCTTCTACGATAGAATCAATATGATCAGGAAGAACCTCTTCGATTTTTCTGCGTCCTGCAGGTGTTAATTTCAGGAAAAAGGAGCGACGATCTTTTGGGTCACAAGTTCTAGAAATCCATCCATCTCGAACCATATTTCGAATGACAACAGTCATGTTTCCAGAAGTGGCTAGCATTTTTTCAATCAAATCCTGAATGCGTAGTTCCCCCTTGCTGTAGAGAGTTTCCAAAACTGAAAATTGAGTGGGTGTTAGCCCGTGTTCTTTGGCAGCCTTGGCTTCATATGGTTTAAAAGTTCGTATGGCCTTATTGAGGACGATAGCTGTTTTTAAATCTAATTGATTATCGGAAATTTTCTCTTTTAAATGTTGTTTCATAAGGCTATTTTATCAATAATGAGAGAGAAAAACAAGAACTTATATTTTATAGGAAAAGAATCTTAGAATGTTCCTGTCTTCACTTGTAATAAAAGAGGAGAGATGGTAAAATAGACGAGTGAAACTAAGACAGAAAAAAGCAAAAAACAAGCTACTTTTACAGTATGGAATCGGCATTGCTCTGGTACTACTAGTCATGACGACCTCCTTTCTTTATCTGATATCTCTCAGTATGAAACCCTATCAAGATGCTAGAGTTGAAGGAGAAAAACTAGCCAAGCAGTATGCAGAATTGGAAAAGGCGGATCAGGTTGATTTTTATAATGGACTCGAAGGTTATTACAGCGTTCTGGGACATAATAAAAAGCAAGAGGCCATTGCCGTACTGATTGAAAAGAATGACCACAAGATTTACGTTTATCAGCTAGATAAGGGGATTTCTCAAGACAAGGCAGCGACGATTTCGAGAGAAAAAGGAGCTAGCGACATTGACAAAGTCACCTTTGGTCGCTATCAGGACAAGTCGATTTGGGAAGTTAAGTCAGGAAACCAGTACTATCTGGTCGACTTTGAAACAGGAGCAGTGATCCGATAAGGAGGACATATGAAACTATCCAAACGTGTACTAGAAATGGAAGAAAGCGTCACTCTAGCCAGTGATGCAAGAGCCAAGGCATTAAAAGCTCAGGGAAAGGATGTTCTTTTTTTAACCTTGGGACAGCCTGATTTTCATACTCCTGAAAACATTCAGGATGCAGCGGTAGAAGCGATTCGAGATGGACGAGCTTCCTTTTATACAGTTGCTTCAGGCCTACCAGAGTTAAAAGCGGCGGTTAATACCTATTTTGAACGCTACTATGGGTATTCTGTAGCAGCCAACGAGGTTACCTTTGCCACTGGTGCTAAGTTCTCTCTCTACACCTTCTTTATGGCTGTGGTCAATCCAGGTGATGAGATCATCATCCCTACACCATACTGGGTCAGCTATGGAGACCAAGTCAAAATGGCAGAAGGAGTGCCAGTCTTTGTCCAGGCCAAGGAAGACAATCACTTTAAAGTAACAGTAGAGCAGCTAGAAGCAGCCCGAACAGATAAGACCAAGGTCTTGGTTCTCAATTCACCATCGAATCCGACCGGTATGATTTACTCTCGTGAGGAACTCTTGGCTATCGGAAATTGGGCTGTTACGCATGATGTCCTTATCCTAGCAGATGATATTTATGGACGTCTGGTTTATAACGGGAATGAGTTTGTTCCAATCTCTAGTTTGTCAGAAGCTATTCGCAGGCAAACTATCGTGATTAACGGTGTATCCAAGGCCTATGCCATGACTGGTTGGCGGGTAGGTTATGCTGTGGGAAATCCTGAAATTATTGCTGCCATGAGCAAACTAACAGGTCAAACAACCTCCAACCTGACTGCTGTATCACAATATGCTACCATTGAAGCCCTAACTGGACCGCAAGACTCTGTTGAAACCATGCGCCAAGCCTTTGAAGAACGTTTGAATACCATTTATCCACTCTTGTGCCAAGTCCCAGGATTTGAAGTTGTCAAGCCCCAAGGAGCCTTCTATCTCTTCCCAAATGTTAAAAAAGCGATGGAAATGAAGGGTTATACCGATGTGACAGAGTTTACAACGGCTATTCTTGAAGAAGTCGGTCTTGCCTTGATTACAGGAGCTGGATTTGGAGCACCAGAAAATGTCCGTCTCAGCTATGCCACAGACTTAGATACATTAAAAGAAGCTATTCGCCGTTTGCATCAATTTATGGAAAAATAAAACTTAGAATCTTCGCCTTTTTAGCGAAGATTTTTTGTATCGAAAATCTCATGAATTTTCTCTAGTCAAACCTAGCTATCGCAATCTATTTATGGTAAAATAGTGGGTAATGATGTCTTCGGACAAGTTAAACGAAAAAAGGAAGATAGATTATGACAAAACGTGTAACAATCATCGAAGTAAAAGACTACGTTGATCAAGAAGTGACCATCGGAGCCTGGGTTGCCAACAAATCTGGAAAAGGGAAAATTGCCTTCTTGCAATTACGTGATGGAACTGCCTTTTTCCAAGGAGTTGCCTTTAAACCAAACTTTATTGAAAAGTTTGGTGAGGAAATGGGTCTAGAGAAGTTTGATACGATTAAACGCCTAAGCCAAGAAACGTCTGTTTATGTGACAGGGATTGTCAAAGAAGACGAACGTTCTAAGTTTGGCTATGAACTCGATATCACAGACATCGAAGTGATCGGTGAATCTCAAGACTACCCAATCACTCCAAAAGAACACGGAACAGACTTCTTGATGGACAACCGTCACTTGTGGCTCCGTTCTCGTAAGCAGGTGGCTGTGATGCAAATCCGTAATGCAATCATCTATGCAACTTATGAGTTTTTCGACAAGAACGGCTTCATGAAGTTTGATAGCCCTATTCTTTCAGGAAACGCAGCAGAAGATTCAACAGAACTCTTTGAAACAGATTACTTTGGAACACCAGCCTACTTGAGCCAATCAGGTCAGCTTTACCTAGAAGCAGGAGCTATGGCTCTTGGCCGTGTCTTTGACTTTGGTCCAGTATTCCGTGCTGAAAAATCAAAAACACGCCGTCACTTGACTGAGTTCTGGATGATGGATGCTGAGTACTCCTACTTGACACACGATGAATCACTTGACTTGCAAGAAGCTTATGTAAAAGCTCTTCTTCAGGGTGTTCTTGACCGTGCGCCTCAAGCCTTGGAAACCTTGGAACGTGATACAGAGCTTTTGAAACGCTACATTGCTGAGCCATTCAAACGTATCACTTACGATCAAGCCATTGACCTCTTGCAAGAGCATGAAAATGATGAAGATGCTGACTACGAGCATCTTGAGCATGGAGATGACTTTGGTTCACCACACGAAACTTGGATTTCGAACCACTTTGGTGTGCCAACATTTGTCATGAACTATCCAGCAGCTATCAAGGCCTTCTACATGAAACCAGTTCCTGGAAATCCAGAGCGCGTGCTTTGTGCAGACTTGCTTGCACCAGAAGGATATGGAGAAATCATCGGTGGTTCTATGCGTGAGGAGGACTATGATGCCCTTGTCGCTAAGATGGAAGAACTTGGTATGGATCGTACAGAGTATGAATTCTACCTTGACCTTCGTAAATACGGTACAGTACCACACGGAGGATTCGGTATCGGTATCGAGCGTATGGTAACCTTCGCAGCAGGAACTAAACACATCCGTGAAGCTATTCCATTCCCACGTATGTTGCACCGTATCAAACCGTAAACTAGTAAAAAGAAGATATTTTCATCTTCTTTTTTCACTTTTATCTTGCTATATATCAGTTTTTCTAGTATAATAGTTAATTGTGAGCAAACCTCACTTACCCCTTGCAAAGACTAGGGGTCATTAGACCAAAAGGAGGAACATATCAATGGCTAAATACGAAATTCTTTATATCATTCGTCCAAACATTGAAGAAGAAGCGAAAAACGCTTTGGTAGCACGTTTTGACTCTATCTTGACTGACAACGGTGCAACTGTTGTTGAATCAAAATCATGGGAAAAACGTCGTCTTGCATACGAAATCCAAGATTTCCGTGAAGGACTTTACCACATCGTTAACGTTGAAGCAAACGACGACGCAGCTCTTAAAGAGTTTGACCGTCTTTCAAAAATCAACGCTGACATTCTTCGTCACATGATCGTCAAACTTGACGCGTAAGAAGGTAAATTATGATTAACAATGTTGTACTTGTAGGGCGTATGACACGTGACGCTGAGTTGCGTTATACCCCATCAAATGTAGCAGTTGCGACTTTTACTCTTGCAGTAAACCGTACATTTAAGAGTCAAAATGGCGAACGTGAGGCTGATTTTATCAATGTCGTTATGTGGCGTCAACAGGCTGAAAATCTTGCTAACTGGGCTAAAAAAGGCTCTCTTATCGGGATCACAGGCCGTATCCAGACTCGTAGTTACGATAACCAGCAAGGACAACGTGTCTACGTAACAGAAGTCGTGGCTGAGAATTTCCAAATGTTGGAAAGCCGCGGAGTGCGTGAAGGACATACAGGTGGAGCTTATTCTGCACCAACTGCTGGTCAATCAGCACCTGCAAACCCAGTACCAGACTTTTCACGTTCTGAAAATCCATTTGGAGCAACAAATCCATTGGACATTTCAGATGATGATTTACCATTCTAATGGACAATTAATACTATAAAGGAGAAAAAACATGGCTCAACAACGTCGTGGCGGATTCAAACGCCGTAAAAAAGTTGATTACATCGCAGCAAACAAAATTGAATATGTTGATTACAAAGATACTGAGCTTCTTAGCCGTTTCGTTTCAGAACGTGGGAAAATCCTTCCTCGTCGTGTAACAGGAACTTCAGCTAAAAACCAACGTAAAGTAACAACAGCTATCAAACGCGCTCGCGTAATGGCTTTGATGCCTTTCGTAAACGAAGATTAAAAAAGGGGTCCAGTGGACCTCTTTTTCATGAGCTCGGAAACAAGAAAGCGAATTAAGACCCCAACGGGTCTTTTTTTCACGAGCTGTGAAATGAGAAGGGGAGTTCGGTCCGGGGGACCTCTTTTTCAGACTTTTACAGAATTCTCTGTTGACCTAGTAAGATTCTTTTGCCTTACTAGGTCTTTTTCTTTTAATTATCGTGCTATAATGATAGGAGAAAGCTTTAAAGGAGCAACTTATGAAGACGACATGTTCAATTAGAAAAATGCAAGAATCTGACATTAAAGATCTATCTCGAGGATTTATCAGCCAAGGTTGGCCAGGTAGAGAGGAGATTTTAACTCGATATTTTAAAGAGCAGGAAAGTGGAGAGAGGGAAGTGTTAATTGCTGACCTTACTAGTGCTGTAGCGGGCTACATTACCATTTTACCAACTGCCAAGCAGGGTCCTTTTGCAGAAATCTATCCAGAACTCTCAGATTTTAATGTCTTTGAACCCTTTCAAAATCAAGGAATTGGAAACCTCTTGATGGAAGAAGCTGAAAATCGAGTTAAGCTCATATCGGATAAGGTGACCCTTGGTGTTGGGCTCCATTCAGGGTATGGCCCTGCCCAGAGATTGTATATCAGACGGGGTTACATTCCAGATGGTTCAGGCGTTTGGTATCAGAACCAACCATTAGAAATGAATGATACTATTCAAAATAATGATGATTTAGTTCTGTACCTATCCAAGAAATTCGAATAAGAGATAGTGAATTTCTTTGAAGATAGGGGATTTCTCTACTTTATGGTATAATGGAAAGAGTTAGATTGAAAGAGGTAGAGAGATGGATGCAAAATTAAAATACAAGGCAAAGAAGATTAAGATTGTCTTTTTTGATATTGATAATACCCTGCGTACGTCAAAGACAGGTTTTATTCCAGCTACGATTCCTACTGTCTTTAAGCAGTTGCGTGAAAAAGGAATTTTAACAGGAATTGCATCTGGTCGTGGCATTTTTGGTGTTGTTCCAGAGATTCGTAAGCTCAAGCCTGACTTTTTTGTAACCTTGAATGGTGCCTATATAGAAGATAAAAAAGGAAATGTCATTTATCAAAATCAGATTAAGAGGCCAGATGTTGAGGAGTATATCTCTTGGGCTAAGCGAGAAGGAATTGACTACGGTTTGGTTGGCAGCCATGACGCCAAACTCTCCACTCGGACAGAACTGATCAGTGAGGCGATTGACCCGATTTACCCGAACTTGGACGTGGATCCTGACTTCCATGAAAAAGTAGACATTTACCAGATGTGGACCTTTGAGGATAAAGGGGATGATTTGCACCTACCAGATAGTCTCTCAGGTAAACTTCGAATGGTGCGTTGGCATGAACATTCATCTGATATCGTTCCTATTTCAGGTTCAAAAGCCACAGGTGTAGCCAAGGTGGTGGAGCATTTAGGCTTGAAACCAGAGAATGTCATGGTCTTTGGAGACGGTCTCAATGACTTAGAACTCTTTGATTATGCAGGAATTAGTATTGCCATGGGAGTTTCCCACGAAAAGATCAAAGAAAAAGCAGATTATATAACAAAAACAGTAGAAGAAGATGGCATTTTTGATGCCTTAGAAGGATTTGGTATGGTAGAAAAAGAATTGCATTTCCCACAAGTAGACATTGAAACAGTAGAAGGTCCTCTAGCGACTATTAAGACAAATCACGGAGACTTGCGTATCAAGCTCTTCCCTGAACATGCTCCTAAAACAGTAGCCAACTTTGTTGCTCTGTCAAAAGACGGTTACTATGATGGTGTGATTTTCCACCGAATTATCAAGGACTTTATGATCCAAGGTGGAGACCCAACCGGTACTGGTATGGGGGGAGAGTCTATCTATGGAGATGCTTTTGAGGATGAATTTTCAGAAGAACTTTATAATATCCGTGGTGCTCTTTCTATGGCCAATGCGGGTCCAAATACCAATGGTAGCCAGTTCTTTATCGTGCAAAACCAACACTTGCCATACTCTAAAAAAGAGATTGCGCGTGGTGGTTGGCCTGAACCGATTGCAGAAATCTATGCGGAACAAGGTGGAACTCCTCACCTTGACCGTCGTCACACTGTTTTCGGGCAGTTGGTAGATGCAGAATCTTTTGCAGTCTTGGATGCCATTGCGGCTGTTGAAACTGGCGCTATGGACAAGCCGGTTGAAGATGTAGTAATTGAAACGATTGAAATTGAGGACTAGGATGAAAATTGGTGATAAGCTAAAGGGGCATATTACAGGAATTCAGCCCTATGGTGCCTTTGTCGAGTTAGAGACAGGGGTGATTGGGCTGATTCATATTTCAGAGATTCGGACAGGATTTATCGAAAATATCTATGAAGTTTTGAAAATTGGTGAAGAAGTGCAAGTTCAGGTTGTTGATTTAGACGAATTTTCAGGTAAAGCCAGTCTATCTATTCGCACTCTGGAGGAAGAAAAACACCAACTACCAAGACGGAGACGTTTTTCAAATGATCGTATCAAGCACGGTTTTGCACCACTTGGGCGAATGATGCCAATCTGGACAAAGGAAGCCCTCAACAATCTGAGAGAGAAAAACTAGTCTATTAGATTTCGTATTTTTAAAATCAATATATGGAAGAACAATTATTAAAACCAGGAGAGCGAATCAATCAGCTCTTTTCGACAGATATCAAGATCATCCAAAATAGAGAAGTGTTTAGCTATTCGGTGGATAGTGTTCTCTTGTCACGCTTTCCTCGCTTTCCTAAAAATGGCTTAATTGTGGACTTTTGTGCTGGAAATGGTGCAGTTGGACTTTTTGCAAGTAGTCGTACCAAGGCAAAAATTCTATCTGTAGAGATTCAGGAACGCTTGGCGGATATGGCAGAGCGTTCGGTTCAGTTGAATGGCTTGGAAGAGCAGATGCGAGTCATCTGCGATGATTTGAAAAATATGCCTGCCCACATTCAGGGAAGTAAGGTAGATATGATTTTGTGTAATCCACCTTATTTCAAGGTGGATCCGCATTCTAATCTCAACGAGAGTGAGCACTACCTTCTGGCCAGACACGAAATTACGACTAACCTAGAAGAAATCTGTCGAAGTGCTCAGAGTATTCTCAAGTCTAATGGCCGTTTGGCCATGGTCCATCGTCCTGATCGACTCTTGGATATCCTAGATATGCTCAAACGCCACAATTTGGCACCCAAGCGCTTGCAATTTGTCTATCCGAAACGTGAGAAGGAGGCCAATATGCTCTTAATCGAAGCTATCAAGGATGGATCGACTAGTGGCTTTAAGATCTTGCCACCTCTCATTGTTCACAATGATGATGGTTCCTATACACCAGAAATTCAAGAGATTTACTATGGATCATAAGGCCTATATGTATGTTGTGGAGTGCCGCGACGGTTCTTACTATACGGGCTATACAACGGATGTGAAGAGGCGCCTTGCCGTTCATAATAGTGGGAAGGGAGCCAAATATACCCGAGCACGCTTGCCAGTCAAACTCATCTATGTAGAGGGTTTTGCCAGCAAGGAAGAAGCCATGTCTGCAGAGGCTCTCCTCAAACGAAAGAAACGTCCACAGAAAGAACGATTTTTATCCGAAAATCAAGAGAAAAATCTAGTCAATCATATTGATATCTAATGAGGAGTCCTTTTACTCCTCTTACTTTTGTCAAAAGAGGAAAAAAGTGCTAAAATAAGATGAATAAATTTAAAGAGGTATTATCATGTCTAAGATTCTAGTATTTGGTCATCAAAATCCAGACTCAGATGCCATCGGGTCATCTGTAGCCTTTGCTTACCTTGCAAAAGAAGCTTATGGATTGGACACAGAAGCAGTTGCTCTCGGTACTCCAAACGAAGAAACAGCCTTCGTTTTGAACTATTTTGGTGTGAAAGCACCACGTGTTATCACATCAGCTAAAGCAGAAGGTGCAGAACAAGTCATCTTGACTGACCACAATGAATTCCAACAGTCTGTATCAGACATCTCTGAAGTAGAAGTTTACGGAGTTGTGGATCACCACCGTGTGGCTAACTTTGAAACTGCAAGTCCGCTTTACATGCGTTTGGAACCAGTTGGATCAGCCTCATCTATCGTTTACCGCATGTTTAAAGAACATGGTGTAGCAGTTCCTAAAGAAATCGCAGGTTTGATGCTTTCAGGTTTGATTTCAGATACCCTTCTTTTGAAATCACCAACAACTCACCCATCTGATAAAGTCATCGCTCCTGAATTGGCAGAATTAGCAGGCGTGAACTTGGAAGAATACGGTCTTGCTATGCTCAAGGCTGGTACTAACTTGGCTAGCAAATCTGCTGAAGAATTGATTGACATCGATGCTAAGACTTTTGAACTCAACGGAAACAAGGTCCGTGTTGCCCAAGTTAATACAGTTGATATTGCTGAAGTCTTGGAACGTCAAACTGAAATCGAAGCAGCAATGCAAGCAGCTAATGCAGCAAATGGCTACTCTGACTTTGTCTTGATGATTACAGACATCGTAAACTCAAACTCAGAAATCCTTGCTCTTGGGTCAAACATGGACAAGGTCGAAGCAGCCTTTAACTTCAAACTTGAAAACAACCACGCTTTCCTTCCAGGTGCCGTTTCACGTAAGAAACAAGTGGTGCCTCAGTTGACTGAAAGCTTTAATGGGTAAGTTCCTGAGTGATAATTGAAACGAGGAAACTTTAGTTTCCTTATAGCTAAAGGGGTCTCGGCTCCTTTTTTTCTAGGAGAGAAAGATGTTAGAAAATGGCGATTTGATTTTTGTGAAGGATCTTTCAGATATGGGGCAGGCCATCCAGGCTTCTACTGGGAACTATAGTCATGTAGCCATCTTTTTGGATGGTTTGATCTACCATGCTAGTGGGCAAGCAGGCGTCATCTGTCAAGAACCAGCAGACTTTTTTGAATCGACTCATCTCTACGATCTCTATGACTATCCAGAGATGGAAGCTGACTTGGTAAAGGAGAGAGCTAGAAAACGTTTAGGTGCACCCTATAATGCCTCTTTTTATCCAGATGGGTCTGGTTTTTACTGTTCCCAGTATATCGCGGAAATTCTTCCTATTTTTGAGACTATTCCTATGCAATTTGGGGACGGGGAGCAGGAGATTAGTGATTTCTGGAGGGAATATTACAGGAAACTCGAACTTCCTGTGCCTCTTAATCAACCAGGGACCAATCCCAGCCAGTTGGCAGCATCCCCCCTTTTAGAATGTAAAGAAAGGAATCTTCATGATTCAGATTTTTAATCCCTCCCGTTTGACTCGACAACCATTTTTTATAGATTTGGTTGACTATCTAGACCAGCATGATGATGTAATCCTCAGGGAAATCAAGGCTCAGTTTCCAGATGTAGCAGTTGATAAGCTCATGGAAGAGTATATTAAGGCAGGTTTGATCCTAAGGGAAAATAAACGCTATTCACTCAACCTCCCTTTTCTAGAATCGATAGACAATCTAGCCCCTGACCAAGAAATTTTTGTCAGAGAAGATAGTCCAGTTTATCATGCTTTATTAGAGCAGAGTTTTGAGACAGAATTACGCAATCAGACCAATGCAGCCATTTTAGTCGAATCTACGGACTTTGCAAGAGAAAAGATGACCCTATCCAACTATTTCTACAAGGTCAAGCACCAATATCCTTTGACAGAAAAACAGCAGGAACTTTATGCCATTTTGGGAGATGTCAATCCTGAGTATGCCCTCAAGTATATGACGACTTTTTTACTGAAGTTTCTCAAAAAAGACCAGCTGATACAGAAACGCCGTGATATCTTCGTTGAGAGTCTAGTCGTCTTGGGCTATGTTGTGCAAAACGAAGAAGGGAAGTATGAGTTGGCTGTTGATTTCGACAAGGAACGGTTGACTTTCTATTTACCTTAATTGTTTCATTTTGAGCAGATTGTTTGACTTTGCTAAAGAATAAGCATAAACTGAATGTAAGCGATAACCATTATCGTATTAAAAGCAAAGGAGACAGAGCTATGTCACTTGAAAATAAATTGGATCAAGCAACTGGTGCTATCAAAGAAGGATTTGGTAGAGTTACTGGCGATAGCAAGACAGAAGCAGAAGGTACTGTAGAAAAAACAGTTGCGAAAGCAAAAGAAGTTGTTGAAGATGCTAAAGGTGCTGTAGAAGGTGCCGTTGAAGGTCTTAAAAACTCATTTAAGAAAGAAGACTAAAAAAATCAAGGGAAAGCTTCCCTTGATTTTTTGATTTTATAGATAACGTTCTGCGATAGCTGCGTCTCCAGGATAGTCTTCTTTCTTTCCTTGGACGATCTGGTAACAATCAGCTCCCTTACCAGCAATAATCACGGCATCGAGTTCTTGACTTGTAACAGCCATTGCCACCTGGATGGCTTGTTCGCGATCGGCAATCTTTTCAACAGGATGATTGATGTAGTTGCTGATTTCATCTGCAATGGCCATTGGATCTTCATAGTTTGGATCATCAGCGGTGAGAAAGACTTGAATCTCAGGGTGTTGATCGAGAAGGAGTCCAAAGTCTTTGCGACGACTTTCACCCTTGTTTCCAGTCGAACCGAGAACCAGGGCAATTTTTCCAGTTTGATGAGTTTCAACCACATTGATGAGTTTTTTCAGACTGTCTCCATTGTGAGCATAGTCGATGAAGACCTTGGCTCCATTTTTCTGCGTGAGGACTTCCATACGTCCAGGAACTCGGGTCGCAGCGATTCCTTTTTTGATGTCCTCTAGACTAGCACCTAGACGAAGGCAGGCAAGTCCAGCAGCAACGGCATTTTCTTGGTTAAAGTGGCCGATGAGTTGGATATCATAATCACCAGCGAGTTTACCTGTAGCTGAAAAGCTAAAGGCTTTGGAATTTTCAATTTGGTTGCTAGAATGAGTGCCATAGAAGTCATGTTCTTGATGTTCAACTTGTTCTTTTAGCACAGAAAAGTGGTCCATGTCGCTATTAATGACAACTGCTCGGCTATTTTTCATCAAGAGACGTTTGTGGTAGAAGTAATCTTCAAAACTAGGATGTTCAATTGGTCCGATATGATCAGGGCTGATATTGAGGAAAACTCCCACATCAAAAGTCAGACCATAGACTCGTTTGACAAGATAGGCTTGACTAGAGACTTCCATGATGAGATGAGTTCTACCATTCTTAACAGCCTGAGCCATCATATCAAAGAGATCAATGCTCTCAGGAGTTGTGAGGGCAGATTTAAAGAAGGTCTTACCATCTAAGGTTGTATTCATGGTAGACAGCATAGCTGGGCGATGGTGTTGAGCTAAGATGTTATAGGCAAAATAGGCCGCTGTTGTCTTACCCTTGGTTCCAGTGAAGGCGAGAATTTTGAGTTTTTCTTGTGGATTGCCATAAAATCCCATAGCAATCAAACTCATGGCTTTTTTGATATCGTTCACAATGATGACGGGGATACCGACTTCGTAGTCCTTTTCTGCGACATACCAAGCTAAGCCTTGGCTTATAGCAGAAATGAGGTATTCTTTTTTAAAGGCAGCGCCTTTTGCAAAAAAAAGAGTGCCTTCTTTTACTTTTCTGCTGTCGTAACTGATGCTATCAAAAACAACTTCGCTGTAGTTGTAGTGGTAATAACCTTGGTCAATAATCTCGCGAAAAAGGCCATCTTTCTTTAAAATATTTAATACGGTTTCAATCTTAATCATACTTTCTATTATAAACTTCAAGCCCGAATTTTACAAGTAACAAGGAAAAGTTTATAATGGAAGATGAGGAAAATTTCCTAGTTATCAAAATTGAATGAGGAAGCTATGTCTAACGAAAACAATCACCAGCAGGCCCAGATGTTGCGAGGGACTGCTTGGCTAACAGCTAGTAACTTTATTAGTCGCCTCCTTGGTGCTATCTACATTATTCCCTGGTATATCTGGATGGGGACTTATGCTGCCAAGGCAAATGGACTCTTTACCATGGGCTACAATATTTACGCCTGGTTCTTGCTGATTTCGACAGCGGGTATACCTGTTGCGGTCGCCAAACAAGTAGCTAAGTACAATACTATGCGAGAAGAAGAGCATAGCTTTGCCTTGATTCGGAGTTTTTTAGGTTTTATGACAGGATTGGGTCTAGTCTTTGCCTTGGTCTTGTATCTCTTTTCTCCCTGGTTAGCAGACTTATCAGGTGTGGGGAAAGACCTGATTCCCATCATGCAGAGCTTGGCTTGGGCGGTCTTGATTTTCCCGTCTATGAGTGTCATCCGGGGCTTCTTCCAAGGGATGAACAACCTGAAACCCTATGCCATGAGTCAAATCGCCGAGCAGGTGATCCGTGTTATCTGGATGTTGCTGGCTACTTTTATTATCATGAAGATGGGTTCTGGTGATTACTTATCAGCGGTTACTCAGTCTACCTTTGCTGCCTTTGTGGGGATGGTGGCAAGTTTTGCAGTCTTGATTTATTTTCTTTCCAAGGAGGGGCTGCTCCAAAAGGTATTTGAAACACGTGATAAGATCAATAGCAAGCGACTCTTGGTTGATACCATCAAGGAAGCCATTCCCTTTATCCTGACAGGATCAGCCATCCAGCTCTTCCAGATTTTAGACCAGATGACCTTCATCAATAGCATGACCTGGTTTACCAACTACAGCAATGAAGACTTGGTTGTCATGTTTTCTTATTTCTCTGCCAATCCTAATAAAATCACCATGATTTTGATTTCTGTCGGTGTCTCGATTGGAAGTGTCGGTTTGCCACTTTTGACGGAAAATTATGTCAAAGGTGATTTGAGAGCCGCTGCTCGCCTGGTTCAAGATAGTATGACCATGCTCTTTATGTTTCTCTTACCAGCAACAGTTGGGGTCGTCATGGTAGGGGAGCCTCTCTATACAGTCTTTTACGGGAAGCCAGATAGTCTGGCCATGGGCTTGTTTGTCTTTGCGGTTTTGCAGTCTACTATTTTAGGCTTGTATATGGTCTTGTCTCCTATGCTTCAGGCCATGTTCCGCAATCGCAAGGCAGTTCTTTACTTTGTCTATGGATCAATTGCTAAGCTAGTCTTGCAGTTACCAGCTATTGCCATTTTCCATAGTTACGGTCCCTTGATTTCAACGACCATCGGTCTCATCATTCCAAATGTTCTGATGTACCGAGATATTTGTCAGGTGACGGGTGCACGTCGTAAGATTATCTTAAAACGGACAATTTTAATTATGATTTTGACAATGGTCATGTTTATCTTAGTTGGTTTTCTACAGTGGATTTTAGGATTTTTCTTCCAACCAACGGGACGCTTCTGGAGTTTCCTTTATGTAGCCCTCATCGGAGGTCTCGGGGGAGGACTCTATGGTTTAATGAGTCTTGGCACTCACCTATTGGATAAGGTTATTGGGAAACCTCAAGCAGACCGTCTACGAGCAAGATTTAAACGATCTTAACAAACTAGATTTATAACTAAAAGGAATGCTGGCCCTTTGTTAAGTGTTTGGGTTAGCTGACACTTAAATTTTCATAAATTAAAATCCCTAGAATCAATTGTTCTAGGGATTTATTGGGATGTGAGCATCATCAACTCTATAATCATAGCGATATACATTACTAAAGTTAGGAGAAAACCGGCTCTCCAGAAGAATTTGATAAATTTAGGGTAATAAAAACTTCGTTTTTTGATGAGAAAAAAGACCACAAGGAGAATTGCTAGGAGTGAAAGTGCTACGCCGAGTCGCGGTAGAAAGTTGTGGGTAAAGGCTTTAGCAGTGATAAGATAATACTCAAATACCAAAAGTGGAAAAGCTAAATCCGCAAAGTTCAGTCCTAGTTTTTTCAGTTTAAAAAGTTTTGTTACAATGATGGAGACCACGAGGGTTAATACCAACAATAAAGTAGCTGCTATTTTCATTAAAGTCATACCCATATTGTATCATAAAAAAACGCTAAAGGAAATGGGAAACAAGGGAATTTATAGGAAAGTCAAGCTTTTGAGATTGTGGGTGTTTTTTGTTATAATGAAAGTTATGAAATCTTACAGTACCTTGAATGATTATTATCGAAAACTTTTTGGAGAAAAGACTTTTAAAGTTCCTATCGATGCGGGATTTGACTGTCCAAATCGCGATGGAACTGTGGCTCATGGGGGCTGTACCTTTTGTACAGTTTCTGGTTCTGGAGATGCCATCGTGGCACCGGATGCCCCTATCCGTGATCAATTTTATAAGGAAATTGACTTTATGCATCGCAAATGGCCAGATGTTAAAAAGTATCTAGTTTATTTCCAAAACTTTACCAACACCCATGAAAAAGTAGAGGTAATTCGGGAGCGATATGAGCAGGCTATCAACGAGCCAGGTGTAGTAGGGATCAATATCGGAACACGGCCAGACTGTTTACCCGATGAAACCATCGAATATTTGGCTGAGTTATCGGATCGCATGCATGTGACGGTAGAATTGGGCTTGCAGACCACCTTTGAAGCAACCTCTGACCTGATTAACCGTGCTCATTCTTATGAATTGTATGTGGAAACGGTCAAGCGTTTGAGGAAATATCCCAAGATTGAGATTGTTTCCCATTTGATCAATGGTTTGCCCGGTGAGACTCATGAGATGATGATTGAAAATGTCCGTCGCTGTGTTAGGGATAATGATATTCAAGGAATTAAACTGCACTTGCTTCACCTCATGACCAATACACGGATGCAGCGAGATTACCACGAAGGACGCTTGCAACTGATGAGTCAGGATGAGTATGTCCAGGTCGTTTGTGACCAACTGGAAATCATTCCAAAGCATATCGTCATCCATCGAATCACGGGAGATGCGCCTAGAGATATGTTGATTGGTCCCATGTGGAGCCTCAATAAATGGGAAGTGCTAAATGCTATTGAAACTGAGATGCGCCGTCGTGGAAGTGTGCAAGGATGCAAGGCTGTAAAACAGGAGTTTTAAAATGAAAAGACCACTTGAGATGGCACATGATTTTTTAGCTGAAGTTGTGACAAAAGAGGATATTGCAGTGGATGCGACCATGGGCAATGGCCATGATACCCTTTTTTTAGCCAAGTTAGCCAAGCAAGTCTATGCCTTTGATATCCAAGAGCAAGCATTGGAGAAAACCCAAGATCGTTTAAATGAGGCAGGTTTAGAAAATGTCCAGTTGATTTTGCAAGGGCATGAGACACTCGACCAGTTTGTGACAAAAGCTAAGGCAGGAATTTTTAATCTGGGTTATTTGCCTTCTGCTGACAAATCCGTCATCACTCAACCTCAGACTACTATTGAAGCTTTAGAGAAGCTGTGTCAGTTGCTTATCAAAGGAGGACGGATTGCCATTATGATTTACTATGGTCATGAGGGAGGCGACACCGAGAGGGATGCCGTGTTGGATTTTGTTAGCCAGTTGAACCAACAAGAGTATACAGCTGCCATTTATCGGACTCTCAACCAAGTCAACAATCCACCGTTTTTAGTTATGATTGAGAAATTAGAAAGGTATAGACATGGATAAGCAATACCTACGTGAGAAATTAGAGGCTATGCGCCAAAATTTTGTTGAGTCAACGCATCACGAGAGAGCAGTCGGGGTGCTTGACGAAGCACATATGAGCAAGAAAATGCTCAAAATCAAGAAAAAGTTAGTGGCTCTTGAAATGGAACGGTGCCAGAAAAAAATAGAGCACAAAGACTGTTCCAAGATTGATCAGAAAATCCAAGAGCAGAAGGAGATGTTTGAATTTTGCTGTAAAAAAGACTAAGGAGGGGCTAGATGACACTACTAATTTACCTGATTCTATTTTTATTAGTCTTAATCGTTTCAACTACGACCAATAAACTTCTGCCTTTTTTGCCCCTCCCCCTAGTACAAATCCTTTTTGGACTTGGCATTGGTCTCTTTTTGCCCAATACTGACTTTCATCTCAATACAGAGCTGTTTCTGGCCATGGTTATTGGCCCCTTACTTTTCCGAGAGGCAGAAGAAGCCGATATTACATCTGTTTTAAAACACTGGCGCATCATTGTCTACTTAATCTTTCCAGTAATTTTCATCTCGACCTTGAGTTTGGGAGCCTTGGCTCATTTCCTTTGGCTGAGCCTTCCTTTAGCTGCCTGTTTGGCTGTTGGGGCAGCGCTTGGTCCGACTGATTTGGTAGCCTTTGCTTCTCTTTCTGAGCGTTTTAGTTTTCCAAAGCGGGTATCCAATATTCTCAAAGGAGAAGGACTTTTAAATGATGCTTCTGGCTTGGTAGCCTTTCGAGTGGCTCTGGCTGCCTGGACAACAGGTGCTTTTTCTCTCAGCCAGGCTGGGACTTCCCTAGCACTTTCAATCCTTGGTGGTTTTGTAGTCGGTTTTGTGACGGCTATGATCAATCGTTTCTTGCATACATTTTTACTGAGTGTGCGAGCGACTGATATAGCGAGTGAACTCTTGCTTGAACTGAGTTTGCCTCTCATGACCTTCTTTATCGCTGAAGAAATCCATGTTTCAGGGATTATCGCAGTCGTAGTTGCAGGCATTTTGAAGGCCAGTCGTTTCAAGAAAATTACACTCCTCGAAGCTCAGGTAGATACTGTTACAGATACTGTTTGGCATACCGTGACCTTTATGCTCAATGGATCTGTCTTTGTCATCTTGGGGATGGAATTGGAAATGATAGCAGAACCTATCCTGACTAATCCCCTTTATAGCCCCTTACTACTATTAGTATCGGTTGTTTTGCTGACATTCTTACTTTTTGCCATTCGTTTTGTCATGATTTATGGCTTCTATGTTTGGAGAACACGCCGCCTCAAGAAAAGTCTCCGTAAATACACGAAGGATATGCTCCTTTTAACCTTCTCTGGTGTTAAAGGAACAGTCTCTATTGCAACCATTCTTCTTATACCTAGTAATCTAGAGCAGGAGTATCCCCTCTTACTTTTCCTTGTAGCGGGTGTCACTCTATTAAGCTTTCTAACAGGTCTCTTAGTTCTTCCCCACCTTTCCGAGGAGCAAGAAGAAACCAAGGATTACCTCATGCACATTGCAATTTTAAATGAGGTCACAGGAGAGTTAGAAAAAGAATTGGAAGGGCATAAGAACAAACTCCCCCTTTATGCGGCTATTGATAATTATCACGGTCGAATTGAAAACCTAATCCTTAGTCAAGAAAATAAAAGCGCCCAAGAGGACTGGGAGGCTTTAAAACTCCTCATCTTGAGCATCGAAAGCGATGGTTTAGAGCAGGCTTACGAGGAAGGGAAAATCGGTGAGCGTGGTTATCAAGTTTACCAACGCTATTTGAAAAATATGGAGCAAAGCATCAATCGAAAGGTGGCTTCCCGCCTAACATATTACTTCCTTGTATCGCTCCGTATCTTGCGTTTTGTCCTGCATGAATTACTGACCTTTGGCCAGACCTTTCGGAGTTGGAATGACAAGGAGCAACGTCGACTTCGAGCTATTGACTATGATCAAATATCTGAACTCTATCTGGAGAATACGGAGTTGATTATCGAAAGTTTGGAAAACCTAAAAGGAATCTACAAGAGTAGTCTGATTAGCTTTATGCAAGAGTCTCGTCTACGCGAGACGGCCATTATCGGAAGTGGTGCCTTTGTCGAACGTGTTATCACTCGTATCAAACCAAACAATATCGATGAAATGCTAAGAGGTTACTACCTAGAACGTAAGTTAATCTTTGAATACGAAGAGAAGAAATTGATTACAACCAAGTATGCCAAGAAATTACGACAAAATGTCAATAATCTTGAGAATTATTCTCTAAAAGAAGCCGCAAATACCCTGCCCTATGATATGATGGAATTAGTCAGAAGAAATTAGTTTAGAAAATCAACTTGTATTAGGAGGATCGCAACATGAAAAAGTGGTGGAAAGAGCTGATGGAACGGCCCTTGTTGAAAGCTTTTTTACATTTTTATCAAGCTTCCGATAGTGAACTGACCAGTGTTGCGGTTGCCTACTATTGGTTGATTTCAATCTTTCCCTTGCTGATGATAGTGGTCAATATCTTGCCCTATTTTCAAATTCCGATTTCAAATTTTTTGCTCACCATCAAGGAATTTGTACCAGATACAGTCTATGATGTGGTCGCAAAGATTGTCCGAGAAGTCCTGACTCAACCATCGACTGGTTTGCTGAGTTTTGCCGTATTGTCTGCACTTTGGACCTTTTCGAAATCAATGGATTTCCTCCAAAAAGCCTTTAATAAGGCCTATGGAGTGGCTAAGAGCCGAGGAATTATCTCCCATCAACTCATGAGTTTACTCGTCAGCTTTGGCTTGCAAATTCTTTTTGCTCTAGCCTTATTTTTGAGTATGTTTGGGCGTATGTTGCTCAACTTGCTCAAAACTTACTGGCAATCAGACAGTCCTTTCTTTGATTATCTACAGGACTTTACAGGCCCTTTGATTTATGCCTTGCTCTTTGCCATCTTGGTCATGCTCTACTATTTCCTTCCAAATGTTAGAGTCCCTCGTATTCGCTACGTTTTTCCTGGTAGTATCTTCGTTTTGCTGACGCTTGTCTTTCTGTTGAATATCTTTTCTGTCTATTTCAATAACTATGTCAACCATTTGGTCGATGTCCGATTTTTCAGTTCCATTATCGTTGTAGTCATGATGTTTTGGTTTATTCTCATCGCAAAGATTTTGATTATCGGAGCTGTTATCAATGCCAGTGTGCAGAGTTTGAAGGATCCAAAGTTTCGTGATAATACATTCATTTTAAAGAATGGAGAATAAAAAAAGACGCTTTGTTTTCAAAGCGTCTTTTTGTTGCATTTGCAACAAAAATGTGCTATTCTATCATCATAGATGTGAGAGGAGGAAATATGTCGTTATTACGCGAAATCGGAGTTATAGCCCGTGCCCTAGATTCTATTGCTAATATTGAGTTTCGTGATATTGAACTAGCTCGTGGGCAATATCTTTATTTAGTACGAATCAAGGAGAATCCAGGGATTATTCAAGAAACTTTATCAGATTTGCTAAAGGTTGATCGCTCAACAGTTGCCCGTTCCGTTAAAAAACTGGAAGAAAAGGGATTGATAGAGCAAAGAGAAGCTGTGGATAATCGGAAAAATAAGGAGTGGTTTGTCACTGAAAAAGGAGAGGCACTTTATCCTTTTATCCTTGCTGAACATCACTATTCAGAGAATTCTGCCCTAAAAGGATTTTCCAGGGAAGAGGCCAGGAAACTGGAGAGCCTACTAATTCGGGTTAGAAAAAATATTACAAGTGATTGGGATATGGTCAAAAAAGGCCAGAAAAGAAATTATTTATAATAAGAGGTGAAAGATGAAAGTTATCGTTGAAAATGAATTTTGGAGCTTGTTTCCAGAAGCACAGATTAGCGTTTTAGTAGTAAAGGGATTAGATAATACAGTTGATGAGGATCCCTATTTCAAAACCTTGCTAGATAAGGGAGCTAAACGAGCTGAGGATTTCATTTCGGATGAGAATTTTACTCAGAATGATGTCATTCAAGAATGGCGTCAGGCTTTCAGCAAGTTCAAAACGAAAAAGGGAGCACGCTCTTCTATAGAAGCTCTGCTTAAAAGGGTCAGTCAGGGAAGAGAGTTTAATCCCATCAATCCCTTAGTAGACATCTATAATAGTGTCTCTCTATCTTATGCTGTTCCCTGTGGTGGCGAAGATGTGAACAAGATTGTAGGCAATCTTCATCTTGGTCAGGCCAAGGGAGGAGAACCTTTCTTTCCACTAGGAGCTGAAAACGATGCTCCTGCACTTCCAGAAGAGCTGATCTATTATGATGATGAGGGAGCGGTTTGTCGCTGTCTCAACTGGAGAGAGGCGCAGAGAACCATGCTGACAGAAGCGACAAAAGATGCTGTCTTAGTGATTGAAGCGATTAATGCAGAACAGGCAAGACGTGCTCGGGCTGCCATGGAAGAATTACAGGACTTGGTAAAAGACTACTTTGGTGTTCAAGGCAAACTGATTCATTTAACTTCTGAGTCCCCAGAAATTACACTTTAAACAGAAATAGCCCCGTCATCTCTTAGGAATAAAATTTCCTAAAGAAATGACGGAGCTATTTTTAATAGATAAACATGGCATCACCGAAACTGAAGAAACGGTAGCGTTCTTGAATAGCATGGTGGTAAGCATCTAAGACTAATTCACGGCCTGCAAAGGCAGAAACCAACATGACGAGGGTTGATTTGGGCAGGTGGAAGTTGGTTGAAAAAGCATCCACGACCTTCCATTCGTAACCAGGTTTGATAAAGATATTGGTCCAACCAGAATCTGCTTGGATTTGCCCATTAAACTTGGAACCGATGGTTTCCAGTGTGCGGATAGAAGTGGTTCCTACAGCGATGACGCGACCTCCATTTTCCTTAACAGAGCGAAGGGTGGCAGCTGCTTCCTCAGAAAGTTGGTAGAATTCGGAGTGCATTTCGTGTTCGTCCAGATTGTCAACAGAAACGGGTCGGAAAGTTCCGAGTCCGACGTGCAGAGTGAGATAGACTAGATGGACACCCTTGGCTTGGATTTCTGCTAGCAGTTCTTTGGTGAAGTGCAGTCCAGCAGTCGGTGCAGCAGCAGAGCCACTTTCCTTAGCGTAGACCGTTTGATAGCGTTCACGGTCATCTAGTTTTTCATGGATATAAGGCGGTAATGGCATTTCACCTAGACTTTCCAAAACTTCTAGGAAAATTCCTTGGTATTCAAAGCGGACAATGCGGCCACCGTGTGTCAATTCCTCCGTAACGATAGCGCTGAGACGACCATCACCAAAGCTGACACGAGTACCGACCTTGAGGCGTTTGGCAGGTTTGGCTAGGACTTCCCACTCATCACCAGCAGTATTTTTGAGAAGGAGAAGTTCCACATGGCCTCCTGTCTCCTCTTTTTGACCATAGAGGCGGGCAGGGAGAACACGGGTGTCGTTCATGACAAGAGCATCTCCAGGTTCCAGCATATCGATAATGGAGTGGAAGTGCTTATCCTGAAATTCTCCCGTTTCTCGGTTTACGATGAGGAGTTTGGAGGCATCTCGTTTTTCAAGGGGCGTTTGGGCAATCAATTCCTCTGGCAAGTGGAAATCAAAATCAGCTGTATTCATTTTTTTCATCATTCTTTCTAACTTCTAATCTTATCCATTATAACACGTTTCAAGTTTGGACGCTCTTTTTTTGGAAATTAAATCGTTTTCACTTGACAAAAATTGGTCTATACCATATAATAAATATAGAAATATGGAGGATATAAAATGAAAGTTATAAAAGTTGAAAATCAAGTCGAAGGTGGAAAAGTAGCTTTTGAGATTTTGAAGGAAAAATTGGCCAATGGTGCTCAGACTCTAGGACTTGCGACAGGAAGTAGCCCGCTTGAATTTTACAAGGAAATCGTTGAGAGTGACCTTGATTTTTCAAATCTAACCAGTGTAAACCTCGATGAGTATGTAGGGCTTGATGGGGACAATCCACAGTCTTACCGTTACTTTATGCAAGAACACTTATTCAACCAAAAACCATTTAAAGAAAGCTTCTTACCCCGTGGGATTAAGGACAATGCTGAAGCTGAAGTGGAACGCTACAACCAAATTTTGGCTGATCATCCAGTTGATCTCCAAATTTTAGGAATCGGTCGCAATGGACATATCGGCTTTAACGAACCAGGCACTCCATTTGACAGTCAAACGCATCTAGTAGAACTTGATCAATCTACTATCGAAGCCAATGCTCGCTTCTTTGACAAGATTGAAGACGTTCCAACTCAAGCCATTTCAATGGGGATTAAAAATATCTTAGATGCCAAGTCAATTATTCTCTTTGCTTATGGTGAGTCAAAAGCAGAAGCCATCGCTGGAACAGTATCAGGCCCAGTAACTGAAAGTCTACCAGCAAGTAGCCTCCAAAACCACCCTGATGTGACTATTATCGCAGATGCAGCAGCGCTCAGCTTACTTGAAAAATAAAAATTACAAGAACCACTTGCTCTTTGGAGTGAGTGGTTTTTTACTTCAAATGTTCACTATCCTGCTAAAGTGGTATAATATAGCTATACAGGGGAGACTCGAACTTTGATTTATATAATCGGTTTTATTTGTTTTTTACTTTTAATGTTACTGTTTTCTCGTCTCATTCAGCAATCAAAGAACCCTTCGGGCTTTCTAGGAAAACGAATGATGAAATTGTGGAATAGAGCCTATCTCCCCATGTTTGTATGGGCAATTCGTCATATGGATAGAATATGTTACCCTGTAATCTTAGATGTAGGAGTTGGTAATGGTCGTTCAACCATCCTACTGAAAGAAACCTTTCCGCAAAGTACCATAACTGGAATCGATATTTCAGATACTGCAATAGCTCAAGCCAAACATATAGAGATGACTGATCTAAATTTTGAACGAAGAGACGTTAGGGAGACAGGATTTTCTGATGAAAGTTTCGATTTGATTACAGCTTTTCAAACTCATTTTCATTGGCGGGACCTAGAGGCCTCTTTTATGGAACTTCGAAGGATACTCAAATCAGACGGGATGCTCTTACTGGCTTGTGAGTATAACAAGTTGTCTTACTTTTTACCAGATGTCCAAAGCGAAGAAGCATTTAGACGATTCTTGTTATCAGTAGGGCTTGAGCTCGTAACTAGTCAAAGAAAGGGATCATGGATCCTTTATAAAATTGTTAAACATTAATGGAGGTACAATCATGAAACAATTATTTTTATGTTCATACTTTGCTGGAGTCAAAAAGCTTTTTAGCGATTATGCAAAGGAAAAGAATCTAGAAAATAAGGTTTTATTTATTCCTACCGCTGGGAACAAAGAGGACTATGCTGCCTATATCGATGAGGCTCAGCAAACATTCAGGGATTTAGGATTTGAGATAGAGGTTCTAGATATTGCTTCTTGTGATCGAGAAACTGCTCAGGCAAAGATTTTCCAAAGCAAGATTCTTTATATCTCAGGCGGGAATACCTTTTATTTATTACAAGAATTAAAGAAAAAACAACTCCTATCTCTTATCAAAGAGCAAATAAGAGATGGGCTGGTCTATGTGGGAGAATCAGCAGGAGCTATCATTACAGCCAAGGATATTGACTACAATAAACTCATGGATGACAAGACGGTAGCGAAAGAGTTATCTGATACAGCGGGATTGGATGAAGTGGATTTTTACATCCTTCCACATTATGGTGAGGAACCTTTTACTGATAGTAGCAAAAAGACCTTTGAAATGTATAAAAAGCAGCTTGAATTGCTACCGCTTCATAACCACCAAGCAATTATCGTTAACGATGAACAAATAGATATCTTAACAATAGAATAAAGATAATAAAGGTGTGGTTGGAAGAACATTAATATTTTGCCACTAAAATGATTAGAGGTTGATAACTCACTTAGCGAGAATTTGCTATGGATGAATTAATTTTACGAATTCAAGGAGAGAAAAGTTATGAAAATAAAAACGCTAGATAAAATAGGTGGGGTTATTTTCTTGTTTCTAACGATTGCTATCATTGTCGTTTTTTTATCAGATACGAGCTTTTTTGAGTGGGCATTTACTAGACACCAGAATACTCTGAGTTGGTATATTCGCCCTCTCTTTATTATTCCAATCGTAATGGGAGCTTATAAAAAATCCTATAGCCTGATTTTCTTTTCTATATTTTGCTTATTCACTAGTATGTTCTGGTTCCCAAAGCCGGAAATAGTTGATGTAAAAGTAATTGAATTTTTGAATTTTGAGAAGACTTATTTAACGAGTGGATGGAGTATTGAAAAAATTATCATTCTGGCGATGATTCTAGCATTTTTTACGGCGATTATATCCTTAACATGGAGTAGACGTTGGTATGGATTATTAGCAACGGTAGTAATTGGAGCGTTTCTGAAGGTTGCCCATAGTCTTTTATTTAGTGGAGGAAGTGGCATATCAATTGTGAAACCAGCGATTTTGGGCTTGATTCTCTGCATCTTAGTGATTTATTTCATCTTCAAAAGAAGAAAGTAAAAATAATAAAAGTTTATGGTCGCTTTCTCTTGACAATTATTCACTTTGTGTGTAAAATGGAATAGATCTTGAACTTGAAGGGAGTGAAAAAAATAGTCTAAAACAGTAGTACGTAAGAATGAATCTCTTGACGATGCACTTCGTCGTTTCAAACGTGCGGTTACTAAAGCTGGTACTCTTCAAGAAACACGCAAACGTGAATTCTATGAAAAACCTTCTGTAAAACGTAAACGTAAATCAGAAGCAGCTCGTAAACGTAAAAAATTCTAATTTGAAATGAAAGGCTAGAGAAATCTAGTCTTTTTATTTTTAAATAAATACTGTAAATCCTGCAAAAAAAGGAAATTTACTTCTACAATTTGATATAATAGTAGGGAGAACTCGATTGAAGGAGGAAATTATGTCGGTTTTAGTAAGAGATGTCATTGAAAAGCTCAGACTAGATATTGTCTATGGTGAAGGCGAGTTACTTGAAAAGGAAATCAACACTGCGGACATTATGAGACCAGGTCTTGAAATGACGGGCTATTTTGATTACTATACTCCAGAACGGATTCAACTGTTAGGGATGAAGGAGTGGTCCTATTTGGTCGCCATGCCTGCCCATAACCGTTATCAAGTTTTGAAGAAAATGTTTCTACCTGAAACACCTGCTGTCATCGTTGCTCGTGGCTTGGTAGTGCCAGAAGAAATGTTGAAAGCTGCTAGAGAATGTAAGATTGCGATTTTAACCAGTCGAACATCAACCAGTCGTTTATCTGGAGAGTTATCTAGCTACCTTGATTCCCGTTTAGCTGAACGTACGAGTGTGCATGGTGTCTTGATGGACATCTATGGCATGGGTGTCTTGATCCAAGGGGATAGTGGTATCGGTAAGAGTGAGACAGGTCTTGAGCTTGTGAAACGCGGACACCGTTTGGTAGCAGATGACCGTGTGGATATCTTTGCTAAGGATGAAATGACTCTTTGGGGAGAGCCCGCTGAAATATTGAAGCATTTACTTGAGATTCGTGGAGTGGGTATTATTGACGTGATGAGTCTCTACGGAGCAAGCGCTGTAAAAGATTCTTCACAAGTTCAGTTGGCTGTTTACTTGGAAAATTATGATACCCATAAGACCTTTGATCGTCTAGGAAACAATGCCGAAGAACTAGAAGTTTCTGGTGTAACGATTCCGCGTATCCGTATCCCAGTAAAAACAGGACGCAATATCTCTGTTGTTATTGAGGCGGCAGCTATGAACTATCGCGCTAAGGAAATGGGCTTTGATGCGACGCGTTTATTTGAAGAACGCTTGACTAATCTCATCTCCAAAAATGAGGTGAAAGATGATTAATCCAGTTGCATTTGAAATCGGTCCTTTTTCCATTCGTTGGTATGCTTTGTGTATTGTGGCTGGATTGGTCTTGGCTGTCTATCTTGCCATGAAAGAAGCTCCTAAAAAGAAAATCCTGTCAGATGATATTTTGGATTTTATCCTGATTGCTTTTCCAGTTGCGATTTTAGGTGCTAGACTATACTACGTACTCTTTCGCTTAGATTATTATCTTCAAAATCCAGGTGAAATCATCGCCATCTGGAATGGAGGTTTGGCCATTTATGGAGGTTTGATAGCGGGAGCTATTGTCCTTTATATCTTTGCGGATAGAAAACTCATCAATACTTGGGATTTCTTAGATATTGCAGCACCGAGCGTCATGGTTGCCCAAAGTTTAGGGCGCTGGGGGAATTTCTTTAACCAAGAAGCCTACGGTGCAGCTGTAGATAGTCTGGATTATTTGCCAGGCTTCATTCGTGATCAGATGTACATTGACGGTAGCTACCGTCAGCCGACCTTCCTATTCGAGTCGGTTTGGAATCTGGTTGGATTTGCTTTGATTCTGATTTTTAGAAGAAAATTAAAGGGAATCAGACGTGGTCATATCACTGCTTTCTACTTGATTTGGTATGGTTTTGGTCGTATGATCATAGAAGGAATGCGAACAGATAGTCTTATGTTCTTTGGACTGCGAGTGTCCCAATGGTTATCAGTTGTCCTCATTGGACTAGGTGTTTACATCATACTTTACCAAAATCGAAAGAAAGCCCCTTTCTATCATACTGAGGAGGAAAACTAAATGTTAGAAGTTGCCTATATTCTTGTTGCGATTGCTTTGATCGTTTGTTTAGTCTATCTGACGATCACCATTCAAAAAGCAGGTCGAATGATTGAGGAGACGGAGAAAACCATCAAAACCTTGTCTTCAGATGTAGATGTTACTTTACATCAGACCAATGAATTGTTGGCAAAAGTTAATGTCTTGGTAGACGATATCAATGTTAAGGTTGCGACGATCGACCCACTCTTTACAGCTGTAGCGGACTTGTCAGAGTCAGTATCTGATCTCAACCAACATGCCCGTGTTTTAGGTAAAAAAGCTTCATCAGCTGGTTCAAAGACCATTAAAACAGGTGCAAGCTTGTCCGCTCTTCGTTTCGCAAGTAAAATTTTCAAAAAATAAAAAAGGAGAAATCTTATGGGAAAACTATCCTCAATCCTTTTAGGAACGGTTTCTGGTGCTGCTCTTGCTTTGTTTTTGACGAGTGACAAGGGCAAGCAAGTTTGTAGTCAAGCTCAGGATTTTCTAGATGATTTGAGAGAAGATCCAGAATATGCTAGAGAGCAGGTTTGTGAGAAACTAACTGAAGTGAAGGAACAGGCAACGGATTTTGTGCTGAAAACAAAGGAACAAGTAGAATCTGGTGAAATCACTTTTGATAGTGTCCTTGACCAAGCCAAAACATGTGCTCGACAAGCGACAGAAGCGTCAAAGGAAACCTTTAACAATCTCAAGGAGCAGTGGCAAGAACAGTCAGCAACTTCAGACGTTGCTGAAGACCAAGAAGAAATCATCATCGATATTACTGAAGTATAAAGTATCACCATCTCTGGTTTTTGGAGATGGTGATTTTTATCTGCAAGTCTGTCTTTGTGGTATAATAAATACTATGCAGAAAAAACCAACGTCCGCCTATGTGCATATTCCCTTTTGCACACAGATTTGTTATTATTGCGACTTTTCAAAAGTTTTTATCAAGAATCAACCAGTAGATAGTTATCTGGAGCATCTGCTAGAAGAGTTTCGTTCTTATGATATCCAAAAGTTACGAACCCTCTACATTGGAGGTGGGACGCCAACGGCTTTGTCAGCTCCGCAATTAGAAGTGCTTCTGGATGGCTTGACTAAAAACCTAGATTTGTCTGTCTTGGAAGAGTTGACCATTGAGGCTAATCCAGGAGACTTAGATGCGGATAAAATTGCGGTTTTGAAACAGTCGCCAGTCAATCGTGTTTCCTTAGGTGTGCAGACTTTTGATGACAAAATGCTGAAAAAGATTGGGCGTAGTCACTTGGAGAAGGATATTTATGAAAATATCGACCGCCTCAAATTGGCTGGTTTTGACAATATCTCCATCGACCTAATCTATGCTCTTCCAGGTCAAACTATGGCTCAGGTCAAGGACAATGTAGCTAAGGCTATCTCGCTTGATATTCCTCATATGAGTCTTTATAGCTTGATTTTGGAAAATCATACGGTCTTTATGAACCGCATGAGACGTGGGAAATTGCCCCTACCCAAGGAAGAGTTAGAAGCGGAGATGTTTGAGTACATCATCGCAGAGCTTGAGCGAGCTGGTTTTGAGCATTATGAGATTTCGAATTTCTGCAAGCCTGGATTTGAAAGTCGCCACAATCTCATGTACTGGGACAATGCTGAGTATTATGGTATCGGTGCAGGTGCTTCAGGTTATGTGAACGGGGTACGTTATAAAAATCATGGTCCGATTCGCCACTATTTCAACGCAGTAGAGGCAGGAAATGCTCGGATTACAGAAGAACACCTGAGTCTAAGGGAGCAGATGGAAGAAGAAATGTTCCTAGGTCTACGGAAAAAATCTGGGGTTTCCATGGCACGATTTGAGGAAAAATTCGGACGGTCCTTTGATGGACTTTATGGAGAAATTGTCAAGGACTTGGTTCAACAAGGTCTTATGCAGATCGACGGTGATCGTGTCCGAATGACAAAGAGAGGTCTCTTTTTGGGAGACACTGTAGCAGAACGATTTATTTTGGAGTAGAACAATGGGCTTAACTTATCAAATGAAAATGAAAATTCCTTTTGATATGGCGGATATGAACGGTCATATCAAACTTCCAGATGTGATTTTGCTATCCTTGCAAGTATCAGGTATGCAGTCAATTGAGCTGGGAGTTAGCGACAAGGATATGTTAGAACGTTACAATTTAGTCTGGATTATTACAGACTATGCGATTGACGTGGTTCGCTTGCCTCGCTTTGCTGAAGAGATTACGATTGAAACAGAAGCGTTGACTTACAATCGTCTTTTTTGCTACCGCCGTTTCACTATTTATGATGAAGCAGGTCAAGAAATCATTCGCATGGTAGCAACCTTTGTTCTTATGGACAGAGACAGTCGTAAAGTTCATGCTGTCGAACCGGAGATTGTTGCTCCTTATCAGTCTGAGTTTGATAAAAAACTCATCCGTGGGCCAAAGTATGCAAATCTAGAAGATCCGATCAGTAAAGACTACCATGTTCGTTTTTACGACTTGGATATGAATGGTCATGTCAATAACAGCAAATATCTGGATTGGATTTTTGAAGTCATGGGACCAGATTTTTTGACCAAGTATATTCCAAAGAAAATCAATCTCAAATATGTCAAAGAAGTGCGACCAGGTGGCATGATTGCTTCAGCTTATGAACTCAAGGGACTAGAAAGTAAGCATGAGATTATCAGTGATGGCGAGATTAATGCCCAAGCTATGATTACGTGGCAAGAAATTGAAGCGAATTAGAAAGGACGATATGGCTTATAAAGGTTATTTAATTGATTTAGACGGGACTATTTACAAGGGGAAAGATCGAATTCCGGCAGGTGAGGCTTTTGTGCATGAATTGCAAAAGCGAGAGATTCCCTATCTCTTTGTGACTAATAACACAACTCGTACTCCTGAGAGTGTTCAAGAGATGCTGGCTGAGAATTTTAATATCGACACGCCTCTATCAACTGTTTATACAGCAACTCTGGCAACCATCGACTATATGAATGACTTGGGACTGGAAAAGACGGTCTATGTCATCGGAGAAGCTGGGCTCAAGAATGCCATTCAGGCAGCAGGTTATGTCGAAGACAAGCAAAATCCAGCCTATGTGGTCGTTGGACTGGACTGGCAAGTCGATTATGAAAAATTTGCGACGGCGACTCTAGCCATTCAAAAGGGGGCTCACTTTATCGGAACCAATCCAGACCTCAATATCCCGACGGAACGTGGTCTTTTGCCTGGTGCTGGTTCACTTGTAACTCTGCTTGAAGTGGCAACACGAGTGAAACCAGTTTATATTGGAAAACCAAATGCTATCATTATGGACAAGGCAGTTGAGCACTTAGGTTTGAAAAGAGAAGAATTGCTCATGGTTGGGGATAACTACCTGACAGATATCCGAGCAGGGATTGACAATGGCATTCCAACGCTTTTAGTGACAACAGGTTTCACCAAAGCAGAAGAAGTGGCTGATCTGCCTATCGCACCAACTCATGTCCTTTCTAGCCTTGCGGAGTGGAATTTTGATGAAAACTAAACTGACCTTTTGGGGAAGTATGCTCTTTCTCCTCTCCCTTTCTATCCTACTGACTATTTATCTGGCTTGGATTTTCTATCCTTTGGAGATTGAGTGGCTGAATTTAACGGATCGTGTCTTTCTAAAGCGAGAAACCATTCTGTATAACTTTCATATCTTGATGAATTACCTGACCAATCCTTTTAGTCAGGTCTTAGAGATGCCGGATTTTCGTTCTTCAGCGGCAGGCCTGCACCACTTTGCGGTGGTGAAGAACCTCTTTCACTTGGTTCAGCTAGTCACATTGGTGACACTGCCAAGTTTCTATTTCTTTGTTAAAAATATTGTAAAAAAAGGCTTTCTGCCCCTATATCGTAAAAGTATCCTGACCCTAGTGTTATTGCCTCTAGTCATTGGGCTTGTGGGAGTTTTGATTGGTTTTGAGCAATTCTTTACTCTTTTCCATCAGATTCTCTTTGTGGGAGATGATACCTGGCTTTTTGATCCCGCAAAGGATCCAGTTATTTTGATTTTACCAGAGACCTTCTTCCTCCATGCTTTCCTTCTCTTCTTTGGACTCTATGAAAGTTTCTTTGGTTTTCTTTATTTGAAAAGTCGTAGAATACTTTAATGTGTTGCATTGATAAAACAGAGATGAAGTTAAAAATTCTTACGAGGAGTGAATTAACTTCATTGGAATTGAGTAATTCGTTCGCATACAGTCTATTTTTCTAGAAAAAAAATAGGCTTTTTTCTAGAAATTGCTAGTCAAGCGCTTTATTTTTTTGTATAATAAGAATAGCAAAGTATAGATAAAGAAGAGAAAAGCATGATTACACTATTTTTATCACCGAGCTGTACATCATGTCGTAAGGCAAAGGCCTGGTTAGAGACGCATAAGGTGCCCTTTCAAGAGCATAATATTATGACCAGTCCTTTAACAAGAAAAGAATTGCAACACATTCTTTCCTTGACCGAAAATGGTACTGATGACATCATTTCAACTCGTTCAAAAATTTTCCAAAAATTGGATATTGATGTAGAGAGTATTTCGGTATCGGAGTTGCTTCAGTTGATTGAGCAATATCCTAGTCTTTTGCGTCGCCCAATTATTATAGATACCAAACGCATGCAGATCGGTTTTAATGAAGATGAGATTCGTGCTTTTCTCCCTCGTAGTTACCGTAAACAAGAATTGAAAGAAGCAACATTGAGAGCTGGTATTGGATAGATGAACAAACAGTATAGTTACCCACTAGATTTGTCGTGGAGCACTGAAGAACTTGCTTCAGTGCTTTCTTTTTTTAATGATGTTGAAGCTGCCTATGAAGACAAGGTAGAGGCTAAGAAACTGCTAGATTCCTATAAGGAATTTAAGTCTGTGGTCCCGAGCAAAAGTGAAGAAAAACGCCTAGGTCGCGAATTTGAGACGGCTAGCGGTTATTCCTTCTATCATGCAGTTCAATTAGCAAAAGAAAAAAGAGAAGGGAAGATTTCTCTTGGAAACTAAATTTGAATTTGCCAAGCAGATTGTGCAGGAAGCTGCTGCCTATATTTTGGCTCACATGCAAGAAGATTTGCAGGTTAAGCGCAAGTCTTCGCCTACAGACTTGGTGACGCGTTTGGATAAGGAGGTTCAGGATCTCTTGGTTGATCGGATCAAGTCCTCCTATCCTGAGGACTTGATTTGCGCGGAAGAGGGCTGTTTACGTGCTGCAGTCGGTCAAGGCTCCGTTTGGGTGATTGATCCCATTGACGGTACCAATAACTTTGTCGCCCAGCAGGAAGATTTTGCTGTTATGTTGGCCTATTTTGAGGATGGTGTGGGCAAATTTGGCGTCATTTATGATGTTATGAAAGGTGATTGTTACCATGGTGGTGGTGCCTTTCCTCCCTATCGTAATAATGAGCCCTTACCGACTTTTAAAAAGAAGCCTCTTCAAGAATTTTTAGTTGCCGGTAACTCAGGTATGTTTGAAACCAATGAGTGGGGCTTGGCGGATTTGGGGCGAGCAGCGTTGGGAGTCCGTGTTTACGGCAGTGCGGCCATTAGTTTTGCCAAGGTTTTATCGGGTCGCCTTCTGACTTATATTACCTACTTGCAGCCATGGGATTACGCTGCAGCCAGTATCTTAGGGGAAAGTCTGGGTTATCGTCTTCTTACAGTATCAGGTGAGCCCGCTGATTTTAAAACGCGCCAGCCTGTCATGATGGTGCCAATCGAGATGCAAGAAGAGATTCAGTCTTATATCTACGAAAGGAAAAAGAACTAAATGCAATTTCCAGAAGGATTTGTTGAAAAATATGAAGCGATACTAGAAGATGAGGCAAGAGACTTTCTTGCCTCTTTTAAACAAGAAGCAGTTTCGGCTTTTCGGGTCAATCCCTTAAAAGAAAGTCAGTTATCTTTTGCAGATACGATTCCCAATACACCTTGGGGGCATTATGGTAAGGTTTCTGGAAAGTTACCAGAGCACGCGACCGGTCTCGTTTATTCGCAAGAGCCTGCAGCCCAAATGGTGGCCCAGGTGGCTCAACCAAGTCCTGGTATGAAGGTCTTGGACTTGGCGGCAGCACCAGGTGGAAAATCCACGCAACTAGCAGCTTATCTGGCTAATCAGGGAGTCCTTGTTTCCAACGAAATTTCAAGCAAGCGTGCTAAAATTTTAGTGGAAAATATGGAGCGATTTGGAGCGACAAATGTTGTTGTAACCAACGAATCTGCTGACCGCTTGGCCAAGGTCTTTAAAAGTTATTTTGATGTGATTGTCCTTGATGCCCCTTGCTCGGGTGAGGGGATGTTCCGTAAACAACCAGATGCCATGGACTATTGGAACCTCGACTATCCGAGCCAATGTGCTAGTCTCCAAAAAGAAATCTTAGGAGACGCAGTGACTATGCTTGCAGAAGGTGGTCGTTTGATCTATTCGACCTGTACCTGGTCACCTGAGGAAAATGAAGAAATCGTCCACTGGTTGCTGGATACTTATGATTTTGAACTGCTTCCAGTCAAGCATGTGAATGGTATGGTAGCAGGAATTGACCTTCCTGAAACGGCTCGGATGTATCCTCATCATTTCAAGGGAGAAGGCCAGTTTGTTGCCCACCTGCAGTTTAAGGGACAAAACCCAGCACCTAAATTCAAGGCTAGCAAGAACAATCTCAGTCGTGAGCAACTGGCTTTGTGGCAAGAATTTGCCCAAAAACATCTCAAAACGTCCTTAACTGGTATCTTGCAGACCTTTGGAGACCAACTCTATCTCTTGCCAGAGATGTTACCTGATCTAGGGAAACTCAAAATTGCCCGAAATGGACTTCATCTGGGTACTTTTAAGAAGAAACGCTTCGAACCAAGCTTTGCTCTGGGATTAGCCTTAAAACCAAGTCAAGTACTACAAAGTGTCGAAATCAATGATGAGGACTTTGTGAAATATGTGGCTGGCGAGACTGTGCAGCTAGCTGAAAGTCTACCAAATGGATGGTATCAAGTTGTGGTTCAAGGTAACGGACTAGGCTTTGCCAAGGTAACGGGAAATGTTTTGAAAAATTATTATCCAAAAGGGCTTAGATTCAAGTGAAAAAGCTAGTCAAAGAATCTATTCTATGTTATATTGGAAGTATGAGTTTTTTCTGATAGCCTTTCATTTTTACTTATATTATGTGATGAACTGACTGGTCCCCGAGGGGGCTTCCAGCCTATAAATCGTAAACCAAATCTTATCATCACTGATTGAAATGATAGGAACTGAAAGATATCAGAACATTCATCATTATGTTCAAGGAGAAAAATAGTGAAAAAAAGAAAAAAGCTCGTCCTATCTCTTGCGACTCTTTTGCTGGCAGGTTCTCTAGTAGGATGTGCAAGCTGGATTGATCGTGGAGAAACCATGACAGCCGTCGGTTCAACTGCCCTTCAGCCTCTGGTCGAAGCCGCAGCAGACGAATTTGGTTCAAAAAATATCGGAAAAACAGTTAACGTTCAAGGTGGAGGTTCGGGAACAGGACTTTCTCAGGTGCAGTCTGGAGCTGTAGATATTGGCAACTCTGACGTTTTTGCTGAGGAAAAAGATGGAATTGATGCTTCAGCGCTTGTGGATCATAAGGTTGCAGTAGCAGGTCTCGCTGTAATTGTGAACAAAGAAGTGGCTGTTGAAGATCTGACAATTGAGCAACTTCGTAAAATCTTTACTGGTGAAGTGACTAACTGGAAAGAAGTTGGGGGCAAAGACTTAGCTATTTCAATCATCAACCGAGCAGCAAGTTCGGGTTCGCGAGCAACCTTTGACAATGTCGTAATGAATGGTCAGGCAGCTATGCAGAGCCAAGAACAGGATTCTAATGGGATGGTCAAGTCGATTGTCTCCCAAACTCCAGGAGCCATTTCTTACCTAGCCTTTGCCTATGTAGATGAGTCCGTGAAAAGCATGAAACTGAATGGCTATGAACCTACGTCTGAAAATGTAACGACCAACAACTGGCCTTTGTGGTCTTATGAACATATGTACACACTTGGTCAGCCAAATGAGTTGGCAGCTGAATTTTTAAAATTCATCCTCTCAGACGAAGCCCAAACTGGAATTGTTAAGGGCATGGGCTATATCTCTATCAATGAAATGAAAGTCCAAAAGGATGCTTCAGGTACCGTTACAGCAGTAGAAGGAGGTCAATAATGAATCAAGAAGAATTATCTAAAAAATTACTCTCTCCTTCAAAGAACTCTCGCCTTGAGAAGTTTGGTAAAGGTTTGACCTTCACCTGCCTTTCTTTGATTGTTATCATTGTGGCCATGATTTTGATTTTTGTAGCCCAAAAAGGCTTATCGACCTTCTTTGTCAATGGGGTCAACATCTTTGATTTCCTTTTTGGACAAACTTGGAATCCTTCAGGGAAACAATTTGGTGCCCTTCCAATGATTCTGGGTTCCTTTATTGTGACGATTTTATCAGCCCTCATCGCAACACCCTTTGCTATTGGTGCGGCAGTCTTTATGACCGAAGTCTCACCAAAGGGTGCAAAAATCTTGCAACCAGCCATTGAACTCCTCGTCGGTATTCCTTCAGTCGTCTATGGATTTATCGGTTTGCAAGTTGTGGTGCCTTTTGTTCGTAGCGTCTTTGGTGGAACTGGTTTTGGGATCTTGTCAGGGATTTTCGTTCTTTTTGTCATGATCCTACCAACTGTAACCTTTATGACAACAGATAGCTTGCGTGCTGTTCCTCGTCATTACCGTGAAGCCAGTTTGGCTATGGGAGCCACTCGTTGGCAAACCATCTGGCGTGTGACCTTGAAAGCAGCACGTTCAGGTATTTTCACTGTAGTGGTCTTTGGGATGGCGCGTGCCTTTGGTGAAGCTCTTGCTATTCAGATGGTGGTCGGAAACTCAGCAGTTATCCCAACCTCGCTAACAACACCAGCTGCGACATTGACATCTGTATTGACTATGGGGATCGGAAATACCGTCATGGGAACGGTTGATAATAACGTTCTCTGGTCACTGGCCTTAGTCTTACTCTTGATGAGTTTGGCCTTTAACAGTGTGATTAAATTGATTACGAAAGAAAGAGGAAAGAAAAACTATGCACGCTAAGAAATTAGATAAACTTGCAACAGCTGTCCTCTATACCATCGCGGGTATCATCGTGACCATTTTGGCATCTTTGATTCTCTATATCTTGGTGAGAGGGTTACCTCATATCTCTTGGTCCTTCTTGACTGGGAAATCCTCCTCTTATCAAGCAGGTGGGGGTATCGGGATTCAGCTCTACAATTCCTTCTTCCTTTTGGTCATTACCTTAATCATTTCTGTTCCCCTGTCTATGGGAGCTGGCGTTTTCCTAGCTGAGTATGCCAAAAAAGGACCTGTGACTAATTTTATTCGTACCTGTATTGAGATTTTGTCTTCTCTACCATCAGTCGTTGTGGGTCTCTTTGGTTACTTGATCTTTGTAGTCCAGTTTGAGTATGGATTTTCAATCATTTCAGGTGCCTTAGCCTTGACGGTCTTTAACCTCCCTCAGATGACTCGAAATGTTGAGGACAGTTTAAAACACGTTCACCATACGCAACGTGAGGCTGGTCTGGCCCTTGGAATTTCACGTTGGGAGACTGTGGTCCATGTCGTCATTCCAGAAGCTCTTCCAGGTATCGTAACGGGTGTTGTCTTAGCATCTGGCCGTATCTTTGGTGAGGCCGCCGCTCTTATCTATACGGCAGGACAATCCGCTCCAGCCCTTGACTGGTCTAACTGGAATATCCTTAGTGTTACCAGCCCTATCTCAATCTTCCGTCAAGCAGAAACCTTGGCTGTCCACATTTGGAAGGTCAACAGTGAAGGAACCATTCCTGATTCTACCATCGTATCAGCTGGTTCTGCCGCGGTGCTCCTCATCTTTATCTTAATCTTTAACTTTGGGGCTCGCAAACTCGGAAGCTATTTACACAAGAAATTAACCGCTGCCTAAAGGAGAAGCCATGTCAAAATATAACTGGGATGAAAAGCATATCATCACCTTCCCTGAAGAAAAAGTGGCCCTCTCAACCAAGGATTTACATGTTTACTATGGTAAAAATGAATCCATCAAGGGCATCGATATGCAATTTGAAAAAAATAAAATAACGGCCTTGATTGGTCCATCAGGATCTGGGAAATCTACCTATCTCCGTAGTCTCAATCGGATGAATGATACCATTGACATTGCCAAGGTCACAGGTCAAATTCTTTACCAAGGAATTGACGTCAATCGTCCTGAAATTAATGTCTATGAGATGCGTAAGCATATCGGAATGGTCTTTCAACGTCCAAATCCATTTGCCAAGTCTATTTACCGCAACATCACTTTTGCTCATGAACGTGCAGGTGTTAAGGACAAGAAAGTACTTGATGAAATTGTAGAAACCTCTCTCCGACAGGCTGCCCTTTGGGATCAGGTCAAAGACGACCTCCACAAATCAGCCTTGATGCTTTCTGGTGGACAACAACAACGTCTCTGTATCGCTCGCGCCATCTCTGTCAAGCCAGATATCCTCTTGATGGATGAACCGGCGTCAGCCTTGGATCCGATTGCAACAGCCCAACTGGAAGAAACCATGTTGGAATTGAAGAAGGACTTTACCATCATCATCGTTACCCACAGTATGCAACAGGCTGCGCGTGCAAGTGACTACACAGGATTTTTCTACTTGGGTGATTTGATTGAGTATGATAAGACATCCAATATTTTCCAAAATGCCAAGCTACAGTCTACCAATGACTATGTAACGGGACACTTTGGTTAGAAAGGAAGCAGTATGACAGAACCGATTTTGCAGGTTAAAGACCTGTCCGTTTATTACAATAAAAAGAAGGCTTTGAATAGTGTTTCCCTTTCTTTCCAACCTAAGGAAATAACGGCCTTGATTGGTCCTTCTGGATCAGGAAAGTCCACCCTACTCAAAGCCATCAACCGCATGGGCGATCTAAATCCTGAGGTGACAACAACTGGATCAGTGGTCTATAATGGCCACAATATCTACAGCCCCCGTACCGATACGGTTGAATTGCGTAAGGAAATCGGCATGGTTTTCCAACAGCCCAATCCCTTCCCTATGTCTATTTACGAAAATGTTATTTACGGACTACGTATCAATGGAGTCAAGGATAAACAAGTCCTTGATGAAGCAGTAGAAAAGGCCTTGCAACGTGCTTCTATCTGGGATGAAGTCAAGGATCGTTTGTATGATTCGGCCATTGGTCTCTCAGGGGGTCAACAGCAACGTGTCTGTGTTGCCCGTGTTTTGGCAACCAGCCCTAAAATCATCCTCTTGGACGAACCAACTTCAGCTTTGGATCCTATCTCGGCTGGTAAGATTGAAGAAACCTTGTATGGTCTAAAAGACAAATACACCATGCTCTTGGTAACGCGTTCCATGCAGCAGGCTTCTCGTATCTCTGATAAGACTGGCTTTTTCCTAGATGGAGATTTGATTGAGTTTAATGATACGAAGAAGATGTTCCTTTCCCCTCAAAACAAGGAAACAGAAGATTATATTACAGGAAAATTTGGATAAGGAGTTGAAAGATGTTACGATCACAATTTGAAGAAGATTTGGAGAAATTGCACAACCAGTTCTACGCCATGGGACAAGAAGTGCTCTCACAAATCAATCGTACAGTGCGTGCCTTTGTCACGCATGACCGTGATTTGGCAAAAGAAGTTATCGAGGAAGATGCAGAGATAAATGAATACGAAGTAAAACTAGAAAAGAAATCATTTGAAATGATTGCCCTCCAGCAACCTGTTTCGCAAGACCTTCGTACCGTCTTGACCGTTCTCAAGGCCGTATCAGACTTGGAACGTATGGGAGATCATGCGGTGTCAATTGCGAAAGCAACTATTCGCATGAAGGGAGAGCAACGTATCCCTTCCGTTGAAGAAGAAATCAAAAAGATGGGACGCGACGTGAAAAACTTCGTTGAAGCAGCTCTAGATCTCTATCTGAACGGTTCTGTGGATCAAGCCTACGAAGTAGCAGCTCTGGATGAAAAAATCAACCATTACTTTGATAGCATCCGTGATTTGGCTACAGAAGAAATTAAGAAACATCCTGAAGCTATTGTTACAGGACGTGATTACTTCCAGGTTATTTCCTTTTTGGAGCGTATCGGAGACTATGCAAAAAATATCTGTGAATGGGTTGTTTACTTTGAAACAGGTAAAATCGTCGAACTCTAAGAAATGGATTAAATATGCACTAAAAAGGCTAATCAACTCAGATTAGTCTTTATTTTTGAATAAAAAGGAATTTTTTTTGAAATGAAAATTCTGAAAATGTTGACAAGTATTTTCAAATGAGTTATAATTATACAGAAAAAACAGAAAGGTCGTTTATTTATGAAGTTTAAGAAGTGGATATTAGTTGTGTGTAGCATGCTTGCCAGCATGGTTTTAGTAGCTTGTCAATCCAGTACGGATAGTTCTCAGTCTGCTGTGGATGCTATTAAACAAAAAGGAAAGCTAGTTGTTGCGACCAGCCCGGACTATGCACCGTTTGAATTCCAAGCCTTGGTAGATGGTAAAAACCAAGTGGTTGGGGCAGATATTGATATGGCTCAAGCGATTGCAGATGAGCTTGGGGTTAAACTTGAAATCTCTAGCATGAGTTTTGACAATGTCTTGACCAGCCTTCAAACTGGAAAGGCTGACTTGGCTATTGCAGGAATTAGTGCCACTGATGAGAGAAAGGAAGTCTTTGACTTTTCAATTCCTTACTATGAAAATAAGATGAGTTTCTTGGTTAGAAAAACCGATTTAGACAAGTACAAAGATCTTTCAAGCCTCGCAAGTGCCAATATCGCAGCACAAAAGGGAACTGTGCCAGAAACCATGGTCAAGGAACAATTACCAAATGCCCAATTGACATCCTTGACCAATATGGGTGAAGCAGTCAATGAATTGCAGGCTGGAAAAGTGGATGCTGTTCATATGGATGAACCAGTTGCTCTTAGCTACGCAGGCAAAAACTCAGATCTTGTCGTTGCATCTGTTAACTTGACGATGAAAGATGGCGAAGCCAATGCCGTTGCCATCAAGAAGAATCAATCAGACTTGAAAGCAGTAGTAGATAAGGTTATCCAAAAACTGAAAGATGACGGAACCTATCAAACTTATCTTGAAAAGGCAGCGAAACTAACAGAAGTTGAACAATAAGAAAAAGCAGAGTTGGACTTTAATCCAATTCTGCTTTTATGTATTCTATTAGCTCTTCTAGATTTTCAAGAGTGACTTTGGCGAACTGATAAGGACAGGCTTCCAAATAAGCCTCTTCAAAGAAGTCTAATTTGAGTGAGCTATGCTTTAAACTGGCTATTTTAGGATAGGTTCTCAAATCAAGGAGAAGGCCATCATGTAGAGGATAGTAGGGCAAGGGACAGGTGTTTTTTTCAAGTACTTCCTTTATCCGAGTCTGATAGTTCTCTTGAAGGGTCAGTCGAGCCAGTCGATTTTTTTCAAATAACTGACTATTGATGTAAAGAGAGAGAGCCTTTTGCATGATGAGATTGCTGTCATAGTCTAGGATATTTTTGTAGGAAACAAAGGCCTCTTTTAGGGCATTTGGGAGAATGAGAGCCGTGATGCGGAGGGCTGGAAAGAGGCTAGTTGAGAAGGACTTGATATAAATGACGCGATCCTCTGTATCCAGATAGTGGAAGGTCTGGCTTTTTCTCGGGTCTAAATCTCCTAGATAGTCATCCTCGACGATATATACTCCATACTGGTTTGCTAGATCCAGAATAGCCCTTTTTTCCTGATCAGAATAGGAATGGCCAAGAGGATAGTGGAAGCGAGGTATGGTATAGAAAAACTTGATTTTTTCAGATTTGAACTGTTCTTCCAGTTCTTCAAGGTTAATGCCATCAATACGGCGTTCAATGCTCTGATAGGCCAATCCCTGAGCGATCAAGAGGCGATTCATTCGGTGGTAAGTCGGCTGTTCAACTAGAATCTCCTCTCCCTTACTTGGGAAGTTGATCTGAGAAAGGATAAAGAGAGCTTGCTGGGTGCCAGATGTTAGAACCAGTTGATCTGGTTTGCAGTAGAGAGCCTGGTCAAAGAGGAGTTGATGGACAGATTGTCTGAGTTCCTCAAGGCCTTCTTGGTTGTCATAGTAGTTGAAGAGGTAGTTTTCTCGGCCTATCAGGGTTTCATTGACGCAGAGTCTGAAGTCGTCATAAGCACTGGCATGTTCGTCAGGGACTTCGATTTCCAAGTCCTGATGTTGCCCCTGTTCCAGAACATAGTAACCACTCTGGGGCTTGGCATAGAGGTATTGTTCATGGCGCAATTCCAGTAGGGCTCGTTGGATAGTATCTTTGCTACAGTGGAAGTCTTGGCTCAGTTGGCGGATGGAGGGAAGTTTGCTACCTGTTGGGAATTTTCCTGATTCGATACCGTTTTTTAGATAGGAAACAACTGCTTGGTACTTGCTTCGCTTCGTCATTCCAGACCTCCTTTGATTTTGTTACATTGTACCTTTTTTTTGCCTCCTTTGCAATGGGAAAAGCAATTCTCCCTTTCACATCTAAGAGCAAATGTGGTATACTTAGAAAGTATAATGATTCATTGAATAGAAGATAAGAAAGAGAATGGATAGAAAAGTGCAGGAACCGGTAAAATTATTTCAATACAATACTCTAGGTGCCCTAATGGCAGGTCTCTATGGTGGAACCATGACAGTAGGAGAATTGCTGGAACATGGTGACCTTGGTTTGGGAACCCTTGATTCGATTGATGGGGAGTTGATTGTCCTTGATGGCAAGGCTTATCAAGCCAAAGGATCTGGTCAAACGCCTGAAATCGTTGAGGTGGCAGCGGATGCCCTTATTCCCTATGCAGCAGTGGTCCCTCATCAGGCTGAAGTGATTTTTCGTCAGCGCTTTGAGATGACAGATAAGGAATTGGAAAAACGAATTGAGTCCTACTATGATGGGGAAAATCTCTTTCGCTCCATCAAGATTCATGGTGAATTTTCACAAATGCATGTGCGGATGATTCCCAAATCCACACCTGATACCAAGTTTGCTGATGTCGCGACACACCAGCCTGAGTATAGCCGTGAAAATGTATCGGGGACCATTGTTGGATTTTGGACACCAGAGATTTTCCATGGGGTCAGTGTTGCAGGCTACCATCTGCATTTTATCTCAGACGATTTGACCTTTGGCGGGCATGTGATGGACTTTGTTATCAAAGAAGGAATGATCGAGGTTGGACCAGTCGACCAGTTGGACCAACGTTTTCCAGTCCAGGATCGCCAGTATTTATTTGCCAAATTTAATGTTGACGAGATGAAGAAAGACATTGACAAGTCAGAATAGGAGAAAAAGATGACAGTACATATTATCCTTACCATGATCGCTTTGGTTTTAGTCCTAGTAGGTGGGACTTGGTATGCCAAAAAACGGTTTCAGATCTCTCTTGCAGTGATGGGCTTGGGGGCAATCGCATTTTTTGTTTCTTCTCAAGTGTTAGAGAAGATGGTTCATTTTATAGTCCTTCAACCACAAAAAGACGGAACGATTTCGCTCATGAATGAGCAACCTTTCCTATATGTTCTTTACGCGATTACCATGGCTGCCCTTTTTGAGGAAACTGCCCGTCTTGTCTTTTTTAAATGGTTGGAGAAAAAGAGAAGTCTAGAAGAGAAAGACGCTTTGGCTTACGGCTTGGGACATGGAGGTTTAGAGTTGCTCTATCTTGGGATGGGAAGCTTAATCAGTTTGTTGATCCTCTTTTCACTCATCCAGTCTTCAAATACTGATGTAGCCAATCTCCTTCCAAAGGCTACCCTCGAAACGGTTCAGTCTCTTTCTGTATGGCAGGTTTATTTACTAGGAGTTGAGCGAGTGCTTGCTCTGGTTCTGCAAATTGGTCTTTCCATCTGGGTCTATCAAAGTGTCCGTCAAAAGAAATGGATCTACCTCTTTGCTGCCTATGGTTTGCATGCCTTGTTTGATTTGGCTCCAGCTTTATCTCAAGTGGGATGGATTGCAAATCCACTTCTAGTGGAGGTCATTCTTCTTTTAGAAGTACTAGCCTTTATCTGGCTAACAAAATCTACATTTTGGAAAAAATCATCATAAAAAGAGGGAAACCTCTTTTTTTACGCAATGCTTTGACACCAAGAATTTTCCTGTCGTCAAAAGCCCTTAAAAATGGTATAATGAAATAACTTTACAAAAGGATGAGAGATATGACATTCGTAACTAAAATACAAGAACAATTAGAAGGAATCGATATTCGTTTCAAGGAACCCTTGAAGACCTATACCTATACTAAGGTTGGAGGTCGAGCGGATTACCTAGTTTTGCCACGCAATCGCTATGAGATGGCGCGTGTCGTTCAATTTGCCAATCAAGAGAATATTCCTTGGATGGTGCTAGGAAATGCCAGCAATATCATCGTTCGTGAAGGTGGAGTCCGTGGTTTTGTCATCTTGTGTGATAAGCTCAATAACGTTTCAGTTGATGGTTATACCATTGAGGCAGAAGCTGGTGCTAATTTGATTGAAACGACACGTATTGCACTTCGTCATAGTTTGACTGGTTTTGAGTTTGCTTGCGGCATTCCAGGGAGCATCGGAGGTGCTGTCTTTATGAATGCGGGTGCCTACGGAGGAGAGATTGCTCACATTTTGCAGTCTTGTAAGATTCTGACCAAGGAAGGGGAAATTGAAACCTTGTCAGCCAAGGACTTGGCTTTTGGTTACCGCCATTCAGCTATTCAGGATTCTGGGGCCATTGTCTTGTCAGCTAAATTTGCCCTAGCTCCAGGAAATCATCAGGTTATCAAGCAGGAAATGGATCGCTTGACTCACCTTCGTGAACTCAAACAACCGCTAGAATACCCATCTTGTGGTTCAGTCTTTAAGCGTCCAGTCGGGCATTTTGCAGGTCAGTTGATTTCAGAAGCTGGTTTGAAAGGCTATCGTATCGGTGGTGTTGAAGTGTCTGAAAAGCACGCTGGTTTCATGATCAATGTTGCTGACGGAACGGCTAAAGACTACGAGGACTTGATCCAGTCTGTTATTGAAAAGGTAAAGGAACATTCAGGCGTCACCCTTGAGAGGGAAGTCCGAATCTTGGGTGATAAGGAGTAAGGTTTCACCAGAATAGCTGCTGCTATGTCAATGGAAAGGGGGTGAAAGCCTATCGGTAGCGAAGATATATGCAGGTGGTTTTACTCCCTGCAAGAGGTAGTGGCGGCCTGACAGAGCCCTGATCTGTTAATTTATGAAAAAGAAGGAATTTATGCCAATTGAAAAAACCAATTATCGAATTCAAAAACGTCTCTAAAGTTTTTGAAGACAGCAACACCAAGGTTCTCAAAGACATTAACTTTGAGTTGGAAGAAGGAAAGTTCTACACCCTTCTAGGTGCATCTGGTTCTGGGAAATCAACCATCCTAAACATCATTGCAGGTTTGCTGGATGCGACGACAGGAGATATTTTGTTGGATGGGGTACGGATCAACGACATCCCAACCAACAAGCGAGACGTCCATACCGTCTTCCAATCCTATGCCTTGTTTCCACATATGAATGTGTTTGAAAATGTTGCCTTTCCACTCCGCTTGCGCAAGATTGACAAGAAAGAAATCGAGCAGCGAGTTGCGGAAGTGCTCAAGATGGTTCAGTTGGAAGGTTATGAAAAACGTTCCATCCGTAAACTTTCTGGAGGACAACGTCAGCGTGTGGCCATTGCCCGTGCTATCATCAACCAACCCCGTGTGGTTTTGTTGGATGAGCCTTTGTCAGCTCTGGACTTGAAATTGCGAACAGACATGCAGTACGAACTGCGTGAACTGCAACAACGATTGGGGATTACCTTTGTTTTTGTTACTAACGATCAGGAAGAAGCCTTGGCTATGAGTGACTGGATTTTCGTTATGAATGATGGCGAGATTGTCCAATCAGGAACGCCGGTGGACATCTACGATGAGCCGATCAACCATTTTGTTGCCACCTTTATCGGTGAGTCCAACATCTTGCCAGGAACCATGATTGAGGACTACTTGGTCGAGTTTAATGGCAAACACTTCGAAGCAGTCGACGGGGGGATGAAACCAAATGAGCCTGTTGAGGTCGTCATTCGTCCAGAGGACTTGCGCATTACCCTTCCTGAAGAAGGCAAGCTCCAAGTTAAGGTTGATACCCAACTCTTCCGTGGAGTTCATTATGAGATTATTGCCTATGACGAGCTCGGAAATGAATGGATGATTCACTCGACCCGTAAGGCCATCGTTGGTGAGGAAATCGGTCTGGACTTTGAACCAGAAGACATCCACATCATGCGTCTCAACGAAACCGAAGAAGAATTCGATGCTCGTATCGAAGAATACGTAGAAATCGAAGAGCAAGAAGCAGGTCTGATTAACGCGATCGAGGAGGAAAGAGATGAAGAAAACAACCTCTAAACTCTTTGTAGTGCCCTATATGCTTTGGATTGTCCTCTTTGTCCTCGCACCCTTAGTCTTGATTTTTGGACAATCCTTTTTCAACATCGAAGGGCAGTTTAGTTTAGAAAACTACAAATCCTACTTTGCATCACAAAACTTGACCTATCTCAAAATGAGCTTTAACTCTGTGCTCTATGCGGGGATTGTGACTATGGTGACGCTACTCATCAGCTATCCAACAGCCCTCTTTTTGACTCGTCTCAAGCACCGTCAACTCTGGCTCATGCTGATTATCTTGCCGACATGGATCAACCTGCTCCTCAAGGCCTATGCCTTTATCGGGATTTTTGGTCAAGATGGCTCTATTAACCAATTCTTGGAATTTATCGGAATCGGTTCACAGCAGTTGCTCTTTACTGATTTCTCCTTTATCTTTGTCGCAAGCTACATCGAGCTTCCCTTTATGATTTTGCCGATTTTCAATGTCTTGGATGATATGGACAACAATCTCATCAATGCCAGCTACGACCTCGGTGCGACCAAGTGGGAAACTTTCCTCCATGTTATCTTCCCTCTTTCTATGAACGGGGTAAGAAGTGGGGTTCAGTCGGTCTTTATCCCCAGCTTGAGTCTCTTCATGCTGACACGTTTGATTGGTGGGAACCGCGTTATTACCTTGGGGACGGCCATTGAGCAGAACTTTCTGACCAATGACAACTACGGGATGGGTTCAACCATCGGTGTGATTCTCATCCTGACCATGTTCATCACCATGTGGGTGACCAAGGAAAGGAGAGAACGATGAAAAAATTTGCTAATCTCTACCTAGCCTTTGTCTTTATCATCCTTTATTTGCCGATTTTTTACTTGATTGGCTATGCCTTTAATGCTGGCGATGATATGAACAGCTTTACTGGTTTTAGCTTGAGCCATTTTAAAACCATGTTTGGTGATGGTCGTCTCATGTTGATCCTCACCCAGACCTTCTTCTTGGCCTTTTTATCAGCCTTGATAGCGTCTATTATCGGAACTTTCGGTGCCATCTACATCTACCAGTCTCGTAAAAAGTACCAAGAAGCCTTTTTATCACTCAATAATATCCTCATGGTTGCGCCTGACGTTATGATTGGTGCCAGCTTCTTGATTCTCTTTACCCAGCTTAAGTTTTCACTTGGATTTTTGACGGTTCTATCTAGTCACGTGGCCTTCTCCATCCCAATCGTGGTCTTGATGGTCTTGCCTCGACTCAAGGAGATGAATGGTGACATGATTCACGCGGCTTATGACTTAGGAGCCAGCCAGTTTCAGATGTTCAAGGAAATTATGTTGCCATATCTAACACCGTCTATCATCGCAGGTTATTTCATGGCCTTTACCTATTCGCTGGATGACTTTGCTGTGACCTTCTTTGTAACAGGAAATGGCTTTTCAACCCTATCAGTTGAGATCTACTCTCGTGCTCGGAAGGGGATTTCGCTAGAAATCAATGCCCTGTCTGCACTCGTCTTTCTCTTTAGTATTATCCTAGTTGTAGGTTATTACTTTATCTCACGTGAGAAGGAGGAGCAAGCATGAAAAAACTCTATTCATTTTTAGCAGGAATTGCAGCGATTATCCTTGTCTTATGGGGAATTGCCCACCATCTAGATAGTAAAATCAACAGTCGAGATAGTCAAAAATTGGTTATCTACAACTGGGGAGACTATATCGATCCAGAACTCTTGGAGCAATTCACAGAAGAAACGGGAATCCAAGTCCAGTACGAGACTTTTGATTCCAATGAAGCCATGTATACCAAGATCAAGCAGGGTGGAACAACCTATGATATTGCCATCCCAAGTGAGTACATGATTAACAAGATGAAGGACGAAGATCTCTTGGTTCCACTCGATTATTCAAAAATTGAAGGGATTGAAAATATTGGTCCAGAGTTCCTCAACCAGTCTTTTGACCCAAATAACCAGTACTCTATTCCATACTTCTGGGGGACTTTAGGAATTGTCTACAACGAAACCATGGTAGATGAGGCGCCTGAGCATTGGGATGACCTCTGGAAACCAGAATACAAGGATTCCATCATGCTCTTTGATGGGGCGCGTGAGGTGCTGGGACTCGGGCTTAATTCGCTCGGTTATAGCCTCAACTCAAAGGATCCACAGCAGTTGGAAGAGACAGTAGATAAGCTCTACAAACTGACTCCAAATATCAAGGCCATTGTGGCGGACGAGATGAAGGGTTACATGATTCAGAACAATGCTGCTATCGGCGTGACCTTCTCTGGGGAAGCCAGCCAGATGTTGGAGAAAAATCCTAACCTCAAGTATGTCGTTCCGACTGAGGCCAGCAATCTCTGGTTTGACAACATGGTCATTCCAAAAACCGTGAAAAACCAAGATGCAGCCTATGCCTTCATTAACTTCATGTTGAAGCCTGAAAATGCTTTGAAGAATGCAGAGTATGTTGGCTACTCAACCCCAAACCTACCAGCCAAGGAAATGCTCCCAGAGGAGACCAAGGAAGACAAATCATTCTATCCAGACGCTGATACCATGAAACACCTAGAAGTTTATGAGAAGTTTGACCATAAATGGACAGGCAAATACAGCGACCTCTTTCTCCAGTTTAAAATGTACCGGAAGTAGGAGATTATCTACTATCGGAAATAATTTCAATCAGACAAAAAATAAAACCTAGCCATAGAAAATTAACCATTTTATGGCTAGGTTATTTATTAAAATAGATCATGAATTAGTAGAAAAATATACTTAATTATGCTATAATTTCGATAGAGTTAAAGGCATTTTAGCTTATGATTGAGGTAGTAGTTATGATTAAAAAAGCTATTTTTAGAGGAATTATTCCTTTTGTTATTATGACCAGTTTAGCATTTTTTATAAGACTTCAAGGGATTGATATTTTTCAGGTTAAAAGTACATTTTTGGTTGGTATTATTGCTACCTCGATAGCATCAGCCTCGGTAATTTATGAAATTGAAAAATGGTCGCTATTTAAACAATCTATTATACATTTTATCATTATGCTTTTTACTGTTCTTCCCTGTCTTCTATTTAGTGGATGGTATAAGTTGGTCTCAATTTTGGATTATCTCATTGTTTTAGGTCAATTCTTATTGGTTGGAAGTTTCTTGTGGGCTATCGCCTATATAATATTTGGGAAACTTCTAAAGAAATGAGTTGGGCATTAACCTTGACGAACTCCTCCAAAAACGATATAATAAGGGAGTTGAGAATTGATTTTCAATTATCTTAGTCCAGAGAAATGGCGGTGCTGCGAGCCATCTAAGCTAGGAAATCATGCTACTCAATCAGACAATTGCATAAGAATAAGAGAATGACAAGTTCATTGAATGAAGGTGGTACCGCGGTTTTTCGCCCTTCGTGATGTGAACTTGTCTTTTGATTTTTGGAGGTGTTTATGAAGACATTTCTCGTGAAACAAAAGTTTCGTCTTGGGGGCGAACGCTTCGATATCAAGGATGATAGAGGAGTAGTGAATTATCAGGTGGAGGGATCTTTCTTCCAAATTCCTAAGACCTTTACAGTCTATGACGCCTATGGTGAGCAAGTCAGTGAAATCAGCAAAGAATTTTTCACCTTGCTTCCTCGCTTTACTATTCAGCTACGGGACGGGTCAAATTTCGTCATTCGTAAGAAGTTGACTTTCTTCAGAGATAAGTATGAATTTGACAACCTCGGTCTTCGTATCGAGGGCAATATCTGGGATTTGAATTTCAAATTGCTAGATGATCGTGATCAGCTTGTCGCCGAGATTCGGAAAGAGATTTTCCATTTAACATCGACTTACACCGTAACCGTCTATGAAGATTCTTATGCAGACCTGGTCATTTCCCTCTGTGTCGCGATTGACTATGTGGAGATGCTGGAAAGCCAATCAAATTAAACAAGTAAATAAGGAGATATTATGAAACAACTATCTAGTGCTCAAGTTCGCCAAATGTGGCTTGATTTCTGGGCGACCAAAGGTCACTCAGTAGAACCATCAGTGAGTTTGGTTCCAGTAAACGACCCAACTCTTTTGTGGATCAACTCTGGGGTAGCAACTCTTAAGAAATATTTTGACGGGACTATTATCCCTGAAAATCCACGTATTACCAATGCGCAAAAAGCCATCCGTACTAACGATATCGAAAATGTCGGAAAAACTGCTCGTCACCATACTATGTTTGAAATGTTGGGGAACTTCTCTATCGGGGATTACTTCCGTGATGAAGCTATCACTTGGGCTTATGAACTCTTGACAAGCCCTGAGTGGTTTGACTTCCCAGCTGAAAAACTCTACATGACCTACTATCCAGATGATAAAGATTCTTACAACCGCTGGATTGAAGTAGGAGTGGACCCAAGCCACTTGATTCCAATCGAAGATAACTTCTGGGAAATCGGTGCGGGACCTTCTGGACCAGATACAGAGATTTTCTTTGACCGTGGAGAAGCCTTTGACCCAGAAAACATCGGTATTCGCCTGCTTACAGAAGATATCGAAAACGACCGTTACATCGAAATTTGGAACATTGTTTTGTCACAATTTAACGCAGACCCTGCTGTTCCTCGTAGCGAGTACAAGGAATTGCCACACAAGAACATTGATACGGGCGCTGGTTTGGAGCGTTTGGTGGCAGTTATCCAAGGGGCTAAGACAAACTTTGAAACAGACCTCTTTATGCCGATTATTCGTGAAGTTGAGAAATTGTCTGGTAAGGTTTACGACCAAGATGGCGATAACATGAGCTTTAAGGTCATCGCAGATCACATCCGTTCTCTTTCATTTGCGATTGGTGATGGTGCCCTTCCAGGAAATGAAGGTCGTGGTTATGTCCTTCGTCGTCTTCTCCGTCGTGCTTCCATGCATGGTCAAAAATTGGGTATCAATGAGCCTTTCCTATACAAACTCGTTCCAACTGTTGGAAAAATCATGGAAAGCTACTACCCAGAAGTGCTTGAAAAACGTGACTTTATCGAAAAAATCGTTAAGAGCGAAGAAGAGTCATTTGCCCGTACCCTTCACTCAGGTCAACACTTTGCTCAGGGTATCGTAGCAGACTTGAAAGAAAAAGGTCAATCAGTGATTGCAGGTTCAGATGTCTTCAAGCTCTATGACACTTACGGATTCCCAGTGGAATTGACAGAAGAAATCGCTGAAGAAGCTGGCATGACGGTAGACCGTGAAGGTTTTGAAGCAGCCATGAAAGAGCAGCAAGAACGTGCGCGTGCGTCAGCTGTCAGGGGTGGTTCAATGGGTATGCAGAATGAAACCCTTCAAAACATCACAGTGGAAAGCCGCTTTAACTATGAAAAAGAAAAACTAGGTAGTAGACTTGTAGCTATCGTAGCTGACAATGTTGAGGTAAATGCTGTATCAGAAGGCACTGCCTCTCTCATATTTTCAGAAACGCCATTCTACGCGGAAATGGGTGGACAGGTGGCTGACCACGGTCAGGTCTTAGACGCTGCTGGAAATGTCGTGGCTACTGTGACAGATGTTCAAAAAGCTCCAAATGGACAACCACTTCATACAGTTGAAGTTCTTGAACCTCTTTATTTGGACAAAAACTATAAACTCAAGATTGATAAAAATCGTCGACACCGTATCATGAAGAACCACACAGCGACTCACTTGCTTCATGCAGCGCTTCACAATATCCTTGGAAGCCACGCAACGCAAGCAGGTTCACTTAACGAAGTCGAATTCCTTCGCTTTGACTTCACTCACTTCCAAGCAGTAACTGCTGAAGAACTTCGTGCGATTGAACAGCAAGTCAATGAGAAAATCTGGGAAGCAATTGCTGTAGAAACTGTTGAGACAGATATTGACACTGCTAAAGAAATGGGAGCTATGGCCCTCTTTGGTGAGAAATACGGTAAGGAAGTCCGTGTTGTGACCATCGGTGACTACTCTATCGAGCTTTGTGGTGGTACCCACGTTGGCAACACTTCTGAGATTGGTCTCTTCAAGATTGTCAAAGAAGAAGGAATCGGATCAGGAACTCGCCGTATCTTGGCAGTAACTGGTAAGGAAGCCTTTGAAGCCTACCGTGAACAAGAAGACGCTCTTAAAGCTGTCGCAACAACCTTGAAAGCACCTCAACTCAAGGAAGTACCTCACAAGGTTGAAGGCCTTCAAGAGCAACTCCGTCAACTCCAAAAAGAAAATGCAGAATTGAAAGAAAAAGCCGCAGCTGCAGCCGCAGGCGATATCTTCAAGGATGTTAAGGAAGTTAGCGGACATCGTTACATTGCTAGTCAGGTTTCTGTATCAGATGCAGGTGCCCTTCGTACCTTTGCGGATAACTGGAAACAAAAAGACTACTCTGACGTGCTTGTCTTAGTCGCAGCTATTGGCGACAAAGTAAATGTCCTTGTAGCTAGCAAGTCAAAAGATGTACATGCAGGAAACCTTGTCAAAGAATTGGCTCCAATCGTCGATGGACGTGGTGGTGGTAAACCAGACATGGCCATGGCAGGAGGAAGCAACCAAGCGAAAATCCAAGAACTCTTGGAGGCAGTAGCAGGTAAATTATAAAACAATAAAGATCTATCCATTTGGGTAGATCTTTTTGTGAATATAAAAAAGCCAAATCTAGTGGACCTGGCTTAGTTTCTTAGATCGTATTGGCTGCCCAGACACTTACCGAAGTAGCTGAGATAGGGAATTGTCCATAACCTTCCTCATCAATTGTAACTTGACCTTGGTGATTTTCAAGTAAATCTACAAAAGTTTGGTCAGCCCATTCTTGCCCGATAAACATAGCCTTGCTGTTTTCTTGATCATTTGAAATCAAGACTGCGATTGGGGATTGATGTTCAGCGCCTGAACGGACCCATCCGATACAATTGGCATCGTCAAAGTAGTCTGTTTGCTCTCCATAAGCCCTGTCTTTTCGGATGGCTAGGAGACGGTCAAGAACTTCTTTGAAATCTTCTTGGGCGTATTTCCCTGAAATTCCATAGTAGTCTCCGTAAAAGACACATGGGAGGCCATCTTGGCGTAATAGAATAAGGGCATAGGCTGCTGGCTTGAACCATTCTTCAACAGTCGATTCAAGGGCTTGTCCTCGTTGGGTATCATGGTTGTCGACAAAGGTTACAGCCTTATCAGGCTTGAGTTCAACCAAGCTATCAGTAAAGATAGTACGAAGGTCGTAGTTTGTTCCAGCCTGACTAGCCTCAAAGAAGTTCTGGTGGAGGCGAACATCGACAAGGTCAAAACGTTCTTGTGTTTTCTCAAGATAGTCTAGGTTGGCTTCCTTATCTGGATTCCAAAATTCCCCAAAAACATAGAAATCTTCTCCGTATTTTTCCTTCATATCACGGATGAAATTGCCCATAAAGAAGGAGTCAATATGTTTAACAGCATCCAAGCGGAATCCTGCCACACCAGTCGTTTCCATAAACCAGTCAGCCCAGTCATAGATGTTTTGGATGACTTCAGGATGCTTAAAGTCTAGGTCGGCATACATGAGGTAGTCGTAGTTTCCGTTTTCGTTATCGACCAATTCCTCATTTGCCCAACCTTTATTGTCCCCCTGGATCAGGTAAATGCCAGACTTACGGCGTTTGGCATCGTAGTCTGTACCTGTGAAGTGGTACCAGTGCCAGTGGAAGTCATTGTAGGTATCTTGGCGACCATCGAAAGTAAAGTGAGTCCAGCCATTGATAGTAAAGGGCTCGCTTAGTTGAACGGTACGATCCTCAGGATCCACTTCAATAACCTGAAAGGCTTCCATATGATCTGCTGCAGCCTTGTGATTGAGAACGATGTCAGCCATTGGTTGGATTCCATGCTCCCTGAGTGTCTGAATCGTTTGGAGATAATCTTCCTTAAAACCATACTTGGTACGGACAGTCCCTTTTTGGTGAAATTCGCCTAGGTCAAAAAGATCGTAAACACCATAGCCTACATCCTTTTCATTGGTCGCCTTAAAGGCAGGGGGCATCCAGACATGACTGATACCAAGATTTGCTAGGTGTTGAGCATCTTCAGCCAGACGCGTCCAGTGTTGTCCATCGTGGGGCAGATACCACTCAAAGTATTGCATAAGTGTCTGATTTTGCATTGTTTTTCCTCTTGCTTATCAATGTTGTGTTTTATTCTACCATAAAGTTTAGAACTAGGCAAACGTTTGCGCAATTTTTCTATACTCCTTTCTAGAATTGTCTATTTTTAGAGATTGCTCCCCCTCTCTCTATTGCTGGGAAAAGGGTTCTTAGGACAAAGAATGGTATGATTAAACCTTTTTAACAAAAATGACACTTAGTAAACTAAAGTAAAAATGGACAAACGGTTTCTTTTTTGAGAATTGTCATAAAATTTGCTATAATAGTAGCTATGAATAGGATTAGGGTCAGCAGACGTGTTGAAAAAAAGCTAGCTAAGGGTCTAGTTCTTTTGGAAGCAAGTGATTTAAGAGATATTGATTTGATGGATCAGGAAGTAGAAGTTCTTAGTCAAGATGGGAAGTTTTTAGGGAGTGCCTATCTTTCTCAGCAGAACAAGGGCATTGGATGGTTCATCAGCAAGGAAAAGGTTTGTTTCAATCAAGTCTTTTTTGAAATTCTGTTTCGTAAGGCCAAGGAAGTTAGAAAGCCTTATTATCAAGATGACTTGACTACTGCCTTTCGCCTTTTTAACCAAGAGGGGGATGGTTTTGGTGGTCTGACTATTGATCTATACGGAGATTATGTGGTTTTTTCTTGGTACAACTCCTATGTTTACCAGATTCGTGAGCTGATAGTAAAGGCTTTTAAGGAAGTTTTTCCTGAGGTCTTTGGGGCTTATGAAAAGATTCGTTTTAAAGGTCTAGACTATGAGTCTGCCTATGTTTATGGTGAGGAAGCGCCAGATTATTTTACTGTTCTTGAGAATGGCGTGCTCTATCAAGTCTTTATGAATGATGGCTTGATGACAGGGATTTTCCTAGACCAGCATGAGGTTCGTGGGAGTCTGGTTGACGGTCTAGCCATGGGCAAATCCTTGCTCAATATGTTTTCCTATACGGCGGCCTTTTCAGTTGCTGCAGCTATGGGAGGCGCGAGTGAGACGACTTCTGTTGACTTGGCCAAACGGTCGAGAGAGTTATCAGAAGCTCATTTTCAGGCAAATGGACTCAGCACGGACAATCACCGTTTTATCGTTATGGACGTCTTTGAGTACTTCAAGTATGCCAAGCGAAAAGGCTTGATCTATGATGTGATTGTCCTTGATCCGCCGAGCTTTGCTCGAAATAAAAAACAAACTTTCTCTGTAGCTAAGGACTATCACAAGTTGATTTCCCAAAGTCTAGAGATTTTAAATCCGGGAGGCATTATCATTGCTAGTACCAATGCTGCCAATGTTTCCCGCCAGAAATTTACAGAACAAATTGATAAAGGTTTTGCAGGAAGAAGGTATCAAGTCTTGAATAAATACGGACTTCCAGCAGACTTTTCCTATAATAAAAAAGATGAAAGCAGTAATTACCTCAAGGTGATTAGTATGAAGGTTAGTAAATGAAATTAGTCGTTTCAGTGATGCCAAGAAGTTTAGAAGAAGCGCAAGAACTGGATGCCACTAGGTATGAAGATGCCGATATCATTGAGTGGCGTGCGGACTTTCTTACAAAGGACGCTATTTTACAGGTAGCACCCGCTATCTTTGAGAAATTCGCAGGACGCGAACTTGTCTTTACCCTTCGGACTCGCGCTGAGGGAGGAGAAATTGAACTTTCCTCAGAAGAGTATGTTCAAATCATCAAGGAAGTTACTCAGCTCTATCAGCCGGATTATGTAGATTTCGAGTATTTCAGCTACAAGGATGTATTTGAGGAAATGTTGGATTTTCCAAATCTCGTTTTGAGTTACCATAATTTCCAGGAGACACCTGAAAACATGATGGAAATCCTGTCTGAGTTGACCAGTCTCTCTCCGAAAGTGGTCAAGGTATCAGTTATGGCCCATACGGAGCAGGATGTTTTAGACCTGATGAACTACACACGAGGATTTAAAACACTCAATCCTGAGCAAGAGTACGTGACCATTTCCATGGGGAAAATGGGCAAGGTATCACGCATTACTTCAGATGTGACGGGTTCGAGTTGGTCATTTGCTAGTCTGGATGAAGCGAGTGCCCCAGGTCAGATTTCTCTATCAAACATGAAGAAAATCAGGGAGATTTTAGATGAAGCTTGATGGCTATACACGTTTAGCTGCAGTTGTTGCAAATCCCATCAAACACTCTATTTCACCCTTCATCCACAATAGGGCCTTTGAGGCGACAGCTACCAATGGTGTCTATGTGGCTTGGGAAATTGAAGCGGTTGACTTGGCAGAAACAGTAGCCAATATTCGGCGTTACCAGATGTTTGGGATCAATCTTTCCATGCCTTATAAGGAACAAGTGATTCCTTATTTGGATAAGTTGAGTGATGAGGCTCGTTTGATTGGGGCGGTCAACACAGTTGTCAATCAAGACGGAACGTTAATTGGATATAATACAGATGGCAAGGGATTCTTTAAGAGCTTGCCTTCTTTTACAATTTCAGGTAAAAAAATGACCATTCTGGGAGCAGGTGGTGCGGCTAAATCAATCTTGGCACAAGCCATTTTGGATGGCGTCAGTCAGATTTCAGTCTTTGTTCGTTCAGTTTCCATGGAAAAAACAAAACCATACCTGACCAAGTTACAGGAGCAAACAGGTTTTAAAGTGCACTTGTGTGCTTTAGAAGATGTTTCTGAACTGCAATCAAGGATTGCCGATTCGCACTTACTAGTCAATGCGACTAGTGTGGGTATGGATGGCCAGTCGTCCCCAGTTCCAGAAAGCATCAATTTACCAGAAACTCTCTTGGTTGCTGATATCATTTACCAACCCTTTGAGACTCCATTTTTGAAATGGGCCAGAAGTCAGGGCAACCCAGCTGTCAATGGTCTGGGAATGTTACTCTATCAAGCTGCTGAAGCTTTTCAACTGTGGACAGGCAAGGAAATGCCGACTGAAGAGATTTGGCAGTCCTTAACAGAAAAGTATCAATAATGAAAAGGAGACCCTACTATGAAAATCAGAATCGATATTCCACATCATACTTATGATATTCAGATTGAAAAAGGTTGTCTATCGCAAGCAGGTCAATGGTTGCGAGAGCTCTGGCAACCGCAAAAAGTGGTTATCGTAACAGACAACCATGTGGCCTCACTCTACGCGGAGAAGGTCAAGCTCAGCCTAGAAGATGCTGGTTTTCAGGTAGCCGTTTTTGACTTTTTAGAAGGTGAAGAACGGAAAAATCTGACCACTGTTCAGAAAGTCTATGAATTTCTAGTCAAGCAAGGTCTGACTCGTAGCGATGGGATTGTGGCTCTTGGTGGTGGTGTCGTTGGAGATCTGGCTGGCTTTGTGGCCTCTACCTATATGCGTGGCATCCACTTTGTTCAGATTCCGACTAGTTTGACAGCTCAGGTTGATTCTTCTATCGGTGGTAAGACGGGGGTTAACACTCCATTTGCTAAAAATATGGTGGGGACTTTTGCCCAACCAGATGGGGTTCTGATTGACCCGCTGGTCCTTGAAACACTCGGAAAAAGAGAGTTGATTGAAGGGATGGGTGAGGTTATCAAGTACGGCTTGATTGAGAATCCAAAACTGTGGGCTCTCTTGACGGAGCTAGATGGTTCTGTAGAGAGCATTCTGGAACATGCAGAGACTTTGATTGAACATTCTTGTCAAGTTAAGCGCAAGATGGTGGTTGAGGATGAGTTGGACAATGGTGTTCGCCTTTACCTCAATTTTGGGCACACTATTGGCCATGCCATTGAAGCAACTGCTGGTTATGGGAAAGTCATGCATGGAGAAGCTGTGGCTATGGGAATGGTACAGATTTCCAAGGTTGCTGAGGGAAAAGGACTCATGCCAGAAGGAATAACCCAGTCCATCAAAGAGATGTGTCAGAAATTTGGTTTGCCTGTTAACTATGAAAACTGGGATGTTGATAAGCTTTATCAAGCTCTTACTCATGACAAGAAAGCGCGTGGCAACACCTTGAAATTGGTCTTGGTACCAGAGCTTGGTTCTGCGAGCATTCACCCTGTTTCCTTAGAAGAGATGAAAGACTACTTGGTAAAATAAGGAGAGCCTATGAGATATTTAACTGCAGGAGAATCACATGGACCCCGTCTGACGGCAATTATCGAGGGAATTCCGGCTGGACTTCCTTTGACAGCAGAGGATATCAACGGGGATCTTAAACGCCGTCAGGGTGGCTACGGTCGTGGTGGTCGTATGAAAATTGAGAGTGACCAGGTTGTCTTTACTTCGGGCGTTCGTCACGGGAAGACGACTGGGGCTCCTATTACCATGGATGTCGTCAATAAAGACCACCAAAAATGGCTGGATATCATGTCTGCTGAGGACATTGAAGACCGCCTAAAAAACAAACGGAGAATCACTCATCCTCGACCAGGTCATGCAGACTTGGTAGGTGGCATCAAGTACCGTTTTGATGATTTGCGTAATTCCTTGGAGCGTTCATCCGCCCGTGAAACCACCATGCGAGTTGCAGTTGGAGCAGTAGCCAAGCGTCTTTTGGCTGAGCTTGATATAGAAATTGCTAACCATGTTGTTGTTTTTGGTGGCAAGGAAATCGATGTTCCTGAAAACTTAACAGTCGCTGAGATTAAGGAAAGAGTTGCCCAGTCAGAAGTTTCCATTGTTAACCAAGAACGGGAACAAGAAATCAAGGATTATATTGACCAAATCAAACGTGACGGTGATACCATCGGTGGAGTTGTGGAGACAGTCGTCGGAGGCGTACCAGTCGGCCTCGGTTCCTATGTCCAATGGGACAGAAAATTAGATGCGCGATTGGCTCAGGCAGTTGTATCTATCAATGCCTTTAAAGGAGTGGAATTTGGTCTTGGGTTTGAAGCTGGTTACCGTAAAGGCAGCCAAGTTATGGACGAAATTCTCTGGTCTAAAGAAGACGGCTATACTCGTCGTACCAATAATCTAGGTGGTTTTGAAGGAGGCATGACCAATGGTCAGCCAATCGTTGTCCGTGGTGTCATGAAACCCATTCCCACTCTTTATAAGCCTCTTATGAGTGTGGATATCGAAACGCACGAACCTTACAAGGCAACCGTGGAGAGAAGTGACCCGACCGCTCTGCCAGCAGCAGGTGTTGTCATGGAGGCTGTTGTGGCAACAGTTCTGGCGCAGGAAATTCTTGAAAAATTCTCATCGGACAATCTAGAGGAATTAAAAGAAGCGGTAGCTAAACACCGAGACTATACAAAGAACTATTAAGGAGTTCCTATGGCAAAAACAGTCTATATAGCAGGTCTTGGATTGATTGGAGCCTCTATGGCCCTAGGTATCAAGCGTGATCATCCTGATTATGAAATTCTAGGTTATAATCGCAGTCAGGCTTCGAGAGACATTGCCTTGGAGCGGGGGATGATTGACCGTGCGACGGATGATTTTGCCAGTTTTGCTCCTCTGGCAGATGTCATCATTCTGACCTTGCCAATCAGGCAGACCATTACTTTTATTCAGGAGTTGGCAGGTTTGAACTTGAAAGAAGGCGTCATTATCTCGGATGCGGGCTCAACCAAGTCAGCCATTGTGGATGCAGCGGAGGAATATTTGACTGGCAAGTCTGTTCGATTTGTCGGGGCCCATCCCATGGCTGGTAGCCACAAGACAGGAGCTGCTTCTGCGGATGTTAATCTTTTTGAAAATGCCTACTATATCTTTACTCCATCTAGTTTGACTAGTCCAGATACGCTTGAGGAAATGAAGGACCTACTTTCTGGTCTCCATGCTCGTTTCATTGAAATTGACGCCAAGGAGCACGATCGTGTAACTTCACAGATTAGCCATTTTCCCCATATCTTGGCAGCCGGTCTCATGGAGCAGACAGCAGTTTATGCTCAAGATCATGAAATGACAAGGCGCTTTGCGGCGGGTGGTTTTCGAGATATGACCCGGATTGCAGAGAGTGAACCAGGTATGTGGACTTCCATTCTCTTGTCCAATCGCGAGACCATCCTAGAGCGGATTGAGGATTTCAAGGACCGTTTAGATGAGATTGGTCAGGCTATTAGCAAGGGGGAAGAAGAGCAGATTTGGAACTTTTTCAACCAAGCGCGTGAGCAACGTCAGGCTATGGAAATCCATAAACGTGGTGGTGTGGATAGTTCTTATGACCTCTATGTCGATGTTCCCGATGAAGAAGATGTTATTTTGCGGATTCTGGAATTACTTCGTGGGACTTCTTTGGTTAATATCCACATCAACGAAGAAAACCGTGAAGATGTTCACGGGATTCTACAAATTTCATTTAAAAATGCTCAAGATTTAGAACGAGCTGAGCGCTTAATTACAGAAAATACGGACTACACAGTCGTCATCAAATAAGGAGAAAATCATGTCAAATATTTACGATAGTGCAAATGAACTTAGTCGCGGGTTACGCGAATTACCAGAATACAAGACTGTTAAAGCAGCTAAAGATGCCATCCAAGCTGATACGGAAGCCAGCAAGATTTTTGCAGATTACCTTGCCTTCCAGCAAGAAATCCAAGTCATGGCGCAAACTGGACAAATGCCAGATGCTTCTTTCCAAGAAAAGATGCAGTCCTTTAGTAAGCAAATCCAAGAGAACGCTCTTTTGTCAGATTTCTTTGCCAAACAGCAACAATTGTCTATTTACCTTTCAGACATTGAAAAAATTGTCTTTGAACCCGTTTCAGAATTATTGAAATAGTATTTTATCTGTATAAAAGCCAGAAATTTCAGGAATTTCTGGCTTTTTTGTGATAAAATAAGAAAAAGTATTGCAAGTATGAGGTCCGGTATGAAACTAAAAACAAACATTCGCCACTTACATGGCAGTATCCGAGTACCAGGTGATAAGTCCATCAGCCATCGTTCGATTATCTTTGGAAGTTTGGCTGAGGGTGAGACCAAGGTTTATGATATTCTGCGTGGAGAGGATGTGCTCTCGACTATTCATGTTTTTCGTGACCTTGGCGTTGAAATTGAGGATACAGACGGTGTGATTACTATTCAAGGTGTTGGGATGGATGGCCTTAAAGCTCCGCAACATGCTTTGGATATGGGGAATTCTGGAACCTCGATTCGTCTGATTTCAGGTGTACTTGCTGGTGCAGACTTCGAAGTAGAGATGTTTGGAGATGATAGTCTTTCTAAACGCCCTATGGACCGTGTGACCCTTCCGCTGAAAAAAATGGGCGTTAGCATTTCAGGGCAAACCGAGCGAGACCTGCCTCCTCTTCACTTAAAAGGTACGAAAAATTTAGCTCCCATTCACTATGAGTTGCCTATTGCCTCTGCCCAAGTCAAGTCAGCCCTGATATTTGCAGCCTTACAGGCTCAGGGGGAGTCCGTTATTATCGAGAAAGAATGTACTCGTAACCACACCGAAGATATGCTTCAGCAATTTGGTGGCCATTTAAGTGTGGATGGTAAAACAATCACAGTTAACGGTCCGCAAAAGCTAATAGGACAAAAGGTGGTTGTTCCAGGAGATATTTCCAGTGCAGCCTTTTGGTTGGTTGCAGGTTTGATTGTTCCAGATTCTCGTGTTGTACTGAAGAATGTGGGCATCAACGAAACCCGGACTGGTATCATTGATGTCATTCGCGCCATGGGTGGAAAACTAGAAATAACTGAAATCGATCCAGTCGCTAAATCCGCAACTCTGACGGTTGAAACTTCAAATCTGAAAGGGACAGAAATTGGTGGAGACTTGATTCCACGCTTGATTGATGAATTACCTATTATTGCCCTTCTAGCGACCCAAGCGCAAGGTGTAACGGTCATTAAGGATGCTGAGGAACTCAAGGTCAAGGAAACTGACCGCATTCAGGTGGTGGCAGATGCTTTAAATAGCATGGGGGCGGATATCACTCCTACAGCAGACGGGATGATTATCAAAGGGAAATCAACCCTTCATGGTGCGAGAGTCAATACGTTTGGTGACCATCGTATCGGAATGATGACAGCCATCGCAGCCCTCTTGGTTGCAGATGGAGAAGTGGAACTTGACCGTGCTGAAGCCATCAATACCAGCTATCCTAGCTTCTTTAATGATTTGGAGAGCTTGATTCATGGCTAAGGTATTACTCGGATTTATGGGAGCTGGGAAATCCACAATCGCTAGACGTTTGGATCCAGACTACCTAGATATGGATGCTTTAATCGAGGAAGGCTTAGGAATGTCCATTGCGGATTTTTTCGCTGAAAATGGAGAAGAAGCCTTTCGTCAGGTGGAGTCAGAAGTTCTAGCTGATTTACTAAAAACGGACCGAGTTGTGTCAACTGGCGGAGGAGTTGTTATTTCTCAGCGAAATCGTGACTTGCTCAAGACCAATCCTGATAACATCTACCTAAAAGCAGATTTTGAAACTCTCTACCAACGTATCGCAGCTGATAAGGGCAATCAGCGCCCGCTCTTTCTTAACAAAAGCAAGAAAGAATTAGCCAGTATTTTCCAAGAAAGACAGACTTGGTATGAGGAAGTAGCCAGTCGGGTTCTGGATGTGACCAAGCTAAGCCCAGAGGAAATTATAGAGGAACTGAGATGAAAATTGCCTATCTAGGTCCCAAGGGATCTTTTTCGCATCATGTTGTGCAGACAGCCTTTCCCAAAGAGGAATTGCAGGCTTTTGCCAATATCACAGATGTTATCAAGGCTTATGAGCAAGGCTTGGTGGATTATTCTGTGGTGCCAGTTGAAAATTCTATCGAAGGTAGTGTTCATGAAAGCTTGGATTATCTTTTTCACCAGGCTCGCATCCAAGCAGTTGCAGAAATAGTACAACCCATTCATCAGCAACTGATGACAGTTCCTGGTCAGTCAAAAATTGAGAAAATCTTTTCCCACCCTCAAGCTCTGGCTCAAGGAAAGAAATTCATAGATGAGCATTACCCAGAAGCCCAGCTTGAAGTGACGGCAAGCACAGCCTATGCAGCCCGCTTCATTGCTGAACACCCAGACCAGCCTTTTGCAGCTATTGCCCCTAGAAACTCAGCTGCCGAGTATGGTTTGGAGTTGATAGCAGAAGATATCCAAGAAATGGAAGCCAATTTCACTCGTTTTTGGGTTTTAGGGTCCGAGATTCCCACTATCCCTCTACAATCACAAAATGAAAAAATGAGTCTAGCCTTAACCTTACCGGACAATCTTCCCGGTGCCCTCTACAAGGCTCTTTCAACCTTTGCTTGGAGAGGGATTGACTTAACCAAGATTGAAAGTCGCCCCCTTAAAACAGCCTTGGGAGAATATTTTTTGATTATTGATGTGGATTATAGTGCCAAAGAGCTGGTTCATTTTGCCAGACAAGAACTCGAAACAATTGGGATCCAGTACAAGATATTGGGAACCTACCCTATTTTCACCATTAGAGATTTAGGAAAGGAGAGCCTATGAGCAAAGAAAGCCCTTTAAGTCATCATGAGCAGTTACGCTATGACTACCTTTTTAAGAATATTCATTACCTAAATGACAGAGAAAAGAGAGAATTTGACTATTTAAAAAGAAAAATGGACGGTGGATTTCCCTCTAATGAAGTTGAAAGGGAAAAAATCTAGGGAAGGACATTGGGATTCCACAGTATTCCAATCAAAGTCGCTCGAATAGACATCAGAAAATTCCCTCTCTTCCAAAAGTGAAAAAGAAGAAACCAAGAAGATTTTTTAAACGAGTTCTAATTTGGCTTTTACTGTTGGTAACCTGTGTGGCTGCGGGCATGATTATTATGTTCCTTCGAGGTTTCCAGTCGGCAACTACTAGCAATAAGCCAGCTGATGCAAAAGCGGCACAAGTAGAGGTCTTTAATGGTCAAGATACCAAAGACGGGGTGAATATCCTAATCATGGGGACAGATGGCCGTATTGGTCAAAATAGTGCAGAAACTCGCACAGACACGATTATGGTATTGAATGTTAGTGGTTCGGATAAGAAAATCAAGCTAGTCAGCTTCATGCGTGACAACCTAGTCTATATTGATGGCTACAGCCAGATTGTGAATGGCAAGAAACAAACAGATAATAAACTAAATGTTGCCTATGAACTCGGGGAACAAGAAGGGCGAAAAGGGGCAGAAATGGTCCGCAAGGTTCTAAAAGACAACTTTGATTTGGACATTAAGTACTATGCTCTGGTAGATTTCCAAGCGTTTGCAACTGCTATTGATACGCTATTTCCTGATGGGGTGACTATAGACGCTAAGTTTTCAACGTTAAATGGTCAGCCTCTGACAGAAGCCACAGTTGGAGATGACCTACATGCAACAGAAACGGAATCACCAACTCAAACTATTAAAGTTGGGAAACAGCAGATGAATGGCTCGACCTTGCTCAATTACGCTCGCTTCCGTGATGATGATGAAGGAGACTATGGTCGTACCAAACGTCAGCAGCAGGTCATGTCAGCTGTTCTTGAGCAAATCAAAGATCCAACCAAACTCTTTACAGGATCAGAGGCACTTGGAAAGGTCTTTGGAATGACCTCAACCAATCTACCTTATACCTTCCTGCTGACTAATGGTTTGTCAGTTATCGAAGGCGCACAGAACGGTATTGAAAGATTGACAGTGCCAGAACTTGGCGATTGGGTAGATGCTTATGATGTCTACGGAGGACAAGGTCTACTTGTCGACCAAAACAAATACCGGGCTAAACTCGCCCAAATGGGAATGAGATAAGAGGTAAATAAATGAAAATCAAAGCTTCATTCACCAGTAAAAATGGTGGATTGGCTTTGATTTTTTACGGTATCTGATGGATTTTTAAGACTTTTTTATGGTATAATAAAACGATATAACTCGTTATTGGACAGAAGAGGAGAGACATGAGTGATTTGAAAGCGATTCAGGCTCGTAGTCTGGAAATGGCTGAATATTTCGTCGCGTTTTGTAAAGAACATAATTTGTTGTGCTATCTCTGTGGTGGTGGGGCTATTGGTGCCCTTCGTAATAAGGGCTTCATTCCTTGGGATGATGACTTAGATTTTTTCATGCCTCGCAAGGACTATGAAAAGTTGGCAGAACTATGGCCTCGTTATGCAAATGAGCGCTATTTCTTATCAAAAAGTAACAAGGAGTTTGTCGATCGAAACCTCTTTATTACCATTCGTGATAAGGAAACGACCTGTATCAAGCCTTATCAGAAGGATTTGGATTTGCCACATGGTTTGGCTTTGGACGTTTTGCCTTTGGATTATTATCCTAAAAATCCAGCTGAGCGTAAGAAACAGGTTCGCTGGGCCTTGATTTATTCACTCTTTTGCGCCCAAACTATCCCAGAAAAGCATGGTGCCATCATGAAATGGGGAAGTCGTATCTTACTCGGTTTGACTCCCAAATCTCTACGTTATCGCATTTGGAAAAAGGCTGAAAAAGAAATGACCAAGTATGGTCTTGCTGAGAGCGATGGAATTACGGAATTATGCTCAGGTCCTGGCTACATGAAAAATAGATATCCAATCGCATCTTTTGAAGACAATCTCTTCTTGCCATTTGAAGGAACTGAGCTGCCCATCCCAGTCGGCTATGATGCCTATCTCAGCACTGCTTTTGGAGATTATATGACACCGCCACCAGCAGACAAGCAGGTACCACATCATGATGCGATTATAGCAGACATGGACAAGAGCTACACGGAGTACAAGGGAGAATATGGGGCATGATGGAAGAAAAAATTAGCGTTATCGTTCCAGTCTACAATGTAGAAGCCTACCTGGAGCGATGTGTGGAGTCGATTCTTCAACAGACTTATACCCATTTTGAGTTAATCCTAATCAACGATGGTTCTACCGATTCCAGCGGACAAATCTGTGATCACTTAGCATCTCAGTATGAGAATATCAAGGTTTATCATATAGAAAATGCTGGTGTTTCAAATGCTAGAAATATGGGAATTCAGCTAGCGACGGGTTCTTGGGTTACCTTTATTGATAGCGATGATTTCGTTACTAAAGATTATCTGGAAATCTTGATTGGTGCAGTTGATGATAAGGAGTCCGTAGGATTTACAATCGCTCCTCTGCACCATATTAAAAACGGCATTTTGACAGACTTACCTCCTCATTCTGGAAAAAAAGAAATCTGGTCAACAGAAGAAACCATGAAGGAATTACTGATGACTACCAAAACGTCATTTTTTCCAGTTGCAAAACTGTTTAAGAGAGGCCTGCTTGCGGATGAAAAGTTCAACACAGATTATCATCTGGCGGAAGATGCTTTATTTTTGACAGAGTTTCTGCTAAAAACAAGATGTAATAGTGTGTTTATTGACAAACCAATTTATTATTATGATCATCGTGAGGGAAGTGCGACAACATCTGTTAATCAGCATGTATTTGACACAATAGAAGTTTATAAGAGAATAATCACTCAAGTTTCACAAGTCTTTCCTAATTTAAAATATGAATTAAAAAATAGAGAATGTTGGTCGTACATCACAGTTTACGATAAAATTATCTTTACTTCATCTGAAGAGTATCAAAAGGAGAAAGCCGAACTACGAACTTGGATTGTTCAGCATCGGCACGAAATATGGAAGGATGCTTATTTCACTACTTTTCGTAAGGTAGCGATCCTTTCACTTGTCATTTCTCCATGGCTATATAAGAAAATTGTTGGATTAAGAAACTAAATATCATAAAAAGGAGTTGAAAATGAATTCTTCAAAAATGGATGAATACTTTGAAAAATCAAAACTATGGATTTCATATCTGTTTGTTTTCATTTCGATTTTAAGTATGAGTTCACTAGTTTATAAGGTAGCAAATCCAATCTATAAGGGATTGTCAGCGATTGTAGTGCTTTATATTTGCTATACTTTACTGTTTAAGTGGAAAGAAATCACAGTAGATCGTAAATTTCTATCCTTATTTGGACTCTTAGCTGGAAGCCATCTGCTATCTGCTATTTTCAATCGCTCGGGACATTTGATTGGAAATGTGATTGAAATCCTTTTCATGGTAACCTATGTTTTATTATTTACCATGTTACAATCGGGGCAACTTAAAAAATTATTTGACTGGATTGCCTATACGGTTCAAATTGTATCTTTTTCTTCAGCAATTTTTGCGTTTGGTTTATTGATAAGTAGAGTCCTTATCCTATTTAAAATTGGCGAGCAATCTTATTATTATGGTGTCATGAATGGACGTCTGTGGGGGATTGTCAATCCTAATGCTAGTGCGATATTTTCATACATTAGCATTATTTTGGCTATGTATCTGATCCATAAAGGAAGTAAATATTCTGTATATCTTAAACTGAACAATGTGATTCAATTAGTATACTTTGCTACTATGCAAAGTCGAGGAGCCTTACTTTCTTTACTCCTTATGATTGGACTTTATAGTTTCTTTGCTACTAGAGGAAGTCTCATTAAACGATTTCTTACTTTTATTGTTGCTGGTTCGCTGGTTACTACTACCAACATTGGATTAAGCTATGCAACTTCAATTTATATCTCATCTGAAACTGCGACTGTTTTTGACTTAAACAAAGGACAATCCTACGCTGAGACAGATTCGTCTATCACTAAGAAGAATGGTGAACTCCATCTAATTGAAACAACACCAAGTGGTAGGACCTACATTTGGAAAAATGCCATCAAAATGGGAAGTGCCAAACCAATTTTGGGTTATGGTGTACGGAATGTCCCAGATTACTACACAGAATATTTCAGTAAATTTGAGATCCAAAACTCCCTTATCGGTGGGAACTTCCATAACATTTTTGTGACTATATTTGTTAGTTCTGGAGTTCTAGGCTTAGTATCCTTCCTTCTTATATTGGGATATGTAATCAAGTGCTTTTTAACTTATTTGATTGTTTCTAAGAAAAATACTGATAAATTGATTATGATCCTTTTCTTCGGTATCTTGTTTGGTCAGTTGTTTGAAAGTCAGATTATGTATTCAACCAACTTTATCAATATCATCTTTTGGTTGGCAATCGGTTATGGACTAGTGGTTTGCAAACGGGATGAAGGAGTTCGGTATCAAGAAGTAACAAATGTCAGTGAAATTCAACAGATGGAACTTGGAATCATGGAGTACATTCATGAAGTTTGTCAGAAAATTGGTGCCAAGTATTTCTTAGCATATGGAAGTCTAATTGGTGCTGTTCGCCATCAAGGATTTATCCCTTGGGATGATGACATGGATATCTGCATGCTAAGAGAAGATTATGAGAAACTACAAGATTACCTTATCGCTAACCCTGATGAGCGTTACGAGGTCATGTCTCATAAAAATAATCTCAACTATGTCTATCCTTTTATGAAAGTGCAGGATAACCATACCTACTTGCTCGAAGAAGATGTACGAATTGATTCCAATATGGGAATCTATGTGGATATTTTCCCTGTAGATGGTTATGAAGATGATGCAGATTTTAAAAACAAGATGACGAAACTCATAAAGAAACGTCAATTAAGTTGTTATACATTTAAAGGCATCACCAATACAAAAAGTCTACTAAATTCTTTAATTCGTTATATTTCTGTTGTCATTTTCTACTTTACAAATACGAATAAGTATGTTGAGCGAATTGATGAGCTTGCTAAATCTAGAGCAGTTGCTGACTACGAGCAAGTTGATTATTTGATTTACAAGGATATGAATAAGCCAGTTTGGAAACGTGAGTGGTTGGAACAAGTGATTGTGGGAACGTTTGAAGGCAAGGAATTTATGATTCCAAAACACTACCATGAAATTTTGACCTCTGACTATGGAGATTACATGCAATTGCCGCCTCTTGAACAAAGAGTATCTCACCATGATTTTAAACTGTGGAAAATCACTAAAAGTTCTAAGTAAGCAAATCGCAGTTAAAAATCGTTTAAAAAATTAGTCAAAATTAGGAGAATAGAAAGTATGTCTGAGAGAGTTTTAAGTCTTGAAGAAATAAAACAAGTGGAGTTGGATATTTTAAAGTATCTACATGAATTATGTGAACAGCATCAGATTAAATATTTTATTGATTTTGGAACCTTACTAGGAGCTGTCCGCCATAAAGGATTTATCCCTTGGGATGATGATACGGATATTTCTTTGGCGCGAGATGAATTTGAAAAGCTTTATAAGGTTTTAAAAAATGAGAATCATCCCTACTACAAATTGATTTCATTTAGAGAAACAAAAGGCTATCCGTACAGTTATATGCGCGTTCATGACATTAGAACACGTAGAGATGCAAATCTTCTGGACCCGACAGTCGTATTGGGAACTTGCGTTGATATTTTTCCATACGATGGTGTCGTGACGGAGGAAAGTGATTGTAAGAAAATGAAGCTCTATAAACACTTTGTCCGCCTTTCTTCTTTGAATTTTAAAGGGATCAAGTCTGAGAATGGTGGACTTAAAAATCTGCCTCGTTATATTGGATCAGCTATTTTTCGCCTAAGTTCTCCACAAACTTGGAATCAAAAATTAGAGAATCTTGCTTTGAAATATAGTGTAAATCAAGCTACAGATCTTACCTGTACGATATTTGATCCAAGCTTTCCAGAGGGAATCAAAAAAGAATGGCTCTATGATCTGATTGATATGCCATACGAAAACATCGTAGTGAAGGCTCCGAGAAAATACCATGAAATTCTTGTCTACGAATTTGGAGCAGATTATATGACTCCACCGCCTGTTGAACAACAGATTCCAGGAACTGATAAGAATTATTGGATTGATTAGTAAGAGATTGTTTTCATCGAGAAAGGAGTGTTCATGATGAAGAATAAAAAATTAGTTAAATCAGTCAGTTATAGTTTATTTGCTTTCCTTTTTGTGTTGATTGGTTTATCACAACAAGTTAATGCAGACACCATTACTGCTGGTTCAGGCAATCGTATCCATTTCATAAATACTAAAGCAAAATCTGGGAGTGATGCCATCCTTCTGGAGAGCAATGGTCATTATGCCTTGATTGATATGGGGGAAGATTATGACTTTCCTGATGGAAGTGACCCACGCTATCCAAGCCGCTGGGGAATTTCCATGAGAAATTATCAAGTCTTGGAAGACCGTTTGATTCGCCATCTTGATCAGATTGGTGTTAAAAAATTAGATTTTATTTTGGGGACTCATGTTCATAGCGACCATATCGGCGGAGCAGATGAAATACTCAATCGTTATAAGGTTGATAAGTTTTATCTGAAAAAATATTCAGATGAACGGATTACCTCACACTGGGGACTCTGGGATAATCTTTTCAATTATGATAATGCTTTGAGAACCGCACACAAACGAGGAGTTACTCTTATTCAGAATATTACAGATGAGGATAGTCACTTTAAATTAGGTGATATGGATATCCAACTCTATAATTATAAAAATGAATATGATGCTGAGGGAAATCTGAAAAAAGTTCGAGATGATAACTCAAACTCAATCGTTTCAGTGGTGACTGTGGCAGGAAAGAGAATCTACCTTGGTGGAGATTTGGATAATGCCGAAGGAGCGGAAGATAAGTTAGGTCCAGTTATCGGTAAGGTTGATATGATGAAATGGAATCATCATTATGATGCGACAATTTCAAATACGATTAATTTTCTTGAAAACCTATCTCCAAAGATGATTATTCAGACAACTGGTGGTGATATTAATGTTGCTTCAACCAGAGAATATCTCCAAAAGAAAAATATTCAAGTTCTCAGAGCTTCTAGTCAAACTCAAGACGCTACCGTTTTTGATATTAGTGATAGCGGATTTGCCAATGTTTCTAATCTCTTCCCTGACATCCCTGTAGTTGACGAAAAATGGTATCAAGAAGGTGGCTACTGGAAATATCGTTTAAGTGATGGGGAAATGGCTATCGGTTGGAAAGAGATTGGCGGAGCCACTTACTTCTTTAATGGAAAAGGACAAATGCAAGCAGGCCGCTGGCTTCACCTTAATGATGATTGGGGAGAAAATGCTAAGGGGAATGATTACTATCTCAACTCAAATGGTGAAATGCAAACAGGCGGTTGGTTCAAGTTGGATGGCTCTTGGTATTATATCCAATCAAATGGCGCTAGACGATTTAGTGAGCTTTCTGAAATTGGAGGGAAGAAATATCTCTTTGCAGCAGATGGAAAGATGTTAACAGGACATCAAGTCTTTAATGGCAAGAAGATGTTCTTTGCAGACAGTGGAGCTTTACAAGTTGTTGATAATGTATCAAGTTGGAAAAAGATTGATTCGAACTGGTACTACTATGATGAGAATGGTAATGTAGTCGTTGGTCTAAGGGAGATTAATGGGGGAACCTATTATTTTGATAAAGATGGTATCATGCAGACCGGTTGGAATCGTATTAAGAGATACTGGCGTTACTTTGCTACTTCGGGAGCTATGAAAACTGGATGGATCAAGGATCAAGATACTTGGTATTATCTGGATAAAGATGGTATCATGCTCACTGGAAAACAAGATATAAATGGTGTTCGTTACTATTTGAACGCTAGTGGTGCAATGCAAACGGGCTGGAAATGGCTAGAGAACAACTGGTATTACTATGCGAACTCAGGAGCTATGAAAACAGGCTGGATTAAGGATAATGAGAAATGGTATTATCTAAATCAAGATGGTATTATGCAGACTGGGAAACAAGAAATCAACGGTACGCGTTACTATTTGAATACCAGTGGTGCCATGCAAACAGGCTGGCAGTGGCTTGATAAACACTGGCATTACTACGCTGATTCAGGAGCTATGAAAACTGGTTGGTTGAAGGATCAAGGAACATGGTATTATCTTGAAGATCAGGAAGGCATCATGTTGGTCGGTTTCCAACAAGTGGATGGTAAGCAATATTACTTTAGTGCATCAGGTGCCATGCAGATAGGCTGGAAATGGTTTGATAATCATTACCGTTACTTTGAATCAAATGGAGCTATGAAAACAGGTTGGTTGAAGGATCAAGGAACATGGTATTATCTTGAAGATCAGGAAGGTATCATGCTGGTCGGTTTCCAACAAGTAGATGGTAAGCAGTATTACTTTAGTGCATCAGGAGCAATGCAAACAGGCTGGAAATGGTTTGATAATCATTATCGTTACTTTGAAGCAAATGGAGCTATGAAAACAGGTTGGATAAAGGATAAAGGAATCTGGTATTATCTCAATCCTGAAGATGGTATCATGTTGGTTGGCCTTCATAAAGTAAATGGTGATCATTATTACTTTGATGAATCAGGAGCTATGCAGACCGGTTGGAAACGAATTGACGGTAATTGGTACTATTTCCAAACAGATGGTTCCTTGTTGAAAAATGCCACCACACCGGATGGTTATAAGGTAAACGAAGAAGGCATTTGGAGACAGGCTGTTGCTGCTGTCAATGGCGAAGCAGATCAGTCAGAGAAGAAGCAAGAAGCTAGTTCCTCTATTGCTGAACAGCCAAAACAAGATTCAAATCTAGAAGCCAATACTTCTGACAAGAAAGAAAAAGAATAAATAAGAAACACCCTACTGATAAACGAGCGTTTATCAGTAGGGTGTTCTTTTAATTTCTTTTGATCTTAGCTAATACTAGGTTCAGTGCATAGTGAAGTGTTCTATCCTTAGTGAGAAAGAGTGTTAAGAGATAGTAGATTCCACAAGTAGCTATGGTAGAGAGAACCATGAGAATCATATTGAGGTTCACCGTATAGGAACTGATTTGGAAAATCATCTTGAAAATATAGAAGATCGGGATAAATCCAAGGGATATGAGACCATAACGTGTTAAGGTCATAAAGATTTCTTTTAAATTGATTAGTTGGTGTTTCCTAATAAAATGAATTTCTAAGAGAACAACGATGGCTTCGGCAATAATGGTAGTAGCAATATAATACTCAGGGGCAAAAATATTATTGATATACAAGATACAGTTGAAGAGGAGATTTGCGCCACCACCAGCAAAGTAGAAAGCGGTCAAGCGGTTCTCGTGGTCATTGATAAAGATAATTTGCTTACCAAGAATCAATTCAATAGCCCAGATAATGGTTCGAAAGGCGAAGACGCTGGTCACGATACCTGCCTCAAGATACTTTTCAGAAGAGTAGATAACCGTTGCGTACTTTCCCAAAATCATAATCCCAAAACTAGTTGGAATCATGAGAAAATAGAATAATGATGCCGCTTGATTTACAAGATAATTATAAGAATTGTAATCCTTTTTCCCGAGGTAGTAGCCGAGACGTGGAATGCTGACACTGATAGCTCCACTTAAGACACCTGCAATCAGCATAACGATGCTATAGGCAATTGTATAATAAGAAATATAGTTTTCATCTGGTCCCTTGGTGATAAACATTCTATCTAGCAAGGTATAAAGCATATTGGCATTTGCCAAGAGAAGCATAGTAAAGAGTGGTTTAGAAGCCTTAGCTAACTCGATGAAACCAATTTTGACAAAGGAAACTTCTCTCTTGATCCAAAGAAAACTAAGGAGGTAGTTGAGAATAGTGGTCGCAGTCATGACGATAGCGTAGGGAACAATATCATCAGCAGTTTTGACAAAGGCAAAGATGGCGACCAGCATGGTAATCCGAATAATCAATGTCTTGTAAAGGATAAAGGCATAGTTTTCATAGGCCTCATTCATCCATTCGATATTGAGGAATTGGAAGAGTGCCTGAGCTCCTAGGATGTAGTAAAGGACTTTAAGATTCTCAATGCTGGTGTCAAAGAAGATAAAGAGGAAGTAGATACCAGTCGTCAGGAGAGAGGTGAAAACTGAGATATAAAACAACTTAGAGAAGACATAGTTGATTTTATTCTTGTCGTCCTTAACCTTACTGATAGCACGAATCCCGTAGTTGTAAATACCAAAGGCAGCTAGTGGAATAACAAAGCTAGCCCAGGTATTGGCAGTATTGAAATAACCATAGTTGGATTTGCTGAGAATTCGCGTCAGATAAGGGTTGGTTATCAGCGGAAAAACGATATTGAGGATATTGACCAGCAAGCTAGCCAATGCATTAACTTTTATATTTTTCATTGAACTTTCTTTCTTAAATGTAACATTATCTCTAGTATTATATCACATTCCAGCTTCATTCTTTTGATAAAATCGTAAAAATCTAGTATAATAGATAGACTGAAAGTATGAGGTTAGTAGAAATGAAGATGAAACAAATTAGTGATACAACACTAAAAATTACAATGACTTTAGATGATTTGATGGATCGAGGAATGGAAATCGCAGACTTTCTCGTTCCTCAGGAAAAAACCGAAGAGTTTTTCTATGCTATTTTAGATGAGTTAGAGATGCCAGAGAATTTCTTGGATAGTGGCATGTTAAGTTTCCGTGTGACGCCAAAACCAGATAAGGTCGACGTCTTTGTGACCAAGTCCAAGATTGACCAGAATCTGGATTTTGAAGATTTGGCAGACCTACCAGACATGGAAGAATTAGCCCAAATGTCGCCAGATGAATTTCTCAAAACCTTGGAAAAGAGCATTGCAGATAAGACCAAGGATGATATTGAAGCTATCCAATCTCTAGAGCAGGTCGAAGCAAAGGAAGAAGAGCAAGAGCAAACAGAAAAGGAAACGGAGAACAAGAAAGAACCTTATATCTACTATATTCTGCGTTTTACAAGCCTTGCTGACTTAGTTGCTTTTGCAAAGACGGTTAACTACCAGATGGAAACATCTGAACTCTATAAGATGAATGGGCACTATTATTTGACAATTTTAGTCGATATTGAAAACCATCCAAGTCCATACCCAGCCTGGCTCTTGGCTCGTATGCGTGAATTTGCAGACGACAGTGATATCAGTCGTTCAGTCTTGCAAGAGTATGGTCGCATCTTGATCAACCACGATGCAGTTCTCGGTCTTCAAAAAATTAATTCATAGTTTTTAGAAATCAATTTTTACTTATCAGAAAAGACGAATCCCATGATTCGTTTTTTCTTTACTAGGCTGAAATAGTGATTTACTATAATAGGAATTTTCACAAAATTCTGTTATAATGGCTATATCAGAAAATTTCTAGGAGATAAACATGACAGTTAAAATTGCTTTACTTGGATTTGGTACCGTTGCAAGTGGCGTGCCTTTCCTCCTAAAGGAAAATGGAGAAAAAATCGTTCAGTCAGCTCATTCGGAGATTGAAGTAGCCAAGGTATTGGTTAAGGATGAAGATGAGAAGAACCGCTTACTTGCAGCAGGGAATGACTTTAACTTTGTGACCAATGTAGATGAGATTTTGTCAGACCAAGACATTACGATTGTAGTGGAATTGATGGGGCGTATCGAGCCTGCTAAGACCTTTATCACTCGTGCCTTAGAAGCTGGAAAACACGTTGTTACTGCTAACAAGGACCTTTTGGCTGTCCATGGAGCAGAATTGTTAGAAATTGCTAAAGAGCATAATGTAGCACTTTATTACGAAGCAGCAGTAGCTGGTGGGATTCCAATTCTTCGTACCTTGGCAAATTCGCTGACGTCTGACAAAATCACTCGTGTCCTTGGCGTGGTTAACGGAACTTCTAACTTCATGATGACTAAGATGGTCGAAGAAGGCTGGTCTTATGACGATGCTCTGGCTGAAGCTCAAAGACTTGGATTTGCAGAAAGTGACCCGACAAATGACGTAGATGGGATTGATGCGGCCTACAAGATGGTCATTTTGAGCCAATTTGCCTTTGGCATGAAGGTTGCATTTGACGATGTAGCCCACAAGGGGATCCGCAATATCACACCAGAAGACGTAGCTGTAGCTCAAGAGCTTGGCTATGTTGTGAAATTGGTTGGTTCTATCGAGGAAACTCCTTCAGGGATTGCTGCAGAAGTGACTCCAACCTTCCTACCTAAAGCACACCCACTTGCCAGTGTGAATGGGGTGATGAACGCTGTCTTTGTAGAGTCTATCGGTATCGGTGAATCTATGTACTACGGACCAGGTGCTGGTCAAAAACCAACTGCAACAAGTGTTGTAGCGGATATTGTCCGTATCGTTCGTCGCTTGAATGATGGTACCATTGGTAAAGACTTCAACGAATACAGCCGTGACTTGCTCTTGGCAAATCCAGAAGATGTCAAAGCAAACTACTATTTCTCAATCTTGGCACCAGACTCAAAAGGTCAGGTCTTGAAACTTGCTGAAATCTTTAATGCTCAAGATATTTCCTTCAAGCAAATCCTCCAAGACGGAAAAGATGGGGACAAGGCGCGTGTCGTCATCATTACACATAAGATCAATAAAGCGCAGCTTGAGAAGGTTTCAGCTGAGTTGACCAAGGTATCAGATTTTGACCTCTTGAATACCTTCAAGGTGCTAGGAGACTAGGATGAAGATTATTGTACCTGCAACAAGTGCCAATATCGGGCCAGGATTTGACTCGGTCGGTGTAGCTGTAACCAAGTATCTTCAAATTGAGGTCTGTGAAGAACGAGATGAGTGGTTGATTGAACACCAGATTGGCAAATGGATTCCCCACGATGAGCGCAACCTTTTACTCAAGATTGCTTTACAAATTGCGCCTGACTTGCAACCAAGACGCCTGAAAATGACCAGTGATGTTCCCCTAGCGCGTGGTTTGGGTTCTTCTAGCTCGGTTATCGTTGCTGGGATTGAACTGGCTAATCAATTAGGTAAGCTCAACTTATCTGACCACGAAAAATTGCAGCTGGCGACCAAGATCGAAGGACATCCTGACAATGTGGCTCCAGCCATTTATGGTAATCTCGTTATTGCGAGTTCCGTTGAAGGGCAAGTCTCTGCTATCGTAGCAGACTTCCCAGAGTGTGATTTCCTAGCTTATATTCCTAACTATGAATTACGTACTCGAGACAGTCGTGGTGTCCTACCTAAAAAATTGTCCTACAAGGAAGCTGTTGCGGCTAGTTCTATCGCCAATGTGGCGGTTGCAGCCTTGTTGGCAGGAGACATGGTGACTGCTGGTCAAGCGATTGAGGGAGACCTCTTCCACGAGCGCTATCGTCAAAGTCTGGTCCGTGAATTTGCGACGATTAAGCAAGTAGCCAAAGAGAATGGTGCCTATGCAACCTATCTCTCTGGTGCTGGACCAACAGTTATGGTCTTGGCTTCTCATGATAAGATGCCAGCGATTAAGGAAGAATTACAAAAGCAACCCTTCAAAGGCAAACTGCATGATTTGAAAGTTGATACGCAAGGTGTCCGTGTCGAAGCGAAATAAAGAATAAAAGATAGGATGGGGAAACTCTTGACCAGAGGGCTTCCTATCCTTTTTTTGAAAAGAAGTTTATACTCAATGAAAATCAAAGAGCAAACTAGGAAGCTAGCCGCAGGCTGCTCAAAACAGTGTTTTGAGGTTGTGGATAGAACTGACGAAGTCAGTAACCATACCTACGGTAAGGTGACGCTGACGTGGTTTGAATTTGATTTTCGAAGAGTATTAGTTAACAACTTGATAAAGGAGAAATAAAGATGGCAGAAATTTATCTAGCAGGTGGTTGTTTTTGGGGCCTAGAGGAGTATTTTTCACGAATTTCAGGCGTATTAGCAACCAGTGTCGGCTACGCTAATGGGCAAGTCGAAACGACCAATTACCAGTTGCTCAAAAAAACAGACCATGCAGAAACGGTTCAAGTGATTTATGACGAGAAAACAGTGTCACTCAGAGAAATTTTGCTTTATTATTTCCGTGTCATTGATCCCTTATCAATCAATCAACAAGGGAATGACCGTGGTCGCCAATATCGTACTGGTATTTATTACCAAGATGAAGTAGATCTGCCAGCTATCTATACAGTGGTGCGGGAGCAGGAGCGTATGTTGGGTCGAAAGATTGCAGTAGAAGTGGAGAAACTTCGCCACTACATTCTGGCTGAAGACTATCACCAAGACTATCTCAAGAAAAATCTTTCCGGTTACTGTCATATCGATGTGACAGATGCTGAGAAGCCATTGATTGATGTGGCAAATTATGAAAAGCCTAGTCAAGAGGTGTTAAAGGAAAGCTTAACTGAAGAGTCCTATCGTGTCACCCAAGAAGCTGCTACAGAGGCTCCATTTAGTAATGCCTATGACCAAACCTTTGAAGAAGGGATTTATGTAGACATCACGACGGGTGAACCACTTTTTTTTGCCAAGGATAAGTTTGCCTCAGGTTGTGGTTGGCCAAGTTTTAGTCGTCCGATTTCCAAGGAATTGATTCATTATTACAAGGACATGAGCCATGGAATGGAGCGAATTGAGGTTCGTTCTCGGTCGGGCAATGCTCACTTGGGTCATGTTTTCACAGATGGACCTCGGGAGTTAGGTGGCCTCCGTTACTGTATTAATTCTGCATCCTTGCGTTTTGTATCCAAGGATGAGATGGAAGAGGAAGGATATGGCTATCTATTACCTTACTTAAACAAATAAAACAGAGAGGGTGGGCGCTTCCCCCTTTCTTCATTTCCAGAATAAGAATAGAAGGGATCTATGAAACACTTACTATCTTACTTCAAACTCTATATCAAAGAATCCATTTTGGCTCCCTTGTTCAAGCTGCTAGAAGCTGTTTTTGAGCTCTTGGTTCCCATGGTGATTGCTGGGATTGTTGACCAGTCCTTGCCCCAGAGAGATCAAGGTCATCTTTGGATGCAGATTGGCCTGCTCCTTATCTTTGCAGTGATTGGCGTTTTAGTGGCCTTGGTAGCCCAGTTTTACTCAGCCAAGGCAGCGGTTGGGTTTGCCAAAGAACTGACAGACGACCTTTATCGTCATATTCTTTCCCTACCCAAGGATAGCAGAGATCGTCTGACAACTTCTAGCTTGGTGACTCGCTTGACTTCGGACACTTACCAGATTCAGACTGGTATCAATCAATTTCTGCGTCTCTTTTTGCGAGCGCCTATTATCGTTTTTGGGGCTATCTTTATGGCCTATCGCATCTCGGCTGAGCTGACTTTCTGGTTTTTAGTTATGGTTGTGATTTTGACGATTGTCATTGTAGGCCTCTCTCGACTGGTAAGTCCTCTCTACAGTAGTCTCAGAAAGAAAACGGACCAGCTGGTTCAGGAAACGCGCCAGCAATTGCAAGGGATGCGGGTCATTCGTGCTTTTGGTCAGGAAAAACGAGAGTTACAGATTTTTCAAACCCTTAACCAAGTTTATGCTAGATTGCAAGAAAGGACAGGTTTCTGGTCTAGTTTGTTAACACCTCTGACCTATCTGATTGTTAATGGGACTCTCCTTGTTATCATCTGGCAGGGCTATATTTCAATTCAAGGAGGTTTACTCAATCAAGGTGCCCTGATTGCCCTTATCAACTATCTCTTGCAAATCTTGGTGGAATTGGTCAAGCTAGCTATGCTGATAAATTCCCTCAATCAGTCCTATATCTCAGCTAAGCGAATCGAGGAAGTATTTGCTCAAGCTCCAGAAGACATCCATTCAGAATTAGAAGAAAAGCAAGCTACCAGTAATCAGGTTTTACAAGTTCAAGAATTGACCTTTACCTATCCTGATGCGGCCCAACCTTCTCTGAGAAACATTTCCTTTGATATGAAGCAAGGGCAAATCCTTGGTATCATCGGGGGAACTGGTTCAGGTAAGTCAAGCTTGGTGCAAGTCCTACTTGGACTTTATCCAGTCGACAAGGGGAGCATTTCCCTTTATCGAGATGGACGTAGTCCTCGCAATCTTGAGCAGTGGCGATCTTGGATTGCCTATGTGCCCCAAAAAGTCGAACTCTTTAAAGGAACTATTCGTTCCAACTTGACTCTAGGTTTCAATCGAGAAGTAACTGACCAAGAACTCTGGCAGGCCTTGGAGATTGCGCAAGCTAAGGATTTTGTCAGTGAAAAGGAAGGAATTTTGGATGCCCTAGTTGAGGCAGGAGGTCGAAATTTATCAGGTGGACAAAAACAACGTCTGTCTATCGCCCGAGCAGTCTTGCGCCAAGCTCCTTTTCTCATCCTAGATGATGCGACCTCAGCTCTCGACACCATCACAGAGTCCAAGCTCTTGAAATCTATTCGAGAAAATTTGCCAAACACGAGCTTAATCTTGATTTCTCAACGGACTTCGACGCTTCAGATGGCTGACCAGATTCTCCTTTTGGAAAAAGGTGAGTTACTAGCTGTTGGCAAGCACGATGACTTGATGAAGACTAGCCAAATCTATCACGAAATCAATGCATCCCAACATGGAAAGGAGGACTAGCATGAGACGACAAACCGCAAACCAGACGCTCAAACGTTTAGCCGTAGATTTAGCAAGCCATCCCTTCCTCCTTTTCCTAGCCTTTCTAGGAACTATTGCCCAGGTTGCCTTATCAATCTACCTACCTATTCTGATCGGGCAGGTCATTGACCAGGTCCTGGTGGCTGGTTCTTCACCAGTTTTTTGGCAGATTTTTCTCCAGATGATCTTGGTGGTAATAGGAAATACACTGGTACAATGGGCCAATCCTCTTCTTTATAATCGTCTAATCTTCTCTTATACCAAAGACTTGCGAGAGCGAATCATCCATAAGCTCCATCGTTTACCGATTGCTTTTGTGGATCGGCAAGGTAGTGGGGAGATGGTTAGTCGTGTAACCACGGACATAGAACAGCTGGCAGCTGGCTTGACCATGACTTTCAATCAATTTTTCATTGGTGTCTTGATGATTTTGGTTAGTATTCTAGCCATGCTCCAAATTCATCTCCTCATGACCCTCTTGGTCTTGCTGTTGACGCCACTGTCCATGGTGATTTCACGCTTTATTGCCAAGAAATCTTATCATCTCTTCCAGAAGCAAACAGAGACGAGGGGGATTCAGACTCGGTTGATTGAAGAATCGCTTAGCCAGCAAACTATTATCCAGTCCTTCAATGCTCAGACAGAGTTTATCCAAAGACTGCATGAGGCGAATGCCAACTACTCAGGCTATTCTCAGTCAGCCATCTTTTATTCATCAACGGTAAATCCTTCGACTCGCTTTGTCAATGCGCTCATTTATGCCCTTCTTGCTGGAGTGGGAGCCTATCGTATCATGATGGGTTCAACCTTGACCATCGGACGTTTAGTGACTTTTTTGAATTACGTCCAACAGTACACCAAGCCCTTTAACGATATTTCTTCTGTTTTAGCCGAGTTGCAAAGTTCTCTCGCTTGTGCAGAACGTGTCTATGCTGTCTTAGAGAGTCCTGAGGTGGCTGAAACAGGTAAGGAAATCTTGACCAGCGACCAAGTCAAGGGAGCTATTTCCTTTAAACATGTTACTTTTGGCTACCATCCAGAGAAGGTCTTGATTAAGGATTTATCCATTGACATTCCTGCTGGTAGCAAGGTTGCTATTGTTGGTCCGACAGGTGCTGGCAAGTCAACTCTTATCAATCTCCTCATGCGTTTTTATCCCATTAACTCGGGAGATATCTTGCTGGACGGTCGTTCCATTTACAACTATACCCGAGCGTCATTGAGACAGCAGTTTGGGATGGTGCTCCAAGAAACCTGGCTCAAGCAAGGGACCATTCATGACAATATTGCCTTTGGAAATCCTGAAGCCAGCCGAGAGCAGGTGATTGCTGCTGCCAAAGCAGCCAACGCAGACTTTTTCATCCAACAGTTGCCACAGGGATACGATACTAAGTTGGAAAATGCGGGGGAATCTCTATCTGTCGGTCAAGCCCAGCTCTTGACCATCGCCCGAGTCTTTCTGGCTATTCCTAAGATTCTTATCTTAGATGAGGCAACTTCATCTATAGATACCCGTACAGAAGTACTGGTTCAGGATGCCTTTGCAAAGCTCATGGAAGGGCGCACCAGCTTTATCATTGCCCACCGCTTGTCTACCATTCAGGATGCGGATCTGATTCTAGTCTTGGTGGATGGTGACATCGTGGAACATGGCAATCATCAGGATCTCATGGCAAGAAAGGGCAAGTATTACCAAATGCAGCGAGCTGCAGTTTTTAGCTCTGAATAAGCCATCCCTGTCCATTTAAAGTCTTAATGACACTAAAAGTTGCCTTCGGGTGACTTTTTTGTTACAATAGCTAGAAAAATTGTTCACTGTAATACTCAATAAAAATCAAAGAGCAAACTAGGAAGCTAGCCGCGGGCTACTCGAAGCACTGCTTTGAGGTTGTAAATAAGACTGACAAAGTCAGTCACATATACCTACGGCAAGGTGAAGCTGACGTGGTTTGAATTTAGTATAAATTGTCTTATAGAAAAGGAGCCTATAATGAAAGTCTATCAGCATGTAAATATCGTGACTTGTGACCAAAATTTCCATGTCTATTTGGATGGTCTCTTAGCTGTTGAAGCATCTAAAATCGTCTATGTTGGTCAAGAGAAGCAAGAAATTTTAGAGCAAGCTGAGCAGATTATAGACTATCAGGGAGCCTGGATCATGCCTGGTTTGGTTAATTGCCACACCCATTCTGCTATGACAGGCTTGAGAGGGATCCGAGATGACAGCAATCTCCATGAATGGCTCAATGACTATATCTGGCCAGCTGAAGCAGGATTTACAGCAGATATGACTACAAGAGCAGTCAAGCAGGCTCTGACAGAGATGCTCCAGTCAGGAACAACAACCTTCAACGATATGTATAATCCCAATGGTGTGGATATTGAGAGAATTTATCAGGCAGTCAAGGCATCTAAGATGCGTTGTTATTTCTCACCGACCCTCTTTTCTTCAGAGACAGAGACAACTGCTGAGACCATAAGCAGAACACGTGCTATTATAGAGGAAATCTTAGGATATGAAAATCCAAATTTCAAGGTTATGGTAGCTCCACATTCTCCATACAGTTGTAATCAAGACTTGCTGGAAGAAAGCTTAGATATGGCAAAAGAGCTGGACATTCCTATCCATATCCATGTAGCGGAGACTCAGGAGGAATCAGGAATTATCCTCAAACGCTATGGCAAACGCCCCCTCACCTTTCTAGAAGAACTAGGTTACTTAGATCATCCGTCTGTCTTCGCTCATGGAGTCGAGTTAAACGAGCGAGAAATTGAACGCTTGGCGACTTCTCAAGTGGCTATCGCCCATAATCCTATTAGTAACCTTAAACTGGCCTCAGGAATCGCTCCCATCATCCAACTGCAAAAAGCAGGAGTGGCAGTAGGAATTGCGACAGATTCAGTTGCTTCCAACAACAACCTTGATATGTTTGAGGAAGGGCGGACCGCCGCTCTCCTTCAGAAGATGAAGAGTGGAGATGCGAGCCAATTTCCTATTGAAACAGCCCTCAAAGCTCTGACGATAGAAGGTGCTAAGGTTCTTGGAATGGAAGATCAGATAGGAAGTCTAGAAGTTGGCAAGCAGGCAGATTTTCTGGTCATCCAACCACAAGGAAAAATCCATCTCCAACCTCAGGAAAATATGCTCTCTCACCTCGTTTATGCAGTCAAATCCAGTGATGTTGATGATGTCTATATCGCTGGAGAACAGGTGGTTAAGCAAGGCAAAGTTTTGACGGTAGAGATTTAAAAAAATTTCAAAAAAAGTTTGCAAACATCTTGCATTCTTTTTTTGTCTATGCTATACTTATATACGGTTTGAAAAAACTGCCTAAGACAGTAGGGGAGCTCGACTCATAAAGATCCTACCGAGGACAAAACGTATCATGTAAAAAGAAGCGTATTGTACTTTCGTGTCTAGGTTTGGGCGCGTTTTTCTTTTGGAAAAATTCCCCAAGCAAAATAATTACGGAGGTGAACACACTAATGAGTGAAGCAATTATTGCTAAAAAAGCGGAACTAGTTGACGTAGTAGCTGAAAAAATGAAAGCTGCTGCATCTATCGTCGTTGTAGACGCTCGTGGTTTGACAGTTGAGCAAGATACAGTTCTTCGTCGTGAGCTTCGTGGAAGCGAAGTTGAGTATAAAGTCATTAAAAACTCAATCTTGCGTCGTGCAGCTGAAAAAGCTGGTCTTGAAGATCTTGCATCAGTATTTGTTGGACCATCTGCAGTAGCATTTTCTAACGAAGATGTTATCGCACCAGCGAAAATCTTGAACGATTTTGCTAAAAACGCTGAAGCACTTGAAATCAAAGGTGGTGCAATCGAAGGCGCTGTCGCATCTAAAGAAGAGATCGTTGCTCTTGCAACTCTTCCAAACCGCGAAGGACTTCTTTCTATGCTCCTTTCTGTACTTCAAGCGCCAGTGCGCAACGTTGCTCTTGCAGTCAAAGCGGTTGCAGACAACAAAGAAGACGCAGCTTAATCTTAAGCTACGCAGCGTAGCATAGCTACGAAAAAACTATTATATAATTAAAAACTTATTTGGAGGAAATAACAATGGCATTGAACATTGAAAACATTATTGCTGAAATTAAAGAAGCTTCAATCCTTGAATTGAACGACCTTGTAAAAGCTATCGAAGAAGAATTTGGTGTAACTGCAGCTGCTCCTGTAGCTGTAGCTGCTGCTGGTGGCGCTGAAGAAGCTGCTAAAGATTCATTCGACGTTGAATTGACAGCTGCAGGCGACAAGAAAGTCGGCGTTATCAAAGTTGTACGTGAAATCACTGGTCTTGGACTTAAAGAAGCTAAAGAACTTGTTGATGGTGCACCAGGTGTCATCAAAGAAGGCGTTCCAACTGCAGAAGCAGAAGAAATCAAAGCTAAATTGGAAGAAGCTGGAGCTTCAGTTACTCTTAAATAAGAGGCATATACCAATTAGAATTCGGAATACTATAGTATCAGCCTTTTAGAATCGTGAACACATTTTAGAAACTGATAAATTAATTTAGTTTCCTGCCAAAAACCCTACCAAAAATTAATTTGGCAGGGTTTTTCTTTTTAATAAAAATATTTTGGAGAACAGTTGAATATTGTTCTCCTTTTTTTATTTTCTGGAGGGAAAATGACAAAAGAATTACAATCATCACGCTATATCGTCATTTCATTTTTAGTACGTGAAATGGGAATTGACATTGTTGAAGCCATCTCTCTTATGGCTGAATTAGAAAAAAGTGGCTTGGTTCGCTTGGAATCAAATGGCGATTTAATACTCAAAGAACTTGGAGGAGAGCTATGAAACGAATTACCGCAAATCAATACCAAACTTCAGAACGGTATTATAAATTACCTAAAATTCTTTTTGAGGATGAGAAATATATGGATATGAAACTAGAAGTAAAGGTGGCTTATTCTATTTTAAAAGATCGTTTAGAATTATCTCTCAGTCGTGGTTGGATAGATGAAGAAGGCGCGGTCTATTTAGTATTTTCTAATTCTAAACTGATGAGGCTGTTAGGTTGTTCGAAGTCAAAATTACTGTCCATCAAAAAAACTCTTAAAGAATATGACTTAATTGATGAAGTTCAACAGTCTTCAAGTGAGAAAGGAAGACTAGCTAATAAGATTTATTTAGGGGAATTATCTTCTACCCCAGTAGGTAATTCAAACAGGCCTAGTGTTAAAAAAAGACTAGGGCAGGTTGAAAATCAAACGGCCCCCGTCTCACATTCAGCCCCTAGTGAGACTGAAGTTAGTGAGACTAAATATAGTGAGACTGATTCTTTATTTATTGAGGATGAGGAGGATAGGAATACTCAACCTATCTTGAAAAGAAAAGTAGAAAAGGTCACAAAATATGATCGAGATTATATTTGGGGATTGGTACAAGATCAATTTAGACGCGAAGGTTTTTCTGAAACAGCCAGTGAAATTGCTATGACTGATTTTGAGAAAATCTATCAGTATGCTCTAGATAATGTCCGCTTTGTTAGACGTGCGGAAGTGCTTGCTGAATTTGTGTTTAACGGCTTGTATTCTGTTTGGAATAACCGTGTTAGAAAAGGAGGTGGTTAAATGTCGCCAATCGAGTGGATATTAGTTATGCTCATTTTCATTTCAAGTGGTTTGACTCTTTGGACATTAATAGTCGATCAGAAAGGGGTAATCAAGAAATGAAATTTATTGATTTATTTTCAGGTATCGGTGGTTTTCGACTAGGAATGGAAAGTGTCGGACACGAGTGTATTGGATTTTGTGAGATTGATAAATTTGCTAGAGAATCTTATAAATCCATTTTTCAAACGGAAGGAGAAATAGAATTTCATGACATACGAAATGTTTCAGATGATGAATTTAAAAAACTTAGAGGGAAAGTCGATATCATCTGTGGGGGATTCCCTTGTCAAGCATTTTCAATCGCAGGAAGACGATTGGGATTTGAAGATACTAGAGGAACTTTGTTCTTTGAAATTGCTCGGGCGGCCAAACAAATCCAACCACGTTTTCTTTTTCTTGAAAATGTTAAAGGCCTACTCAATCACGATAAGGGACGGACGTTCACCACAATCCTTACCACACTTGATGAGTTGGGGTTTGATGTTGAGTGGCAGGTGCTTAACAGTAAGGATTTTGGCGTTCCCCAAAACAGAGAGAGGGTGTTTATTATCGGACATTCTAGAAAGAAAGGTACCAGACTCTTATTTCCTTTCAGACGAGAAGGTCAAGCAACTAACTCTGAGATTTTAAAAACATTAGGAAATTTGAATCCATCAAAAAGTGGAATGAGCGGTAAAGTTTATTATTCAGAAGGTCTTGCGCCAACCTTAGTTCGTGGGAAAGGAGAAGGATTTAAGATTGCGATTCCTTGTATGACACCAGACAGATTAGACAAGAGACAAAATGGTAGACGCTTTAAGGAAAATCAAGAGCCGATGTTTACTTTAAATACTCAGGATCGTCATGGCATTGTCGTTGTTGGAGATTTACCCACTAGCTTTAAGGAGACCGGTCGCGTCTATGGAAGTGAGGGCTTATCTCCAACACTGACTACGATGCAAGGAGGAGATAAAATTCCCAAAATACTGATTCCAGAACCAATCCAATTTTTAAAAGTCAGGGAAGCAACTAAAAAAGGATACGCTCAAGCAGAGATTGGAGATTCAATCAATTTGGAAAGACCAAGTTCTCAGTATCGGCGTGGTAGAGTTGGAAAAGGTATAGCGAATACGTTAACAACTAGTGGTCAAATGGGAGTAGTAGTGGGTAGCTATGAAGGAGAAGATAAACAAGTTTATCATGTAGCTGGTGTCTTGATAGATGGACAATTTTACCATCTGAGGATACGACGAATCACTCCTAAAGAGTGTTTTCGCTTGCAGGGCTTTCCTGATTGGGCTTTTGAAGCTGCGAGAAAAGTCTCTAGTAATAGTCAGCTCTATAAACAAGCTGGTAATAGTGTAACCGTTCCTGTGATTGCCGCGATCGCAAAGAAATTAAAAGAAATAGAGGAAAAAGATGAAAGCATTAAATAAAGAATCAATACTAGATTGTGATGAATTAGAAACAGAATTACATGATGCAGAAATCAAACAGCTGGATGAACAATTATTTTTGATGCCCAATTATCCATGTGAGTTTGAAGTAACATTTTTAGATGATTACCATAAAAAACACAACTACCCACTATTTTACGAGTCCTATCTTCAAAACGTTATGGAATTCCTTGAAAGTCAAGACATAAAGAATGGGGTTGATGCCTTTGTAGATGATATTCAGAATCTTGTTTTTGTTTTATATGGACAAGGCTATCGAGCCGAGGGAAAAGAAGGAATACTTACAACCCAAGTAACTGTAAAAGCTTATGATGAAGACAAGAAATCGATTAACTTCTCAAATTCATTAGATTCCTTAATCGTCTCAGAATATCAAATGGAACCGAATCTTTGGGAGGTCTCCCATGATTGATCTCTATCTAAGTAAAAATAGCCAAAGAAATCAACTTCTTTTGGATTTCTTTCAAAAGTATGGCATCGAGGTGTCTTGTCATTCGATTTCTGAAATGACAAAGGATAAATTAATTGAGATGATGAGCTATTCTTCAGATTGTTTTGAGTTTCTATCTCCCAATTTATTACGATTTAAGAACCGTGACAATCTAAGATTAACGGATTTCATTGAAATGATATTAAAAAATCCTGAACTATGCATCAGGCTTCCTCTTGCGGTTTCAAATAAGAGAGTTTATCCAAATCTGAATTTGGAAGAGGCTAGAGCTCTATTGCCAAGAGATACGAAACAATTGATTTACATGGCACAAACACATTATTTATCTAGTTAAAGGAGAAGCAATATGGCTGAACGATTTTGGGAGAACTTGTCCATTATTTTGGCTGAAAGAAATATTAGCTGGATTGAGTTAACCAGAAAAATGTTTGCGGGAGAGTTTCACTATCCAAGTGAATTGAATCGTTTGTATCAAAAAATACGCCACTACAAGATGGAACAACGAATGCCTCAAAGTCCATGGGTAGAAAGGATTGTGCAGGTATTAGATTTAGATTATGAAGATTTATTTCGGAGGTAACTATGAAAAGAATAATTCCAGTTTATATATTCCAACAAGTAAATGTCTTATTGGTATCCCTATACTTACTGAAATTGCTTTGTATTGGTGAGTTAACCATACTACAGATTCTCTATTGTGCGTCGCTCATTTCTTTTTTATGGATGTATGGCCAACGAAAACAAGTGGTCAAGGTCAATATGAAAACTAGGATGAAATGGCTTGGTATTGGATTCGTTAGCCTACTGATTATAAGCCTATGTTTTAGTCTGATTCATGCTCAAGGAACCACGAATCAAGCAAACTTAATTGGCCTTCAACATCAGGTTCCTTGGTTTTCATTTTTATTGTTCTTAATCAATGCGAGTATGGTTGAAGAATTTCTGTATCGAGAAATTTTATGGAACCTGGTCAGAAAATTAGATATTCGAGTTGCTTTGACAAGTGTTTTATTTGCCTTAGTACATCATCCAGGAACCATTCTAGCTTGGTGTTTATATGTTTCACTTGGGATCTTTTTAGGGATGGTGCGCTATAAATCGGACTTATGGGGAAGTATGGGTCTACATTTGGTGTGGAACCTACTAGTTTATAGTTTGCTGCTTTTTTAGACAAAATTAGCTTATTTTAGGGAAATGAAATGCTAACGTTATGTAACAATGTTAGTCTTTTATTTCAAGATCTTTGTTTAGTATGAATTTAGCTCTACAGGAAAATAAAAAATGTGATAAAAATTTCAACTACTCTTATCTATAATAAAGCTACCTGTTCTTTGAAAATTGAATTCACTCCGTCTTGATTAGCGTGCCTGTGTAAGTAGGGACTGAGAGTATTTCCCTGTGAAGGGCAACTGGCACAAGACGTGTGTGAGAATTTTCTAACAGACACGGAGTTTATCGTTACCAGACTTAAACGATGCGACAAACTAGATAAAGGAGTTAATCATGAAGGTAGTAAACTTGTATGATTTGAAACAAATGGGAAATAAAGGTGGTTGTACCATCCAATTGATTCATCACTTTCCTTTTGGTATGGGCTTAGGACATCTCAAAAAAGACTACATTGAATTTAAACGTGTTGGTATCTTTGATGGAAAAGCAGTAGAAGTTACTCTTCGAGAACCTTATTCGAGAGATCTACTGCAGGTTGTCAAGTCGATTAAGCAACGTCAGAAATTGATAGCTTATCGTTATAAAGAAGGAAAGCTGCTATTTGTGAAGAAGGAGGCCTCAGATGTCCTCTGAACAACAGGAACGAATGGCAGTTCAATATGCAGAGCGTAGTCTTTTATTTACTGTAAGAAGTCTCTTAAAGATTCTAGAATGGTCTAGACGTCAGGCTTTAGCACAGGATTCCGCCTATAAGATAGGGGTGCAGAAATTAGAAGAATTGCTACAATCTCCTTATTCGATTGACACGATTAATCTGAAAAAAGATTTTTTAGACAAACCAATTGATATAGAGAAATTTAAAGCTTTTTTAGAAAAAGAAGAGATTCCTTTAGCCATCGCTTGGCAAGGGGATTCTCTACATTTCTATACGAAAGACCGTTCGATTCTAGACAATCATTTAGACCATCTGCTAGAAAAAATGGTTAATGATCCGGAGAAATTAGCTGATTTTACTATGGATAAGTCATTAGACGATGCAATTGATGAGGCGAAATCCCAAATTACCTTTAGACAAGAAGGGGCCGTCAAACAGAAAGAGATGGTGAGATGATGTACAGTGGAAAGAAATTCCTACTATTCTCACTGTTAGGCATCTTACTAGGCTATCTTTTTCATCGTTTGACGCTTTTGTATGATTCCTATACTGGAAATAGCTTAAATAAATGGACTCATCTTCTGATGGAGGGTCAAGATGAAGTTCTTCAGTCGCCATGGAATATTTCTTTTACTGGAAAATCAAGTGCTTTTTTTCTACTAGGCTTTGTGATGATGCTGCTGGTTTATCTCTATTTAGAGACTGGAAAAAAACAATACCGAGAAGGGGTAGAATACGGGAGCGCCCGTTTTGGAACTCTAAAAGAAAAGAAGCTCTTTTACGGTAAGGAATTTTCTCATGATACGATCTTAGCACAAGATGTTCGTCTGACATTATTAGATAAAAAACCAGCCCAATATGATAGGAATAAGAATATTGCGGTGATTGGAGGTTCAGGAAGTGGGAAGACATTTCGCTTTGTGAAACCCAATCTTATTCAGATGAATAGTTCTAATATTGTAGTTGATCCTAAAGACCACTTGGCCGAAAAAACAGGCAAACTCTTTTTAGAACATGGCTACCAAGTAAAGGTGTTAGATTTAGTCAATATGAAGAACTCAGATGGCTTCAATCCTTTTCGCTATATAGAGACAGAAAATGATTTGAATCGCATGCTGACGGTTTATTTCAATAACACCAAAGGCTCTGGCTCCCGTAGTGATCCATTTTGGGATGAAGCTTCTATGACTTTGGTACGAGCTTTAGCCTCTTACTTGGTCGATTTCTATAACCCACCTAAAACAAGAGAACAGCTCATAGAAGAAAGTCGTTTAAGTCAAAAGGAATACCAAAACTTGTTGAAACGTCAAAAAAAAGAAGTGGAAGAGCGAAAAAAACGAGGGCGTTATCCAAGTTTTGCTGAAATCTCAAAACTCATTAAACACTTATCCAAGGGTGAAAACCAAGAAAAAAGTGTCTTAGAAATTCTATTTGAAAATTATGCTAAAAAGTATGGAACTGAAAATTTTACCATGCGAAATTGGGCAGATTTTCAAAATTATAAGGATAAGACTCTGGATTCTGTTATAGCTGTAACCACTGCTAAATTTGCCCTCTTTAATATTCAAAGTGTCATGGATTTGACCAAAAGAGATACCCTTGATATGAAGACATGGGGCAAGGAAAAATCAATGGTTTACTTAGTTATCCCAGATAACGATAGTACCTTTCGCTTTCTTTCAGCCCTCTTTTTTTCAACAGTATTTCAAACTCTAACAAGACAAGCAGATATTGATTTTAAGGGGCAATTACCTCTTCATGTGAGAGTCTACTTAGATGAATTCGCAAATATCGGAGAAATCCCAGATTTTGCTGAACAAACCTCAACAGTCCGTTCTCGGAATATGAGTCTCGTTCCTATTCTGCAAAATATTGCTCAACTTCAAGGACTCTATAAAGAAAAAGAAGCTTGGAAAACTATTCTTGGGAACTGTGATAGCTTAGTCTACTTAGGTGGTAATGATGAAGATACTTTTAAATTTATGAGTGGGTTACTCGGTAAACAAACCATTGATGTTCGAAATACTAGTCGTTCCTTTGGCCAAACAGGTTCAGGATCCCTTTCTCATCAAAAGATTGCTCGTGATTTAATGACACCTGATGAAGTCGGAAATATGAAACGGCATGAATGCTTAGTTCGAATTGCCAATATGCCTGTCTTTAAAAGCAAAAAGTACAATTCAACTAAGCATCCAAACTGGAAGTACCTTGCCAATCAAGAAAACGATGAACGGTGGTGGAACTATCAGATCAATCCTTTGAATCAAAGTCAGGAAAATCATCTTGAAGGCCTTAGAATTCGTGATTTAACTTTTGAATCTAGTTTAAAATAAAAATAGAAAAGAGGAAATAGATGATTACGCATTTTAAAGGTTTTGTTTATGGAGTAGACGCAAGTGCTATGTTTGCACAAGCTATGTCTTTGTTACAGAAGGGATTGATTGCGGTTGGTGCCTTTCTCGTTGTTGTTGGGATTGTCAATCTTGCAACCAACATTAAAGACGGTGGACCAGGTGTTCGGAATGCCATTCTTGAAATTGTCGGTGGTGTTATGGTCGGGGCTGCTGGAGCCTTTGTAACCCAGATTTCAATTTAGGAGGATAAACAATGACATGAATCTTAGTTTAGTCTCACCCTTTGTTTACCTTGCATCTGAAAAAATATCAGCTGAAAATTTATTTGAAGGATTTAATGTGGATTTACAATCTACGGTAGATCTGATTAAATCACTATCTAGCTACAATCCAACAGTTTGGACTTATATGTCTAGTATTACTAAAAGTGTCATGCAGCCCCTTGGAGTTGCGATTTTATCAGTTGTTCTCATCTTAGAATTTTCGAAGATAGCAAAGAAAATTGCTAACTCAGGAGGAGCGATGACCTTTGAAGCATTAGCACCGATGTTGATTAGTTATATTATGGTCGCAGTTGTAATTACCAACACTACCGTTATTGTAGAAGCTATCATCGGGATTGCGAGTCACGCCATTGAACAAGTGGCTTCCATTGTGGCTCACGGTGGGTCAAAGTATGATACCATCTCTGGATTAAAAGGGTCAGGATTTATTGGCCGGATGATTGTGGGCTTTTTCGCCCTCCTCATTTGGCTTGTTCGGATAGTAAGTGCAGCCATGGTTAATCTTTTGGTATCTATTCGATTTATTCAACTCTACCTTATGATCCCATTTGCCCCTCTTACGATTCCAACATTTTTAAGTGATGAATGGAAGTCTATTGGTATAGGCTATTTAAAAAATATTATGGTCTATGCGGTACAAGGGGTTCTTATTTTTCTGATTGTTTCTCTTGTTCCTTTGTTTGAATCTGCTGGTAAAATAGCTGTTTCAAATGGTGCAGGAGTCCTGCAATCACTTGCGATTATGTTTGGTAGTTTGGTACAAGCTATCTTACTGATTATTGCCCTCGTTGGTTCTCAACGTACGGCTCGCTCAATCTTAGGTATGTAATTAGATAAAGGCTAGGAAGTGGTTGCTTCTTAGCCTTTTTAGAAAGGAAAGTCATGAATACACGTGTCTTTAAAGACATCTCAAAATACCAACACAGGGCTTGGTTAGGTTTCACCACAAGACAAATCATCTTTGTTATACCAGCCTTTATTGTCACAATTATTGTTTTGGGCTTGAATCTCTTTTTCTGGCAATTTGGAGATTGGTTTGTTTACGGTTTTGTGTTTGCTTTTACCATCCCCCTCTTGCTTTTTGGAGTCTATAAACCCAATGATTTATATTTTGAACATTATTTGAAATACCGTCTTCATTTTGAACTAACGGTTCCCCTACGCACAATTACAGGAAAGAAAGGACTTGAACATGAAAAGAAAATTAAATACATTAAAGAAACAAAAAACTTCAACGACTAATAAAAAGGAAGAAGTTAAAGATAAAAAAGAGGAAGTGTTACCATCAACGGCTAATACTCTTTCCTATCAAGCCTTGTATCAAAATGGTCTGATGCAGGTAAAAGAAGATTATTTTTCACAAAGCTATTTACTTGGTGATGTCAATTACCAGACAGTTGGTTTAGAAGATAAGAGCGCAATCATTGAGAAGTATTCTGATTTGATTAACTCTTTAGATGACCAAACCAACTTCCAATTGACCATTTTTAATAAAAGATTGAATTTAGAAAAATTCAGACACAGTGTTTTGTATGAGGAAAAAGAAGATGGGTACGATAGCTATCGTAAAGAATTGAATCGGATGATGAATCAAAATTTAGATAGTGGTGAAAATAACTTTTCGGCTGTGAAACTGATTAGTTTTGGTAGAAAGGATTCTAATCCCAAACAAGCCTATCGTTCCTTGTCTCAAATAGGCGAATATTTCAAGAGTGGTTTCTCAGAAATTGATGCTCGATTTGGATCCTTGACTGGAGAAGAACGGGTGAACTTGTTGGCAGATATGCTTAGAGGAGAACACCATCTTCCTTTTTCTTATCGTGATTTAACGAGATCTGGCCAGACAACTCGTCACTTCATAGCACCTAATCTCTTGGATTTTAAAAACAAGAATTACCTACAAATCAATGACCGCTTATTACAGATTGTCTATGTGAGAGACTACGGTATGGAATTAGGGGATCAGTTTATCCGAGACCTCATGCAAGGAGATCTGGAATTGATTGTAAGCCTTCATGCTCAAAGTTCGACCAAGGCAGATGCCATGAAGAAACTACGAACAAAGAAAACCTTAATGGAATCCCAAAAGATTGGGGAACAACAAAAACTAGCTCGTACAGGTATCTATTTGGAAAAAGTAGGTCATGTATTAGAAAGCAATATCGATGAAGCTGAGGAACTCTTAAAAACCATGACCGAGACAGGAGATAAACTATTTCAAACGGTCTTCTTGATTGGGGTCTTTGGTCAGGATGAAGAAGAACTCAAACAAGCCCTAGACACTATCCAACAAGTGGCCGGCTCAAATGACCTAATGATTGATAAACTTCCATATATGCAAGAAGCAGCCTTTAATAGCTTGCTGCCATTTGGTTGTGATTTTTTAGAGGGCGTATCACGGAGTTTATTAACATCTAATGTAGCAGTGAACTCACCTTGGACTTCAGTAGATTTACAAGACCGTAGTGGGAAATATTACGGTATCAATCAAATATCAAGTAATATTATTACCATTGATCGCAGCCTATTAAATACACCGTCTGGTTTGATTTTAGGAACATCTGGAGCTGGGAAAGGGATGGCAACCAAGCATGAAATTATCACGACTAAAATCAAGGAATCTGGTGAAAATACTGAAATTATCATCGTGGATCCAGAAGCAGAATACAGTGTCATTGGACGGGCTTTTGGGGGAGAAATGATTGATATTGCGCCCGATTCCCAGACTTATCTCAATGTACTTGACTTGTCTGAGGAAAATATGGATGAGGATCCTGTAAAGGTAAAATCAGAATTTCTTTTATCCTTTATCGGTAAGTTATTGGATAGAAAAATGGACGGAAGAGAAAAATCGATTATCGACCGAGTCACCAGACTCACCTATCAGTCATTTAAAGAGCCTTCTTTGGAAGAATGGGTCTTTGTCTTGAGCCAACAACCAGAAGAAGAAGCGCAGAATTTGGCACTTGATATGGAACTGTATGTCGAAGGTTCTCTTGATATTTTTTCTCATAAGACCAATATTCAGACAGGATCTAATTTCTTAATCTATAATGTTAAAAAGTTAGGAGATGAGCTGAAACAAATTGCTCTTATGGTTGTTTTTGATCAGATATGGAATCGTGTCGTTCGGAATCAAAAATTAGGGAAGAAGACCTGGATTTATTTTGATGAAATGCAGCTTCTCTTATTAGATAAATATGCCAGTGATTTCTTCTTTAAATTGTGGAGTCGTGTCAGAAAATATGGAGCTAGTCCGACTGGGATAACCCAAAATGTCGAAACCTTATTGTTAGATCCAAATGGTAGACGGATTATTGCAAATAGTGAATTTATGATTCTCCTCAAGCAAGCAAAAAATGACCGAGAAGAACTGGTTCAACTCTTAGGCTTGTCAAAAGAACTCGAAAAATACCTTGTCAATCCAGAAAAAGGGGCAGGACTGATAAAAGCTGGTTCAGTTGTCGTACCCTTTAAAAATAAGATTCCTCAAGGTACTCAATTGTTTGATATCATGAGTACAGATCCTGATAAAATGGCTTCTAATTAAGGGGAAGGTAAATGAAGGATAAAAGAGAAATCATACGTGCCCGAAAGGCATTTAGAAGAAGTCTAAAAGATGAGAAGAAATTCTTGAAACAAGGAAAGAAGGAGGTGAAGAAACAGAAAAAAGATTCTGCTGTGCTGGATGAAAAAGCATGGAAAAAAGAGATAAAAGAAAAGCTAGAGGAGATGAGAGAAGCTTCAAAGGCTAGAGTAAAACAAGCAAATGAAGACTACAATCACATCCTTCAAAATACTTCTCCATCTCTTTTGAATCGGAAAGAATTAAGAGACAGACGATTGCCTCATGCTAGGAAACGATTGAAAATAGCCAAGAAGCAATTTAGAGAAGTCAAGGTACAAACAAAAGAAGAAAGAAAAGAGAGTCGTAAAGAAAGAAAAACCAATCCAAAATTTCTCTACGGTCAGGAAACAAAAGTAAAATCCAATTTTTTCTTTCAAGGGAAGAGTTTAGAAGAATTAAAAGCTAAGAAAGAAGTCAAGGCCGCAAAAGAAAATCTAAAATCTACTAAACAAGCCTATAAGTCCAAAAAAGTCAGTAGGAAAGCCAAAACTTTTCTTTATGTTCTTGGACGTGAAGGAGGAGAGTTAGCTTCAGAAAATGAAAATTTAGAAGGCTATCGCACGCTTCAAGAGACTATCAGAAAAGGGAAACGGTACAGTCGCCTTTCTTATAATCTCGGAAAAGCTAGTGTCAAAACAGGACAAGCAACAGGTCGTTTTACCAAGAAAAGACTGACCAACACAAAAGAGCGATACCATCATTTTAAGGATGGAAAAGGATGGAAACTAGCGAAAGATAACCCAAGTTCCTTTAAAAATCGGTTTCGAAAATTAAAGAAACAAGGTCTTACAAGTGTTCGAAATATCTATCAAAAACTAAAAGCAGCCTTTTCCTTCTTTACATTTGCGACTGGGAATCCTGTAACCTGGATAGTTGGAGGAATAGTCTTTCTTCTTTTACTTATAATGAGCTTCTTTTTAGGATTTTCATCTTCTAGTTTGATTCAACAAGATGAATTTGAATTAACAAAAGCTTATACCCACCTAACTTGGGAAGATGCAGAACATACTCGCACAAATGACAAAGGAATTACCTATTACACAAAAGTTGATGATGTGATGGGGTATATGAACTTTAAATTCCATGACTATGAGTTACACAAACCAGTTCACTTATTTAGTACAGAAACTTACAAGGATTATCTATCTACTTTGTGGCATGATTTAAACGATGGGGAAGATTTGAAATCCATGCAAGACCTCTATGAAACTCCTAAGTATAAACTATCGAAAGACGATCAAGAGGAAATGAAGGAACTAAAAGAAGAAGGTGTGTATGCTTCCATGCAGGAATTGGACAATCCATTTGAGGGGAAAAGCAACGAAGATAGTCTAACCATGACTTATCGTTATGGATACTATGATTTAGACGGAAAACCTACCCTTCAGGAGTACATTCTACTAGAAGCAAAGGCTCACCAAACGATTGTCGCACCAATGGATGGAGTTGTATCTCTAGATGGCGACAATGTTATTCTCACTAACGGAAAAGGAGAGAATGAGAGTAGATTGACCTTGTATTCTATTCATAATGGCCGTGCGATTGAGGGGACAAGAGTCCTAACGGGTGATATTATTGGTGAAACACCAGACGATACAGGTTTGAAAGTTTCCTATCAAAAGTATAAGAACAAGAAAGAAAAATTGGTGTATGTCAATCCGCAATTTTATTTTCCAAAGGTCATTCAACTTCAGACCACTATCTTACCTGCCATTGGTCAGTTTGGTGGGGATGAGTTTGAACGTGCAAAACATATTTATGATTTTTTGAAATCTCAAGGGGCAAGTTCCCAAGCCATTGCGGCTATTTTAGGAAATTGGTCGGTAGAATCTTCTATCAATCCAAAACGAGCTGAGGGAGATTATTTATCTCCTCCTGTTGGCGCTACCGATTCCTCATGGGATGATGAAACCTGGTTAGCAATTGGAGGTCCAGCCATTTATAGTGGTGCTTATCCTAATATACTTCATAGAGGTTTGGGGTTAGGGCAATGGACGGATACCGCAGATGGTTCAACACGTCATACAGCCTTGTTAAATTATGCACGCACCCAAAATAAGAAATGGTATGATTTAGACCTCCAACTTGATTTTATGCTTCACGGTGATAGTCCTTACTATCAAAGTTGGTTAAAGGATTTCTTTGGAAATACGGGCAGTGCAGCCAATCTAGCCCAACTCTTCCTTACCTATTGGGAGGGAAATTCTGGTGACAAACTACTGGAAAGACAAACCAGAGCAACGGAATGGTATTACCAAATTGAAAAAGGCTTTAGCCAAACAAATGGAGGACAGGCAAAAAGTGACCCGCAATCCCTTGAAGGTGTTCGTGGAGACTTGTATGATCATTCTGTTCCTGGTGGTGGAGATGGTATGGCCTATGCCTATGGACAATGTACATGGGGTGTTGCGGCTCGTATGAACCAGTTAGGCTTGAAATTAAAAGGAAGTAATGGAGATAAGATTTCAATCATTAATACTATGGGAAATGGTCAGGACTGGGTTGCGACAGCTTCAAGTCTTGGTGGGGAAACTGGCTCTACACCAAGAGCAGGTGCTATTGTTTCTTTTGTGGGAGGAACACATGGAACACCAGCAGACTATGGTCATGTGGCTTTTGTAGAGAAGGTCTATGATGATGGTTCTTTCCTCGTGTCCGAAACTAACTATGGTGGTAACCCTAACTATACCTTTAGAAAAATCTCGCAAGCAGATAGCGCCATTAGTTTTGCCTATACTACGAAATAGAAGAGTTTACACTTGAAATTTTAGCTATTTTCAGGTAAAATAAATAGTGTAGATGAGTGGTCGGCTCATGGTCAATCTGATAGTAATCTTGGACATAAGGGCCAAGCGGTGGCGGACACCAGAACGAAATCCGATAGCAATCTTGGACGTAAGGGCCAAGCGGTGGCAGACACCAGAATAAACCGACTGACTAGGTGGCTTACAGACTCTGTAAACCACCTTTTTTGTGAGGAAAATATGGCAAATTCTAGAGATTATCGTAATCCAAATTACACCGAAAAAATAAAACTTCAGCGTTTTTTTACTCAGTTACAAATTGCGGCTTCTTTTTTTAAAGAGCACTTCGTTGGCAAAATCATGTATTATGAAACTGAAATAGAAAGTGTTGAACTTCATTTTTCACCTACTAATTTCATGCACCTATGTGGTGTTGATTACCGAAAAGGTGCAGGCAGTTTCTTTGACGATTGTTTAAATAGACATGTCATAATTGATGAGTTGAAGATAAAAAAAGATGGAACCACGATGCAAAAGTTACAAGTTTTAGGATCCATTGAGGAGTTATTGGGAAAGCATGTTCATCTAACTGGTTCAGGACGTTATTTGTATTTGGAGTTTGATTATGCTCTACGTACAAGAAAACAGATACTAGCATTAACATTGAAAGAAACATCAAGGAAAATTGTTCCTCAATCTTTATTAGATTTGAAGAGAAAGACAGTATTTCCAAAAGGTCAAAAAGTAATTTCAATTTACTCAAAACATTTACAAACGTCGGAACTTTTTTATTATTCAAAAGATTAGTTTACATATCTTTTGTGGCATAAAATATATTTTTATCATTTTCAGGAGAACGCAGTTTTGGCTCGTTCTCTTTTTTGTTGTGATACTTCTTTCAAGGAATATTTGGTAGGATTGGAGTGAAAAAAGATTAACTAGGAAAGAAGGAAGTATATGGAAGCCATTTATCAACGTGATTCGGATCAAGATGGACTGACTGATGCTCAAGAATTTGCGCTAGGAACCAATCCTCTTAGCGCAGATTCTGATGGTGATGGTCGTTCAGATTTAGTGGAAGTAGAAGAAGGAACCAATCCCTTAGAAAAGGATTTACAAAACATAGATCAAATAAGTATAACTGAACCGTCTTCAGTATTTATGGAAATGAAACAAAAGATTTCAGATATGATGGAGAGTCACTATAAGGAATTTATACAGGCTCTGATTAGTATTGAAACAGGGATTGAAAACCAACAAGACCTAGAAGACTTATATACTTACTACATGAGAACAGATGCCGTTTCTCTTTTGTCTAGTGATTTAGAAACCAGTCCTCAAGAGGTGGAAATGGAGATAGAGTTGTAGGGGAATCATGTGATTCTCCTATTTTCGTATAGATGAAAGGAGCAAGTATGGAAGTAATGCAATTATTGGCTATGTTTCGTGGAACAATTCCAAAAGATAGAGAGAAAATGGCCCTATTTCTTCGTTATCAAGCGCAACATTTTGATGAGAAATGGCAGGATTTGGTAGAGAGTTTTTTGACTGAAGAGGGGAAGATAGAAGAGATACCTCATGTCTATTCGTTTCATCAAGATATTGTTTCTTTTCTAGAGGCCAGTTCTGAAAATAATGACCAAGATCTAGAAAGTTACACAAGAAATTTTGGACAAGTAGGTTTAGATAAATTATCTCAATTAAGTAATTGGGAGAAAAACTTGGTGCTAGAAGTCGCAACCTATAACCTTTCCACTCGATTTTACATCCAATCTGAAAAAGAGAAGCTAACACCATTAAGTGAGCTTGTATTTCATCAGAATCAGGATGTCAATTTAGTCAATGTCTATCGAGTTGCAAATAATCTATCTGACCGCATTAGTAGAGATATAGAGGAGTTTATTCTAATGGTTGATTCCAAAGAACTAAAAAAAGAAGTTCTTGAGATTCATTTTGAAGAAAAAGAAGGAGATGTTCTAGCCTATTTGGGTTCAGAATTGATGGCTACTTTAGATATCGTTACGAATCTTGTCCATCATGAAGAAAACTACACACAACTCCCACTGACACAAAAGCTGAAGATTATTACTCATTTTGATGAAGTAAAGGCTATAAGAGAAAAGTCTAAGCAAGTAGAGGAATCCTTATCTCCTTCAAGTGATATTGAACAGGAAACAGAAGAAACTAACTCCTTTTCTAATGTCGATAAAATTGTAGAAGAAGCTTTGAGGGAATATCCAATCGGTTCACAAGTAAGTTATAAAGGACAAGTATTTCAGTTGGTTTCGATTGAAAATGCACAGTTAAATGACTTAGTTCGCCTAGAGCTATTCAATGATTCCAACCAGTTATTTGAAGAGAATCCTATCTTATACTTGAACAGTTTGGAAGAGATTGAACAAGTATTGTCTCATGTAGAACTTGAAAAAGAAGATTCAGATATTGAGATTGAATCACCAAGTGAAAGCCAGGAAATAGATTTGTTTTCCTATCTGGAAGAAGATAATGAAAAGGATAAGGAAACAGAAACGCTTATTGTAGGCATAGAAGAGACGGATGTCCCTGTTCTAGATTTTGTTTTTCCAGATGATTTAGAGGACTTTTATCCTAAGACAAATCGAGAAAAAATTGAAACGAATATCGCCGCAATTGAACTTGTTAAAAGATTAGAAAAAGAGGGACGACAAGCGAATCCAGAAGAACAAGAGCTACTAGCCAAGTATGTCGGCTGGGGCGGTCTTGCCAATGAATTTTTCGATGAACTCAATCCAAAGTATGAAACAGAACGTTTAACTCTTAAGAGTTTAGTAAGTAAATCAGAGTACTCCACTATGAAACAAAGTTCTCTCACAGCCTATTATACAGACCCAATGATTATTCGCCAGATTTGGCAAAAATTACTGGATGATGGTTTTGAGGGAGGAAGGATATTAGATCCTTCTATGGGAACTGGGAACTTCTTTGCGGCGATGCCTAGAAGTATACGAGATAAATCAGAACTCTATGGGGTTGAATTAGACAGTGTGACAGGCGCAATCGCAAAACAACTCCACCCCAATACCCATATTGAAGTGCGAGGATTTGAAGATGTTCCCTATCAAAATAATAGTTTTGATTTAGTCTTAACGAATGTTCCTTTTGGAAATTTTCGCATTGCCGATAAAAACTATGATAAACCTTATATGATTCATGATTACTTTGTCAAACACTCACTTGATTTAGTAAGAGACGGAGGACAAGTGTCGATTATCTCATCTATCGGGACAATGGATAAGCGGACAGATAATGTCTTACAAGAGATTAAAACCAACACTCATTTTTTAGGGGGAGTTCGTTTGCCGGATACGGCTTTTAAAAAGATTGCAGGTACTCGAGTGACCACAGACCTCCTCTTCTTTCAAAAGGATCAAGCAAAGAATCTTAATGAAGATGAGCTTGTCTTTGGTGGCTCTATTCCCTTTGAGGAGGATAAGCGTGTCTGGATCAATCCTTATTTTGATGGGAAATACAATACACAAGTTTTGGGTGAATATGAGGTACGTAATTTTAATGGAGGAACTCTCAATGTTAAGGGAGTATCAGAAACATTAGCTACTGAAATAATGAAAGCATTCGAGAATGTGGAAGCACCTAAACAAATTGACAATTCTTTGAAAGCACCTGTTTTTATCAAAGAAGAAGTGGATAATTCTATCCCAAGTCGTATACGTGAGGACTTAGCGCTCTATTCTTTTGGATATGAGGGAAATCAAATTTATTACCGAGATACGCATGGCATTCGGAAAAGTTCAAAAGTAGACGAAATTAGTTATTATGTAGATGAGAAGGGAGATTTTAAAGCTTGGAACAGTTCTTTGTCTGAACATAAAATAGATCGATTCGTGCAACTTCATTTGACAGATGAGGAAGCACTAGATGTATACAAGTCAGAAGAAGCGAGTAAAAGAGGGAAATATAAGGGACTGTTCAAAAAAACTGTCTTTTATGAAAACCCCTTATCGGATAAGGATATTAGTCGTATTATGGGCATGGTTGATTTGAGAGAGACCTATCAAGCCTTAATTGAAATTCAACGTCATCCAGATTATAGTCGAACAGATTTTCAGGTATTACTTAGTAAACTCAATCGTGACTATGACCGCTTTGTAAGTCAATTTGGATACTTGAATGCCTCAGTCAATCGAAACTTATTTGATAGTGACGATAAGTATTCTTTACTTGCAAGTTTAGAAGATGAATACATCGATTCTAAAGATCAGAAAGTAAAATATAAAAAATCTTTAGCTTTTGAGAAAGCATTGGTTAGGCCAGAGAGAGTGATTACAAGAGTATCAACGGCTTTAGATGCCTTAAACTCCAGTTTATCGGATGGTAGAGGGGTTGATTTAGACTATATGGTATCAATTTACCCTGAACATAGCCAAGCTGCTATTTTAGATGAGTTAGGTGACCAGGTTTTAATGGATCCAGAAAGCTATTTAAGAGGAGAAAGAAAATATCTTTCTAAGAACCAATTTTTATCAGGAGACATTCTCAACAAGATAGAAGTAGTTCAACTATTAGTGGAGGAAAACAACCAAGAATGTGACTGGTCCCATGCTTTAGATTTGTTAGAATCTGTTCGCCCTCCACGGATTCATCTGGCAGATATTGAGTTTAAAATAGGGTCACGTTGGATTCCTCAATCCGTTTATGGTAAATTTGCCTTTGAATGTTTTACTAATCGTAAATTTGAATTGTCTTCGCCAGATGTTAAACAAGTCATTGAAGTGAATCCTGTTGATGGGCAGGTTCATTTAAGGACATCATTTGCTTATCGCTATCCAAGTGCCAAAGATAGTAGTCTTGGAGTCAGTGGGTCACGTTATGATACAGGAAGAAAGATTTTTGAGAATTTACTAAATTCAAACCAACCGACGATTACTATGACTGTTACGGAAGGAGAAAAGAAAAAGACCATCACAGATTTGGAAAAAACATCTGTTCTAAGAGCAAAAGAGCAGTATTTACAAGAGCTCTTTCAAGAATTTGTCTCACGGTATCCAGAAGTCCAACAAGTCATCGAAGAAAGTTATAATCGTCTTTATAATCGAACGGTTAGTCGAGAGTATGATGGTAGCCATCTAGTCATTGATGGCTTGGCACAAAACATCAGTCTTCGTCCTCATCAAGAGAATGCCATTCAAAGAATCGTAGAAGAAAAAAGAGCTTTATTAGCTCATGAGGTAGGTTCAGGAAAGACCTTGACCATGCTTGGTGCTGGGTTTAAATTAAAGGAGCTGGGGATGGTTCATAAGCCCTTGTATGTGGTGCCCTCTAGTTTGTCTGCTCAGTTTGGCCAAGAAATCATGAAATTTTTCCCCACTAAAAAAGTCTTTGTGACCACTAAGAAAGATTTTGTTAAGGCGAGAAGAAAACAATTTGTGTCACGTATTATTACAGGAGATTACGATGCCATTGTCATTGGGGATTCTCAATTTGAAAAAATCCCTGTCAGTAAGGAAAGACAGATGAATTATATAGAGGATAAACTCAATGAACTACGAGAGATTAAAACACATTCTGAAAATAAGTATACTGTTAAAGAAGCAGAGCAATCAATAAGTGGTCTAGAGAAACAATTGGAAGAACTCCAACGCTTTAATCGTGATAGTTTTATTGATTTTGAGAACTTAGGAATTGATTTTCTCTTTGTGGATGAAGCACATCACTTTAAAAATATTCGTCCAATTACTGGACTTGGGAATGTAGCAGGAATTACCAATACAACTTCTAAGAAGAACGTGGATATGGAAATGAAGGTTCGACAGATTCAGGAAGAACATGATTTTAAAAATATTGTCTTTGCGACAGGAACACCTGTTTCCAATTCTATTAGTGAGTTGTACACTATGATGAACTACATTCAACCGGATATCTTAAAACGCTATCAAGTTGATTATTTTGACTCTTGGGTAGGTGCTTTTGGAGAAATTCAAAACTCTATGGAATTAGCTCCTACAGGGGATAAGTACCAACCTAAGAAACGATTTAAAAAGTTTGTCAATCTACCTGAGTTGATGAAAATTTATAAAGAAACAGCCGACATTCAAACACAAGATATGTTGGATTTACCTGTTCCAGAAGCCCATATTATTCCTATTGAGAGTGAATTAACTGAAAACCAGAAACTCTATCTAGAAGAATTGGTTATGCGTTCAGATGCGGTTAAATGTGGAACAGTTGATCCGAGCCAGGATAACATGTTAAAAATTACGGGTGAGGCACGAAAACTAGCAATTGATATGCGTTTATTGGACTCTAGCTATAGTCTAGCAGACAATCATAAACTACTTCAGGTAGTGGATAATGTTGAAAGAATTTATCGTGAGGGAATGGAAAATAAGGCTACTCAGATGATTTTTTCAGATATTGGAACACCTAAGAAAAAGGACAATGGCTTTGATGTTTATTCTGAGGTTAAGGCTTTATTAGTTGATAGAGGAATCCCTAGTAAGGAAATTGCCTTTGTACATGATGCCAATAGTGATGAAAAGAAGAATAGTTTGTCTCGAAAGGTCAATGCAGGAGAGGTGCGGATTCTCCTTGCCTCAACTGAAAAAGGAGGAACAGGTTTAAATGTTCAGAGCAAGATGAAAGCAGTTCACCACCTGGATGTACCGTGGAGACCAAGTGACATTCAGCAACGCAATGGACGTATTATCCGACAGGGAAATGAAAACAAGGAAGTGGATATTTACCACTATATTACCAAAGGTTCGTTTGATAATTATCTATGGGCAACTCAGGAGAACAAACTCCGTTATATTAAGCAAATTATGACTTCTAAGGAGCCAATTCGTGCTGCAGAAGATATTGATGAACAGACTATGACAGCTTCTGATTTTAAGGCACTAGCAACAGGTAATCCTTATCTCAAACATAAGATGGAATTGGAGAATGATCTAACCCTATTAGAAAACCAAAGACGCGCCTTTCAACGCAGCAAGGATCACTATCGTCATACAATCTCTTACTGTGAAGAAAATATTCCCATTCTTGAAAAACGATTAAGTAAGTATGAATGCGACATTCAACAGTCTGAAATGTCGAAAGACCAGGCATTTTCTATGACAGTAGGTAAGCAGGCTTTTGAGCAACGAGCTGAAGCAGGTGAATCCCTACACCGTCTTATCCGTCATAATCAAGCTGACAGCAAAGAATTTCGTACCCTAGCCAGTTATCGAGGATTTGACATTAAAATGCTTAGTCTTCCAATAAATCAACCTCTTCCTGAAACCTTCTCTGTTAAGATTGTAGGAGAAAATCAGTATTCTGTCAGTTTAGATTTGTATTCTCCTTTGGGGACAATTCAAAGGCTTCAGCATACGATTGATCACATTAAAGAGGACCAAGTGAAAACACAGAACTTATTGGATGAATTAAAGGATAAATTGACTACTGCTAAGGTAGAAATTGAGAAAAATTTTCCAAAGGAAGAGGACTATCAAACAAAAAAGGCCGAATACGATGTACTCGCGCCATTGATTGAAACAGAAACGGATTTAGATATTATAGATCAAGCCTTAAGACAATTCCATGAAAAAGGAAACGAAAAGCAGGAACAACTTTCTTTTGAATTGGATTAAAAAATAGATACAAATAGCGGACAAGAAAAGAAAAGCGCGGTAGAATAAAGATAGAAAGAAACGAGGTAATAATTATGATGGAAGATACCTATTATCAATTAGAAGAGGCCTTGGTACAGGGATTTCAAACGCCTGAAGAATACCAAGCCTACAAGGAACTAAAGGAACATTATGAGGAAGTGACGGGGGATTACAGTTTTTCTAAACGAGAACTCACTAGTCAATTGGAAATCGCTCTTCAAAATCATCGAGGTTTGGACTTTGAAGAACATGAAAAAGAGGAGTATTTGGACTTAGTTCAAAAATTAGAAGAGTTTGATTCCTCTCTTGCCACCCATTATTGTCAATTGATTGACTAGAAAGGAGAAAGTCATGAATGATTTACTCCTTATCCCAGTAATTTTTTTTGCAGTAGGAGGAATTCTCATTCTTTTATGGAGACTCTTTCTTATTGCCAGTGGACTTTTCCTTATTGGTTTTATCAGTTTTCTTATTTTCGTGGAGGTCTATGGAATTTATTTGTTCTTTACTGAACCTAGTTTATATTTTGATGATATCAGACAACATGGTTTAGCTAGTTTTACGTCTGTGTACCTTCTCATCAATCTGATGTTGGTTCTAGGATTCAGTTGGCGCTTCATTAACTCCATAAATAAGAAAAAAATGTGAACTTTCTAGATAGTCAAAAGACTTTATCTGAATCTAAATTCGGATAAGGTTTTTTATTTGCCTTGATTCTTTCATATACATCATAGCTAAATTGGAGTAATAATTTATGAAAATCATTATCCTCGCTATTATTACTTGTATTTATGGCTTGTTTATGGCGTTCAATATGAGAAAGAGCTCTTCTCAAATTTTCTTCTTTTAATTTGTTCATATTTATATTATAAACTGAAGACAGCTAATTTTGATATTTTTCTCTGAACTGTACGATTTTGCGCCTGAAATGTAGGAATTACCTTTTGTTGTGATGTGATAAAACTTACAAGTTCTTTTTGTTATTCTTGACCTAGTTTTTATAGAAAGAAGGTCTAAGATGTTAAATAAAGTCAAAACTAAAGCCTTAATTAGTGTTGGAGCAGTGGCTGCAACTAGCTTTATTCTCATGATGGGATATACTGCTGGTCAACATTCTACTGCTAAACAAAGTCGCAAAGAAATCGAATTGGCTGCAGCTAAACTTGTAGAGGACAAACAAGCAGAAGATAAAGCCAGCATTTTGTCATCGGATACTGTAAAAGAATTTTTGACTCAGTACTATACGAAAGAAAAGCTCGGTGAAAATAATACACGTATTCAACCTTATATGACTGAATCGGCTTATTCTCAAGAATTGTCAAGTCAAAATGATGCCATGAACCAAGTGTATAAGGATTATATTTTGGATTATCATTTTGAAAAAGCTGATATCTTTGTCAATCAGACTACGAATCAAGCTATTGCCATGGTCTCTTATAATGTAACCTATGTATCTGATTTAAAGAATGCCAACCAATCAAAGACTAATCAGACAGAAACCAGAACAGTTAAGTTATCCTATTCTAAACTACCTGGTAAGTTATTGGTCAACCAAGTACAGGTTTGGAAATCTGGATTAGATGATTTGGATAAGGCCACTCTCAAAACTTTGGAAGAATCCTCATCTGTTCCATCACTGCCAAATACTACAACAAAATGATGATATTGCATGGAAATAGAAGAATGTAAGCAAATTTCAATTCTTGATGTAGCCAATCGTTTAGGTATCTCCTTTAAACAAGTTTCGAGCAGTGTCTATGAACATCCTGAACACGATTCATTTCGGATTTTTTCAACTACCAATACTTTTAAATGGTTTTCAAGAGATATTCAAGGTGATGTCATTGATTTTGTTCGACTTGTTAAGGGAATTTCTTTTAAAGAAGCTCTAGCTTTTCTTTCTGAAGAACCTTTTCAAAAAGAAGCTGTTCAAGAAAAAAGAGAGAGACCATTTTATTATCCTTTAAAGAGAGTAGAAGATTCTAACTGTAGTCTGGCCAGATATTATTTAACAGAATGTAGAGGAATCTCAGAAGAAATCATACAAAAGATGATTCAACAAGGTTTGATGGCACAAGCCAGTTGGAAAACAAATGAAACTGTTGAACCTATTATTGTTTTTAAAAGCTTTGATCATCGTCACAAACTGCAGGCAGCAAGCTTACAAGGGATTTATAAGAATCCCGCTCTTTCTAGAGAGAGGTTAAAAACGATTCTAAAAGGAAGCTATGGACATATTGGAATATCCTTTGACATTGGTAAACCAAACTGGTCTTTTGTGAATCGTTTATCGACTTGATGAGCTATTACGAACTTCATCAACAAAGTCTAACTGATGTTCGTTTGGTATCTATGGAGGGATTAAAAAGGTCTGTTGTTGCTTATCAAACTTTACGACTGATAGCTGAAGAAAATCAGAAGTTGGAATTTTTAGATACAGTAATACCTTCAAAGTTATTGCCTTTGATCAATACAATTCGTGATACCACCAGCTATTTTGATAATCATCCTGATTTATTGACACTGGCAGTAGATTGTGATGATGCAGGTAAAGATTTTTCTGATAAGTTATCTAGATCAGGATTTCCTGTTTTACTGGATTTACCTGATAATGAATATGGGAAAGAAAAAAGAGACTGGAACGATATTCTTCGAGAAAAGAAATCAGATTTACAATTGATGATCGAGAATGCAAAAGATTCATTGAGGAATCAACCAGTAAGACAAACCTCTCAATGTTTAGAATTGTGATAACAAAATCAAGATGTTTTAGCTAATATTAGAATGAAGGAGGATCGTATATGACCATTATTGAACGCTTAGAAGAAAAGGTCACTAGGCAAGAAAGTAAGGTAGCAAGAGAGACAGAAAAACTCGCTGCTTACAAAGAGCAACTAGAGACAGCGATGTTTGCGACGTTCAAAAGGCGTCAAAGCATTAGTCACATGAGTTTTGAAGAAGCTCTTGATCATGCTTTTGGTAAAGAAAGACAATTCGATGATTCTGAATTTAGAAAGGAGGAAATGAGTGAATGACAAAAGATTGGAATTTTAATCAACCATTAGAAAGTAAATCAGAAAATCAAGAAGATCCAGATAAAATTGCGGCCTTATTTGGAAATCATCAAGGAGGTAATGATGTAAATTATGAAGCAGCTTTTCAAAAGCGTAAACAAGCACCTGTGACGGAATCAAATCCTAGTTCTAAACCCAAAGTTACAGAGGTTAGAACAGGAAAAGAGACAGATATCACTACAAGTTATCAGCAACATCTTAAAAGACTTATTGCAGATAACAATAGCGATATTCAAAGTAGTCAAAAGAAAATTGAAGATCTACATACGTTGATTGACACAAAGAATAAAGAAAATAAGAAATTGCAGTCCATTTATGATGCGATTTCGGAATTACACTAAGCAGTCCTGATAGGCTGCTTTTTTTGAGAGGTTATAGATGTTTACAAAACTTTTTAAGAAAAACCAAGACAATAGTGATGTATTTAAGAAGCTAATTCATAGACTATCTGATATGTCTATCCAAGATCTTAAAAAAATAGATCGACTGTTAGATATCATTTTCACTCCAGATCAAGAATCAGAACAACTAAAAACAGAATCAACTTACAGAGAAGAAACTTTGGACGACACATTAAAGGAAGCTAAGAATCAACTTCATAAGGAACAATTGGAGAAGAATTTAGAGAGATTTAGGAAAAATAATCAATAACGCACCAAAATTGGTGCGTTATGCTTTTTTATGCTATAATTGAATTATAAAAATAAAGGAGAGAGCCATGATCGGAAAGAACATAAAATCCTTACGTAAAACACATGACTTAACACAACCCGAATTTGCACGAATTATAGGAATTTCTCGAAATAGCTTGAGTCGTTATGAAAATGGAACTAGTTCAGTCTCTACGGAACTAATAGACATCATCTGCCAGAAGTTTAATGTATCTTATGTCGATATTGTAGGAGAAGATAAAATGCTCAATCCTGTTGAAGATTATGAATTGACTTTAAAAATTGAAATTGTGAAAGAAAGAGGTGCTCATCTATTATCTCGACTCTATCGTTATCAAGATAGTCAGGGAATTAGCATTGATGATGAATCTAATCCTTGGATTTTAATGAGTGACGATCTATCTGACTTGATTCATACGAATATCTATTTAGTAGAAACTTTTGATGAAATAGAGAGATATAGTGGCTATTTGGATGGAATTGAACGTATGTTAGAGATATCTGAAAAACGGATGGCAGCCTAATGGAAATCCAAGATTATACCGATAGTGAATTCAAACATGCTTTAGAGCGAAACCTTCGCTCACTGACAAGAGGAAAAAAGTCCAGTAAGCAACCTATAGCGATTTTGCTTGGAGGGCAAAGTGGTGCCGGTAAGACTACAATTCATCGTATTAAACAGAAAGAATTTCAAGGAAATATTGTTATCATAGATGGTGATAGTTTTCGTTCTCAGCATCCACACTATTTAGAACTGCAGCGAGAATATGGCAAAGATAGCGTTGAATACACCAAAGATTTTGCGGGAAAAATGGTAGAGTTTTTAGTAAGAGAATTGAGTCATTTGGAATACAATCTTTTGATAGAGGGAACTTTACGAACAGTTGACGTTCCAAAGAAAACAGCACAACTATTGAAAAATAGGGGATATGAAGTACAATTATCCTTGATTGCGACCAAGCCTAAGCTGTCCTATCTGAGCACTCTTATCCGATACGAAGAACTGTACGCTATCAATCCAAATCAAGCACGCGCAACTCCAAAAGAACATCATGATTTCATTGTAAATCATCTAGTTGATAATACACGACAATTGGAAGAACTAGCTATCTTTGAAAGAATTCAAATTTACCAACGAGATAGAAGTTGTGTATATGATTCAAAAGAAAATACAACTTCAGCAGCAACCGTTCTTCATGATTTACTATTTGGAGAATGGAATCAAGTTGAGAAAGAGATGCTTAAATCTGGAGAAGAAAGATTGAAAGATTTAACGAATCGAAATGATTGTTAGATCTCAAATTATAAAATAAACTATACTTATAATTTTTGTTAGTTGTTTGAGCTGGGCGAAAAGTTTTTAAAATCAAAAAAAACGCATAGTATCAGGTGTTGAAAAAGCTTGATATTATGCGTTTTCTTGTGGGAAGATTTACTCCATTTTCTTCAGGAATTAAGATTTTGCCCAGCCTCAAAAGTTCTAATCAATTTTAATAACTCAGAAAAAGAAGACTGACAAAATTTAACTTAACAGACGAAACTATAAAAGTTGGCGACTTGAAATTGGATAAATCACAATTTGACATTCCAAAGAAAGTGACCATCCTTTCTTCACGAGTTGCACCAGTCTATAAAAATGTCAATGGCGAAAGCATTGCGACAGATGAAGTAGCTAAAATTACTTGCTCTGTACAAGATACAGACAAAATCCAAGCCTTGAAAGACCTGGGCTATTCCCTTGATGACCTCAAGGGTATTCGCTTGGAGATTGTAGACAATCTTGACAAGTTGGCTAAATCCGTTGAAAAGGATGAGCTGAACTCACTTGTAGTAGAACTTGTCAATCCAGAAGTCCACCTTAGTTGGCGAGCTAATAATAATGGTGGTGGAAATTGGGGAGGCTTAAAACTAGTGGCAACTGATATTAAATTTATTGGAGCCTAGACATGGATAACTCAGTGATGTTAGACTACTTAGCCGTAACGATTAAATGCTTAGCTCCAGATGATGTCATTGAGAAAATCCTCATTCTTCCTAAAGATAAGTTTGTTCTCAATGAATGGGGGATAAACAAGTACCAAAGGCATTATGCCTTCTCAGAGATAAAGGTTAACTTCAATAAAGACTGGGAATCAAAAATGGGAGTTTTTATCGAACTGAGAGGGCAGGGGTGCCGTCAGTATGAAGAATACATGAAAAGCAATGTCAATAACTGGGTAACCCTGATGAAACGCATTTCTGAATGCCATAGTAACTTTACAAGACTAGATATCGCCAATGATATTTTTGATGATAGCCTATCCGTCCCGCTTATTTATAGTTATTGTAAAAAGCAAAAAGACACCATGAGAGGAGCTGTAGAAAGGCTGGAAAAGTTGATTAATAATAAGAACTAAGTGTTGAAAGGAGGATACTGCCTCCTTCTCTATTTGACATAGATATTTTTTTAGGATATAATTTAATCCGAAATCAGACTAAAAGAGATGTAAGGAATTATTTTGGAAACAGATTTTATAAAGCAATTATCAGTACAAGAGAAAGAATTCTCATCTCTTTATCGTGTCATGGCTAAGAATTTTGGGCTATCTGAGAGTAGCGTGTGGGTCTGTTATTTTTTATTAGTAAATAGTGGTGATATCACTCAGCAGGACTTGGTTGAACAGATGATGTTCCCAAAACAAACCATTCACTCTTCGGTAAAAAAGTTGAGTGCTGACCAATATGTAAGGGTGACGCCACTACCAAGTTCTCGTAAGAGTAAGAAATTGTCCTTGACTGAAAAAGGCAAAACTTATATAGAGATGACCGTTGCTAAAATAGTGGAAGCAGAAAAAGAAGCAATAAGGGGCATGGGGCAAGAGGATATGCAAAAATATGTTGAACTTCAAGGAAAATATCTAACTCTTGTGAAGAATGAATTTACTAAAGCTGAGCTGTTAACTTTAACTGACAATATGGAGAATAATTGATGGAAATAGATAGTATTGAAATTTTTGGTGCTAAAGAGCACAATCTAAAAGACTTTGATGTGACGATTCCTAAGAATAAGCTAGTGGTTTTTGCAGGTGTTTCAGGTTCGGGGAAGTCTTCCCTTGTCTTTGATACGCTAGCAAGAGAAAGTAGTAGACAGTGGCAGGATAGTTATCCTCTCTTTTTACGGAACAAGCTACCTCACTATGAGCGTCCTCACGTAGACGAAATTAAAAATTTACCCCCATCTATCGTTGTCAATCAGAAAGCTTTAAGGACTAATACTCGTTCAACAGTCGGGACGGCTATGGACATTGCTCCGCTTATTCGTCTGCTGTTTTCACGGGTTGGTCAACCGAGTGCGGGTGGCTCAATGGCTTATTCTTTCAATCATCCTGCAGGGATGTGTCCTATTTGTACTGGGATTGGGAAGGTTTATCAGTTAATTGAGGATAAGATTTTTGATACCACAAAATCATTGAATGAAGGTGCTATTAATTTTAGTCAATTTTCGAGTGGCTGGCAGGCTTATCTTTACAAAAATAATCCTTTACTTGATGCAGATAAAAAGTTAGCTGATTTTTCTGAGGAAGAATGGCAGATTTTGCGAGAAGGAAGCGATGAAATAGTCAAGGTTGAATTTCGTTCTAATAATACGGGGAGTGTGGACCGTGTTGACTATGAAGGTGTAATTCCGCGTTTCTACCGCCTCTATCTGAAAAGGGATATTTCTAAGCTGAAAAAATCATTGCAAGAAGAAGTGCTATCTCTTGTCATTCAGGTACCTTGTGCCAGTTGTGAAGGCTCGGGACTAAACCCCAAGGCCTTAGCTTCTAAGATAAACGGGCATAATATTGTTGACTATATGAACTTATCAGTCAGTGAACTCTTGCCTTTACTTGAAGAAGTTGATAGTCCTTTAGGTCAATCATTAGTTGCACAAATCAAGTATGCTATTAAGCGGATGGAGACAGTTGGGATTGGTTATTTATCTTTGTCTCGGAAGACAGAAACCTTATCAGGTGGTGAGATACAACGGGTCAAGTTGGTGCGACACATTGGTTCCAGCCTAAGTAATGTCAACTACGTTTTTGATGAACCGACTGCAGGTCTGCACCCTCATGATGCCGAGAAAATCGGTCAGCTCTTGTTGGATTTAAGAGATAAGCACAACAATATTTTGGTTGTGGAACATAGCCGACAAATGTTAGCTTTAGCGGATGAAGTCATTGAATTGGGACCATTGGCTGGTCGGGAAGGCGGTAGGCTAATTTTTCAAGGAAGTCTTGTAGAGTTGCAAAAAGCTGACACCTTCACAACCCGTGTCCTAAAACAACCACTTAGACTGAATCAAGACCCACTAGCTTGGACAGAATATTTTGCCATCAAAGATGCTACTGCAAATAATCTTAAACAGGTTAATACAAAAATCCCTAAGGGAATCTTGACCGCAGTAACGGGTGTCGCGGGTTCAGGGAAGAGCTCTCTGATTGGTGTCGAATTTATCGAAAATTACCCAGATGCCATTATCATCGATCAAAAACCTATTGGTACCTCCATTCGTTCCACACCAGCAACTTACTTAGGAATAATGGATGAAATTCGAAAATTATTTGCCAAAGCCAACAATGTAACCCCTAGTTGGTTTAGCTATAATTCAAAAGGTGCTTGTCCAATTTGCAAGGGAACTGGAAAAATCGTTTATGACATGGCTTTTGCGGATTCAGTTGAGGTCGTTTGTGAGGAGTGCGGGGGTCACCGTTATAATCCTAAAGCGCTCAGCTATCGTTATCAGAATTTCACAATTGAAGAGATTTTGAATCTAACTGTCGAAGAAGCATTAACAGTTTTTTCTTCGAACGATAAGATTTGTCAATCTCTGTCAGTCATGAAGGAAGTTGGCTTAGATTATCTGACTTTAGGTCAGCCCACAAGTACCTTGTCAGGTGGAGAAGTGCAACGAGTTAAGTTAGCTAGTAAGTTACAAGAGTCAGGACAAATCTTTGTTCTCGACGAACCAAGCACAGGTCTGCATGGTAAGGATGTTGAACAACTGCTTAGTTTACTAAGACGCCTCGTCAATCAAGGGAATACGGTTGTGATGATTGAACATCGCTTAGAACTTATTGCTCAAGCTGATTGGATAATTGATTTAGGACCCGAGGGCGGAAAGAATGGGGGTTATATTTTATTCGAAGGCAAACCAAGAGATATTATCAGTTGTGAAGAGTCTCAAACGGGGAAATATTTGAAAGAAATTTTAAATTTCAGTTAAAATACGTCAATTGCTTCTAATCAGACAAAACCACATTATAAAAACAAAAAAGCCTAGAAACGTTGATTTCATAGGCTTTTGGTATATTGTCTTACTTAACTTCTGATAAGTAGAAGATTTATATTTGTAGTTAATCTTATGCCCTTGTAAAAATTTTGTATTTTTGAATGTTTTTTTAAAGAAATAATATTTAAAATACAGAGATAAAATATATCCAAATAAAGAATAGTGTAAAATTTGAATTACCTTCATAGCTTTCCTTTCATATTATAATAGTTTATCAAATGAAGAAAGATTAGTATTATTGAGATACTAAAAAGTATCTATTTCATCATGAAATGTCTAAATTAAGAAAATTTCCACCATTTGAGATAGTATAGAAACCATTTGAGATTTTTATAATTTAATTTCCATCATTCTGATAAGATTAAACTGATTGAAGGAGGCTAAATATGAAAGACTACATTTTATATCAAGATAGAGCTATAGTAAAGGTACCACTCTCTAAAATTTATTTTGTTACAACTCACCCAACAAAAGCTCATGCTGTTCTTTTTGTAACAGCCGAAGGGAATTTTAAAGCTTCAACCTCACTATCTAAAATTGAAGCAGAAAGTACAGAAGAACTTATTAGATGCCATAGAAAGTTTCTTGTGAATAAAGATAAAATAACAGGATTTAACCATGAGACAAGAACGATTATGTTTCTGGATGATAGTGTATCAGACATTGCTTGTTCTAAAGACACTTTACAATATTAAAAAATCAGTGGAAAAATATATAAGAGTGAAATAGTGAATATTTTTATACTAGAAGATAATTTTTTACAACAGACTAGAATTGAAAATATTGTCAAAAAAATTTTGGTTGATAGTAAGTTTGAGTATAGGCATTTTGAGGTTTATGGAAAACCTCAACAGCTTTTAGAGGACATTTCAGAGAGAGGAAGTCATCATTTATTTTTCTTGATATTGAAATAAAAGATGATGACAAAAGAGGACTAGACGTTGCTAGAGAAATTAGAAAACTTGATTCTCAAGCAGTGATTGCTTTTGTAACATCACATTCTGAGTTTATGCCTGTATCTTTTGAATATTTAGTATCAGCTATTGATTTCATTGATAAAGAATTACCTGAACCATTATTTATTAAACGAATTGAAAATGTTATTTCAAGTGTTAGCGATAATCAAGGAAGAACAGTATCTGGGGACTCTTTTATATTTACAGGATTCAAAGCTCAAATTCAAGTGCCTTTTAAAGATTTATTGTACATTGAAACATCGACAATTGCTCATAAATTGACTCTTTATTCAAAAAGTGACATAGTTGAATTCTATGGGCAATTATCTGAAATTATTGAACAGGAACCACGTTTATTTCAATGTCATAGATCGTTTATCGTAAATCCTTATAATATATCTTTAATTGATAAAGAAAATCGGGTAGTTCATTTTCAAAACGGGTCTTCTTGTATTGTCTCTAGGTTAAAAATTCGTTCACTCTTGAAAGTTGTAGAAAGACTTCATGACTAAGGAGATTTAGATGATATTTTTACTAGATATTATAGGTGTTTTTTTATTGTATAATCTTATTCTTCATTATCAATCATCAAACACTCCGCCTGTAAGCTGGTACGTGAGGTAAATGTGCTCCAAGGTTTTTACAATTCGCGCCACATGAAATTATTTAAGCATATCCTTTTCTTTCATTACCATTTTCTGTTATAATGTATTGTATTTCTAAAGTAGAAAGGTATTAATATGACAACTCTTATTAAGCATAAACGTGTAGAATTTTCAGAACTATTTTATGACCTAGTGTTTGTTTTTGCAATTTCAAAAGCAACTGCTTTAATTCACCCTCTTCATAGCGGTGTTGTGGCTTGGGATTCTTTACTTGATTTCTTCATCTCTGTCATGGTTATCATCAATTCCTGGATGATTCAAACCATTTATACCAATCGCTATGGAACAAACTCGTTATTTAACATGGTAATCATGTTTATCAACATGGGACTTATGCTCTTTATGTCCAATATGATTGGATACAATTGGCAACAATGGTTCTATTATACCTGTTGGGCTGTTGGTACATTGACCCTTACCTTATTTTTTCAATATTTGGTTGAATTTTTTAGAAAATCAACCGATAATACTGATCGGGAAAGTATCAAAGGTTTTCTATGGTTAACAGGTCTAGGAAGTTTAGGAGTCTATCTGGCAGCTCTTTTTCCTATTTACGTTGGAGTCTATATCTTTATTGCTAGTATTCTGCTAACATTTATTGTGCCAATTTTCTTGATTACTAAAGATGAGCATTTCCAGGTAAATCTTCCCCATTTAATCGAGCGCGTCTCCCTTCTTGTGATTATTACGTTTGGAGAGATGGTTGTTGGGCTAGCTAGCTTCTTTACAGTCGAGAATTTCTCGATTTATTCGGTTCTCAATTTCGTTATCATGCTTTCCCTGTTCTTGTTTTATTTTGGCGAATTTGACCATGCTATTGATGAAGGATCTAGTCAAAAGGGATTATTTGTAATTTATAGTCACTATCCTATTTTCATCGGGCTTATGTTGATGACAGTTTCGATGGGTTATCTCCTGAATCCCGAGGCTAATCTTCTCGTTGCAATCAGCTTCTTTTATATCGGAATTGGCCTCTTCCAAGCTGCTGTCCTAGCAAATGGGCCCTATAACAAAAACTATCTTCGCTATCCGAGAAGTTACTACTGTGCTCAAGCGACACTCTATCTGGCTGCCTTGATTCTCTCTTTGCTTTTCGCTTCTAATCCTATAACAGTGTTGAGTATTGCAACCATTTTTACTCTAGCTATAGCCATTCATTTTATTTATTTTTATGTGACACAGAATAAAAAATATTCCAAATCTAACTGGGGGTTCTTTTAATGAGTTTATAGCATTAAAAAAGCCTTGGTTTTCCAAGGCTTTTTTTTCATTAATTTGTTTTTCCATTTTATCCTCCGATTTGAACTCGCACTGACATTTATTTATAACAACACTATATATCTAGTATGGCATAATCATTAGGTATTATAGATTTTCAAACCAAATGTGAGTCATTCGTTTTTGCCCCACTTTTGCCACGTTTTTAAAGCCTGACAGTGAAAACACCTAAAAGTATTTCCCTAAAATCAGCTATATTTCAACACTTTTGTTTATTTTCAATATGAAAAGTTCTTACAAATTCATGGTGGAGGCATCGTTCTAATCGGCTTAAAACTAATCCCATTACTTTCAAATGTATTGAAGTAAGGAGAGTAACGTCATTACTGACAAAGTCTAATTTAATTTACTAATCTAGTAAATTTATTCTTTTAGATAACTAGGTATTTAAATATAGTACTACTAATTTATTTATTTAAAATTACAAATCTATTGGTAGCTTTTTGGTAGCTAAACAGACAAATTTTATAATGTTTATCAAAGTGAACATAAAAAGAATGTTGATTTGTCAGCATTCTTTTTTATTTCAAATGTATTCTCGGAATTAGAACTTGGGGGTTATTAAACTCTTGATTTTTTCAACAAGCTATGGTATTCTTTTGTTAGTTAATAAACTTACAAAAAGGAGAACAAATGTTTTCACCTACTAAATTAAAAGAAAAAGAGAAAGTCAAGGGTTATCGCAATCACAACTTGCATCCAGTTTGGGAATCAGTAGAGTCTCATACTTTAATTGGGAATCAGGTAAAACAAAACCGAATCAAAATAATCTAAGTAAGTTGAGCCAGATTTTAACTGTCGACCCTTGCTATTTTGAATCAGAGTATGAAATAGTTGAAACTTATCTCAAACTAACGGAAAAGAATCAAAAAGCGACACTTCATTATGCTACAGAATTGTTGAACAAACAGAATGAGAAGGTTGTAGACATTCCTGAGCGTTTTGCTTATAAGGTCTACGAAAAATTATCAGCTGGTACAGGAACAGCTTATTTTGATGATGGTAATTACGATACAGTTTACTTTAATCACCAATTTGATTATGACTTTGCATCATGGGTGTTTGGTAATTCGATGGAACCAACATATGAAAATGGTTCTGTAGCCCTTATTAAGCAAACAGGATTTGATTATGATGGAGCTATCTATGCCATAGATTGGGATGGTCAAACCTATATCAAGAAAGTGTATCGTGAAGAAAATGGGCTACGTTTAGTTTCACTCAATCGGAACTATTCAGATAAGTTTGCGCCTTATGATGAGAATCCTCGTATCATAGGGAAAATTGTTGGAAACTTTATGCCTTTAGAGGACTGAGTATGACTTGGTTTGATTATAGTCTCGAACCTAAAAGCGATATTGCCTTTATTGATATGAAATCTTTTTACGCAAGTGTAGAGTGTGTAGATAGAGGCCTGCATCCACTTAAGACTTCACTTTGTGTTATGAGTCGAGCAGATAATTCTGCTGGGTTAATCCTTGCTTCCTCTCCTATGTTTAAGAAGGTATTTGGGAAATCAAATGTTGGACGTTCCTATGATTTACCATTTGATGTAAAGACTAGAAAGTTCTCTTACTATAATGCTAGAAAGCAAGGGTTACCGACAACGATAGACTATGTTCACTATATAGAGGAATGGGCAAAATCAACTGTGATTGTTCCTCCGAGAATGGATACTTATATTGCAGTCAATATGGAGATTCAAAAAATCTTTCAAGATTTTGCAGCACCAGACGATATTTATCCCTACTCAATTGATGAAGGATTTATAGATTTAACCAGTTCATTAAATTATTTTGTGCCTGATAAAAGTATTAGTCGAAAAGATAAGTTAGACATCATCTCAGCTGCTATTCAAAAAAAGATTTGGAGAAAAACAGGAATTTATTCAACGGTAGGTATGTCTAATGCCAATCCCTTATTAGCGAAGTTAGCACTAGATAATGAAGCTAAAAAGACTCCGACAATGAGAGCCAATTGGTCCTATGAAGATGTTGAAAAGAAAGTATGGTCTATCCCTAAAATGACAGATTTCTGGGGAATTGGGAATCGTATGGAGAAAAGATTACATAGTTTAGGCATCTTTTCGATTAAAGAATTGGCACAAGCTAATCCTGACTTGATTAAAAAAGAGCTTGGTATCATGGGCTTAGAGTTATGGTTTCATGCTAATGGGATTGATGAAAGTAATGTTCATAAACCTTATAAGCCAAAGTCAAAAGGGATAGGGAACTCTCAAGTTTTACCTAGAGATTATGTCAAACAAAGAGATATTGAGATCATACTTCGTGAGATGGCAGAACAAGTTGCTGTTAGATTGAGAAGAGCTGGTAAGAAAGCAACTGTAGTTTCTATACACTTAGGGTATTCTAAAGTGGAACAGAAACGATCTATTCATACTCAAATGAAGATTGAACCAACTAATCAAACAGCACTACTGACAAACTATGTTTTAAAGTTATTTCACACTAAATATACTTCAGGAGCTATCAGAAGTGTTGCAGTGAGCTATTCAGGTTTAGTAGATGAATCATTTGGATTGATTTCATTATTTGATGAAGTTGAGAAAATAGAAAAAGAAGAAAGGCTCCAGTCCGCAATCGATGCTATTCGAACAGAATTTGGTTTTACTTCATTATTGAAAGGGAATGCCCTGGATCAGGCTTCCAGAACAATTGCAAGAAGTAAACTCATTGGTGGTCATTCAGCTGGAGGATTAGATGGACTAAAATGATGAATCGTTCTTATTTACCTTTTTTGTCTGCAAGAGAGTATCAAGACCGTGGGATGGCTAAGTGGTTGGGATTCTTTTTGTCAGAACATTCAAGTTCTCTTTGGGAAGAAAAAAATAGAGAAGATATCTCCATTTCCCTATCAACGGAAGAGAAAGTTCTATTTGTTCGTCAACTTTATACGAATGCATTCCCAGCAACTTTTGTTTGTAAGCTCTCAAATAGAAGAAAAGTAGTCTCGGGTATTGTTAAAGAGATGGGGAGAGAGTCTATATCCATTAAATCAGACTTTGGTTTTTTTCGCTTAAAATGGGAAGATATACTCGATATACAGATAGAAGGGGTAGATTTATATGAATCGTAAAGAATTATATGATGATAAATTGCAGCTAGATTATTTTTCTGATTCTTATTTACGGTTTGAGTCAGATTTTTACAAGTATTCTGCTTTAGACATACCATTAACATTTATCACTGATGATATTTTACGTACAATGGCTATGTCTCAAAAACATTATTTTAAACTTAATAAAAGTAAATCTTTAGATAATCGTGATCATTACTTTGTTTTTTCTATCAAGATGAACAAAGATAGTAGTGGGATTAGGCAGTATGAATATCAAAGACATTGTTTTAGTTTGTAAGAGTCCGACAAGGCTCTTTTTTCTGTGATAATTTTATCAAAAAATATTTGTTATACTTTTTTTAATTTAGATTTATCTTGGGGGTTTGGGGGCGTACCACCACATTTTCATATCGCTTGTTTTTTGAACCGTGAGGTTTGAAATGGCAGGCGATATGATTTTTGAGATATTGTGGACACAATATCTGAGCTCGCAAAGCCATACAGAATGCTGAATTTTGATTTTGCAAGTTTCCCGTGATTGACACGGGGTCGGGGATCGTACGACCATGCATGAAAGTGAGGAAATAGTATGTCAGAACAATACAGAGACATTCGCAAAGAAGTTAATTTAACCGCAAATGAACTAGAAATGATTGAGATGATGATGAAAAAGAAGGGATTTGAACACTTCTCTCCATTTGCTAGAGATAAGTTACTGGTGGAAGAGTTTGAAATGACTGCTGAAAAGTGGTTCACTTTCTGGCAATCTCAAAAGCTAGAACAAATCAGTCGTGATATTTATGAGATTTTAATCTTATCAAGGGCAGAACATCAAGTCACCCAAGAACATGTATCCATTCTCTTAACCTGCGTTCAGGAATTGATTCAAGAAATAGGGAACTCCATTCCTCTTAGTCAAGACTTCCGTAAAAAATACATGGGGTAGGAACATGGAAAATCGTTACCGAACTAATCTAAAGAAAGTTTTCCTATCTGATAGCGAATTGGGTCAGTTGAAACATTGTATCGACCAAAGCGGTTGTCAATCTTTTTCAGAATATGCTCGACGAACTCTACTCGATCCTGGTATGAATTTCATCACCATTGATACAACTGGTTATCAAGATTTGGTGTTTGAGTTGAAGAGGATTGGCAACAATATTAACCAGATTGCCCGAAGTGTAAACCAATCTCAGTTAATTTCAAATGATGAATTGAAGAACTTGAAAAAAGGAATCTCCGAATTGATAAGAGAGGTAGAGAAAGAGTTTAGTATTCAAGCTAAAAAGTTGAGGGAGTTTCATGGTTATCACTAAACACTTTGCCATTCACGGCAAGAGTTACCGCAGAAAACTTATCAAGTATATCCTCAATCCTGAAAAAACTAAGAACCTTGCCTTGGTGTCGGACTACGGCATGCGAAATTTTTTGGATTTTCCCAGTTACGAAGAGATGGTGCAGATGTATCAGGAAAATTTCATTAGCAACGATACGCTTTACGATTTTCGCCATGACAGACAGGAGGAGAATCAGAGAAAAATTCATGCTCACCACATCATTCAGTCTTTCTCTCCAGAGGATCATCTCACTCCAGAACAAGTTAATCAGATTGGCTATGAGGCCATGAAGGAGCTGACGGGTGGAAAATTTCGTTTTATCGTTGCGACCCATGTTGATAAAGGTCATCTGCATAATCATATTATCATCAATTCAGTAGATAGCAATTCAGACAAAAAACTTAAGTGGGATTATAAAGTGGAGCAAAACCTTCGCATGATTTCTGACCGTTTTTCTAAAATTGCTGGTGCTAAAATCATTGAGAACCGCTATTCTCACCAGCAGTATGAAGTCTATCGCAAGACCAATCACAAGTATGAGATTAAGCAGCGACTCTATTTTTTGATGGAATATTCTAGAGACTTTGACGATTTCAAAAAGAAGGCTCCGTTACTACATGTGGAAATGGATTTCAGTCACAAGCATGCGACCTTTTTCATGACGGACTCAACTATGAAACAGGTGATGCGAGGAAATAAACTCAATCGCAAGCAACCTTACACAGAAGAATTTTTCAAGCAATACTTTGCTAAAAGAGAAATGGAAATCCTCATGGAATTTCTCTTACCAAAAGTTGAGAATGTAGATGATTTACTTCAGAAGGCAAAACTCTTTGGACTAACTATCACTCCCAAGCAAAAGCATGTTTTTTTTCAATTTGCAGGAGTGGAGGTGAAGGAGACTGAGCTAAACCAGAAAAATCTTTATGATGTCGAATTTTTCCAAGGTTATTTTGAGAATAGAAAAGATTGGCAGTCACCAGAAGGTGAGGATTTAGTTCAAGTTTATCAAGAAGAGAAATTCTCCAAAGAAAAAGAACTCCCAACGGTAGAGAAATTCTGGGAGTCCTATCATGAGTTTAAGAGTAACAGAGATGCTGTTCATGAGTTTGAAGTGGAATTGAATCTCAATCAGATCGAAAAAGTAGTGAATGATGGTATTTATATCAAGGTCAAGTTTGGTATTTGTCAGGAGGGACTTATCTTTGTACCCAATATGCAACTTGATATTGAAGAGGAAAAGGTGAAGGTTTTCATCAGGGAGACCAGCTCCTACTATGTCTACCACAAAGACGCTGCCGAGAAAAATCGCTATATGAAAGGGCGAAACTTGATTAGACAGTTCAGTTCTGAAAATCAATCCATTCCATTCCGTAGAAAGATGACAGTCGATATGATTAAAGAGAAGATTACAGAAGTGGATGCTTTGATTAAACTGGATGTGGGAAATAAATCTTATGTTGCGATTAAAGACGAACTGGTGTATGAACTAGCTCAGTCTGAATTGAAAATCAATCTCTTGCAAAAACGAATGTCAATCTTAAATCAAGTAGCAGAATATTTACTGGATTCAATTGAAAACAAGCAAGCGATGAAATTGAATCTTTCAAAACTGAATATAACCAAGGAAATTAGTATTGATGTTGTTGAGAAGGAGCTGAAGGAGCTAGGTAATCAGCTGGCATTAGAAAGTGCTAGGTATGAAAAGGTGGTGTTTAAACTGGATAAGTTTGTAAAACATTTGACTAAAGAAGGATTAGCATATCAAGAGAGTAGAGATATTTAGGTAATATTTAAAAATCTAGCACATTTCCAAAAACAATGTGGTGAGTATAATCAAAAAAACTGTATCAGACTTCTAAAATAAGACAGCAATCTTAACTTGATTACCATCTTAATAAGAATTATTGTCTCAAAGTATTGGTATACTTGATAATATAGTAGGGAAATGCACGGTGTTTAATTTGTAGATATTGGAAACTATTAAGAGGATGTTAATTCGTTTAAATAATTTTCTATTTGTATGTACATCAGTTTATTTTCGAATATCCTGCATAAATCTTTGGCATCTTTATAGTATTCAATCATTTGTTCTTTACCGATAATATCTTCTCCAGCATTACCCAGTAATATTAATAAAGGTGCTAATTGATAGGTTGTTTGCCAATTTTTACAAATTTCTATGGTTTCTAGAGCCTCTGCTACAGCTTCTATTTTTTTTCTTCTCCGAGTAAGTAATGTGCATGGTTATATTTCACTCTAATATAGCCATACAAATAATCTGAAGAACTAAAATCTTCATTTTTGTAAATTGATATTAGTAACTCATAATT